>CAWAWS010000014.1:0-443510 GCA_963785725.1 uncultured delta proteobacterium | reverse complement strand
TATGTGGTCTACTCGTTCAGTTGCGTATTGTTCGTGGCCAACACGATGACGTGTGTCGTCGACGGCATCGTCGGCGCGAGCTGCAGCCGCACGGCGCCGTGCAGCCCCGGCCTCGCCTGCATCGGCGCGACGACGACGGTCAACGGCACGTGCATGACCGCCGCCGTCAGCGCCGGCGCCGCCTGCGACAACAAGACCGGCCCCGGCTGCGCCCGCAATCTCGGCATCTACTGCAACACGATGTCGGCCACGTGCACGAGCATCCAATACGCCGCCGACGGCGCCGCCTGCGGCGTCACGGCCGGCGGCGACTTCGTCGATTGCGCGCAAGGCACGTGCTACGGCAGCGTCGGCACAACGGTGATGGGCGTCTGCAAAGCCGACGCCGCCGACGGCGCCGCCTGCGACACCGTCAACGGCCCCAGCTGCACGACGCCCGCGCGCTGCGTCCCCGCCGCCGGATCGACCGCCGGCACCTGCTACCTGCCCGGCACCGTCAGCTGCTGAGCCTTACAGCAGCGGACGCAGCGGCAAGACGGCCAAGAACGCGGCGGCGACGCGGCGGGCCAAGCTGGCCGCAGGCTCGCGGCTGAAGCAGCGCGCGCGCCCGTCGCGATAGCCGTGCCAGCGCAATTGACGGTTGTCGTCGACGACGACCTGCCAGCTGTTGAGCGGCTCGAAGTCGCGCGCGATCGCCGCCAACACCTTCTCCGCCAACGCCGGGCTACGGACCGCGATCCCCACCTCGGTATTCAAGAACGACGAGCGCGGATCCAAGTTGGCCGAGCCGAGGAAGATCCACTCGCGATCGATGACCGCGACCTTCGTGTGCAGGCTGAGCCGAGCGCGGGGCGGGGCGACATAAAACGAGCGCGAAGCCGCCCACGCGTCGAGCTCGAACAGCTGCGCGCCCGCTTCGACGAGCCCGCGCCGCGACTTGGCATATTCGGCGTGCACCGGCACCAAATCCGTCGACGCCAGCGAGTTGGTGAGGATGCGAATGGAGACGCCGCGCTGCCTGAGCGCGTGAACGAGCGTCAGCTTCTTGCGGCGGCACGAAATAGGCCGCCTCGACGACGAGCTCGTGCTGCGCCTGGCTGGCGATGAGCGCCGTGCGCGCCGCGGCCGGCGACGGCTCGTGCAGCTTGCGCGCGGCGATCTTCTCCGGCCGATCGTAGACCAGCTCGCCCGGCGCCCACACGATGTCGCGGCCGTCGTCGTCGAGCCGACCGAGCCGCTCCTCGGCCGGCTCGCTCTTGCGCCGCGGCAGCTTGGCCTCGGTGCGCGCCAGCGTCTTGCGCAGCTCGGCCAACAGCACCGCGCTCTCTTCGGGCTTGTAGTTGTGCCGATGTAAGTTGCCGATCGGAAACGCCCACGGGCTATTCCAATACAGATCGAACGCCTGTTCGGCATCGAGCGCCAACGCCCCGACGGCCAACAGGTCGAGATCGCGGAAGGTGACCTCGGAGTCGAAGCCGAAGTAGCTGTCGGCGATGTTGCGGCCGCCGACGACCAGCGCCTGCCCATCGACGATGAGCATCTTGTTGTGCATGCGGTGATTGACGTGGGAAAAACGCCGCAGCCACTCGAGCGCGCGCGAGCCGCGTCGTTCGATGAACGGATTGAAGATGCGCACTTCGATGTTGGGATGCCCGTCGAGCGCCAAGATCGGACGATCGCGCGGCCGCACGTGAATGTCGTCGATGAGCAGCCTGACGCGCACGCCGCGATCGGCCGCGCGTAGGATCTCGTCATAGAGCAGCTGGCCGACGCGATCCGACTCCCAGTCGAAATATTGCGCGTCGATGGAGCTGTCGGCGAGCTCGATGACGGCCGCGCGCGCGTCGAGCGCCTGATCGGCGCGATCGAGGACCACGAAGCCCGATTGACCGGGATGGCTCGCCGCCGCGTCGGAGTAGAGCCGGCCGATGCGGCTGTGCGGCCGAATCGGCAGCGCCAGCGAGGGCGCGGCGACGCGACGCGGCAGCTGCGCGCAGCCGCCCGCGCTGACGAGCCCGAGCGTCATGACGAGGACCGAGCAAGACCGAGCGAGCCGCATCTGCGGTCCGCATCCTAGCGAACACGCGGGGCGACGGGAGAATTTGCTCAAAAGCGCGGAGCCAGCCAAGATCCACGCGGAGGCAACGACCATGGCCAAGGGACAAGTGAAGACCGACAAGAAGAACAAGCCGAAGCTGTCGACGGCGGAGAAGCAGAAGAAAAAGAAGGAAAAAGAGGCCAAGAAGTAGCTGGCCCGGCGAGCGAAGGCCGCGCGGGCGCGACGTCTCACGTCTCGTGCGGCCTCGTCGCCGCTCTCTTTGGGTTGGACGCGGCGCGCTTACGCGGCGGCGGTCGCGGTGCGGGCCGTCAGATGCAGCTTGCGGCCGAGCGCCATCACGACGACGAGCGGGCCGCCGGCGAGGATGAAGTGGCGTAGCCATTCGTGGAGCCCGGCATCGGTCGCGGCCGATCCGGCGCGGTAGAGCTCGTAGGTCAAGGAAGTCATCGTCGTCACCTGCTTGCTCTTAGAGCAAGCTCCGTACCGACCGTGCGCCGCGGACTTCGGAGCGATCGGCGTTGTCGAAACCGGCATCGGCGTTCGATTTCGCGACGCCTGGCCATCGATTTCCGGAGAGCCCGCCGGCCATCGCCACCATGCGCGTGGCCGCCGCCGATGTAGGCGCCGCCGGCGCGCGCTCGACGGCGATGAGCGACGCCAGCAGCTGCCGGGCGCGTCCCACCATCTCGACCAGGCCGCGCACCTCGGGCCGCTCATCGGCCAGCGCGTCGGCCTGACGAATCTCGGACACGAGGTTGCGCGTGGTCTCGACCGAGTCGGCGGCGGCATAGAGCCGCGCGAGCAGCTGGCGATGGTCTTGCGCTTGGAGGCGTGCTGGGTCCATGTTCGAGCGCTTCAGCAAGTGACGCGCCACCTGTTACATCGACTGATTCCGCCTGTTTTGAAGCCCATTCGACCAAAATTCGGCCGTCGTTGTCAGAAATCGTGACAGCGCTGCTGATGCGATTCGCGACAGCAGCGCCGCGGCGTGAACGCGCCGGCCACGCCGCGCCCGCGTCGGGCGCGCAAATCGTCACGAGATTCGCGGCCGAGCGAGCGCGGCTGACGGTGGAAAGCGGACGCGCGCCAGCTCAGACGTAGGCGACCGCGGCTTGCCGGCGGCCGACCTCGGCGCCGCCGCCGACGGCGCGCTCGACCTCGACGGCCGAGATGTCGAAGCGCAGCTCCAGCTTGTCGCCGAGCGCCAGCCCGCCGCTGTCGAGCACTTGGTTGAAGGTGATGCCGTAGGCTTTGCGGCTGATGGTGCCGCGCGCCTGAAAGCCGATGCGCTCGGCGCCGCTCGGGTCGCGCACGCGGCCGCAGTATTCGACCTCGAGCTGAACCTCGCGGGTGACGCCGCGCAGCGTGAAGTCGCCGGTCACGAGGAGGTTGCGACCGCCGACCGACTCCACCGCCGTCGAGCGAAAGTCGACGAACGGATGCTGCTCGGCATCCAAGAAGTCGGCCGAGCGCAGGTGCGCGTCGCGCTTGGGCACGCGCGTGTCGATGCTCGCCGCCTCGATGCGCGCGGTCACCGACGAGGCCGCCGGAATGGCCTCGCTGAAGCGAACCTCGCCGCCCCAGCGCGCGAAGGAGCCGTGGATGCGCGACACCAGCATGTGGCGAACCAAGAAGGTGATGCTGGAATGGGTCGCGTCGATCTTCCACTGCTTGAGCGCCATGACGTTGTCCTCTTGCGACTCGCCCTTTGCAGCCGACGGGCCAGCCAAGCAGCGCGGGTTTCGCGGGCTTCGCGTCGCCCTTTTGAACGGCAACTGCCCGTTTAGACAACACGCAAGTGACGCAAACCCTCGTTACCGCGCGGGGATTGCGTCGGTACAGCATTTGCTCATGTATTTGTGATGGCCTCCGCAGCGACCACGAGCGAATCCCGAGCGGCGCCGGCCACGCCGCGGGACGACGGCGATCGCACGTGGAACGTCGTCGTCTCGTTCGTCACGCTGTTCGTGGTGCTCGGCAGCTACGCGCTCTTGGAGACCGCGCGCGATACGATGTTTCTGTCGCACCTGCCGGCGCGCAAGCTGCCGTGGGCCTATCTGTCGACGGCGATGGCGGTGTCGCTGCTGGCGTGGCTCGTGCCGTCGCTGACTCGGCAAGCGAGCCGTCGGCGTACCGGTCTCGTGTTGTGGATCACGGGCGCGGCGATGCTGGTGTCGTGGGCGCTCGGCGCGCGCGGCGCGCTCGGCCTTTACGCGCTGTACACAGCCGTCGGCGTCGCCGGCACGCTCATGTTGGTGCAGCTGTGGACGCTCATCGGCGCGCAGCTGACCATTCGCGAGGCGCGGCGGCTGTTCGCGCTCATCGCCGCCGGCGGTGCGCTGGGCACGATGGCCGGCTCGGCCTTGGCCGCGCGCATCGTCGGCCACGAAGGCGCGCGCGCGCTCCTCGGCCTCGGCGCCATCGGGCTCGGCGCGAGCGGCTTCGGCCCGTTTCTATTGCGCCGGCGGCTGACGACGGTCACGGCTGTCGTGCCGGTCGAGCCGGAGGCGACGGCGCCGCTCGGCCGCGTCTATCGCACCGAGTATGCCCGCCGCATTTTCTGGCTCGTCGCGCTGACGACCATCGCCACGACGGTCGGCGACTTCATCTTCAAGGGCGCCGTCGCCTCGTCGCGCCCGGCCAGCGAGCTGGGCTCGTTCTTCGCCATGTATACGCTGGTCATCAACGCCGTCGGGCTCATCATGCAGCTCGTCGTGGCGCCGCTGTTGTTCCGTCGCGTCGGCGCCCATCGCATGGTGCTGCTGCTGCCGTTCTTGACGTTGGCGAGCGCGCTCGGCTTCGTCTTCGTGCCCGGCCTCGTCGCCGCGTTGATGATGAAGAGCGTCGACGGCAGCCTGCGCAGCTCGGTCCATCGCACCAGCACCGAGGTCTTGTATCTGCCGCTGCCGCTCGAGGTGCGCGCCAAGCTGAAGACGCTCGTCGACGGCGTCGGGCAGCGCAGCGCGCAGGCGGTGGCGTCGCTTTTGGTGTTGGGCGCGTTCGCGCTCGGCGCGCACGCGGTCGAGCTGGCGGCCGTCGTCGTCGTCGCCGCCGCCGGCTGCCTGCGGGTGGCGTGGGGGTTGCGCGGCCATTACGTGCAGGCGTTCCGCGATCAGCTGCGCGCCGGTCGGCTCGAAGATCACGCGGCGACGCATCCGCTCGATCTGCATTCGCTGCAGTCGCTGGTGGCGATGCTCGACAGCAAAGACGACGCGCGCATCTTGGCGGCGCTCGACGCGTTGGTGGCGCAAGGCAAGGTCGCGCTCATCCCCGACGCGCTCCTGCAGCATCCGTCGCCGGCGGTGGTGCGGCGCGTGCTCGAGCTCTTGGCCGGCAGCGGGCGAAAGACGTTGGCCGCGCGCGTGGCGCCGCTCTTGTCGCACACCGATCCGTCGCTGAGCAGCTTGGCGGCGCAGGTCTATGCCGCGCGGCTCAACGACGAGCGTGGCCTCCGTCACCTGGCCGACGATGCCCGGGCGCCGGTGCGCGCGGCCGGCCTCGTCGCGCTCGGGCGCATCGGCAAGCAGACGGCGGCCGACCGCGCGGCGCTGCAGCTGCTTGGCCAAACGCGGTCCGCGCGAAGGTCGACTGGCGCTCCTGCACGCCGCCGCCGAGCAGCCGCGCGCTGAGCTGCTGCCGCTCATCCTGCGCCTGGCCGAGGCCGACGATCCCGAGCTGCGCGTCGCCGCCGCCCGCGCGCTGGCCGCATGCGACGACCCGCGCGCGCTGCCGTTGGCGCTCGAGCTGCTCGGCCGCCGCCAGGTTCGCGACGCCGCGCGCGACATCTTCCGCGACGCCGGCAACCGCGGCATCGCCTTCTTGGCCGCCGCGCTCGTCGATCCGACGCTCGACCGCGACGTGCGCCGCCACATTCCGCGCACGCTCAGCCGCTTCGGCAACGAGCGCGCCGCCGCCATCTTGCTCGACGGCCTGAGCCGCCACGTCGGCGACGGCGTCACGCGCTACAAGATGCTGCGCGGGCTCGGCCGCATGCGGCGCGATCGGCCGTCGCTCAAGCTGGACACGAGCGAGCTCAAGCTGCAGGCGCGCGCGGCCATCGATCGCACGCGCACGCTGCAGCGCTGGCGCGACAGCTTCGCCGGCGAGCCGACGACAGCCGCCGGCGCGCTCCTGAAGGCGCTGTTGGCGCGCAAGGCGCGGCTGGCCGGCGAGCGCCTCTTCCGCCTGCTCGATCTGTTGCGCCCGGGTGAAGAGCTGCACCACATCTACGAAGGCCTGCGGCACGGCGATCGCGCGCTGCGGGCGTCGAGCCGTGAGCTGCTCGAGTATCAGCTGGAGCCGAGCTTGCGGCGATCGGTGCTGGCGCTCGTCGACCGCGAGCCCGATCCCGACTTCAGCGGCCCGCATCCGCAGCTGACGCAGACGCTGGCGGCGATGCGCGCCGACCACAACCCGGCCGTGCGCGCGCTCGCCGACGAATACGCCGGTCAGCGCGAACGCGCGCTCGAGGTGCGTCATGTCTCCTAGAGCCAAAGATCTGGTGCTCAGCGATCTGGAGCGACGGCTGGCGCTGCGCACGATGGTCGGCTTCGAGGCGCTCGGCGACGACGCGCTGGTGGCGCTGGCGAGCCTCGGTCGACGCCGGGAATATGGCGCCGGCGCGATCATCCGTTCGCTCGACGAGCGCGGCGAGCACGCGACGCTGCCGCTGCTCCTGCAGGGCAACTTCGAGCTCGTGCGCGACGGGCGACGTTGGCGCGGCCTCAACGCCAAGCGGCTCATCGAGCTGACCTGGCTGGCGCGCGACACGATGCCGTTTACGCTCGAGACGATCGATGGCGCGATCGTGCTCGAGCTGCCGGCGAGCGCGCTGGAAGAGGCGCTCGAGGAGCACTTCCCGAGCTGGCTGGCCACGACGCGCGCGCTGGCCGGCTGGCTCGTCGACGCGCGCCGCGTTCAGCCGGCGCCCATCGAACGGCACACGCTGCATCGCCGGCCCGGCCTCGTCGAGCGCATCGCGGCGCTGGAGGAGGCGCTGCCGTTCGCGCGCGGCTATGTCGACGCGCTCTTGCAGCTCGACGAAGAGGCGAGCGAGGTGCGCTTCGACCGCGGGGCCGTCATCTGGCGGCGCGGCGAGGCGGCGCACAGCCTCTTGATTCCGCTCGACGGCAGCCTGCGCGGCGGCCACGACGACGACGAGCCGCTCGGCTTGGGTGGGCTCGAGCTGTTGGCCGGCCGCAACCGCACGACCCAGCTCGAGGCCACGCAGCCGCTGTCGGCGTTACGGCTCGCCGAAGAGACGCTGCTCGACCTGCTCGAGGATCACCACGCGCTGGCCCGCGATCTGACGGCGATGCTGGCCGCCGCCGTCATCCCGCTGCTCCCGTCCCCATCGGCTCCGCTTCCAGCCCCGTCGTCGCCACCGCGCGCGGCAGACGAACGGTAAACGTCGTCGCTTCGTCGTCGGAGCGCACGGCGATCGTCCCGCCATGCGAGCGCACGATCTGGCGCGCGATGAAGAGGCCGAGCCCGAGCCCGCTCGGTCGCGGCTTGGCGCGCTCGGCCGGCCCTTGGCGGAACGGCTCGAACAGGTGGTCGATCAAGTCGGGCGCGATCGCCTGCCCGCAGTTCGTCACCGCCAGCTGCACGTGCTCGTCTTCGCCGGCCAGCGTCAGCTCGACGGCCGACGCCGCCGCGCCATGCGTCAGCGCGTTGGCCACGAGGTTCGACGCCACCTGCTCGATGCGCGCCGGATCCCAATGGCCGCACACGTCGCCGCGCGCCGCGACGCGAATCTCACGCTCGGGATGCGCCGCGCGCAGCTCGTCGGCCACCTTGCGGCTCAGGTCGAGGAGGTCGACCTGCTGCCGCGACAAGGGGATGCCGCGCCGTTGCCGCAGGCGCGTCACGTCGAGCAGCGTCTCGATCATCTCGTTCATGCGCCGCGCCGACTGCTGAATCTGCTCGAGACCCTCGCGCATGTTGCTCGGCAGCGCGTCCTGCAGCGCCAACAGCCCCGACAAGCCGAGCACGGCGCCGAGCGGATTGCGCAGGTCGTGGCTGAGCACGCCCATCAGCTGCTCGCGGAAGCCGAGCTCTTGCGCCAGCTGCTCCTGCGCCGCTTTGGCCTCGGTGATGTCGACGGCCGCGCCCATGAGCCCGACGATCCCGCCCACGTCGCGCAGCGGCTCGTAGTTGAGCAGCAGATGGCGCCGCTCGCCGCCCACGACCGCCTCCACCTCCGTGCGCACGCGCTCGCCCGAATCGAGCACGCGCCGCTTCAGCTCGTTGAGCTCGACCGAGTCGGTGCGCAGCGCCAAATCCGCGCCCGTCTTGCCCACGACATCGTCGGCCTCGACGCCGAACAGCGGGTTGTAGACCCAGCGCACGCGACCATCGACGTCCTCTTCGAACACCGAAATATTGGAGTGCGCCAAGGCCACGCGAAAGCGGGTCTCGCTCTGCCGCAGCTGCTGCTGCAAGCGCGCGTTCTCGATGATCTGCGCCGCGCGTCGCGCCAGCTCTTCGCCGAGCAGCTTGTCTTGCAGCCCGTGGCGCCGGTCCGACTCGGCCGTGAAGAAGAAGTTGGCCACGGCGACGAGGTTGCCGAGCACGATGAACGGCACCGTCAGCACCGAGCGCGCCTCGAGCCGCGCGACCAAGATGCGGAAGCTCTCGGGCGCGCCGCCGACGCGCAGCTTCTCGTCCGACAGATCGGCCATCATCAACGACTCGCCGGCCAAGAGGCGCTGCCACTTCGGGCTCTGCGGCAGCTTCGACGGCCGCTGACCGAGCAGCTCCTCGGCCAGCGCGGCTTTGGCGGCGTCGCGGTGCGCGACCTTGCCGCGGCGCGGCTGCCCGTCCTCGACGACGTCGACGACGCACCAATCGGCCAGCTCGGGGATCGACAGGCGCGCCACGGCGCTGACGATGCTTTCGTAGTCCATCGCCTCCGCCAGCTCGCCCACCTTCGACAGCAGCTGCAGGCGCGCCTCGGCCACCTTGCGCGCGTGAATGTCGCGGCCGGCGACGGCGATGGCCTCGACGACGCCGCCTTCGCCGATGACCGGGCTGATGTGCCGCTCGCGCCAACGCGGCCCGTCGGCCGTCGGAAAGGCGTGCTCGGTCGTCAGCGTCTGTCCGCGCTCGGCGGTGGCGAACTCCATCTGGAAGCGCTCGAGCACCTCGGGTCGAAAGCCCTGCTGCGCCATGGGAATGCCCGGCAGAATCGGACCGGCCAGCGACGACTCGATGTTCGCGCGCGCCGTGCGGTTGAGATAGAGCGCCTGCCCGTCGAGCGAGTGCAGCGCCACGTGATCGGGGATGGCGTCGAGCATGCTGTGAAAGCGTCGGTTCTGCTGCCGCAAGACGCGCTCGGTCAACGCCGCGAACCACTCGGCCAGCGTGCGCATCTCGCCCGCGGTCACCGCGATCTGCCGCTCGTCGACGACCGCGTAGATCGCCTCTTTGAGCCACTTCGTCTCGTTCAGGAACAGGTCGGCGGAGAGGCCGAGCTGCAGCTCGCAGCGGCTGGCGTGCGGTCCGCGCCCGGTGCGCAGCGCCGTGACCAACAGCTCGAGCAGCTGCGCCGCTTTTTTGTGCGATCGCGGCTCGCCTGCGGCGCTCGTCTCGACCCGACGCAGCAGCTCGGCGCGCGATTCTTCAAGGAAATCCGCCAGCACGTCGCACCCTCCCCGTGTTCGTTCGCGTTGCCCCGACCGAAAATGACGACGAACCCAATGAGCCAAGATGACAATCGAAAGCTACGCTCATGAGGTGCCGTTTTCGGGCGATCGGTTGCAGTCGAATCGCGTCGTCGTGAGCGAAACACCGCCAAATTCGTGAGCGCCCGAATATTTTAGCAGCTACCTGGTTTCGGCGCGAGCAGCCGCGTCACACGGGAAGGTAAGTCGCGTCACCGGCTTTCGCTCGGGCGAATTTGGCGCGCCAGTCGCGCCGGCGCCACGCCGAAAAGCTGACGCAGCTCGCGCGTCAGGTGAGCCTGGTCGGCGTAACCGAGATCGGCGGCCAAGTCGGCGAGCGGCGTCTCGCCCTGCACGAGCCGCCGCAGCGCCGCCTGCGCGCGCACGATGCGGCCGAAACGCTTGGGGCCCATGCCCATGCAGTCGCGAAAGAGGCGCGTCAGCTGGCGCGGGCTGGCGGCGACGCGCGCGCTCAGGCTGCCGACGTCGATGTCGCCGCCCGCGCCTTCGACGGCGACGATGGCGCGGCGCACGCGCACATCGACGTGCGCGTCGGCGAGCCGCGCGGCCAAGAAGGCATCGAGGAACGCCAGGCGACTGTCGCGCCCGGCGAGCGCGGCGACGGCGGCCGTCAGCTCGCGACCGAGGTCGCCGAGCAGCGACTCGAGCGCGTGCCAGTCGGCGCTCAGGCGGGCCGGCGAGAGGCCGAAGAGCGGCCCGAGCGCCGTCGGCAACAGCGTCGCGCCGAGGAGGTGCGTCGGCCGAGTGTGGCGATAGCAGTCGGCCGACTGGCGCGGACCGGCCAGCCAGGCGCGCGGCGCGCCCGTCGTCGCGTCCGGCGACAGGTCGAAGACGAGATCGACGCGCGCATCGGGCAGCGCGCGCACTTCGGCCGGGTGCGGCGGCGACGCATCGGCGACGTCGAGCGTCCAGTAGCATTCGACGAGCGGCAGAAGGCGCGGCGCCGGATGAAACCAGGCGATGGCCACGCGCGCGTCCGCCGGCAGCACGGAGACGCTGAAGTGGCCGCGCGCGCTCATACGCTCGAGTCTACGACGGCGAGCGGGCGCACGCGCGTGACCAGGCCGATCGCGCGCAAGACGCCGTCGCGCAGCCAGCGGCCGAGGGGATTGCCGAGCGTGCACAGGCGCGCCGTCTCCTCCGATTCGTCGACGGCGATGCGCGCGCGGGCCAGCATTTCGCGCTCGTAGGTCAGCGTCAGTCGTCGCCAATTGGGGCTCGGTCGGCGCAGCAGCGTCGCCAGCCGCGCGCCGTCGGCGAAGGCGTGGTTGGCGCCGAGCCCGCGATAGGGCGGCATGGCGTGCGCGGCGTCGCCGAGCAGGGTCACGCGACCCGAGCGGCTCATCGTCCGCGCCGACGGCTTGGGCACGCGCGTGGTGGCGACGACGATCGGGTCGACGACATCGTCGCCGTCGGTGGCGCGCACGAGGTCGCGCAGCGCCGCGTGCCACGCGCCGCGCTCGACGCGCGCGATGGCGTCGGCGAGCAGCGCGGCGCGGCCGGCCGGCGTGCGCGATTGCGCGCGCAGCGCCGTCGCATCGACGGTCGGATCGCGGCGGGCCAAGGCCCACAAGACGCGCGACTGCCCCGTTTCGTCGACGAGGCGCGACACGAACAGCGCCGTGCCGTCGCGGCCCAAGCACTGCACGGCGCCGGCGCGCAAGAGCGGCAGCGCGACCGCCTGCGCCGCCGTGCGCGCGACGGTGCCACCGACGACGACGATGTCGGTCATGACGAGCTCGGGCACGGCGCCGCGGTCGCCGGCGCGCGCGGCGGCGAGCTGCGCGCGCACGACCGAGCGGATGCCGTCGGCGCCGACGACATAATCGGCGGCGATCGGCGGCCCCGCGGCGAAGCGCGCGACCACGCGAGCGTCGGCGGCGCCGTCCTCGTCGAGCGCGACCAGCTGCCGCTCGTGCTCGATGTCGAGACCGCGCGCCAACAGCGCGTGCAAGCCGCCGCGGCGCACGGTGATGGCGCCCACGCCGTCGCGCGCGGCGGCGAAGCGCACGAGCGGCCGCAGCGTCGGCGACGCGAAATGAAAGTCGCGCCCGAGGTCGGCCACTTCCACCGCGGAAAGCTCGGCCAAACGCGACTGCGGCAGCAGCTGGCGCAGCGCCTCGAGCCCAATTTTGTTGATCGACAGGCGCCGCCCTTGCAAACGCTGCGGCCGATCGCGCTCCACGACGCGCACCGTAAAGCCGCTGCCGAGTAGGCCTTGCGCGAGCGCGAGGCCGCCCAAACCGCCGCCGACAATCAAGATCGTCTGGTTCATGCGACGAATGTGGCCAATTGCGAGCGGGCGGTCTTGAACATTTCGGCCAGCGCTTTGCTACGCTGCGCCGATGGATTTACGAACCGGCGTTTGCCCATTGTGCGGCCATCACGAGGCGATCGAAGCGGTGCCCAACGAGTTCGGCTTCGGCGACAACAGCGCCGTGCAGCTGGCCGTCACCCATCGCACCGACGGCATCGCCAGCAAGCTGCGCCAGCATCCGGTGGGCAAGCTGATGCTCTACGTCTGTCGCAAGTGCGGCTACACGCAGTGGTTCGCGCACATGCCGGAGAAGATTCCGATCGGCGAGGAATATCAGACCAAGCTGATTCAAGGCCGCCCGCCGCAAGGCCCGTTCAGATAGCGCCAAATAGTGGAAAAACGCTTTTGCATTGCACGTTGAACCTACGGAGACTACGAGCACGATGAGCTACAAAGCCCCGATCAAAGAGATGTTGTTCGTGATGAACGAGCTGGCCGGCCTCGACGCCGTCACGCAGCTGCCCGGCTTCGAGGACGCGACGAGCGACGCCGCGCAGTCGGTGCTCGAGGAGAACGCGCGCTTCGTCGAGGCGCGCATCGCGCCCTTGAATCGGTCCGGCGACGTCGCGCCGCCGGTGTGGAGCGACGGCAACGTCACGACCAGCGCCGGCTTCAAAGAGGCGTTCAAGAGCTACGGCGCCGGCGGCTGGCAGGGCGTGCAACACGACGTCGAGTTCGGCGGCCAGGGTCTGCCCAAGCTCATCGCCACGCCGTGCATCGAGATGTTGAACTCGGCCTGCTTGTCGTTCGCGCTCTGCCCGCTTCTGACCGACGGCGCCATCGAGGCGCTCTGACCGCCGGCAGCGACGCGCAAAAGCGGACCTACTTGGCCAACTTCATCTCGGGCAAGTGGACGGGGACGATGAACCTGACCGAGCCGCAGGCGGGCTCCGACTTGGCGCAGGTGCGGACGCGCGCGGTGCCGCAAGCGGACGGCACCTACCGCATCTTCGGGCAGAAGATTTTCATCACGTTCGGCGAGCACGACATGGCCGAGAACATCGTGCACCTCGTCCTGGCGCGCACGCCGGACGCGCCCGAAGGCGTCAAGGGCATCTCGCTGTTCATGGTGCCGAAGGTGCTGGTCAACGCCGACGGCTCGCTCGGCGCGCGCAACGACGTGCACTGCGCGTCCATCGAGCACAAGCTCGGCATCAAGGCGAGCCCGACGGCGGTCTTGCTCTTCGGCGACGGCAACCACAGCGTCGGCGGTCAAGCGGGCGCGATCGGCTATCTCGTCGGCGAGGAGAACCGCGGTCTCGAGTACATGTTCATCATGATGAACGCCGCGCGCTTTCGGTCGGCATGCAGGGCATCGGCGTCGCCGAGCGCGCGTATCAGAGGCGGTCGCGTACGCCAAAGAACGCGTGCAGTGGCGCGACTTGGCCGGCTCGCCGGGGCCGGTCACGATCATCCACCATCCCGACGTGCGCCGCATGCTGCTGACGATGCGCGCGCAGATCGAGGCGATGCGCGCGCTCGCCTACGTCACGGCGGCGGCCTCGACTCGGTGCACAAGTCGCCCGACGCGGCGACGCAGCAGCGCAGCAGGCGTTCTACGAGTTCCTGATGCCGATCGTCAAAGGCTGGTGCACCGAGATGTCGATCGAGGTGGCTCGCTGGGCGTGCAGGTCCACGGCGGCATGGGCTACATCGAAGAGACCGGCGCCGCGCAGTAATATCGCGACGCGCGCATCCTGCCGATCTACGAAGGCACGACGGCGATCCAGGCCAACGATCTCATCGGCCGCAAGACTGTGCGCGACGGTGGCGCGACGGCCAAGGCGATCGTGGCGCAGGTGCGGCAGACGGTGAGCGCGCTCGCCGAGTCGACGTCGCCGGCGCACGCCGCCGAGCTGAAGGCGATCGCCAAGCGGCTGGAAGCGGGCGCGCGCGCCTTCGAAGACGTGTCGACTACATCGTCGGCAACGTCAAGAGCGACATCAGAGGCGTGTTCGCCGGCTCGGTGCCCTATTTGAAGCTGGCCGGCATCGTGCTCGGCGGCTGGCAGATGGCGCGCGCGGCGACGATCGCGGCCGCCAAGCTCGACGCGGGCGGCGCCGACAGCGCGTTCTACCGCGCGAAGCTCGAGACGGCGCGCTTCTTTGCCGATCACCTGCTGACGCAAGCCGGCGGGCTGCGTGACGCGATCGTCGAAGGCGCGGCGACGGTGATGGCGCTCGAGACCGAGCTGTTCTAACGGCCTTGCCGCGGGCGGCCGCGATCGCTCGGCCGCCCGCGCGCTCGCTAACGAATGACGAAGATGGCTTGCTCGTCGATGAACGCCCATTGATCGGGCGCGATCTGGATGAGCCCGCGCGGCTGATTCAGTCGCGCCGGCAGCGCGCCGGTGATCACGCCTTGCTGGCCCAATAGACCGACGTAGGTCGTCACTAGCTGCGTCGTCAGGTCGATGCGGCGGATGGCGCCGTTGCCGGAGTCGGCGACGTACAAGCTGCCGGCGTCGTAGACGACGTCGAGCGGCACGTCGAAGCGCGCGTCGGTGCCGAGGCCGTCGACGGCGTCGGGCGCGCCCGCTTTGCCGTAAGGCGTGGTGACGACGCCGGTGGCGAGCTCGACCTTGCGGATGACATGATTCCACGAGTCGGCGACGTACAAGTTGCCGCTGCCGTCGAGCGCGATGCCTTCGGGCGCGTTGAAGCGCGCGGCGGCGCCGGTGCCGTCGGTGGAGCCGACCGAGCCGTTGCCGTTGGCGGTCATGCCGGCGAGCGTCGTGAGCTGACCGCTGACGATCGCGCGAATGGTGCAGCCGATGCCGTCGCCCATGTAGAGCGCGCCTTGGCCGTCGAAGATGACGCTGGAGACGCTCTCGATGTGCGCCGTGGCGACGGGGCCGCTGTCCCAGCCGCCCTGCTTCGCTTGGCCGGCGGCGATGGTCAGGATGGTCGTCGTCGGGTCGATCTGGTCGAGCACCGTGCCGACGTCGTCGCCGACGTAGAGCGCGCCGCCGTAGAACCCGATGCCGTGTGGGCGCAGGATGTTGGCGGCGATGCCGGTGCCGGTCAGCGCGGCGTTCGACCAGCCGTAGCCGACGCCGGTGGTGACGTTCGCCGACGGCAGATCGATGTGGCGGACGGTGCCGTCGTCGTGGTCGACGAGCCACAGGCCGCCGCCGTCGAGCCATAGGCCGAGCGGCCGCTCGAACGCGGCGGCGGCGCCTTGACCGTTGGTCGGCAGCGCGTTGGCCGTGCCGGCGACGAACGCGATGGCGCCGCTCGGGTCGACCGATTTCACCGTCGCCTTGTCGCTGCTGATGTAGACGAGGTTGGCACCGTCGACGGCGATGCCGGTGATGTTGCCGCCGCTGACGCCGGCGGCGCGCGTCGTCACGTTGAAGTCGGAGAGGCGCGCTTCGCGGATGCTGTCATTGACGCCGTCGGCGATGAACAGCGTCGTCGCGTTGATCGCCAACGCCACCGGCCCGTTCAGGCGCGCCGCGCCGCCGAGGCCGTTGGTCGCGCCGGCGGCGCCCAGCTTGCCGACGACCGTGTCGACGGTGTTGGTCGCCGACAGCGTGACGCGGCGGATGGCGTCGTTGCGCCAATCGGCGACGTACAAGTGGCCGGCGCCGTCGCATTTGACGTCTTCGGGGATGTTGAACTGCGCGTTGGCGCCGATGGTGTCGACGGCGCCCGGCTGCTCGGTCATGCCGGCGATGGTCGTGACCGCGCCCGTGGTGACGTCGACGCGGCGGATCGTCTGGTTCTGCGAGTCGGCGACGTAGAGGAAGCCGCTGTCGAGACAGGCGCCCATCGGCTCGTAGAACTGCGCGGTCGCGCCCGGGCCGTCGGCGTTGCCGGGGCGATTGGCGCGGCCGGCGAGCGTCGTCAGCGTGCCGGTGGCGATGACGTACTTGCGGATCGTGGCCGTGTCCGACTCGATGATGTAGAGCGTGCCGCTGCCGTCGGAGACGACGTTCTGCGGATAGTGCAGCCGGCCGGCCGTGCCGACGCCGTCGGCGTCGACGTACCACGGGCTGCCGGCGAGCGTCGACGTTTGGCCGGTCGCCAGCGCGATCCGGCGCACCGTCTGGTTGCCGGGATCGGTGGCGAAGAGTGCGCCGTTGCCGTCGCTGGCGAGCGCGCGTGGGTTGGCGAAGCGCGCGGCCGTGCCGGTGCCGTCGACGTAGCCCACGTTGGCCTCGACGCCGGCGACGACCGTGTAGTTGTCGCCGGCGGAATCGATGCGGATGATGGCGTCGTCGTAGCCGAACAGCGTGTCGCCGTTCTCGTCGATGGCGATGCCGTAGCCGATGCCGTCGTGCTCGAACTGCTGGGTGGCGAGCGCGAGGTTCTGCAAATCGAGCGTGCGCACGCGGAAGTCGGCGATGTGCAGTATGTTGTTCTTCGCGTCGAGCGCCAGCTGGTTGACGTTGAACAGGTGGCCGCCGATGCCGTCGCGGAAGCCGGCCTCGCCGCCGACGAGAGACGTGGACAAGCCGTCCTCGGTATCGACGCGCCCGATGGCCTCTTCGCGGCCGTCGGCGACGTAGAGATAGCGCGTGCCATCGAAGGCGAGCCCGACGGGAAACAAGAAGTCGCTGTTGATGGTGCTGGCGACGTTGTCGCTGAGGTCGAGCTTGCGGATGGCGCTGTTGTTGGAGTCGGCGATGTAGAGGAAGCCGGCCGGATCGTAGGCCAAGCTCGCGGGCACGGCATACTTCGCGCTCGCGCCGTCGGCGTAACCGGCGACGCCCGGCGCGCCCGAGATCGTGGTGACGGTGCGCGTGGCCAGCTCGACGCGGCGGATGACGTTGCTGGCGTCGTCGGCGACGTACAAGTTGCCCTTGCCGTCGAGCGCGAGGCCCATCGGGCCGCCAAAGCGCGCGGCCGCGCCGATGCCGTCGCTCGTGCCGTACTGCCCGGCCGCGCCGGCGAGCGTGGTCGTGCCACCGGTCGTCGTGTCGACCACGCGGATCGTCTCGTTGAGCCAATCGGCGACGTAGAGGTGGCCGGCGCCGTCGTAGGCAAACTGGCCGGGCGTGTGAAAACGCGCGGCGCTGCCGATGCCGTCGGCGCGACCGTTGCCGCCGAGCGCGCCCGCCACCAGCTGCACCTGCCGCCCGTCGACGAGGACGGCGGCGACGGCGGTCCGCGTCGGCGCGTCGGTCGTCGTCGCCACGACGTGGTAGGTGCCGAGCAGCGCCGGCGCCGTGTAGTTGCCGTTGCCGTCGATCTGCCCGCCGGCCGCTTCCATGACCGACCAGGTGACCGGCAGATTGGCCGTGAACGGCTGGATCGCGCCCGGCGCCATCGTCAAGCTCGACGGCGTAATCGTCAGCGCCGTCGTCGTCGGCCCCATGTCACCCTGCGGCGGCAGCGGATTCGTCGACAGCACGAGCTGGCCGGCGACCGCTTGGCCGGGCGTGAGCGCGATCGTCGCCGATTGGCCCTGCGCGACGCTGTCGCCGCCGGCGTCGAGCGCGCGCCCGACGAGCACCGCGCTCGTCAGCGCCGAGTCGGCCTTGAACGTCACCATCAGCTGCCGCGCGACGAACGGCGTCGCCGTCAAATCATAGGTCGCGGGCGCATTGCTGCTGCCGTCGCTGACCGCGAGCGTCTTGAGCGTCGCCACCTGCGCGTCGCTGACCGTGGCGTCGAGGAACACGGTCAACGCCACCGACTCCGGCTTGACCAGCGCCGCCTTCTTGTCGCTGCCGCAACCGCTCGTCAGCCCCAACGCCACCACGAGCCATAACCATGAGCTGCGCACGCTCCCCCCAAATCCCCATTCGTAAGCCGAAAATAAAAGCAGCCGCCGTCCGCGCCGGTCTTCGACTGGCGGACGGCGGCTGCAGGATATCACGTCGAAACGACTACCGAACCGCGCCCAATCAGCACTTGCAGCCGCTGGCGCTCAAGATCTCCTTGATGAGCAGCTGCACCCACGAGCTCCACGTGCCCCAGTTGAGGCCGCCGATCGTCTGCAACAGGTTGTTGAGATCGACGCACTTGATCTGCAGCTCGGCCAGCAGCTGGTTGACGCCCGACACCAGCGTCGTGTTCGTCGCCAGCACCGGCGCCAGGCTCTGCAACAGCGACGTCACGTCGGGGTTGGCGACGCCCGGGCACACCGGCGACGGATACGCCTGAATGCTCGTCGTCACCGAGACGCGACCGTCGTTGGGCACGGTCACTTTGTACGTGTGCGGGCCGATCTGCGTGACGCCTTCGAGGTGCGCGTCCCAGCCGTAGATCGTGCCTTCGCCGGCGTAATCGTGGGTCACGAAGTTGCCGTACGACGTCATCGGCTCGAGGACCTTGAGCGACTTGCCGTTGATGAGCGTCGTCTTGCCCGTGTCCCAATAGGTGTGCACGGCGAAGGTCGGCATCGTCTTGCCGAGGTCGTTGTACGTCGGCGGCGCCGGATTGCGCTCCTTCGACGTCGTCTTCACCGTCACCGGGCCCGAGTCGCCGCCGGGGATGCTGGCCGGCATGTTGCGCGTCTCGGTGTACAGGTAGATGTCGTGCGCCGTGGCGCCGGCAATCTTCGGCAGACCGCGCGTGTCGACGATGGCCGCCTCGCGATAGGCCGAAGCCGGCACCGTGTACATGTTACGGAAGGCGCTCTTGTTGGCGAAGATGACGCCGCCCGAAGCCGAGCCGGTCACCGAGAGCTCGACCTGCATGCAGGTGTGGAACGGCAGACCATCCCACTGCGTCGTCGGGTTGGCGACGTTCTGCTGCGCCGGCAGCCACGGCTGACCTGCGCAGTAGGTCGGGAAGTTGGGATAGAGGTCGTAGGGTTTGCCGTTCTGATCGACGACCGCGCACAGGTAGCTGGCATCGGGCGACCACGCCGAGGTCGTGCTCAAGGCGAAGCTGCCGTTGGCCACCGGCGTCGTCGACGACGAGGTGGCCGTGATCGGCGTGCCCGTCTCGGTCGCGCACTTGCGCGTCGCGCCCGAGCCGCTGCACTGGATGACGTTGTGGTTCGTATACAGCGGCGCCCACGCCGACGCGCCCGCCGACACCGAGCCGGTCTGCGAGCCGTAAGGCGCGATGAAGAATTTGGCGCTGATGTCCGACGGCGTATAGCCCGTCGTGGACGAGTTCGTCACGTTGATGAGGAAGTTGTTGGGCGACGGCGTGATCGTCGTGCCCGAGACCGAGTACAAGAGCAAGTTGCCGTCCGAGTGACCGGCGGCGACCGCCGACGTGTCCTGAATGTCGGTGTTGGCGAAGCCGAGGCCGGTGCCCGAGCAGGTGCCGGCCGCCGGCGACCCGTACTGCATCGTGCTGTAGGTCGCGATGTCGGGCGTGCCCAAGTTGCTGCTGCTGGCGCCGTCGCGGTTCTGCAGCGTGTAGTTCGGCAGAGTCGGCGTCGACAGGCCCGGATCGGGCCACGAGCGGAAGATGACCGCGTCCGCCGCCGGATCGAGCGTCTGCATGAGGTCCGCCCAATACTTGATCGGCTGCGTCGTGTCGGCGTAGACGCCCGGCGTCGTCCAGTAGTGAACGCCCGCCGCCGACGGATCCGCTTCCATCGTGTGCTTGATGGGGATCGCCATCTGCACGACGTAGTAGAGCCCGCTCGGGTTCGTCGTCGTCACCAGGTTGGCGTCGGTCAAGATGAACATGCGCGTCGAGTCGAGGACCCACTGCAGCGGATCGCCCGACGACACCGGAGCCGGCTGCCAGGGCGTCGTCGCGCCGGTGCCGATCTTGTAATAGAGCGACGCCGTCAGCGGCGGCGTGCCGATCAAGGCGCCGGTGTTCGGATCGGTGGCCGACGGCGTGTTGTAGGTGTCGCCGGGACCGCCGACGCCGAACGTGACGCGGATGATCTGGCTGAGCGAGTTGGCGACGCTGGCGCCGGGCGGCGTGTACGCGAAGCCGACCTGGACGCCTTCGCTGCCCCCGATCGCGTCCTGCAAGACGTAGTGGCGCGTCGACAAGTAGATCTTGTTGCCGTCGCTGACCGCCTTGAACTCGCCTTCACCGAGGCCGCCGGTCTCCCAGCCGTAGCCGAAGCCGCCGACCCAGCGCGAGTCGAGCAGGCCGCCGTTGTCGATGTAGCGAATGTCGGGCGCCAGGCCGTTGATGCCGCCGACGGGCGTGAAACACCCCTTGGTGTCGCTCAGATCGGCGCGCGCCACGCCCGGCATCGCCGCCAACAGCGACAGCGCCAGCCACTGCTTCTTCAATTGCGAGAAAACCCTCATTTCCCCTCCCATGTGTGTCGATTGATGTCGCTAAAGCGTCAGTTGCAGACGGCGAGCCCGACGCCGCTGCCAAAATCCGAGGTCAGGAGCTTCGTGCCCACGGCGCCGCCCGAGTCGGCGTCGCTGGCGGTGCTCTTGATGCCGGCGACGATGCCGGTGTCGTAGTTGAGGACGTAGAGCGTCCCCGAGTCGACGCGCATGGCGATCGGCATCGACAAGCCGCAGCTCGGTGAGCCGTTGATGGTGATCGAGCGCTTGATGCTGCCCGCGGTCGCGTCGGCGCTCATGACGTCGATGCGCACGCCCGCTTCGTCGGCGATGAAGAGCTCGCGCGCCGTCGGATCGACCGCCACGGCCGTCGGATTGTTGATGCCGGTGAGCGACACCGTGCCCGCCGGCAGCGCCGTGTGGTTCGTGGCCGCCGCCGACACCAGCGTGTCGTGGTGATAGACGCCGACCGAGTGCGAGCCGGCGTTGCCGACGTAGATGAGGTTGCCGCCGTCGGTGGCGAGCGAGATCGGCAGGTTCAGGCCGGCGGCGGTGCCCTTGATCCACCAGTTGGGCGCGACCGTCGACGGGGTGCCGATGCTGCTCGTGAACGTGCGCGGGTAGCCGGCCAGATAATAGGGCGACACGCGCGTGGCGACGATGACCTCGTTTCCGAGCAGCGCGATGCTGGTCGGCTGCAGCGACGTCGTGGCGCCCTCGGGCGAGACGTAGAGCGAGCGCGAGCCGGTCAAGCCCGTCGGATCGGCGGCCGTGCGCTGAAAGACCATGATGTTGTTCGAGTCGTGGCTGGAGACCCGAGATCTCGCCGGCTGCCGTATCGGCGGCGATGCCCCAGGCGTTGGTGAAGCCGGCGTTGGACTGCGCGTTCGAGACGGTGCGCTCGGTCTTGACCGTGCCCGGGCTGAGGCCGTCGACGACGTAGGTGTTCTTGGTGTAGGTCGTGCCGCACAGCTCGATGCCGGGCGTGGCGGCGACGGTGGCCGAGCGCGCCGTCGTGCCCGAGCCGGCGCAGACGACCGAGTAGAGGTAGCTGGCGCGCAAGAGCCACGGGTCGTAGGCGTTGCACGGCGTCTTGGCGTTGGCCGGGCACGGGCTGACCGAGGTCGCCGGCTGCGCCCACGTCGTGCCGCCGTTGGCCGAGCGCTCCATGTGGCAGGTGACGCCGGAGATGCCGGGATCGGTCCAGCTGACCGAGATGTCGGAGCCGTCGACGATCACCGACGGCGTGGGCGCGACGAGCGCGCTGCAGACGCCGGCGCCGGTGCAGCCGAACGCGCACGTCTGCACCGGCTGATAGTTGCCGGTGCTGTCGCACTTCTCGGAGATGTTGCCGTTGCACGTCATGGTGTTGGGCGTGCACGTGCCGCTGCAGCTGCCGTTCAAGCAGACGCCGGTCGTGCACGCCGGCTTCGGCTGCCAGGTGCCGGTCGCGTCGCAGCTCTCGGGCGTCGTGCTGTTGAGGCAAGCGCTCGAGTTGGGAGTGCAGACGCCGCTGCAGACGCCGGCCGAGCAGACGTACGGGCAGACCGTGCCGGGCGTCCACGCGCCGGCGGACGAGCAGGTCTCGGGCGTGAGGCCGTTGCACATCTTGTCGCCGGGATTGCACGAGCCGCCGCACACGCCGGCGCCGCTGCAGACGTAGGTGCAAGCGCCGCTCTGATCGTTCTGCCAGGTGCCGGTGCTGTCGCAGGTCTGCGGGTTCTTGCCGCTGCATTGGCGCGCGCCCGGATGGCAGTTGCCGCCGCACACGCCGGCGCCGGTGCAGGCGTCGGGGCAGACGGTGCCGGTCTGCCACTTGCCGGTGGCGTCGCAGGTCTGCGGCGTGACGTCGTCGAGGCAGCGCGCGCTCGTGGGTTTGCACTCGCCGCTGCACACGCCGGCGCCGCTGCAGACATACGGGCAGTCGCTGCCGCTGACCCAGCTGCCGCTCGACGAGCAGCTCTGCGGCGTCACCGCGCTGCCGCACTGCGACGTGCCGGGCACGCATTGACCGGTGCATTGCCCGGCGCCGGTGCAGACGTATTGGCAAGGCGTATCCGAGCCCCATTTGCCGGTCGAATCGCAGGTCTCTTGCACGTTGTTACCGGTGCACTGATGCGAGCCGGGCGTGCACGAGCCGCCGCACACGCCGGCGCTGCAGACCTCGGGACACGCGGCGCCCGCCGTCCACTGGCCCAAGTTGTTGCAGCTGGCGGGCGCGTTATTGAGGCACTCCATCGTCTGCGGCACGCACACGCCGACGCACGCGCCCGCCGAGCAGGCATAGGCGCAGGGCGGGCCGTTCAGCCACACGCCGTCGGGCGTGCAGGTCTGCGGCACGTCGTTGTCGCACTTGACGTCGGCGGGCGTGCAGCCGCCGCATTGACCGTTGTCGTTGCACACGCCGCCGCCGGCGCAGGGCGTGCCCGGCGCTTTGCTGGTCGTCACCGGCGTCGTGCCGCTGCACGATGCGGTCTGGCAGTCGGTGACGTTGGGCGTGTCGCTGGTGTCGGCGATCGACGTCGAGTTGCCGTTGTCGTCGCAGACGAGCTGCACGCAATCGCCCGGCGTCTGAAAGCGCGCCGGCAGCACCGTGCCACCGGGAACGGGCGACGTGACGCAGGCGCCGCTGTCGTCGCAGCTCACGGTCTGGCAGCCGCTCGTCGGCGGCGCGCAGTTGCACGCGGGCTCCAGATCCATGCCCATCGACATGTCGGGCCGCGTGACGACCTGACCGTTGCGAACGCAAGAGTTGGTGGGAATGTCACAATATTGATTGGACGGACACTGCGACGTCTGCGTGCAGTAATAGGTGCCGGGCGCGGGATTGATGTCGATACAGCCCGTGAGCGACAAAATGCCGCACAGAAGCGCGACTGAACGAGGATTAAGCGTCATTTTCAGTCTCCTCAGAAGCGCAGGCTGAGAGTGGCGGCGACTTCATGCGGCCCGATGGCCGGCGCGACGGCGTACGTCATGCGCTTCAACCGCTTCGAACCGACGATGAGCGTCGCGACGCCGGCGACGACGGCGGCGCCGCCGACGGCGAAGAACGCCGTCTCCAACGCCTGGTCGGTGCGCCCTTTGGCCTCGAGCGTCTTGGAGAAGATGGGACGGCCGCCGTTGCTCGGTTGCGCGGGCGAGTTCAATTTGCCGTTGATGTTGCTGGTGATGCCGGCGAAGACGCCGCCGGCGACGAGCGCGGCTACGCCGCACGCGGTCACGCCCAGACCGACACGTCGCAAGAGCCGCGCGCGGGCGATGTCGCGCGACGAGTAGACGATCGGCGCGGGCGCGACCACCGCCGGCTCGCCGGCGGCGCGACGATCCGCCGCGGCCGCCGCGGCCGCAGCAGCCGCCGCATCGGCATCGGCCTTGGCCTGTCGCGCCGCCTCTTCACGCGCCGCCGCCGCCGCGCGCTCTTCGTCGGCGCGCTTCGCCGCCTCGATGCGATTCTTGACGTCGGCGATGAGCGCGACGACCTCGGCGCGATTCTCGGCATCGGGGACGCGCGCGTTGTAAGAACGATAAGCGCCCAACGCTTTGACGAGCTGACCGCTCAGTCGATAGGCTTGCCCGATATTGAACAATAGACCGGGCGCGTCTTTGAGCTCGAATGCCTTTTCGTACTCTTTTGCGGCCTCTTCATAGCGCTGCAAATAAAAGGCGGTATTGGCGCGTTTGACATGCAGCTTGGCCGCCGCCGTTTCGTCCGCGAAAGCGCGGTCGGCGGTTGCCGTCAGACATGCGAATGCCACGATCAATAGGCCAATTCGACCCGACCTCGACGACGCGAACATCGGTTCCCCCCGATTCGAATTCGGGAAGGAACCTAACAGGTCTAATTCGCAGAGGCGGTGATCGCTCGCACCAGTTCCTACATTTGGAAAACTAGTTATTTGATACGAGTCACAAGTAGATAGTCACGCCAATGCGACTCGAATCACACGCAATGGTCGGTCCAATCGCTCATTTCGATGTGCGGACAGCTCGGTGCCAGCGACGGTAAGCCACGCGATCGATTTCGTATGCGGGCGCCCACTTTCGCGCGCTCGCGCTGCGGCCGATGATCGCGCCGCCGCACAATCGAATCAGCTCCTGATCGAATTCGCGTTGCGGTTTATTTTCGATATCGAGATATTTGCGAATCGGCATTCAATCCGCTCCATTTGAATCGGTGTTTTCGATCACAATGGGAGCGTCATTGGACTGATAAGCTGCTGCACGAATGACGAATGCAGTGGGGCGAAGGGGAGCTTTGCTCGTGGCGGCGGGCGCGCTGGTGTTGCTCGCGGCCGACGGCGCGGCGCGCGCCGAGGAGGACGCCGATGCGCAAACGCGCGCGACCTTGACGGCGCAGCTGACGTCGCTGCTCAACGACTTGGCCGGCCGGCTGCCGGCCGATGTCAGCGGCGCGCTGGCGAAGAATGACGACATCAAGAGCGCGCTCGACCAGCTCGATGCCGTCAAAGGCGCGGATTCGGCGGCGGCGTCGCTGTTGTCGCAGTGGCGCGACGAGGTGGCGCTCTTCCCGGCGGCGGCGAACGCGCTCACGCAGCTGACGACGGCGCAGGATCAATACGCCAACTTCGACGCCACCTGCCAAGCGCAAGACGCGGCGCTGCGCGCGCAGCTGAAGAAATATGTCGACGACAAGAACACCAATGGCCTGACCGAAGCGCCGCCGCTGGCGCAGTCGGCGCTGGCGCCGCTGAAGCCGACGTGGGACGCGGCCGAGGCGATGAACGCGACGCTGACCGACGCCCACGACACGACCGGCAACTTCAGGGGCGACGGCGCATGGTCGACGGCGCGCGACAATCTCAAGCGTGGCGGCGACGACGCCTGGACGAAGTGGGATCGCAATCGCCAAGAGTACACGCGGTCGTGCACGCCGCTGTTGTCGCCCAGCGATCATCCGGCGCTGGTGGCGACCGTGAAGTTTCTCGGCGATCTGAAGGCGGCGCGCGATCAGCTCGTCGATACGATGCGCATGAACGTGCGCGGCGTGGCCACCACCGTGTCCGACGCGACGTCGTCGAGCGACGACGGCCTCATCGCCAGCAGCGAAGGGCGCGCCAACCAAATTCAGACCAACTTGGCCGACTTGACGCCGCTGGCGGGCACCGATGCGCCGGCCAATACGATGCTGACGAAGTGGCCGCAGATCTTGAAGGACTTCTTGAACGCCGAGAGCGCGCTCCGGCAGCTCAAGCAGTTTCAGCACACGCTCGATAACGGCCGCGACACCTGCAACAGCGCCGGCCGACAGCTGCAGAACGCCATCAACGACGCGCTGCAGAATACGAACGATCCCAAAGGCGCGGCCACGACGCTGACGACGAACGCCAAGAGCCTGGCGGCGCCTATCGTCGATTCTTTGGCGCGCGCGACGGCCAGCTTGGACACGGTGAAAAAGGCGCGCGATGCCGTCAAAGCGTTCGCGCCCGACGACGACTCGTGGAAGGAAGTGGCGACGGCCATGGCGCAGTCGGCCGACGCGCTGGAGCAATATTGGGAAGGCATGCTGGCGCAGTCGCACGCCAGCTGCGACGTCGTGGCCCAGGCCGACGGCAATCCCGACGTCGTCGCCGCGCTCGGCATCATGACGCAGACTGGACAAAATGCCGCAGTCGGCTTTATCGCGCTCGCCGATCGCTGGATGGCCGACGCGCGCGCCTGCTATCGCGTCGACTGCGACGGCATGCAGTCGATCTGGACGGCGTTCTGCGGCGACGATTGGGAAGAGGGCGACGACCCGGACAAAGACGGCGGCCGCAGCGCCGCCAACGACATTCGCGCGCAAATGCAGAGCACGATTCAGCCGGTGCTCGATCGCTACGCGGCGGTCGAGGCGGCGGCGCAAGTGCCGCTCAACAATCCCGACACGCACGATGATACGCAGCGTAAATACGACGACTTGAAGGCGGTGCACGACAAGCTGCAGAGCCTGCCGCAGACCGGCGCTTATCGCGGCGCCGACCATCCGCTCGTGCAGCACGCCATCGAATACGGCAAGCAGCGGCACCGCGACATGAGCGACGGCTGCGACGTCGCCGATAAGAGCTTCCCCGGCAGTGACGAACGCCCCGACTGCGTCGTGTTCGCCGACTGCATCATTTACGAGTTCAAACCCGACAATCAAAAGGCCATCGATAAAGGCAATCGGCAGCTCGATAACTATCGCGAATTGGTCCGGCGCTATTATCAAGATCTCATCGACAATAGCGGCAGCGCCGACGACGATCACGGCGGCAGCGGCGCGATCCAGAAGCTCACCGACGCCAAGTGCATCGACGACGACAAGAAGATCGCCTTCAAGACACCGAGGTCAAGACGTACAGCATGTGCGAGAACGAATATCAGTGCGTGCAATGAGCCATTATTCGCTGCTCGCCTATGTGTTGTTCGAGGAGCACGAGAGCGCGCATCGCGGCGTCGTCGGGCAGATCGTGCGCGACGTGTTGGCGGCCAGCGGCGTGACGCCCGCTCGCGTGTGGGGCATGCGCAAGCGCGACTCCGGCATCGCCGATCGGCCGTTCTCGGCGGCGAAGCTCGACGAATTCATCGCGGACGAAGAGCGCTCGCAAGTGACGCTGTGGAGCGAGGCCACGTTCAATCTGCACGGTCAGCTGTGGCGCCGCGCACCCGGGCTGATGCCGCAGGAGATTTCGTTCATCGCGCGCGTCGGTGACGGTGGCGCGAGCGAGGACGCGCTCGTGGCGGCGGCGGAGACGCTGTTGCGCCGCGCCGCCGAGTGTTTGCCGCTCTTCATCGGCGGTGCGCAGCCGTTTCCGACCGACGTGGAGGCGCGGGCCGAGCTGCAGCCGAGCCTCGTCCAGTCGCGCGTGCCGCAGTCGCCGGAGCAGGAGGCCAAGCGTGAAGGCGATTGGAAGCGCGAGCGTCACGTGCGGCATCAGCCGCGGCGGCTCTATTGGCGCACGCTGCTCGGGCCGCGCATGGCGGCGATGATGGGCGGCGTCGCCGCGGCGCGCGCGGCCGGCGACGCCGACGCCGAGGAGCTGGCCGGCAGCCTGCTCGTGCACGCGGGCGAGCGGCCGTCGGCGGCGCTGGCGCCGGAGTGGAAGACGCAGTGGCGCGGCCTGCGCCAGTGGATGTGGACGCACTCGAGCCGGAACCCGGTGGACGCCGTCGAATGAGCCGCCAGACGCGAGAATCGTCGCGAACGCTGCCGCGCAGTCTCGTCCTCGTGCTGACGTTGAGCGCGATCGGATGTGCGCATCCGGGCTATCGCCACAGCCGCTTCGAAGGGCCGCAGCACTTCAAGATGCCCGACCTGCGCGGGGTCAGCGCGGCGGCGGCCGAGCAGCAGCTGCGACGTGCCGGTAAGCTCGGGCTCGTCGACTGGCGGGAGGAGGATTGTGGCCGGCAGGCGGCGGCGGGCGTCGTTTGCTACAGCTATCCGTGGCCGGGCGCCGACGTGATGAAGCAGGAGCCGATCGCGCTCTACGTGCAGCCGCCGCGGCCCGCGCCGGGCGCGCCGGCGCCGACGCGCGCGCCGATGCCGGACGTCGTCGGACAGCGGGTCGAGGTGGCGCGCCAGACGTTGGCGTCGGCGGGGTTCACGCGGGTCGTCGTGCACTACCTCGAGCATGACGGCTGCGCGGCCGAGACGGTGTGCGGCGTGGGACCGCGGCCGGGCGCGACCGGGCATCATGCGCTGCAGAAGATTCTGTACGTCGGCAAGGAGCAGCCGCCGGTCACGACCGCGCCGGCGCCGGCGCCGCTGAAGGCGCCGGTGGCGCCGCGGCCGCCCAAGTCGTTCTTCTGAATCCTCGGTCGCGCTAAGCGTTATTGGCGGCGCGCGAATAGCGCAGCTGCACGACGCCGGTCGGCCACGCGCGCTGCTCGTCGAGCGTCAGTCGCTGCTCGACGCCGCCGGGCGCGAACAGCGGAATGCCGGAGCCGAGCAGGATGGGCATGATCGAGAGGGTCAGATCGTCGATCAAGCCGGCGTCGAGGAATTGGCGGACGACGATGCCGCCGTCGATGTAGGCGCGACGGGCGCCCTCGCGCGTCAGCCGCTCGAGGA
The DNA here is from genome assembly GCA_963785725.1 of uncultured delta proteobacterium. GTDB lineage: Bacteria > Myxococcota_A > Polyangia > Palsa-1104 > Palsa-1104 > JAQBQH01. The sequence goes on along the minus strand of CAWAWS010000014.1, from coordinate 415,223 downwards.
GGTCGCGCGCGGAGCCGGCGACGAACTCTTCGCCGTGCGCGCTCGTGCCGGCGCGATGGGTGAGGACCAGGCAGCGCTTGCCGTCGAAGGGCCACGCCGGGAATCGGCGCACGACGTCGTAGGTGTTGCGTCCGAGGACGAGCGTGTCGACGGTGGCCATGAACTGCGCGTAGCCGTTGTCATACTTGTCGAGCCGGGCGATCTGCTCGAGCCAGTCGAAGGAGCCGTCCGTGCGCGCGATGAAGCCGTCGAGGCTGGCGGCGATGAAGACGGAGCATTTCATGGCAGCAGTGTAAACCGCGCACACGTCGGTGGATCCATTGCGACCGTCATCGACGGCCTTCGCTTGGGTCGGCGACTCGCTCTGACATGTTATTGCCAGTCACGCCGTGATTCGCGCGTTCACAGGACGAGAAATCGCTGACTGGGCTGACGTTACAGCGGGCAGCCCCAGCCTTCGGGCAGCTCGCAGTTATCCGGCGCGCCAATGAACATCGGTCCAATCTCCACGTCGGTGTATCCGGCCAATCCGCAGCCAATGCGCGTGACGAAGAACGTTAGATCGGGTCGACTACGAGCGAAGGTCAGGAAGCGCTCGACCCCATTTCTTACGGCGTCGAGAGGGAGCGTCCTGATTCGCTCATCCTTTGTCGGGATGGCGTAGCTGGCGCCTTGCAATCCTTCGCCGACCCGCTGCCGCGCACCGTATTTCTTCTTGGCCGTCAATGCCGCGCCGGCACCGTGAATGCCGGCTGCGTTCGAGCCGAACACGAAGATCCTGTTGGCTCCGGGAGTGAACACCTTGTCTTCGGGCATCCGGTCGGCTCCTCTCGCTCACCAGTGTGTCGGCCCGCACGCGGCACGGAGCTCAGCGCTCATTCCGCAGATCGTACACGAGCATGATCTCGCGGTGCGAATCGCGCGTTCGCGGGTGACGGGCGCTCAGTCTTGCGGAGAAACCGAGAGCTCAACACAGACGCGTAGTCTTCGCGTACGTCAGACGGCGGCTCGCTTGTGGGGTCCGTAGAACCCCAATCCGTCCCTATCTCAAATACGCGCTGTGCTACCTCCGTGTCTAAGAGCCTGCCCGCGGTACGCTGGAACCAGTCAGTGAACGACTTCTCTTGGTTGTCCCCACTGGTCAAGCGGATGAGTCCTCGCACAGGCAAGAACGCGAATCTGCGGTAGAGTCGATGGCTACACGAGGTGAACGATGTCCGTCCTCGATCTCGTCATCCTCCTCTTCGTCGCCGGGATCTGCGGCGCCATTGGCCAGACGATCGCCGGCTACTCGCGCGGTGGCTGTCTCGCTTCGATCGCGCTCGGCTTCATCGGCGCCCTCATCGGCGTGTGGCTCGCGCGCAAGCTGCGACTACCCGAGCTGTTCGTCTTTCAGCTACGCCACACTCGCTTTCCGATTGTATGGTCGATCATCGGCGCGACCCTCTTCGTTGCCGTCGTCGGGTTGATTTCACGACGACGCGAGTGAGCTGTTCGTCGCGCCGGATCATCGGCGCTGCGTGCCCACGCGCGAGCAGAGAAATTACGGGCCAAGCACGTCGAGCGATGGCGGGAGAATGGGCTGACGGCGCGCGAATTCGCCAGCGAGCTGGGAGTCGACCACATGGCTCTGTCGCGCTGGGGCCGGCGCCAGTCGTACTGCTCCGGTGTGTCGCGACAACGGTGGCTGGGAGAACAACGATGTTTCGTCGTCTCCAAAGGAGCCCTTGCCCACGTCGCGTGAATGCCTGCATTCTTTCACTGGAGACCGTCCATGATCGCGCGATTTGTCGTGCTTACCGGACTCTTGCTCTGCTGCCCCTTCGCGGCGAGCGCGGAACGCCTCGCGGAGGGTGTGGAGGCCGCGGTCCCTCCGTCGTGGCAGGCTGCCTCGGGAACACGGCCGCGCAAGCTCAAGCTGTACGGTGACCCCGACCACGACTGGACGGTCGAGGTCATCGCGGAGCAGCAAGCGCAAGCGGGCTGCTTCGTCACGGTCAGCCGGACACGGCTCGAAGCCCCGAACATGCCGGTCTCGCTCGTCGAGCAGGGGGACTGGGCGACGTTCTGCGAGGAGAAGGGCTGCGGACTCACCCCGTGGAGCAAGGACGAGCAGAGCGCGGGCGAGCGGCAGTACCTCGTCGGCAGTCTCGATGTCCACGGCGAGGAGTGGAACCGCGAGCTGCTCCGCGAGGTCGTGCGCGAACGAGACACGAGCACACATCGACTGATCGACGTGACCGTAATCCACGCCACCACGCGGCGCGCCACACGCGGTGGCGCGAAGGGGGCGGGGACGTCCGGTGTCTCGGTCGTCGTCGTCCTGAGCTGTCCCGAGAAGACGAGCGCTCCGCTCGCTGAGCTCGACCATTTCCTGGCGAGCTTTCGGGTGAGCACTCCGTCGGCGATGGGGCCGGTGGTGACGTTGGGCAAAGGCGCGCTCCCGCTGGCGCGTTGATCGCAAACTGCGTCGACGATTGGCCCGCCATTTGGGCGCACGCAGCGACTTCGCAGGTTGGTCGTGCCATTCATGACGGCGGCTTGCACTTCGCCTACGAGACCTCGCAGTTGTCGTGCCGTTCGGGCTGACGATCCCGAGGGAGGCAAATCGGGGTTCCCCGGCACAAGTGCTCAACCTCGCGGTTGATCGGGTCGTTTGGGCCGTCGATCCCCACAAGCGGATCGACGAAACGATGCTGTACGTCGAGTCCGCCAGCGACCAAGGCGCGCCAGATCCCGGACGAGATCCTCAATATCCGCGAGAAAGAGAGCGACACCGACCGCCGTACCTTCGCGATGCTCGGCGCCGTTGCAGTGATGCCTGACCGAAAGGAGAAAGCTACTTAGACAATCTGTAGTTAATTGGTCGGGGCGACAGGATTTGAACCCGGTTGTCCCGATATTAGAAATGATAAGGAGCGACGCTGGCTTGCGACGTTTCCTTAACATTGGCGCTGTATTAGAGCTCGAGTGTTCGGCCCCGCTTGTTCCGTCTTTCCCGTCTGACCTCGTCAAAATGCTCTCGCCGTGGCACCCACGTGGCACCGGATTTTGGCCACGCCCAACCCTTTTCGGAACACCTTTGATCGATGACATTGGGTTGCCTTTGGATGCCACGCCGATTGAGCTTTCCGTCGGTGCCTGGATGCCACGGAGGATGGCTATCGCTCCGAAGGTCCGCTTGACTGCGTCCTGATCCGCCCGTTCTATTCGGATATTGATCGCACGGTTCGGTTGCCCTCACTCCTTCCCCCGAATCTCGATGGCACGTCCATCAGGATCCTCTACTACCGCTCGCGAGGGCGTCGAGGACGGGCTTGGCGCTGTCAGAACTGTGACTCCCAGCTCGGCCAGCGTCAGCAGCGTTTGCGACAGCGAATCCACGCGGAATCCAATCATAGTTGCGCCTCCGCTCCGTCGGTCCGGGGCGCTCCCGGGCTTGCCTGGGTATAGCTCAAGTACCGCCTCGCCAAGCTGACACGCATGGTGCAGGGGCCCATTGCCGTGCTGCTCTTCGGTAAACTTCAGCCCCAACGCTTGATAGAAGCGAAGCGAACGATCGAGATCCTCCGCCCGGAGGACCAGGAGTGACAACGACGACTGGACCATGGGGATCTCCGCAACCAGCGGTTCATGTATGTAGCACCAGGGCTCACGCTACCTCTTATTGGACATGCGTGCCAGCTAAGCATGTGCACGATGTCCGGCCAGCCTTCGATGCGGCGCAGCTTGACCTGGGCGCTGGCGACCACGCTGCAGAGCAGCACGAGCGCCGGGCGGCAACGCCTGCGTCTTCATCCGATCGAGCGGCAGTTCCTCCGGTGGGGAGTCGCCTGGGTACTGACGTATCCGTTCGGCGAACAGCGTCGTGACGGCGGTGGAGCGAGCGGATCTCCAATCGCTGGATGGCGCGAGCACCGCGAGAAGTCTTGATCAAGCGGGTCGAGCGCTGGCATGACAGCGGCCTGGGCGCGAAGGAAGGAATTCGCTGAGCGGTCCGGCGTTGCCTCGAACCGACTTGGCGGGCTGCGAATGCGACGACTCGAGGGGCTGCGGCCATGACCACTCGGAAGGCTTTGACTGCGACCAGTTGGCGGCTGCGACTGCGACGCCACCGTGTTTAGGGACGGACGGGCGTTCCTGCCCGTTTCGGCGCCGTAAACTTATCGCCAATTACGGCTGCTTCGCCGGCGGCGTCTTGATGCGGTGTTTCGTCAGCTGCGTCAACCACGGGAAGTGGCGGCCCACGAAGTTCAAGAGCAGCCCGTCGCTCACCTTGAGCACCAGTCGCTTGAGCGGCTCTTCCGGCCGACCTCGAGCGGCAGCAGATCGTCGACGACGAAGTGGCGGAACGGGCGCGCCGACGACCACGACTGACGCAACAACGCGGCGTCGCGCTGCAGCCGTTTGGCGATCAGCCGCGACATCTCGGCGCGGCTCATGATGTTGGAAGTCTTGGAATCGGCAGCGGCTGAGCCCATGGCGCGGATGGGACCATGCGTGGGCGACGTCGTCAAAGCGCCCCTTGGATAGCTCCGATGAGCGCCCGCATGTCGCCGATCTGCTGACTGGTTAGTCGTGTATGCGATCGGTGCGAGTGGTCAGAAGGAAGAGGGTTCCGTCAGAGCTGGTGTGAACCACGGAGACGTCGAACACTTTCGAGTACTCTTCGGGCTGGTAGTAATCCGATTCGACTGCCGTCAGTGGCGGCTTGAACCATGCGAGATAAGTCTGCGTACCGAGCAGATGAGCCTTGATCCACGCGCCCATTGCTTCGCGATCGCTCTCGGACTTCACGCGACTTGCGCTCGGAAATGCAGGAAGGTCCGTGAAATAAAGCACGGCATTGTCTGAGTTACTCGCAAGGCTCCCGCTAACGGGGTGGGCGCGAAGGTAGGCGATCAGGTCGGAGCTCAGCCAAGCGGCGCTCGAGTATCCGCCTGTGCCCACGGTAAGAGCCTCCCTCGTCATGACCCCAACGAACGCGAGCGGATAGAGCAGTGAAAGCCCGACAACGGACGAGGCCAACAGTCGGGCTGTGCTCTTCCCAGCGGACGACTGCGAAGCCAATGCAGCATCGACCTGATTGATCGCGAACACAAAAACACCAATCAGTGGCACATAAATGGGCGACAGAAGACGGTCTTGTATTGGATCGAAGTGAATGCTGCACGCGAGGGCTATGAGAGTTGTGAAGTAGATGACCAGAAACGTGATCCCGGAAAGGAACGGGGAGATTGCGAGTGGCTCGTCGTCCCGGGTTTTATCGCTCTCGCCGCGAGAACGCAGAGTGACAGCGACCACCAGGGCGAGGACCACAATTCCCAAGGGCAGTCGGAACGCGAGAGGAATGTTGGGAGGCAAGAACCAGCGGGTCATGAAGTCACCCGTGGTCGAGAGATTCTGCGCCAGGCTTGGCACGTCATAGCCGAAGACGCGTTTGGCACCCGTCGGACTCAAAGAGCGAGACAGATTTCGAATCGCCCAGGGCGCGTAAGTCAGGACTGAGAGACTACCGAAGGCAGCGGCGGCGAAGATTCTTTCGCGTATGGAGCGGCGGCGATCAAGAAGCAGCAAGATTCCGCCGCTAATAATCAAGGTGAAGCCGATATACCGTGTCAGCATGGCTGCGCCTGCCGCCAGACCCGCAAGCAGTAGCTTGGTGTTTGCGCGGGTCCTCAGAAATCCCGATATCTGATTGATGAAGACCAAGACAAACAAACAGAACATTGGCTCGGTCCACGCAAGCAGCGATATCCGCAACAACGGCCGGGAAACGAGAACGGCGCCCAGCCCAAATAGAAGCGCGACGTTGGATTGTGAGAAAGAGCGAAACCAACATGCGCTTTGCCAGACAATCAACGCCAGGCAGAGGGCGTTTAGATATCGCGCACCATGGGTTGGATCGACTCCAGCAATCTTGAGCGCGCCCAATGCAGTTGGTAGCAGCGGAGGCCAAGCTGAAAAAAACGTCTGATCCGAGTTGAGATAGCCCCGGCCGGCGGCTAGTGACTTGGCGGCGGCGATGTAGTCTAGAGAATCCGGCGTTAGCCCGACGCCAAAGTGAGATGTTGCAAAAAGCACCCAAGCGGCCGCGAACACCATGGCGATGACGATCGTCTTGGTTAGGCGCGGCTGCCTTGTCAGTGGTTGCGGCGGCGATTTGCGTGGCATGGCTAAATCACGAGCGAGAAAGGAATGAGGTGGTGGAAAGACAGCATCGGTCTTCGGGATGCGAGCAGCCGGTCAGAGTCGACGCGGAGCTACCCGCATGTCGACTAGAGCTTAATTAGATAGCGAACGTACGCATTCTTCGGGCGGCTCTCGCTGCCACCTGCTGCATTGACCTTGTCCGCAACTGGCGCGTAGGTCGGACTTTGCGCGCCGCCCAGAACGGACGAACCGGACACCTGCTCAGAGAACGCAGTGGGCGCGCGGTTGTATGTATGGAAGTGGCTCGCAAACTGGTCGAGCTGATACGAACCGACGTTATTGCCAGTTGCTCCGCCGGAGACCAAGGCGATACGCGAGGCTGCGTCGGGGTCGACCCCGGCGCCTTGGTCATCTCCGCGCGGGAATCGACCGCGGAGATCCGGCACGTTGAAGTGCGTTGCATCGGCGCTGCCCCACGCTGTACCGATGGCGGCGAACAAGGCGGGATAGCTCGCCTGGGTCACAGATGCTCCGTCGCAGGCCAGATAGCCCGCCGGCGCGGTCGTGCCGCCAAAAGCGATGATAGTCCCCGAGGGCACTGGAGCCGAGGCGGTCTCGATGGCCGCAATGCGACCGTCGAGATTGGAGAAGTTGTCGTTCAGCTTTTGTGCGGAGAGCAAGTCTCCTGCTGCGAACGTGTTGGGTACAGTTGCGTACACCGCGGCGCCGAAGCACACGACCACGAGCACGATAGCGAACAGCCAGCGCTGCCGCGGTGATTCTGGGAGTCGGAATCGAACGACGATCTCTCGCTCACTCATAGATCCCTCACGGCGCAAGACTGCAGCCGTCGTTTAAATGGTTTTTGTCTAGAACGCAATTGCCGACGGCCGTAGGCGTCATATCAGTAGAGGACATGTCATGAGACGAGCCCAGGTCTGAGCCGGTCTTCCAGCATGTGTTGTCAGGCGCGCACTGAAATCCCTCTGGGCAAGGATGTGCGCCCGACTGGCACTTCAAGTCGCCGTTCCCGTACTTGGGCGAAAAGCAACCGGCAGCCAGGAGCAGTGAACCGAGCAATAGGAAGCGCATCAGAACCGTCCGTTGACTAGGATACCCGCGAGATTGGCGCCTGCGATGGGGGCGATAGAGACCTGACGCGACCGATTCTTTTCGCGCTGTCCCACGATGAATGTGACCGTGCCCGCGACAATCGCTGCCGCGCCCACTCCGAGAAGAACTCCCTCGAGAAGCTGGTCCGTTTTGCCGTTTCGCTCTTGGTTGTAGTCGAAGGTCTGCTTTGACTGGTCGAGTTGGGAGAGTTTGTCGCCCGCTTTTTGTGCCAGTACGCCACAAACCACACCACCCACGACGGCACCGACGCCGACGACTCCAACAACGATACCAGCTATCCTCTTCACGTTCCCGGGCCGGGTGGCAGTGGAGTCGGATGGTGCTGTCGCCTGCGAAGCTTGCGGCGACGCGGTCACCGCGACGGAAGGTGGCGGCTCCGGGGCTGCGACGGTGACTGAGGGCTTTGGCTCTTGGGGGGCAGCCTCCGCAGGCCTTTTCTGTAGTTCTGTCGCTTTCTGCAGGTCGGCGATCTTGTCTTCAACTTCGGCGCGGTTCGGCGTGTTCGGTACCTTTATGAGAAAGAGCCGGTAGAAACGGAGCGCCTCGACCAAGTGGCCACCCGATTGGTTCGCCTGGGCGAGGTTGTAGAGCAACGCCGGATCGTCGCGGAGGCGATAGGCCGCGGAGTATTCGGCGATGGCCTCGTCGTAGGCGCCGAGCTCGAACGCCTTGGTACCCTTCTCGAAGTGCTCGCGCGCTTCGGACCTTTCATTGGCCGACACGCTCGCGTCGTACGACAAGAGCCCCACCAGCGCGGAGATCAAGAAGATGAACGAACGCAGCACTCTCTTTCGGGGAGGGCCACCATACGCGCCCGGCGAGGCGTTTCTTAGCTGCGCCCGAACGACAATGAGCTCGTTCGTTGCGTGACGTGGATTATAAGTATCCGCAATAACAGGCAAGTTGCAGCAAAGTTAGCACGAAGCGTAATTTGCGAGCAAGTGGGCCGTCGACGATTGAGTCGGCCGCCAAGAGCTGATTCTTGCTTCGAGATATCGCGGAATAGCCGGTGACAGACTCGTTCGCTTCGACGGTCAGTAGTCGCGCATGCCTTTGAGGACATAGTCGCGCGCCATGTATTCGCCGTCTTGGGGGATCGAGAGTGGGCCCGCAATCGCATTTCGAACTTCTTCAAGGTCAGCAGGCGGGACGCATCCAGCGCAAGCCACAAGACGGCGCTCACGCCGCACAGCCGCAGGGCCAAGCCGGCGGAGCGGCCGGGGCGAATGCGCCCGCGGCGGAGACACTGGGAGACGCCTGCGCGGCCACCCGGGAATCGCCAAGCAGAAGTATCAAGCTCTGATGAACGAAGTGCGGCCGCGCGCCGTGGCGATTCGACCTCAGTTCATCGCAGGCGCGACCGAGCGACCTCACAAAGGCCATGCGGGATGAAGTGTCGACGGCCGGACAGAAATACCTCTGCCTTGGAAATCTCGTTCCTGAGCAGATCATCGCCGGATCGAACGGTGTTTCGCGAGTTGTCGATCTTCCCTCGATCTTCAACTATGGCTACGTGAATCGAGCGTTCGTCGCTGCGAATCGCATCAACACCGCCGACGATTTGATCGAGCGAACGCGTGAGAACAAGTTCGAGCCTTCGCGTGACATGAACAACGAGGCAGTGCTCAAGGGCAAGGCGGACGAGACTTGGTGGTTCCCCTCCTCTGCGGCCAACGCAGCGAATCTGGAGAAGCTGCGCGAGCAGCTCTACATTCACCAGGACGTGAACTACACGCATGGCGCAGTTCGTCTGGATATGCCGCCCGCCGAGTTGAAAACGGCTGGCATCGAGATGTTCAAGCCGACCTCCTTCGACGGCATGATGCAGGGCTGGGAGGGCGACGCCTGTGGAAGCACTCTCAAGATCCGCATTGGGGACTCACCAAGAACAACACCTATGAGGCCGTCATGAAGCGATGGCGCTCAAGCACTTCAAGCAGCGAGCGCTCGTGATGCCGACCGCGCCGGCGGCGCCGAAGCACGACAGCGCAAACGGGCCGGCAGATGGTGCGCACCCGGCGGCACCAAACAACGCAGGAGCCAATAAACATGCTCGACGCGCAGATCGACGAGTTGGCCCGAGCCTACTTGACTGGAACGGACGGCGACGGGCGGTCGACTGATTCGGGGCCGCTAGAAGGACTGCTTCGCGAATGGCAGCGGATTGGGAATACGCCGCAGGGACAAGCGCTAGGAGAGGCGATTGTCCGAAGAATCGGTGATGCAGATCCCGAGCTGAGATACAGGGCGCTTCAGTTCTTGCACTCAGCTCCCAAGTCGGATCTTACGAGGGCAGTGCTCCCTTTCATCCGAGGCGATCGTCCTCGTTCAAAGGCGTCTACATCAACGGCGACGACAAGGACCTCGAATTCTGGCTGCTTTGGGTCATGGCGAAGTTGATCAGTACGGACGGGGAAGCTCGCGATTTGGCGAGAAAGGAGGCGCTGGATCCCAATGGCCAGCCAGCTCAGATTACTGCGGAGCTCGCGTTCGTGGATGGCGATTGGGTTCGTCAGCATCGGGACGAGGTTATTCGGCTGCACCCGGATACGAAGGCCGGTATAGATAACAACCTCAAGTGAACGTGCTCATCCGCACTTTCGTATCGATATGCAGCGACTTGCGACTTCAATGAGATGCATCTCGCTGGCAGCTTAGCCGCGATCAGCGGCACGAAGGATAGCAAGCCGGCCGCCGGAACATTGCGATGCTCGGCAGCCGTTGCAGCTACGTCCCAGGACGTCTGACGAAGTGGAGAAAGTTGCTTAGAAATTAGTCTAATTAATTGGTCGGGGCGACAGGATTTGAACCTGCGGCATCCTGGTCCCAAACCAGGCGCGCTACCAGACTGCGCTACGCCCCGAGAGCCTTCTAAGTAGCCTACAGCGAAGACTTTTGCACGTAATTTTTCCCCGCCGCTTGCCCGCGTGCGGCGCCGATCGCCGCTTCGACCGGCGCGTCCAATCGTCGCACGCACGCCGCAGCCGACCTCGCCGCAGCCGACGCCGCCGCAGCCGACCTCGCCGGCAGCCGACCTCGTCGCAACCGACGTCGTCCGCAGTCGACGTCGCCGGCAGCCGACGTCGTCGGCAACCGGCCACGGGCAGCGGCAGCCGCGCCTACGGCGTGCCGTACCGCTGCCGCAGCAGCTCGGCCATCTTGCCCAACGCGCGCGCCCGATGCGACACGCGGTTCTTCTCGTCCGCCGTCAGCTCCGCCATCGTCCGCCCATCGCCCTCCAACACGAACAGCGGATCGTAGCCGAACCCGCCGTCGCCACGCCCGACGCGCCCGATCGCGCCCTCGCAGCTGCCGTCGCTCGCCAGCCGCGTGCCCTCGCCGTCGACGAACACCAGCGCGCAGCGGAACCGCGCCGTCCGCCGCTCGTCCGGCACGTCGGCCAACGCCGCCAGCAGCTTGCGATTGTTCGCCGCGTCGACGGGACCTGCGATCGCCACGCTGCCGTCCAGCGCGTAGCGCGCCGAACGCACGCCGGGCGCGCCGTCGAGCGCGTCCACTTCCAGCCCGCTGTCGTCCGCCAGCGACGGCAACCCCGTCTGCGCCAACGCCGCGCGCGCCTTCTTCTCGGCGTTGCCCGCGAACGTCGGCGCGTCTTCGTCGACGGTCAACGCCAACCGCACGACCTCGAACCCATGCGGCGTCAGCATGGCCGCGATCTCGGCGACCTTGTGCGCATTGCCGCTGGCGAACACGATCTTCACGGCTTCGCAGCCTCGATCGCCGCGCGCTGCGCCGCCACCAGCTGCGCGATACCGCCGCTCGCCAAGTCGACGAGCGTGTCGAGCTCCTTGCGATCGAACGTGCCGTGCTCGGCCGTGCCCTGCAGCTCGACGATCTTGCCGTCGCCCGTCATCACGACGTTCATGTCGACGCCGGCGATCGAATCCTCCGCGTACGGCAGATCGAGCCGCGGCTCGCCATCGATGATGCCGACCGACACCGCCGCCACTTCCGCGATCAACGGCGACTTCTTCAGCAGCCCCTTTTTCACCAGCCGCCGACACGCCAACGCCAACGCCACATAGCCGCCGGTGATCGCCGCCGTGCGCGTGCCACCGTCGGCCTGCAAGCACGTCGCAGTCGATCGTGATCGTCCGCTGCCCGAGCTTCGTCATGTCGATCGACGCGCGCAACGCGCGACCGATGAGCCGCTCGATCTCCTTGCCGCGCCCGCCCGTCTGACGGTTGTTGCGCGTGTTCGTCGATCGCGGCAGCATGCCGTACTCGCCCGTGACCCAACCTTTGCCGCTGTCCTTCAAGAACGGTGGCACCCGCTCCTCGACGGAAGCCGTGCAGATGACCCAGGTATTGCCGGCGTGGATGAGCGCCGATCCCTCGGGATCCTTGAGCCAGTCGGGCGTGATGGTCAGCGGGCGCAATTCATCGGGTCGTCGTCCGTCGGGTCGCATGGGCCGAGGACATTACCAGCTTTTGCGTGCCGTGCAGCGCATCGGCGAACTCCTCGATGGCCGCCGCCAGCGCCGTCGCGATCTGCTGCTGCCGCCAGGTCGTGAACAGCGCCGCGCCTTCGACGGGATGGTCCAAGAAGCCCATCTCCACCAGCACCGCCGGCGCTTCTACGCCTGCCAGCACGTCGTAGCCGAACTGACGCACGCCGCGATCGAGCGCGCCCGTCGCCGCCACCAGCTGCGATTGCACCGCGTGCGCCAGCATTCCCGATTGCCGATGGGCCTCGAGCAGCTTGAGCTCCGCCAGCAGCGCCTGCACGTCGTCGGGCTCGCGCGTCGCCGCTCGGCGGGCCTCGACGTCGGCGGCGTCGCGCGCCAACACCCACGTCTCGATGCCGTGCTGCGCGCTCGCGCCCGATGCGTTGGTGTGCAAGCTGATGAAGACGTCGGGCTTGGCCGCGTTCGCCCGCCGCACCCGCTCGCGCAAGGTCAGATATTCGTCGCGCGTGCGCGTCATGACGACGTCGAAGCCGCGCGCCTTCAGATCGACCGCCAGCCGCCGTGCCACCGCCAAGGTCACGCGCTTTTCGTACGAGCCGGCCGCGCGCGCCGGCGCGCCGGTGTTCGATCCGCCGTGCCCCGCGTCGATGACGACCTTGAGCCGCTCGGCTTGCGCCTTGCCGGCCAGCCCGAGCAGCATCAGTACGATTGTCCATGCCACCAGTTGACGCATAGTAGGTATATGTAGGATATGAGGCTACATCCTTGCACGCAAGTTTCCCTGCTAATATGAGTTCTCCAGTGTCTGCATCCGATTCTCGCGCCGCGACGTGGGCGCGCTTTCCGCTCGTCGCATTGCTGGCGGTAGTGGCAGGCGCCGAGCTCCTCATCAACCGCATCGCCGGGCATCTCGTCGAGATCGATCCGCTGATGACGCGGACGCTCGGCCGCCGCATCTTCATCGACAGCCGCATCTTCGTCTACGAATTGACCGCCATCTTGTCGGTCATGATCCTCGGCTCGGCGCTGGCGCGCATCACGGCCTCGAAGCTCTATCGCATCGGCGCCCGCGTCTCGTTCACGATGATCGGCTTCGTCTGCGTCATCATGGCGTCGCTGGGCGCCGCGGCCGAGCTGCCCGCCGACGTCTACTTCGACCTGCAGCTCAGCTTCGCCTTCATGTTCCTGTTGGCGACGATGACGCTCATCGCCGCGCGCACGACCTGGCGCCTTCGGCTGGGCGCGTTCGTGCTGTTCCTGCCGCCGGCGCTGCACTTCGCGGCTCGGCTCGTCCGCCGGCTGACGCCCGTGCCCGAGCTGACCTCGACGCCGCTCGAGCTCGAAGCGCTGGCGCAAGCGACGCTGGCGGCGGCCTCGGTCATCGCCGTGCCCTGCTTCGCCTCGCGCCGCCACGGCCGGCGGCTCGGCATCGCCATCGCCGCCGCGCTCGTCGGCGCCGCGGCCGTGCTCATTCGCGCTGATTGGGAGACCGCGGCCCGCGTCGCCGCCTACGGCTTCGGTGTCGCTCTGCCGATGCAGTCGTGGGCCATCTTGGTCTACCTCTTGGCGTTCGGCGCCTTCGCCTACACGGTCGTGACGCTGATTTCGTCGACGGGCCCCGAACGGCTGCGCGGCTATGGCCTCCTGCTCTACGGTCTGGCCGGACTCGACTACCAAGCGCCGTTCCAAATGGCGTTGAGCGGTCTCGGCTTCCTGTGTCTGCTCGAGTCGGTGGTGCGGCCGACCGAGCCGCCGATGGCCCGCGAGGCGTTCGAAAACCTCGTCCGCCGGGCCGCTGCTGCCGTCGGTGCGCCGCAAGTGACGCTGACCGGCAACAGCGGCTACGAGACGGCGCGCGTGCATTCGCCGGCGTCGGAGGCGCTGCCGGTGGCCGTGACGTTGACGCGCGCCGCCGGGCAAGTGACGCTCGTCGACGTCGTCGTCGGTGAGCGGGTGCCGCGCGATCCGCCGTTCACGCTCGAGCGCCGCGACGCCGGCAAGCTCGGCCCGCGCGCCGAAGGCACCGCCATCGAGACCGGCGAGCCCAAGTTCGACGCCGCCTTCGCCACCCGCGATCGCCGCGGCCTCAACGCGCAGCTGCTCGACGACGCCACGCGCGCCCGCTTGCACGACGCGTGTCGCGGCTGGATCGGCGTGTGGCCGCAGCGGGGCGTGCGTTATCGCGCCGAGAGCTTGGCCGCCGGCGACGACGCGCTGCCCGGGCTCATCGCGCTGCTCCGCGAGCTGGCCACGCGTGCCGCATGATGTACCTCTTCGACATCGACGGCACGCTCATCGGCGGCGACGGCTCGGGCCGACGCGCGTTCGACCAAGCCTGCGCCGACGCGCTCGGCATCGTGGGCGCGCTCGATCACATCCGCCTCGACGGCATGACCGATCGGCTGATCTTGCAGAGCGTCGTGAACCATCATCACGGACGCGAGCCGACCGAAGCGGAAATGACACAGGTATTCGAAGTCTACGTGCGGCACTTGGAGCGCGAGATCGCGGCCGGCCTTTATCACGTCAAGCCCGCGGTGCACGAGACGCTCGACCTCCTCGAGTCGCGACGCGCGATCATCGGCCTGGCGACGGGCAATTTGGAGAGCGGCGCGCGCATCAAGCTGCAACGCGGCGACTTGTGGCACCGCTTCGGCTTCGGCGGCTACGGCTCGGACGCGCACGAACGCGCCGAGCTGGTGCGCGTCGCCATCGCCCGCGGCCACGAGCGCGGCGACGGCCGGAAATTCGCGCGCGAGGAGATCTTCGTCATCGGCGACACGCCGCGCGACATCGCGGCCGCGCACGCCGCGGGCGCCACCGCCATCGCCGTCGCCACCGGCTGGTACACGCTCGACGCGCTCCAAGAAGCCGGCGCCGATTACGCCTATCCGTCGCTAAAAGAGTGGCTGGCGACGCTTTAGCCGAAGACTTAAGCTCTTCGCCATGGCCCTTTCGTCGAAGCTGCGCATTCCCAGCCCGTCCGAAGCATTGCCCGGCCGCGCCGACAAAATGCCCGTCCCCAAGACGCATTTCGTCAACGGCGCGCCCTTGTCGCCGCCGTGGCCCGAAGGTTACGAAGTCGCCGACTTCGCGCTCGGCTGCTTCTGGGGCGCCGAGCGCAAGCTCTGGCAGCAGCCGGGCGTGTACACGACCGCCGTCGGCTACCAAAACGGCAGCACGCCCAACCCGACCTACCGCGAAGTCTGCAGCGGCCTGACCGGTCACGCCGAAGTCGTGCGCGTCGTCTACGATCCCAAGAAGATCGCGTACGATCAGCTGTTGCGCGTGTTCTGGGAGTCGCACGACCCGACGCAGGGCATGCAGCAAGGCAACGATCAAGGCACGCAATACCGCAGCGCGATCTACTACCACTCTGACGCGCAGAAGCAGGCGGCCGAGGCGTCGCTGGCGGCGTATCAAAAGGAGCTAGAGCGCTCGGGGTTCGGCAAGATCACGACCGAGGTCGTCGCCGCGCCCGAGTTCTATTACGCCGAGGACTATCACCAGCAGTATCTGGCGAAGAATCCCAACGGCTATTGCGGCATCGGCGGCACCGGCGTCAGCTGCCCGATCGGGCTCAAGACCGCGTAGCGGCGCCGGGACGCGCAACTTTGCGCGGCGAACGGCGATAAGTGGGGAGGGCGGTCGGGGGAAATTACGCCGAGCCCACCATCCTCCGGAATCTTAGTCGCGGGCGGCGAGCGAAATCGGGCCCACCATCCCCCGGAATCTCACTCGACGGTGCTTAGGAAGTGCCGCATGCACAAGAGCCGATTGAGCAGCTTCGTCATCGATTGCCCGGGCGACCTCGACGCGGCCGCGCGCTTCTGGTCGGCGGCGCTCGGCCGCGAGGCGCGCCTGGACAAGGACGATCCCAATTATCGCGAGCTCGCCCACGACGACGACGAGCCGATCCTGCTCGTGCAAAAGGTGGCGCACGAAGGCCGCGTGCACCTCGACATCGAGGCCGACGACTTGGACGCCGAGGCGACGCGGCTGGAAGCGTTGGGCGCCAAGAAGATCGCGTTCGTGAAGCGCTGGTGGGTGATGGAAGCGCCGACCGGCCAGCGCTTCTGCATCATCAAGCCGCAGCGCGGTCCGCTGGAAAAGCGCGCCAACTCCTGGCCCGACGCGACATAGCTACGGCGCGTAATGCAGGTCGTCGCCGCGCTGCAACGCGCGCAGCGAGAACAGATCGTCGGGAATGCCCTTATCGGAATCGGCCACTTCGACGACGAGCTCGGTGGCGTGCTTGGTCTGCTCGTTGACCATCAGCATGCGCGTCGGCACCCACGCTTCGTACTGCGACTTCTGCCGCTCGTACGTGCGATTCCACGTGCGCGCCAGCTTGCCGGCGGCGTCGTAGAACTCCATGCGCGGCACGAGATCGTGGTCACCGACGACGGCGACGATGCGCGACCACTGCGACGAATGCTTCGGCGTAAGCTCGAGGCGCACTTCGTTGCCGCTGCGGCTCAAGATCTTGCCGTCGTATTCGTCGCGCAGCTTCACCGCGCCCAAATCCTCGGCGTAAAAATCGGCGCCCAAGAACGTCGAATGCAGCGCGCTCGTGCCGAGGCGGCGCACGCGCTTGTCGGCCGGCAAGTAGACGTAGAGCTCGCCTTTGCCCATCGTCAGCATCGCCGTGTTGCGCATGTTGGCCGGCTGCAAAAAGCGTAACAGCCGCTTGTCGCTGCCGCTCTGCAACATGAGGAACTTGCCTTCGCGCACGTCGCCGTCGACGGCGATGCTGCGCAGGCGGCAGATCCACACTTTGTTGGCCGTGCCGCTGACGGCGCGATCCATGCGCTCGATGAGCTGGCTGGCCTGCGCATCATCGGCGCGCGCGACGGAGATGCTGGCGCCACTGAGGATACAGAGCGCGACCGCGACCCTACTCGTCCACATCCCCCGCCTCGCGTTTCTTCAGCTCGGCGTGCAGCTCTTGCGGCCTTTGGCCCGCGGGCAACAGCTTCTCCCACGCGCGCCGACCCAAGCGCTCCAGCCGCAACGTGTGCTGATCCCAAGGATCGACTTCCAGCGCCATCGGCGTCGTGCCCATGGCGTAGCCGTCGAGATAGATCTGCGCGCCCGCCGGCTCGCTCGAGACGTCGAGCTTGTAGACGTCGCGCGCCAACGGAATGCGCACCACCTGCGACGACGCCGGCTTGACCGTCAGCTGCGCGCGTTTTGCCGACAAATAATGGGGCATCACGGCTTCGACGTCGTGCGCACCCGGCGCCAAATGCGCCACCGCCGGGCTGCGTTCGTCGAGCTCCTGGCCGTCCACCTTCAGCGTCGCGCCGGCGGGGGTGGTCGCGATGACGAGCGTGCCCGGACCGACGGGCGGCGGCGGCGGGCCAAAGCGGCGCTCGACGAGCGCGCCCAAGACGAGGCAGCCGACGACGACGGCGCCGTTGATGAGCCGCCGGCGCGTCCGCCGCTTCAAGCCGAGCATGCCGCGCCGGCCCGACGCCATGCGCGCCGACGACGGCGCCGCCGACGGCAGGGGCACCAGCGACGGCAGCGACGGCGATGCTGACGCCAGCACGCCTTCGTCCTCGGCGACGCGCGCCAACGCTTGCAGCACCGCGCCCATGTCGGCCGGCCGCTCGTCGGGCAGCTTCGACAGCGTGCGCGCGATGAGCTGGTCGAGCGCCGGCGGCGCATCGCGCGTGTCCGACAGCCGCGGCGCGCGCTCGTCCATGTGCTTCGCCAGCACCGTCACGTAGTTCGATCCGGTAAACGGCGGACTGCCCGTCCACATCTCGAACGCGACGCAGCCGAGCGCATAGACGTCGATGCGCGCGTCGACTTCGCCGCCGATCGCCTGCTCGGGCGCCATGTATTCGGGCGTGCCCAAGATCTCGCCCGCCGCCGTCAAGCCGCGGTTCATCGTCTGCGAATCGCCGGCCGCCTCGCCGCCGTTCGACCCGAGGTCGATCAGCTTGGCCATGCCGAAATCGAGCACGCGTACACGCTCGCGCTCGTCGGCGTTCAGGCGCGTGAGGAAGATGTTGGCCGGCTTCAGATCGCGGTGAATGATGCCCGACTGATGCGCCGCCCGCAGCGCCGTCGCCACCTCGGCCAAGATGCTGATGACGCGCCCGAGCTCGAGCGGCCCTTGCTTCTTGACGACGTCCGACAAGGGCGCGCCCGCGAGCAGCTCCATGACGAGGAACCCTTCGCCCGCCTCGGTCGTCCCATAGTCGAACACCTGCACGACGTTGGGATGCGCCACCTTCGACGCCGAGCGCGCCTCGACGCCGAAGCGCTCGACCATCGCCTTCTGGTCGGCATAACGGCGGCGCATGACCTTGATGGCGACGCGACGCCCGAGCGCCAAATGCTCGGCCTCGTAGACGCTGCCCATGCCGCCTTCGCCGAGGAGCCGAACGACGCGATAACGCCCCGCCAAGAGCGTGCCGGGCAAATAAGCCGGGTCCGAGTCGCCGGATTTGCCGCTCCGTTGGATGGTCGCGGCGTATCCGGCGCTCGGCCGCGACGGCGGTTCGAGCTCCCCCATTCGGGGCTACGGTATCAGAGTTGACTAGATCGGCGCCAGCCCGGGGCGCGGCGAACCTGTAATCACACTAACGTTTGAAGACGGCGACGACGCGGTTCAAGAAGTCGGACTCCTTGCCCGCCAGCGTCTCCAGCTCACCGGCGTCGAGCCAGGTGCCGTTGCAGTGGAAGCACTTGTCGATGGTGACGCCCTTGAACTCGATCGGCTCCAACGTGAAGCCGCACTTCGGGCAGTGCATCCAGTGCGCCTTCTTCAGCGCCTCGACCTCTTCCGCTTGCAGCTTCGCCTTGTGCTCGACGGCCAGCACGTGACGGCGAGCGGCGTCTTCCTTGGCGAAATACTCTTCCTCTTCGTGCGACGGCTTCTTGGTGGTGGACATGGGTGAACCTTACCTACGGTGGCGGCTCGTCGCCAGAGGGAAGCTTCGGCAACGCGACCGGCTTGTCGTCCTTCGGCTCTTCCGCCTTGACGGGCTCGACTTTGGGCGCGTCCTGCTTGGGCGTATCGGTGACGGTCGGCGGCGCGGGCACAGCCGTCGCCTGTGACGGCAGATGCGGCAGCTCTTCGGCCGGCGCCGGCGGCGCGCCCGGCCCGCGCGGCTCCAAGTCGCGCACGTTGTTGCGCGCCATCGCCGCCTTCGGACCGTTGGGCAGCTTGTCGAGGTACTGCTTGTACCAGCCGACCGCCTCGTGCTTATCGCCGCGCAGTTTGTAGGCTTCGGCGAGCCCGATGATCGCCTCGCCGTAGCTCGCCTGCAGCGACAAGGCGTGCTTGAAGTGATCGACCGCAGACGAGAACTTCTCGCCGTCGAGATCGCAATAGCCGAGCCCGGTAATCGCCGCCAATCCCGACGGCTGCAGCTGCAGCGCCTTCTCGTACAGCTTGCGTGCTTCGCGAGCGTGGCCGTTCTCGCTCAGCCGATCGCCTTGCGCGACGAGCTTGTCGTAGCCGCCGCCGCCCGCGTCGCCGCCGACGTCCGCTTTGGCCGTCGTCGCCGCCGGATTCGCTGCCGTCGGCGCGACCGTCGCGCCCGTCGGTGCGACCGCGACGCCGCTCGCTGCGGGAGCGGCCGGCGGTGTCGACGCCGGCGGCGGCGTCGCGCCGGCAACCGCCGGCTCACCGTCGAGCGCCGCCAGCATCGTCTTGGCCCGATCGTGCTGCCCATTGGCCAGCAGCACCGACTGCAACGCCGCGCGCGCCGCCGCCTTGTCGCCCGTCGACACATCGATGCGCGCCAGCAGCATCGACGCGCGCAAGAGCGTGTGCTGCGTCGCCGTCTGGTTCAGCTGGTTCGCTTGCGTCAGCTTCGCCTTGGCTTCGTCGAGCTGCCCATCGCGCAACGCCAACGCGCCCGCCACATACGCGCTCTCGGGATCGTTCGGCTTCTTCGTCGTCGCGCGCGTCAGATAGCGCTGCACCTCGGCCGCCGCCGCGCCGTCGACGCGCAGGTAGTCGGCCATGGCGCGATTGACCTCGGGCGCGTCCGAGTCGAGCTCGAGCGCGTCGGCGGTCAGCTTCGACGCTTCGTCGACGTGCGCCTGCGCCTCGCGCTTGAGCGTGCGCGCCGCCGTCGCCGCTTGCACCGACGCGCCGCCGGTCTCGAGCGCCTTGGCTTCGTCGCGCAGATACTGCGCCCACGTCGAGTCGACCTCCGCCAAGCCCGCCAACGCCAGCGCGCCCTTGGGATCGACGGCGCGGGCCCGCTGAAACGCGGCCACGGCATTGCGAAACGCATCATCGGAGTCGAGCAGGAAATACTCGCGCCCCTGCCGATAGGCCTCGTCGGCGCGCGCGTCGGGATGGGCGAACAGCGAGCGCACGGCGTCTTGCTTGTAGAGCGCGACGTAACCGCCGGCGCCGCCGATGGCCGCCAGCGCCGCCAGCCCGGCCCACAATCCGCCGCGCCGCCTCGGCCGCGTCTCGAAGTCGGTGTCCGTCGACTCGTCGTCGAGCGGCGGCAGCGGCGTCATCTTCGTTCGCCGCCCCGGCTGCGGCCCGCGCGTGAACGCCGGCTCGTCGATGTCGACGGGATCGCCCATCGACGTCGGCCCCGAGAAGTCTTGGCTCGGCGGCGGAATCGGCCTCGGCGCTTCCATCGGCGCCGTCGTCACCAGCGCCGGATCGTCTTGGTTGCGATGGTAGGCGGCGTTCGCCGCCTCGGCCGCGGCGCGCGGCCCTTCGGCGCGCGCCACCGCCTCCGCCTGCTCGACGACGTGAAAGAACGACGCCAGCTCGGCGATGCCGCCGAGGCGCTTCCACTGATCGCCGGTGCGGCTGATCTCGTCGTCGCGCGAGACTTTGCGCTCGACGATCCACTGCTGCAGCGTCGTCAGCTCGCGAAAACGAAAGACGTCGCCGGAGTCGCCTTTGCGCAGCATCCAGCCCGTCGGCTGCGCCGGCGGCTTCGGGCGCGACGCGGCCACGACCTCGGCGTGCAGCGACGGCACGCCGGGCGCGGTCGTGCGCTCGGGATTGGTCGCGACCGGCCGCTGCTGCGGCTGCTGCACGGGCTGCTGCATCGGCGCGCGCGGCTGGGCTGCCGGCTGCACCGGTGGCGGCGTCGGCGTGCGCGCGTGCATCTGCGGCTGCGTCGTCGTGCGCGGATGCACCGGCGGCGGCGTCGGCGTCCGCTCACGCGCCGGCGGCACGTACGCGGCCGAGCGCGCCGCCATCGACGCCAGCGGCAGCTCCGACGTGACCTCGCGCCGCTTGACCTTGAACAGGTTGCCGCATTGCGTGCATTTGACGGTGACCCCTTGGTCGCCGACCTTGGAGTCGTCGAACTCGTAGACTGTCGTGCACTTCTCGCAGCGAACGTCCATTAGCGCGCCGCTACTCTAGCATTGCTGGCGCCCGATCGCCCAAGCGCACACGACGTAGCCCATTGTCCGGCAAGCCAAAAGCGTCCGCGCAAACGCGCTGCGTCGAGCGAAGTAGGCGAAGGTGCGACGCTTTTGCCCGCTGCGCGCGCCGCGGATCGACCACGCGCGCCGTTGACTTTATTGACCTTGAGCCGTATCGTCGATCTGAATCCCGTGTGTCTGCGCTATGGGCGGCACGGCGGTGCAGACCGTGAGGATTCGTCACTCGATTGGGATCGGAAAGGGGTTCGCGATGGGTACGAGGCTATATGTTGGCAACTTGCCATACGACGTGGACGATGATTCGATCAAGCAGTTTTTCGAGAGCGGAGGTCGCGAGGTCCGGCAGGTGAAGATTGTCACCGACCGCGACACGGGCCGGCCGCGCGGCTTCGCCTTCGTCGAGATGGCGGACGACAACCAGGCGCAATCGGCGATCAACGAGCTCAACGGCCAGTCGCTGGGCGGACGCACGATCGTCGTCAATGAAGCGCGCGAGCCGCAACGTGGCGGCGGCGGCGGTCGCGGCGGCTACGGCGGTGGTGGCGGCGGCGGCGGTTACGGCGGCGGCGGCAATCGCGGCGGCGGCGGCGGTGGCAGTCGCGGTCGCGGTGGCGGCGGAGGCGGCGGTGGTTACGGCGGCGGCGGTGGTTATGGCGGCGGCGGCGGTTACGGCGGCGGCGGCGGCGGCGACGACTACTAGCCGGCAACACTTCGTCTCATTCCGCGCCGGCTGAGTAGGCCGACGCAAACGCTAACGGCCGGCATTTTGCCGACCGATTCTGCGGCCGGCGTGTTTGCCGACCGATTCTCGCGGCCGGCGCGTTTGCCGACCGATTCTCGCGGCCGGCGCGTTTGCCGACCGATTCACACGGCGGCTGACGTGCCGCCGGCGGGTTCCTCGCTTGGCGCGCCCTCGGCGATAGCCGACGACCCTCGCGGTCCGCGCGCCGTTCGCAGGACCGACTTTCGCGGCCGGTGCAACCGCCGACTGTCGCGCCCTACGCTCCGCCGCGTCGTTAGCGCCGGATCGGAAGCTGCGGTAGAGTCGCGCGCCATGCCTCCGCTGCGGGCCAACCCGGCGTTCCTGTCGAACGTGGCGCGCGACGTCCTGCGCGAAGTGCGCGAGCAGCATCGCGCCGGCCGCCTCGGCTTTCTCGTCGGTGCCGGCCTGTCGGTGCCGATCGGCCTGCCGAGCTGGGCCGCGTTCAACCAGGCGCTGCTCGAGCAAGCGCTCGGTCGCCACGCGCCCGGCGGCGCCGCGCAGTCGGTCGAGATCAGCCGCGCCTATCTCGAGCTCTTGCAAGGCCAGTCGCTGGCGGCGATCGATCTCGTGCGCCAGCGGGTCGGCGCCGAGTTTCACATCGTCCTGCGCGGCGCGATGTACGAGCGCGAGCAGCTGCGCAAGTTCCAGCCCACCGAGTCGCATTACGCGCTCGTGCGACTGGCGCTCGACTCCGAGCCGCCGTTTCCCTGCCTGCACACGACGAACTACGACGACCTCCTCGAAGTCGCCCTCAAGAACGCGACCGGGCAAAAGCCGCGCGCGGTGCATGCCGGCCGGCGCAGCTTCTCGGACGGCCCGCGCGTCGTGCATCTACACGGCTATTTCCCGTTCGAGCATCCCGGCGTCGCCGAGGAGAAACGGCTCGCGGCCGGCCTCGTCGCGTCCGACCTCGACTACCACCGGCTGTCGAACGAGCACACGGCCTGGACCAATCGCGAGCTCTTGAGCCTGCTCGACTCGCGCTCGGTGCTGATCATCGGCATGAGCCTGACCGATCCCAACGTGCGTCGCCTCTTGGCCTATCTGTCGGAGCACAAGAAATCGCACGACGAATCGCACGATCACTTCGTCATCCTGCAGCATCGCCCGCCCGGTCCCGATGAGCTCATGAACCGGGCCGCCGAGATGCTCGACGACGACGAGCACCGCTTCTGGCAGGAGCAAGGCGTCAAGATCCTGCGCCTCGCGTCGTGGGATGGTCTCAATTACCTGCTGCGTCGCATTCGCTTCAGCGACGAAGAGTGGGATCGCCGTCATCGCGAGCTGCGGCAAGTGTGGGCGCAAGCCAACTACGACGGCGTCGACTTCGAAGATCCGGCGCTGCAAGAGATCGGCAGCGATCTCCTCGGCTATCATCGCGATCGCATCGTGGCGTCGCTCGGCTTGAGCGGTCGCGTCGAGCTCAACCTGTTTTTGCCGATGATCGGCGGCCGTTATCGCCGCGCGCTGTCATCGATGCCGGGCCGCGCCACCGAAGCGCCGCGCTGGTTCGATCCGCGTCACGACGTTCACACGCTGCCGGAGGTCGAGCTGGCGCTCGTGGTCGGCGAGGCGCTCAAGCGCAATCGGCCGAGCATGCCCAAGGCGCCGGCCGGTGAGCCGCCCTATCAAGATTGGTATCGATCGTTGATTTCAGTGCCTTATTTCGACTACGCGGCGGGCGGAATCCCGGTCGCCGTGCTGCAGTTGGTGTCGTCCGACGCGACGCTGGCCGAGGGCGCGCCGCCCAACGCCATGCGGACGCTCATGCGCGAGACCATCAGCGGCGCCTGCGGTCTCTTGCGTGACGCATCGCGCGGCCGCATAATGAGCAGCGAATGAACAAGGGGATCACCATCTGCACCGATCTCGGCAACGGGATCTCGACGTTCACCCCTTACGGATTCACCGTCGACGTCTCCGCTGAAGTCGCCCGCTGGGAAGTCTATCGCCGCAAATTATTGCGCGCGTACTTCCGCAAGAAGGGCATCCGCGCGAGCAAGTAAACACGCGTTTACTTCTTCCGCGGTCGCGCTTTCAGCAGCTTTGTCGACGTGATTTTAGGGGCGCACGAGTCGGTCGCCGGCGGTCTCGACCGCGTGTTCGAGCGCGCCGCGCGCGACCGCTGTGACGCCGTGCAACTATGGACGCGCTCGTCGCGCCAATGGGCGGCCAAGCCGCTCGACGCGGAGACCATCGCGCGCTTCAAGGCCGCGCACAAGACAGCGCGCGGCGCGACGACGAACACCAAGCTGCCGTTGGCGGCGCACGCGTCCTATCTCATCAACTTGGCGGCGACGTCGGCGCAGATCTGGGAGCGCTCGACGGAGACGTTGTACGAAGAGTGCGCGCGGGCGGAGTCGCTCGGCGTCGCGCAAGTGATCGTGCATCCGGGCGCGGCGGTCGGCAGCGCGACGGACGACGCCATCGCGCGCGTGGCCGAGGCGCTGCGGCAGATCTGTCGCTCGCTCGGCAGTAAGCCGAAGGTGCGGCTGCTGCTCGAGTCGACGGCCGGACAAGGCTCGTGCGTCGGCTGCAGCTTCGCCGAGCTGGCCGAGATGCTGGCGCAGGCGGGCGAAAAGCGCCTCGGCGTCTGCTTGGATACGCAGCATTTGTGGGCGGCGGGTGTCGATTGGACGACGGCGCGCGGCTACGAGCGCGTGTTCGCCGATTTCGATGCGACCGTAGGGCTTCGGCATCTGGAAGCGTTCCACTTGAACGACTCGAAGAAGCCGCTCGGCTCGCGCGTCGATCGCCACGAGGTCGTCGGCGATGGGCTCATCGGCATCAAACCGTTCGCGCGGCTCGTCGATGACCCGCGGTTCGCCGCGATTCCGGCGTTTCTCGAGACGCCGCCGTTGCCGTCGGGCGAGGAGTCGTACGCGCTCGGGCTCAGCCGTCTGCGAGCGCTGTCGACGCGACGAAGCTGAGCTGTTGGCCGATGCCGCTGCCGTCGCGGCGAAAGCTGAAGTAGCGCTCGGCTTCGCACATCGTGCACGGCGGCTTGGCGTCGATGGCTTCCGCGCGCACGCCGGCGTCGACGAGCAGGCGGCGATTGGCTTCCCACAAGTCGACGTGCGGCTTTTGCCCGCGGGCGCGCACGACCGCCGACGGCACGAGCGCGTCGAACGCGGCCGCCACTTCGTCGCCGACCTCGAAGCAGCGCGCGCAGATCGACGGGCCGAGCGCGGCGTGCAGCGACTCGCGATGGGCGCCGATCGAGACCAGCGCTTCGACGGCAGCGACGGCCACGCCTTGCACCGTGCCGCGCCAGCCGGCGTGCGCCGCCGCGACGCGCCCGTCGCCGTCGGCGAACAGGATGGGCACGCAGTCGGCCGTGTAAACGCCTACGACCGCGCCCGGTTGCGCCGTGACGACGACGTCGGCCTCGCTGACGGCCACGCGCTCGGGCAGCGTGCCTTCGACGACGACGGCGACGCGCGCGCCGTGCACCTGTTTGGCCGTGAACAGCCGCTCCCAGTCGAACCCGCCGGCGGCGGCGAAGCGGCGACGATTGTGCGCCACCGCTTCCGGATCGTCGCCCCATTTGCCGCCGAGGTTCAGCGTGGCGAAGCGGCCGGTCGAGACACCGCCGCGACGCGTGGAGAAGCCGTGGCGGACTCCGCGTAACAGCGGCGACGTCGAGAGCATCATGCGGTCAATATTAGCGGAGATAGCGGATGACGCTCAAAAACGGCCGATGATGCCGACGCCGCTGCCGCCGCCGGCGAGGCTGATGGGCGTGACGAGGACCGGCTCGCGCTCCATCTTCTCGGGACCGACGGCCAAGCCGACGAGGAAGGCGATGAAGCCGCCGGCCTGCGCCAAGCCGTCGGCGGTCCACAAAATCTTGCCGCCCGTCGAATCGGTGCCGGCGGCGGCGAAGAACGCGCCCAAGATCGGCCACCACGCGATCAGCGAGAAGTCGCCGTTGCTGGTGCCGACGCCGGCGGCGATGGCGTAGCTGCCCAGCCACAACGCCAGACCGGTGCCCCACACGGCCGGCGAGTCGCTCGAGCGTTTGCGCGTGCGCCAGATGACGCCGTCGGGCGTCTGCTCGAGATGCCAGCCGTCGCCGAGGGCGGCGTGCGGATCGAGCATCAACGTCGGACGCATCATCGGCTGCGGCTGCGGCTGCGGCGCGGGCACGATGATCGCCGGCGGCTGCGGCCGCGGCACGGCATAGGGCGCGGCGGCGCCGGTGCAGCGAATGGTCGTCGTCGTCACGCATTCGGACGGCTCGGCCGCCTGCGGCGCGGGCACGACCATTTGCGGCTGCGGCTGCGGCACGGCAACCACCTGCGGCTGCACCGGCTGCGGCTGCGGCACGGCAATCATGCCCGCCGGCAAGATCGGCTGCGGCGCGGCGACCGGCGCTTGGGCGAACGCGAGCGCAGGCGATAGAACCAAAGCGAGAACGACGACGCGCATGGAATCCTCCGGCATGGTCCACCGGCCCAAAGCAGGCGCGATGCCAGTCGCCTAAGCGCAGTCACCGCAAGGAGTTAGCCCAAACCGCGGGCGCGAAGCCGTCGCCACGCCGTCGACAACCGGACAAGGCTGTCGTGCTTTGGTCGCCCTGTCGGCGGCGTCACATCAGGCGGGCGCGACCGAAACGCGGCGCCGCGCATCGCGGTCAGCCGCGCAGAGCCGCCAGCGCCGTCGCGAAGTCGGCGGGCGGCTCCGCCGTCCAGCGCATCTTCTGCCCCGTCGCCGGATGGACGAAGCCGAGGACGCGCGCATGCAGCGCCTGCCGCCCGAGTGTACGCGCGACGCCGCGCAGCGTGCGCCTCGCGCGGCGGCCGCCCGTAAGTGCGATCGCCGATGAGCGCGTGCCCGTCGTCGGAGAAGTGCACGCGAATCTGATGCGTCCGCCCCGTCTCCAGCGACACTTCGACGAGCGTCGCGCCGGCGAGCCGCTCGACGCACGCGCCAGTGCGTCACCGCCCGCTTGCCCGACTGCACTTCGGACGAGAACTTCTTGCGATCGTTGGGATCGCGCCCGTATTTCGTCTTGAAGCTGCCCTGCTCCGCGACTACCCCTTCGACGATGGCCACGTAGCTGCGCTCGAGATCGTGCGCCGCGAACAGCGTCTGCAGCGCCACCAACGTCGGCTCGTTCTTGGCCACGACCATGACGCCCGACGTGTCCTTGTCGAGCCGATGCACGATGCCCGGCCGCCGCTCGCCGCCGACGCCCTGCAGCGAATCGCCGCAGTGATGGAGCAGCGCGTTCACCAGCGTGCCGGCCTGGTGCGACGTCGCCGGATGGACGACCATCCCCGCCGGCTTGTCGATGACGATGAGGTGCGAATCTTCGTAGAGGACCGTGAGCGGGATATTTTCCGGCCGATCTTCGACCGTCACGATCGGCGGCGGCGTGAACACGACGCGCTCTTTGGCCTTCAGCTTGCGCGCCGGTCGCGCCGTCTGGCCGTCGACGCGCACTTCGCCCTCGTCGATGCGGCGGCTGATCTGCGAGCGCGACCACGGCAAGCCTTGTCGCGCCAGCCAGACGTCGAGCCGCTCGCCCTCGCCCGACGCGTCGACCGTGAGCTCGTAAACCGCTTGATTCCGGCGCTACCAAATCTTGGATTTGACGTGACCCTTGCTCTTGATCATGACGTCGATGATCGCGCGATCATACAGATTCAATTGATAGATCTCGGGAGTCACGCGGCTCTTGAACAGCGCCCGGCCCTCCTCGATGTGCTCGCGCATGACGACGAAAAGCGTGTCGTTTTCGATGCCCTCGACGATCTCTTTCTCGTGATAGAGCGTGAGGTCCGACGCGATGGCGCGCGCGAGTTGGCGGGCGCGATCCGGCTTGTCGATGAGCTGCATACGGCGATCTTATGACGTGGCCGCCGAACATTCAACAGGCCCGGCTCGTCGGCTACAGTCGCCTTGGATTTATGGTAGCGGGCGAGGTAGCTGCGCGTCACTTGGGTCGGATCGAGCCGTAAAAAGCGGGCAATTTCGACCAAAAAGCCGCGCAGATAGACCGGCGCCGGCATGACCCGCCAGTTCTCTTCCTCGATCGAGCGCAGGTGATGCAGCGAGACTTTACTGCGCTGCGCGATGGTCGCCAGATCTACGTGCCGCGCCTCGCGCACCTGCTTGAGCAGCTCGCCCGTGATCTCGGTGTTGACGTCGACGATCGGCTCCGGGATGTCGACGCGCAGCGGCGTGTCGTCTTTGGACGGCCCGGCCACGACCGGCGTCGTGCCCGACGGCGAGCCGACCGCCGCGCGCGCCGGAATGCCATCGGGAAAGAGCTTGATGTCGTAGGTCTTGCGCTTGTCTTGGTCCAGCAGCGTGTCGTAGGCCTCTTCCAGTCGCTGATGCACGACCGCGAGCCGCTCGGGCGTGTACAGGCCGCACACGACCATCGACTCGTTGGCGTACATCTCGCGCATGCGCTTCGACGCGCGGCGAATCTCCTCGTCGCTGGCGCCGGGATCGATCTCCAAGCACCTCGTAAAGTGTCTGCTCCTCGGTGCGCTTGGGCGGATCGAAGGCGCGCTCGCCCTGCTCCGTCGCCAACAGCCGCCGCACGATGCGCTCGACGTTCTTCGACACCTTCGCTTCCGGGTAGTCGACGATGAGCGGCCGCCGTTTGCGCACCGCCAGCCAGACGGCGTCGTCCGATTCCAGGTGGCCCAAGTAATCGATGTTGAGGCCGAGGCGACGCCGGCCGGCCGAGCGCAGCTGCGCGCCCAAGTCGAGATCGGCGCGCGTGCGCGTCTGGTTGACGACCAGGCGCGGGCGAAAGCGCTGGATCTCCTCGAGCACGCGCGCCGCCAGCGCCGGATCCGTCTCTTTGGCCGCGTGATAGAGATCGAGCGGCGATGGCATGCCGCCCTCGAACGTGCGATCGACCGGCAGCTTGTCGACCTTCTGGATATCGCGCAGCCGGCGCAAAAACGCCGACTTGATGAAGCGAAACGTGTTCTCGACGCTGGTCGGCTCGGGCACGACGACGAGCACGCCCAAGTGCGCCACCAAGAAGAAGTCGAGCGCGATGAAACCGGAGCCCGGCGGCAAGTCGCAGATCAAGTAATCGGTATCGATCTCACGCACTTGGTTGATCAGGCGGTTCTTCGTCGCCGGGCGCGGATTGGCCGCCCACAAAGGATCGCCTTCGCCGGAGACGAGGCCCAGCCCTTTGACCGGCGTCTCGACGACGCAGTCTTCGATGCGGGCGACGCGCTTGTCGAAGAAGTCGCCCAGCGTCACCGACGGGCGCTCGACGCCGACGAAGGTGTGCAAGTTGGCGCCGCCCAAGTCGGCGTCGATGAGCACGACGCGCTTGCCGAGCTGCGCCAAGTAGATGGCGAGGTTGGCCGCGAGCAGCGATTTGCCGACGCCGCCTTTGCCGCCGCCGATGGCGATGATGCGACGGCCGCCGGCTCCGGCGCCGGACGCGCGTTCACTAGAAGGCGCGTCTTCGGACTCGTCTGCGTCGACCACGACGCCAGCGTATCGCGAATTGGCCTCGCGCCATAGCTTCGCGTGCAAATCGCGTGCGTCGAGCCGCCGTGCAAGCCGTCGCCGCTGAGCCCGATCGTGCCCGTGGATCTCGGCGTGCCCGAAGATTCGGCGAGCCGCGACGACCCGATGAGCCACGACGAACGCCTACGGCAGCAGCGGTTTCAGCGCGGTCAGCCAGGCGTCGTAGCCGGCTTCGGTCAGGTGCACATGATCGGGCTGAAGCAGGCCGGGGCGGACGCGACCGTTCGGCAGCAGGAACTGCGCGTGCACGTCGAGCCACGTCTGCGCGCGGTCGGCCGCCAGCCTCCGCAAGCGCGGATTGAGCGCGACGATCTGCGCCTGCAGCTCCGCGCTCGTCGACGGCAGCACGCTCTGCACGACGATCTGCGTCGCCGGCGAATGTCGGCGCACGAAGTCGACCGACGCGGCGATGTCGTCGGCCACTTGCGCCGGCGGATGCGCGCGCTGCAGATCGTTGAGCCCGATCATGAGGAACAGCTGCGTCGGCGTGCGCGTGACGACTTCGGCCAGCCGATCGCGCACGAGATCGGCTTGATCGCCGGCGATGCCGCGCAAGACGGCGCCGGGAATACGCGTGTCGAAGCGGCTCCACGCCGTCAAGCTGTCGCCGACGAAGACGAGCGGACGATGGCCGGCCGGCTCAGACGCGAAGCGGCGCAGCTCGGCGGCGTAGGCTTCGCGATCGATCTCCCAGTCGACCTGCCACATGCGACGCTAGGTGCTCGCCGGCGGTGGATATTGCGTCGCCACCGCGGCCAGCAGCGCGCCCAGCTCCTGCGACGGACCCGGCTCGCGGGCGGCCATCTCCGTGCGCGCCCGATTGGGCAGCCGCTGCATGAGGACGATGAGCCCGATCAAACCGCCGATGAAGGCGAAGATCGCGGCGGTGACGGCCAGGCCGAGCCCGTGGTCGGCGCGCGTCACGAGCCAGAACGCCGCGACAGCGGCGAGCGCGGCGCCGCCCATGACGACGCCGAGCTCCACGCGATCGCGCAGCGACTCGGGTTTGGCCACCTCCAGCTCCTGCGCGACGCTGACTTCGACCGCGAGCTCGGCGGGCGGCGTGGGCGCGCTCGTGCCCGCGACGGCGAGCATGACGCGGAGATATGCGGTTTCGTCGGTCCGCTCCGACAGCCGCAGCGGCCGCTCGAGCTCGACGCACATGCGGCCCGAGTCGTATTCGGGATCGAGGATCGCCCACGCCTCGCCCGAATGCGCGCGCGCGACGTGATCGGGTGGCGTCAGGAGCGGCAATAAACGCTCGGCGCGCTCGCAGAGCCAGCCTTCGATGTCGGCCCATTCGACGACCGACTGCGGCCGCGGCAGCACGACGACATAATCATGCTCGATGATGAAATGGCTCATTTAGACCTGCTGCGAACGGCGACGGTTCAACCCCACGTGAAGCGCGCTCAGTCTTCGTCGGTGAGCTCGGTGTTCCAGTAGCTGGCATCGACGACGCCGATGAACGGCAGCCATTCGCGATAGGCGATGCGGCCGCCGGGCGCGCGGAAGCTCGGGTTCCACTTGGGCCGCTCCGGCTTCTTGAGCAGCTTCATGTTCGCCTCGTGCACGAGCTTCGCGCCCTTCTTCAAGTTGCAGGGCACGCAGCAGCAGACGACGTTCTCCCACGTCGTGCGGCCGCCGCGGGCGCGCGGAATGACGTGGTCGAGGTTGAGGTGCGTGCGCGGCAGCTTCTGCGCGCAGTATTGGCACGTGTTGTCGTCGCGGGCGTAGATGTTGAGGCGCGAGAAGCGCACCTTCGTCCGCGGCAGACGATCGTACATCTGCAAGACGATCACGCGCGGAATGCGGATCGCGCGGCCGATCGTGTGGATGACCTCGTGCTCGGCGATCGCCAAATCCGCCCAGCTGGTGAAGTCGAACGTCGAGAAATCGGGCTCGATCACCCGCGCCGCGCCGATATACAGAAGCGCGAACGCGCGCTTCACCGACGTGACATGCACCGGTTGATAATGCTTGTTGAGGACAAGGACGCTGGAATTAACCAAGGTTGGCCTCGAACGCCCGCGCCACGACGGGCAAGTGTGCATCCCCCACGGTTCTGACATCGAGCAATAAGCGATCGGCGGCGATTCGGCCGACGATCGGCGGATTCGCCGCGCGTAAACGAGCATCGAGCGTGTCGGCGGAGACGTCTGCGGAGCTGACGGCGACCGCCCACGACCATGGCTCCACCGTCGGCAGCGCGCCGCCGCCAACGGCCGAGCGCACGCGCGCCGGCGTGAACGTCAACGCCGGCGCCGCCTTCACGCATAACGCGGCCAGCGTCTCGGCGCGCGCTTGCAGCGTCGGCTCGGGCGTCGCCAGCATCGCCAGCGTCGGGATCTCGTGGCTGTGGCCGTCGCGATAGAGCTCGAGCGTCGCCTCCAGCGCCGCGAGCGTCAGCTTATCGGGCCGCAGCGCGCGCAGCAGCGGATGCGACCGCATGGCCTGCACGTGCGTGCGCTTGCCGACGAGGATGCCCGCTTGCGGACCGCCGAGCAGCTTGTCGCCGCTGAAGGTGACGACATCGGCGCCGGCGGCGACGACCGCTTGCACGCGCGGCTCGTCGGCGTCGGTCACCGCGCGCAGGTCGGCGAGCGCGCCCGAGCCCAAGTCGACCATCACGGGCAGGTTGCGCGCGCGTCCGATCGTCGCCAGCTCGGCCGTCGACACCTCGTGCGTGAAGCCGACGATGGCGAAGTTCGAGCGGTGGACCTTCAAGAGCAGCGCCGTCTCGCCGTCGACGATCGCGCCTTCGTAGTCGCGCGCGTGGGTGCGATTGGTCGTGCCCACTTCGACGAGCGTGGCGCCGGACGCGCGCATGACGTCGGGCACGCGGAACGAGCCGCCGATCTCGACGAGCTCGCCGCGCGACACGACGACGCCGCGCGCTCGCGAGGAGGTGCCCGCCAGCTGCGACAGCGCCAACAAGACGGCGCCGGCGCAGTTGTTGACGACGAGCGCGTCTTCGGCGCCGGTCAACGCCGCCAACAGCGCCGCGACATGATCGTGCCGCGAGCCGCGCCGCCGCTCGTCGAGCTGATACTCCAAGTTGCAATAGCCGCGCGCCACGTCGACGACGCGCTGCACGGCGCGCTCGGCCAGCGGCGCGCGCCCCAAGTTCGTATGCAGCACCACGCCCGTCGCGTTGATGACCGGCTGCAGCGACGGCGCCAGCAGCGCCGCGACGTCGGCCGCGACCTCGGCCGGGTTCACCGCGATTTCGCCGGCAATTTGCCGCGTCGCCGCGATATCGGCGCGGAACTGCTCGCGCATTTTCTCGATCCGGCCGCGCACTGCCGTCACCACCGCCCAACGAGGAGCCCGCTCCAGCAGATCGCGCAGCGACGGCGAAGCGAGCACCTCATCCACCTTGGGCAGTTGCCGTAGCGCCGCGTTCAGGTCGGCGGGCGGTTGCATGCTCACCCATCATTATAACCTGTGAATAGGGCGATGCTATGATTTACCTGTGAACATCCAGTCGCTTTCGGCGCTGCTCGCGGCCATCGTGAGCTTCGCGATCGGCTCGTCGGTGGTGCTGCGCGACCGGCGCCAGCGTACGTATCGGCTCTTCGCCGTCTTTTGTTTCGTCCTCTGTCTCTGGCACATCACGACGTTCCTACAGGCCACGCTCGAGTGGGACGCCGTCTATTTCGTCTCGCTCGTCGCCGCCGTCGCCATTCCCGTCGCCTCGATCCGCTTTTTTCGCGTGTTCTTGGCCGAAGAAGGCCGCGGCCCGGTCACGCCGCGTCCGCTCATCGCCTGCGCCGTCGGCTTCCTCGTCGCCATCGGCTACGCCATCGCCTTCCGTCGCTATCGCGTGCATCACGCGGCCACGTTCACGCTCGCGCTCGGCCTCTATGTCTTCGGCGGGCTCTACGCCTCGATGCTGGAGCTGTACGGGAAATACCGGCGGACCCTGACGCGCGTCGAGAAGACCCGCATCAAATACCTGCTCATCGGCGGCGTCGCGGCCATCGGGTTCGCCGCCGCCGACTTCCTGCCGCGCCTCGGCGTGCCGTTTCCGGCGCTCGGCAACGTGTTGACGATCGTCTACCTCTACTTCATCTCGCAGACGCTGTTTCGCTATCGCCTACTCGACTTGACGGAGCTGCTCGGCCGCATGGTCGTCATCTCCACGTTCGTGCTGATTTTGGCGGCGATTTATGGGCTGCTCGTGGCCTGGATTCCCGCCGATCAGTCGGGCGTCTTCTTCTTCAACACGCTGGTGGCCTCGTTCGTCATCCTCATCTTGTTCGATCCGCTGCGCACGGCCGTCGAAGGCCAGGTGCAAAAGTGGATGTTTCGCGAGAAATACGAGCTCAAGGCGCGCGTCGATGCCTTGCGCCACGTCTTGACCAACGTCATCGACCTCAAAGAGGCGGTGCGCATCACGATCTCGTCGCTGGAGGAGTCGCGGCGCGTGACGCACGCGGCGCTCTATCTCGTCGACGCCGACGGCGGCGGTTACGAGCTGCACGGCCATCTCGGGCCGCGACCGGTCGAGCGCATCGACGCCGCGGCGCGCCGCCCGTTCTTCGAGCGCATCAACGCCACGCGCGGCACGGTCGTGTCGATGGAGCAGCTCGAGCGCGAGCACACCGTGCGCGCCAACGGGCCCGGCGCCGAGACGGAGATGATCGACGCCATCGCCCGCACGCTCGACGAAATGAACGCGGCGCTCTGCATTCCCATCGTCGCCGACGACCAAGTCATCGGGCTTTTGTGCTTGAAGGACGAGCGCGTGCGCGAAGCGTATGCGACGGACGAGATCGATCTCTTTCGCGGCGTCGCGGCGCAGATGGCGATCACGATGCAGAACTCGAAGCTCTACGAGCGCATGAAAGAGCGCGATCGTTTGGCGGCGCTGGGCGAGATGGCGGCGGGTCTCGCGCACGAGATCCGCAATCCGCTCGGCGCCATCAAAGGCGCGGCGCAGCTCTTGACGCCGACGAGCGACGACGGCCACGGCGTGCCCGCCGAAGCGCGCGAGTTTCTCGGGATCATCGTCGAGGAGGCCAATCGGCTCAATCGCGTCGTGTCGCAGTTCTTGGATTACGCGCGGCCTTATCGCGGTGAGCCGCAGCCGCTCGACGTCAACGAAGTGGTGCGCAAGTCGGCGCAGCTGGTGACGCCGCCGCCGCTGCCGCAGGCGCCCGGTGACACGGCCGAGACGCCGCCGCCGCCGGTCGAGGTCAGCTTGCAGCTCGCCGACGAGCTGCCGCGCGCCCGCGCCGACGCCGAGCAGCTGCGTCAGGTGTTCTTGAACCTGGCGATCAACGCGGTGCAGGCGATGCCGACCGGCGGCAAGCTGACGATCTCGACGGCGCTGCGCAAAGGCGGGCGACGCGGCGGCCCGGCGCAGTTCCTGGAAGTGCGCTTCCGCGATACCGGCGTGGGAATCGTCGCGTCGGAGCTTAAGAACCTGTTCATCCCGTTTTACACGACGAAGGACAAAGGCACCGGGCTCGGCCTGCCGATCAGCCAGCGCATCGTCGAGAACCACGGCGGCACGATCGAGGTGCGCAGCCGCGTCAATGTCGGCTCGACCTTCACCGTGGTGCTGCCGGTGCACGACGAGGCCGCGGCGAGCCCAGCGCTCGCCGCGTCGTAGTCGAGGGAATTAGTCGAGGTCGGAAGGCGGCTGAATCAGTTGCAGATCGGGGCGCAGACGCCGTTGCCGTTGCTGGTCGGCGTGCACTTGCTGCTCTGCGGCACCGTCGGCGTCGGGTCGGCGGCCGGCCAGCAGAGCGCGTCTTGGAAGCCGGGCACGCAGCTGTCGCCGAAGCTCTTGGCCGACTGGCAGGTCGTGGCGGTGCCGGCATCGGCGTTGTCGGCGATGCAGACGGTCGGCAAGACATCCGAGTAGGCCGCGCACACGTCGTTTTGTGCGCACGACTGGCCATCGGGAAGCAGCGCGACGCAGGTGCCGACCAAGTTGCCGGTAGGCGCCTGGCAGAAGAAGCCGATCTTGCACGAGCCGTGGGTCGCGGTGAGCAGCTTGCACTGGTCGCCGAGCCCGCCCAACGGGACGCAGGTGCCGGCGCTGTTGGCGTTGTCCTGGTCGAAGCTGAAGCAGGCGGTGCCGTCGACGCACTGGTCGTCGAGGCCGTCGAGGCCGTCGGCGGAGAGCGTGGCGTTGCCGTTGCACGGCTGGCCGGCCGCGATCTTGGGTTGGCAGCTGGCGCCGTTGGCCGTGTCGTTCACCTTGCAGAACAGCCCAGCCTGGCACGGCGGCACGCTCGAGATCGCCTGCAGCAGATCGCAGGCGTCGCCTTGCGCGCCCGAGGTCACCGGCGCCTGGCAGGTCTGCGTGCCGAAGATCGGGCAATACGTCGTGCCCGGATGGCAGGGAACGCCGGTGCCGCAGGCGTCGCCGGCGACGAGATAGGCGATGCAGACGTTCGTCGCCCCGCTGTCGCAGTACGCGTCGACGCCGCACTGCTCGTCGGTCTGGCAGGCGGCGCCGGGCGCCTTGATGGTCGCGCACATGCCGGGGCAGCCGTCCGGTTGCGGCGCCGTGCCGGCGCTGTTGTTGCTGTGCGCGCAATACGTGCTCGTGCACTCGACGCCCGAGAGGCAGGTCGCCGCGTTCGCCTGCATCGGCTCATAGAGGAGCGTCGAGCAGCGCAGCTGCCACTCCCCGCTGTCGCTGCCGTCGCAGCGCGAGGCGTTCACCGCCTGGATGCACTGCGTCTCGTTGATGACCACGCGACCTTTGGCGATCTCGGTGTCGACGTCCCAGCCCGTGAGCTGCAGGTTCTGCGTGATGCAGGTGTTCATCTGCGCCGCGTCGACCTGCCCGCAGCTCAGGAAGTGCTGGCAGCGCGCCTGCGCGAAATCGAGCGAGAACTTGGCCCACGTGACGCCGGCGATCGGCATGTCGGCCGTGCCGCTCAGGTCCTGCGTCGACAAATCGGGCGGCTGCGACGCGAGATCGAGCGGATGGGACATGTCCTTGCTCGAGCCACCGGTGTCGTCGTCGCCGCAACCTACGGCGGTGAAACAGGAAAGTGCTGCGAAGACTAAAATACCGCGCATTGAATAAGCTCCTCGAGCGGATGATATCGGCCTATTGGTTGATCGATCAAGCTGCAGCGATCACATAGAGAAGAACTCGCGCGTGCAGCCGGGTCCATGTGTGCTAGCGTCGCACGTTCATGGGCGCTCGCCCTCGCATCGTGCTCGCCGACGACGAGCTGAATCTGCGCAAAGTATTGGGCGCGATCCTGCAACGTGACGGCTATGAAGTCCTCGAAGCCCGCGACGGCGAAGAGGCGCTCGCGCTCGTGGCCGCCAACCCCGGCATCGCCGCGGTCATCACCGACTTGCGCATGCCGCGGCTCGACGGGATGGGCCTTCTGCGCCGCGTCGTCGCCGAGCATCCCGACGTGCCGGTCGTCATGATCACGGCGCACGGCTCGGTCGATTCGGCGGTCGAGGCGGTCAAGCTGGGCGCCTTCGACTACATCGAGAAGCCGTTCGAGCAGCTGCAGATTCAGCAGGTCGTGGCCAAGGCGATTCGCACGCACGAGCTCGACAAGCGGGCGCCGCGCGTGCAGCAGACGACGTCGCCGGCCGGCCGTTTCGGCTTGATCGGCCGCTCGGCGTCGCTGGAAGCGGTGTTCGCGGTGATCGAGAAAGTGGCCGATACGCCGTCGACCGTCCTCATCTCGGGCGAGTCGGGGACGGGTAAAGAGCTGATTTCGCGGGCGCTGCATGCTCATTCGTCGCGTCGCCAAGGGCCGTTCATCAAGATCAACTGCGCGGCCATTCCTAAGACTTTGATGGAGTCCGAATTATTCGGTTACGACAAAGGCGCCTTCACCGGCGCCGTCGGATCGAAGCCGGGCCGCTTCGAATTGGCCGACGGCGGCACGCTCTTCCTCGACGAGATCGGCGAGATCCCGGTCGAGATGCAGGTCAAGCTGCTGCGCGTGCTGCAAGAGTCCGAGTTCGAGCGCGTCGGCGGCATCAAGACGCTGAAAGTGGACGTGCGCCTGGTGGCGGCCACCAATCGCGATCTGCAAAAAGAGGTGCAGTCGGGCGCTTTTCGTGAGGATTTGTTCTATCGCTTGAACGTCGTGCCGGTGCACTTGCCGCCGCTGCGCGAGCGCACGGCCGACATTCCGCTGCTGGTCGAGCACTTCATCGCGCGCTTCAACGAGCGGCTCAAGAAGCAGGTCGTGAGCGTCGACGACGAAGCGTTGGCGCGGCTGACGGCGCACGCCTGGCCCGGCAACATTCGCGAGCTGGAGAACGTGCTCGAGCGAACGATCTTGTTCAGCGAAGGGCCGACGATTCACGCCAGCGACTTGCCGCCCGAGATCGTCGGTCACGCGGCGCCGACCGTGGCCACGGCCGCCGCCGCGACGACCGCGGCGCCTACACCGACGCCGACGCCGCCGCCGCAAACGACGGCCAGCGCCGCCGGCCCCAGCGTGCCGGCGCGCGCGTCGTCGCTGAAGGAGATCGTTCGCCAGGAGACCGAGCGCGTCGAGCGCGAGCTCATCGTGCGCGCCCTGGAAGAGACCGGCGGCAACGTCACGCAAGCGGCGCGAAAGCTGAAAATCAGCCGCAAAAGCCTGCAGAACAAGATGAAAGAGTTCGGCCTGCGCGACAAAGAGTGACGGCGCTATTCGCGCTCGCACAACGTCGCGTAGTTGGTCCCGGTGCAGTCTTTGTCTCTCCAGCCGGCGAGGAACGAGACGCGACCGCAGGCCGGCGGATTCTGATTGTTGGGCTCGGTCAGCAGAAAGCCGTGAAAGCGCCGCGACAAGAACGGCTCGGCCGACAAGTCGTCCCACGCGAACTGCGTGACGTCGGTCGGCGCGCGTAAGGAGATCCACGCATCGGGATAGGTGGCGCTGATGGCGAGCTGCGCCGCCTCCGACTCCGACTGATCGCCGAGCGTGGCCAGGTGCGTGCCGGCCGGGCAAGCTTTGCGCGCGGTCGCGTAGTCGACGCTGTTGTCGACCTCGAGGTAGCAGTGGCCGTTGATGGGCGAGCTGTAGGCGCCGGCTTCGGTGCAGGCGAGCTTGGTCTGGCAGCTGTTGGTGCAGGTCGTGCTGTTGGGCGGATCGCAGGTTTCGCCGGGCTCGACGACGCCGTTGCCGCAGCCGCTCTCGCACACGTACGGCAGCGTGAACAGCTTCGACGGCGGCAAGTCGCCGGTGGCCGGGAAGCCGCACGCGTCGTCGTCCCAGCCGAGCGGCGTCACGGCGCCGCACTCCTCGGGAACGCCGGTGCCGGCGCCGTCGTCGGGCTTGCCGGGCGCGAACGCGGTGTAGGCCACGGGCTCGCCGTCGACCCAGCGGTAGGTCGTCGCCGCGCCGGGCGTGATCTCGAGGCCGATCCAGGCCGACGACGTCGGGCCGACGAGCCCTTGCACGAGCGTGTTCTCGGCGGCGGACGTGACGACGGCGAGCGTGCCGCCGCGCTGTTGGCAGTCGCGTTGTGCGAGCGCGAAGTCGAGCGGGCCGCGCCAGTAGACGTAGCAGTGGCCGCTCGCGGGATCGATCTTGGCGCCGAGCGCGCCGGCGACGCTGCCGCAGGTGGCGCGATGGCGGCACTGCGACGTGCAGGTCGCCGTCGTCGACGCCGGATCGTCGCTGTTGGCGGCGCCGGTGTCGCACTGCTCGCCGCTGTCGACGGTGCCGTCGCCACAGCGCGGCGCGGACACGACGACCCCGCCGTCGCTGCCGAGATCGGACGTGGGCATGCCGAGATCGACCGGTCCGGCGCCGGCGTCGCCGCCATGATGCCCGCCGGCGGCGCCGTCGCTGCTGCCGTTACAGGCGTCGCCGAGCGAGCTGCCGTAGGTCGACTGCTGATCGGGGTTGGGCACGCGTCGGGCAGTTGTCGATGGTGTCGGGCACGCCGTCGCCGTCGGCATCGGGCAGCGGCGTCGTCGACAAGAGCAGCGTGAGCAGGCCTTTTTCGCTCGGCAACACCGGCACCGTGCCGATCGCTTCGCCGACGAACATGCCGCCCGAAGTGGCCATGACGAGCGCGCGGGCCACGCCGGCGTCGGGCGACATGAGCACGAGGACACTGCCGGGCAGCTTGGCGCTCGAGCCGAGGCCGCGATTGTCGATGACGACGCCGTTGCGATCGAACACGGTGATCGCGATCGTGTCGGCGGTCATGCCGCTGGGCGCGGCCACCGACATGAGGACCGTCGTCGGACCGCCGCCGCAGCCGGCGAGCGCGACGAGCGCCAACGCCGGCGCGACGCGTCTCATCACCTGCGTCCGTCGAGCAGGCCGAGCGAGCCGGCTTGCGGCGCGTGCGGGCGGAGCTCGACATAGGCGACGGCGGCGGCCGACGCGACGGCGCCGGCGGCGAGCACACCGACGACGGCCCACACCCAACGATGGCTCTTGGGCTTGTCGGCGGTGACGGCGAGTGGCGGCGTGGCTTCCAGCGCCGCTGCCGGCACGGCGACGCCGGCGGCTGACGGCGCGACGGCCAGCACCGGCGGCGGCGCGCTGACGACGCGCGACGGCGGCGCCTCGTCGTCGATGGGATGGCGGCGCTCGGCCAGGTCACGCTGATGGCGCGCCTCGTCTTCGATTGCCTGCCGGCGCGCACGTTCGGTGCTGATCTCGTCGAGCGCCTCTTGCACTTCGGAGCGCAAGCGCGCGTCGCCGGTGCTCGAGTCGAGGAACTTCTGGAACGAGGTGACGGCGTCATCGAGCCGGTCGAGCTTGCGCTGACATTGGCCGATGTTGACGAGGAAGCCGGGCAGCGGATAGGCGTCGTAACCGGCGTCGAACTCCTCGAGCGCGGCGGCGTAGCTGCCGGACTCGAAGAGCGTGCGTCCGTGCTGGAAATGCGCGGCGGCGACGCGCTTGTCGGCGGCGTGCGCCGTGCCGGCGGCGAGCCCGAAGAACACGAGAGCGGCGACGAGGCAGCGCGTGATCATTTCATGCTCGCGAACGGATCGACGATGCGACCCTCGCTGACGGTGCGATCGGGCGTCGCCGGCGAGGACGCATGCGTGCGCGTCGTCGTGGCAGCGGTCGAATGGCGGCGCGCCGGCTTGCTCGCGGTCGGCGCGAGCGCGGCGGCGGTCGCGGCGTCGACGGCCGACACGCTCGTCGGGGCCGGCTTGGCCTGATTGCCGCCGGTGCCGAACGCCGGCGCCGGCGCCACGACGGCGGCCACGTTGGCGACCGGAGTGGGCGCGCTGGCGACCGGCGCCGCCGGCGCGACCGCGGCCGGCGCCTCGGCGACCACCGGCGTCTCCAGCGACGAGCGCGGCTGCGACGACAGCACCCAGGCGAACACCGCCGTCACCGCCGCCGCCACCAGCAATGTCGCGATGGCGAAACGACCGCGCGACGGCACGCGCGGCAGCTCCGACGTCGACATCGAGAAGCTGCCCGGCGACGGCGCACGCAGCACCGCCGGCGGAAAACCGAACGGCTCCGACGTCGCCAGCGGGCTCGGCGACGGCCACGCCGGCTTCGGATTCATCAGCGGCGCCCACGCCGGCACCGGCGCGATCGGCGCCGCGTCGGACGCGTCGAGCTGCGGCTGCAGCGGCGACAGCTCCGGCGCTTCGTTGCGGCCAAAGATCGCGTGCGGATCGGTGGGCTGCGGCGGCGCGAACCCACGCGGCGTCATCGGCTGCGGCGCATTCGGCTTGCCGCGCAGCGCCGTCGCCTCCTCTGTCTCGGCCAAGTAGTCGCTGGGCGGCGCCGGCAGCGTCGGCTCGATGCCGCTGACCGGCGCGTGCACCGCCGGCATCGTCTTCGGCGTCGGCTTCGTCGCCGTCTTCGCCTTGTGCGCCGGCGTCGTCGCGGGCGCCGGCGTCGCCGGCTTGCGATCGACGAGCGTCGGCGGCGGCTCCGGCGTCGGCGACGCCTGGTGCATGCGCGGCGAGAGCGCGGCGCGCTTGGGCGACGACTTGCCCGCCGGCTTCTGCTCGGGAACGACGAACAGCTTCGGCGCCGAGAACAGATCGACGCCCGGCATCTCGATCTCGCCCGACGTCGGCGCCTGCATTTCGGCGGTGTCGGGCTCGACGAGCGGCGGCGGCAGCGGCGTGCGCACGACCGACAACTGCGCGCGCGACTTCTTCGAGTGCGACAGCGGCAGCGGCGGCAGCGGCAACGGCTCGTCGGGCGCTTCCGTCGGCACCGCGCTCTCGATCGTCTGCGAGCCCACGACGTTGCGCTCGGTATTGACGCTCGAGAAGATCGGCGCCAGCGCCGCCTGCGCCTCGTTCACGACCGGCGACGCCGAGACCACGCTCGGCGACGACGCGCCATCGGGTGCCGCCGTGCCGCATTCGCCGCACTCGCCGCCGGCCAGCACCGACTTGCCGCAGACGTCGCAGGTGACGGTCCAGTCGCGCGCGAACAGCTCATTGAGCCACGCGGCCAAGCGTTTGCGCGGCCAGATCATGCTCTCGAGCGAGTCGAGCGCCTCGGCCATCTGCGCGCCCGACATGTAACGCTCACTCGGATCTTTGGCGAGCGCCTTTTTGACGATGGCGTCGAGCGCGCGCGGCACTTCGCGATTGTCCACCGACGGCGCGACCACTTTGGCGGCCGACACGCGCTGCAGCGTCTCGAGCTCGGTGCCGGCGGCGAAGAGGCGCTTGCCCGTGAGCAGCTCGTGCAAGACGACGCCGGCCGCGAACACGTCCACGCGCCGATCGATCGGCTTGTGGTTCACCTGCTCGGGCGACATATAGGCGTACTTGCCCTTGAAGCTCTGGGTGACGTCGTAGTCGAACTCGCCGACGATCTTGGCCACGCCGAAGTCGAGCAGCTTGACCGAGCCGTCGCGACAGACCATGACGTTCGACGGCGAGACGTCGCGATGGATGATCTGGCGCTTGCGCCCTTCGGAGTCGACGAAGTCGTGCGCATAGCCGAGCCCGTGGCAGACCTCGCGCACGATCGCCAGCGCCGCGCCCAGCGGCACGCGCAGGCAGGACGCGTCGACGGCCGCGCGCAGCTGCGACAGATTGCGCCCCGGCAGATACTCCATCGCCAGATAGGGAATGCCGTCGACGACGCCGAAGTCGTGGACTTGCACGATGTTGGGATGGGTCAGCTGCGCCATCAAGCGCGCTTCGGCCGAGAACATGGCCACGAACTCTTTTTGCGCCGTCAGCGTCGGCAACATCGCCTTGACGACGACCGTCTTCTCGAAGCCGCTCGGGCCCTGACGCGTCGCCTTGTAGACGACGGCCATGCCGCCCTGCCCGACACATTCGGTGAGCAGGTACGCGCCGAACTGGATCGGCGACCGAGTGGCTGCTGCGAAGATCATTACCCCCTGCCTTCGTGTACGGCGCATTGCTAGATTTGCGCCATCGCCGGGTGTGACCTTTACGTGAGGTTACGCACCGTCCGCGGTCGTTTTGGGCCGCTTCGGGCGCGATCGGGTGGGAGCGCCACCATCGCCATGGAGACGAGATCCCCAGGTCAACCCTCGGCCACTCCTACATTTCCGCTGACACGAACACATCATTTGCCCGTCGCTCGAACACCCGCTAGCGGCAGCGGTGAACTTGACCGCGCCCGTCGCCGCAAGTACGGTGGCGCCATGCGACTGACGTGGGCGTTCGTGCTCGTCGTCGTCGCTGGCGCCGTTTGCCCCGGGCGCGCCGAGGCCGCCGACATCACCGATGTCGCGTCCTCTTTCGACGAGGACAACCCGTTCGACTTCCGCCTGCGCGTTCGCTACGACCACACCGAGAAGCGCGCGCAGATCAAACGCGAATTCGAAGGGCTGTCGCCGTCGCAGACGTCGGTGGCGCAGCTCAAAGATCTGCTGTACGCGCAGCGGCGCGACGATCTGACCCTTCGCGCCGAGATCGGGCTCTATCGAGATCTGATGTTGTCGGTCGAGCTGCCGATCACGATCGACGAGAGCGCCACCTATTCGTACGACAACTCCGCCGGCTCGAGCTGCCGCTACCCGCCCGACGCCAGCCCCAACTGCGTCAACGTCTCCAACTCGTCGACGGTGGCCGACGGCATCGTCGGGCCCTCGGGCTACGACGCGGCACACGGCGGCGCCGCCACCAGCGGCAACACGCTCTTTCGCACCGTCACCCGCGGCGCCAACGGCGGCAGCGGGCTCGACGCCTTCGACACGCTGAACCTCGGCTTGACCTGGGCGCCGGTGAGCCAGAAGCGCGACGACACCAAGCCGACCTGGACCCTGGCCTTCGAGCCGCAGATTTCCATCGGAAACATCATGGCCTTCGACCGCGCGAACCCAGGCAACAACCACGCGGTCTCCGAAGGTGTTCACCGACTCTACGCGCGCACGGCGATCTCGCATCGGTGGCAGTACGTCGATCCCTACATGAGCTTTTGGTACATGTATCCGATCGCGCGCGGCGACTCGCTTTACAAAGACTACGGCCCGTCGCAGAAGACGAAGAACCCGATGCAGCAAGGCGGCACCAGCTTCGGCATGGAGCTGATTCCGTACGAGAAGCCGCGCCTCGGCCACAAATTCTACATCGATCTACGTGGGCGGCTCGAAGGACACGCCTCGGGGCGCGGCTACTCCGAGGCGTGGGAGATGCTGGCGTCGTCGCCGGTGCTGGCGTGCGATGCGCTGCACGCCGCCTTCAACCCGGCCTGCGACAGCAGTCAGACGACGAACGCCTACCAAAACGCGCCCTTTACGGGCGTCACGACCATCCAGAGCTACGCGACGCTCGGTGCCGACGTCGCGTTGGGCGCGCAGATCGGCGAGCATTTTCGGCTGCGCACGTCGTTCGAGTACGCGCACGATCAGTCGCACTTCATCACCGGCGAAGACATCGGCGTGCCGGCGACGCCTTCGGGCCGCGTCACGACCGCGCCCGAGTTCAACCCGGCCTACCGCGCCGTGATCGACCAGGTCGGGCGCCGCTACCTCGTCGACAACGTCAACATCTACAACTTCTACATCTACGGCCAGCTGCAGTTTTAGTTCAATCGCGTTTGAGGGCGACGGCGAGCTGGTAGATCTGCCGGCGCGGCTTGCCCGTCGCCAGCGCCAGCGCGGCGGCGATCTCTTTGGCGCCTTCGCCGCTGGCGAGCCGGCGGCGCACTTCGGCCTCGACGTCGATCGCCGCCTCTTCCGTCGCCGCTTGCGCGCCCTCGACGACGATCGTGACCTCGCCGCGCGGCGCCGCCTCGGCGAACCGCTGCGCCAAGTCGTGCAGCGTGCCGCGAATGAGCTCCTCGTGCACTTTGGTCAGCTCGCGCGCCACGCACGCGCGGCGCTCGTCGCCCAGCGCCGCCGCCAGATCCGCGAGCGTCGCCGCCGTGCGGTTGGGCGCCTCGTAGAACACCAGCGTCGCCTCTTGCGCGCGCAGCCGCGCGAACGACTGCAGCCGCGGGCCGCCGTCGCGCGCGGGAAAGCCGACGAACAAGAAGCTGTCGGTCGGCAAGCCCGACGCGACCAGCGCCGACAACACGGCCGATGCGCCCGGAATCG
This sequence comes from uncultured delta proteobacterium, assembly GCA_963785725.1. Taxonomy (GTDB): domain Bacteria; phylum Myxococcota_A; class Polyangia; order Palsa-1104; family Palsa-1104; genus JAQBQH01. The sequence continues at coordinate 370,367 of CAWAWS010000014.1, read as the reverse complement.
GCACGACGCGCACGCCCGCCGCCACCGCCGATTGCACGAGGCGCGCGCCCGGATCGGACACCGCCGGCGTGCCCGCTTCGGAGATGACGGCGACGTCTTCGCCCGCGCCCAGCTTGGCCAGGAGATGCTCGGTGCGACCGGCTTCGTTGCCCTCGAAGAAGCTGACAATCGTCGGCCGCGCGATCTCGAAGTGCGTCAACAGATGCTGCGCCGAGCGCGTGTCCTCGGCAGCGATGACCGACACTTCGCGCAGGATCCGCACCGCGCGCAAGGTCATGTCCTCGAGATTGCCGATCGGCGTGGCGACGACGTAAAGCGTGCCGGTCGGCCCGGCTTTTTCGTCCGCGTCCGGCGGCTCGTGACTGCCCGCGTCGGTCACTCTTCGAGGCCCATGGCGATCTGCACCGCGTCGCCCAGCTCGGCCTGCAAATATTTCTTCAGCTTGTCGGTCAACCGCTTCTCCAGCTGGCGCGCACGCTCGCGGCTGATGCCGTAGCTCTCGCCGATGTCCTGCAGCGTTTTGGGCGAGTCGGTGAGCAGCCGCTCTTGGAAGATCGTGAGCTCGCGTCCGTGCAGCGTCTGCGCGAACGCTTCCAGCTTCGCGCGCAACATGGCGCGGAATTCGTCGCCTTCGGCGCGCACGTCGGGCCGCGTGTCACCCGCCGATTCCAGCATGTCGAGGTGCGAGCGGCCCGAGTCGTCGTCTTTGCCGAGCGGCGCGTCGAGCGACATCTCGCCCTGGCCGAGCCGGCGCTCCATGTCGATGACTTCGCGCTCCGGCACTTGCATCACGTCGGCCAGCGCCTTCGACGACGCGTCGAACCCCAGCGCCTCCAGCTTGTCCTTCTCCTTCTTGAGGTTGAAGAAGAGCTTGCGCTGCGCCTGCGTCGTTCCGATCTTGACCAAGCGCCAGTTGTTCAAGATGTGCTTGAGCATGTACGCGCGAATCCACCAGGCCGCGTACGACGACAGCTTGACGCCGCGATAGGGATCGTACTTCTTGACCGCCTGCACGAGCCCGACGTTGCCCTCTTGGATGAGGTCGAGCAGCGTGCGATGGGCGCGGCGATATTCGTGCGCGATCTTGACGACCAGCCGCAGGTTCGAGGTCACCAGCCGCCGCGCCGCTTCGACGTCGCCCGTCTCTTGATACTTCACCGCCAGCTCGTGCTCTTCTTCGCGCGTCAACAAAGCGTAGCGGCGAATGTCGGCGATATAGAGCTGCAGCGGATCGAGCCGCGCCAACGAGCGACTGCCACGCTCGACCGGCACGAGCGCGTTGCGCGGCGGCACGACCTCGTCATCGTCGTCGAGCTCAGGCAGCGCCAGATCGGCGGCGGCATCAATGTCGGCTGGGTCGCCCAGCTCTACGACGTCGGGCTCGGCGTCGTCGCTGGGCTCGACTTCAACGGGATCGTCGCCGTCCACCAGCTCGGCATCGACAGCTTCGTCGGCCGGCGCGGACGCGGGCGCTTTCGGTTTGCGAGCCATGGGCGAGGCGCCAGTATAGTCACGGAATCGGAGGTGCGGTAGAGTCCGCGCCGATGCCGATCGTCCACCACGCCGTTGACGTCGCCGCGACGCCCGAAAGTTGCTGGCGCGTCTTCGCCGACCTCACGCGCTGGCCGCGCTGGTTCCCGTTCCTGCGCTCGGTTTCGGGCGAGCTGGAGCTGGGCGCGCGCATGACGCTGCAAATGGGCGCCGGCCCGGCCAACCTGCCGATCCACATCACCGTCGAGGAATTGGTGCCGGCCGAGCGCGTGCGCTGGGTCGGCGGCAAATTGGGCGTGCGCGGCAATCACTCGTTCGTCTTCGGCACGCACGCGCCCGGGTTGACGCGCGTGACGTCGCGCGAGGAGTTCAGCGGGCTCGGCGCGCGGCTCATCGCCGGTCCGCTGCTGGCGCGGCTCGACGACGAGGTGCACCAATCGATGGCGCGCTTCAAGACGCTGGTGGAAGCGAATCCTACGTGAGAACGCGCTCGTGAGCCTGCTACAGCTGCGCCAAGTCGCCGTCGGCTATCACAAGAAGCCGGTGCTGCCGCCCATCGATCTCGAGGTCGACGCCGGCGACGCCATCGGCATCGTCGGCCCCAACGGCAGCGGCAAGACGACGCTCATTCGCACGATGCTCGGCCTGTTGCCGCCGCTCGCCGGCAACATCGTGTTTCCCGCGCGCCGTCCGCGCTTCGGCTACGTCCCGCAGCGCGCCAGCGTCGACGTCAGCTTCCCGCTCACCGCTTACGAAGTCGCGCTCATGGGTCGCTACGGCCTCATCGGGTTCGGCCGCCGCGCCAAAGCCAACGACGTCGAGCGCACGCGCGCCGCGCTCGCCGACGTCGGCGCGCTCGAGCTCGCCGAGCAGCAGTTTCACGCGCTGTCGGGCGGTCAACGGCAGCGCGTGCTCGTCGCCCGCGCGCTCGCGGCCGAGCCCGAGATCCTCGTGCTCGACGAGCCGACGACCGGCATGGATCTGCCGTCCGAGCGCGCCATGCTCGACCTCGTGCGCTCGTTCACGACGCGCGGCATCGCCGTCGTGCTCATCTCGCATCAGCTCGGCGCCGTCTCCGATCACGTCGAGAAGCTCGTGGTCATGGCCGGCAAAGGTCACCCGGTCGTCGTCGGCAATCGCGCCGAGCTCTTGACGTCGGAGCGGCTGTCGAAGATCTACGAAAAGCCCATCGTCGTGCGCGCCGTCGACGGCCACAGCGTCATCTTCGTCGCCCATCGCCACGACTCCGCCGAGCACAAACTGTAAAATGAGCGACGTCGGCTTCTGGGAATCTTGGCAGCTGTGGAGCGACATCGTCGTCGTCGCCATCATCGCCGCCGGCTTGTGCAGCTTCGTCGGCGTCTACATCGTCTTGAAGCGCGTCGTCTTCGTCTCGGCGGCGATGTCGCAGGCGTCGGGCGTCGGCGTCGCGCTGGCGTTCTTCTTGTGCTCGGTCGTCGGCGTCGAGCCGCACGCCGCGCCCTTGTGGCTGCATCCGCTGTGGTACGCGACCGCGTTCGCAGCGTTGGGCGCGGCGCTGTTCTCGCTCAATTTGGGCTCGCGGCGGCTGGCCGGCGAGACGGTCGTCGGGCTCGGCTATCTCATCGCCGCCGCGTCGGTCATCCTCATCCTCAACTCGCCGCGCGTGACGCAAGAAGCGCACGAGGTGAACGATCTGCTCTACGGCAACGCCGTCGTCGCCACGCAATCGCAGCTGAAGATCATGGCCGCGGCCGCCATCGTCGTCGCCATCATCCACGGGCTGTTCTCGAAGGAGTTCGTCTTCACCGTCTTCGACCCGGAGATGGCGCGCACGCTCGGCCTGAAGACGCGCGGCTGGTCGCTGCTGCTCTTTCTGACGTTCGCCGTCGCCATCTCGGTCTCGACGCGCGCCATCGGCGCCCTGCCCGTGTTCGCGTTCATGGTCATCCCGCCGGCGGTCGCGCTCTTGCTCGGCGAGCGACTGTGGACGGTCTTCGTCATCTCCGTCGTCATCGGCGTCATCTCGGCCTTCGTCGGCTATTACGCCTCGTTCCGCTGGTCGCTGCCGACGGGCGCTTCGATGGTGGTCGTCTCGGCGCTGTTCCTCGTGCCGGGCCTCATTCGCTTGAAGCTCAAGGGACAATGACGCGCCAAATCCTAGTCGCCCTAGCAGTTGCAGCGTGTGCGGCGCCCGCGTTCGCGCAGTCGGCCGTCGACGGCGGCGCGCCGCTCGGCGACGGCGGCGCCGCGTCCGCCGTCGACGAAGCCGAGATCGCCCGCGCGCTGCAAGCCGACACCGCCGCCGCCGCCAAGAAGCAGGCGGCGTCGAGCGCGGCCGCCGCTGCCGCCGCCAATTCGCCGTCGACGCCGGGCGCGCCGCAGTCGTCAGCCGGCTTCGGCCCGGCGCTCGGCCGCATGTTCCAGAGCCTCAACCCCGACGTCAGCGCCATCGTCGACTTCGCCGCCGGCTGGTTCTCCGACGACCAAGGCACGATCAAAGCGGGCGACGATCCGCAATCGACGGGCTTCAAGATCCAAGAGGTCGAGCTGGCGCTGCAAGCCGTCGTCGATCCCTATTTTCGCGCCGACATCTTCCTGACGATCCCCAATTTGTCGGGCATCGAAGTGGAAGAGGCCTTCCTCACGACCACGCACTTGCCGTGGAATCTGCAGATCAAAGCCGGTATTTTCCGCGCCGGCCTCGGTCGCCAGAACGCGCAGCATCTCCATTTGCAGGACTTTACGCGCCGTCCGCTGCTCAACACCGAGCTGCTCGGCGTCGACGGTCTGCGCTCGCCCGGCCTCGAGATCAACTGGCTCGTGCCCAACTTGCCGTTCTATCTCGTGCTCGCCTACTCGATGTTCTCGGTCGATCCGGCCGAGGCGAACGAGCCGCTGCAGACCTTCGGCGGCGGCCAGCGCTGGGACTTCACCTATCTCGCCACGGCGCGCGCGTTCTTCCCGCTCAGCGACACCATGTCGCTCTACGCCGGGCTCAACTACGCGCACGGCAAGACCTCGCAGAGCGTGACCGCCAACGACGTCGTTCCGTCGACGGCGTCGGGAAATACGGCCTACGACAACTATTACGACAACCTCTACGGCGCCGACTTGTACTTCAAGTGGAAGCCGGTCAATCAAGCGCGCAGCTACGCGTCGGTGGCGTGGCAGAGCGAGTATTTCCTGCGGCAAATTCCCGATCTGGTGTTGGGCGGCTTCAAGCGGCCGCAGCTCGAAGGCGGCCTCTATTCGCAGGTCGTCGTGCAGGCGCATCGGCGCTGGTTCGTCGGCCTGCGCGGCGAGATCATGGGCTTGCCGTCGGGCGACAGCATTCACCGCGAATACGCCGGCGACGCCAGCTTGACCTGGCAGCTGTCGGAGTTCGCGCGCATCCGCATCTACGGCGAGGTTCGCTACGGCCAGCGCTTCTTGCCGCTCGACCCGACGCCGCGCTCGCCGCGACTGTCGGAAGCGGCATTTTTACAATTGGAAGCGGCCATCGGCGCGCACGGCGCCCATCCTTTCTAAGGGATCATGAAAACCAAACTCCTCTTGGCGATCTTGGGCAGCTTCGTCGTCGCTTCGTCGGCGCAAGCCAAAGTGCACGTCGTGACGACGATCGAGACGTTCGCCGATCTGGCGCGCAAGGTCGGCGGCGATCGCGTCGAGGTCAAGGCGCTGTCGCACGGCTACATGGATCCGCACTTCGTCGAGCCCAAGCCGTCGCTGGTGATCGATCTGAACCGCGCCGAGCTGCTGGTGCACGTCGGGCTCGAGCTGGAGATCGGTTGGCTGCCGCCGCTCGTGCTCGGCTCGCGCAACGAGAAGATCACGCTCGGCATGCCGGGAAATCTCGACGCCTCGACGCAGATTCCGGTGCTCGACGTGCCGGCGACCAAGGTCGATCGCTCGCTCGGCGACATTCACCCGCAAGGCAACCCGCACTATTGGATCGCGCCCGACAACGCCGCCATCGTCGCGCGCGAGATCGGCGAGCGGCTCGACCAGCTCGATCCGGCCGGCAAAGCGACCTACGACGCCAACTTGGCCAAGTTCCTCGCCGACCTTCAGCAACGCCGCCAAGGCTGGGAGAAGCGCGCCGCCGGTTTGCGCGGCACGAAGATCGTCACCTACCACAAGAGCTGGAGCTACGTGTCGAAGTGGCTCGGCCTACAGGAGGTCGGCTACGTCGAGCCGAAGCCGGGCATTCCGGCGCCGCCGTCGCATATCGCGCAGCTCATCGGGCTCATGCGCCGCGAAAACGTGAAGCTGATCTTGATGGAGTCGTTCTACCCGCGAAATACCGTCGAGCTCGTGGCCGACAAAGCGGGCGCCAAGGCGCTCGTCATGCCGAGTGACGTCGGTGCGACGGCCGAGATCAAGGACTATTGGTCGCTCGTCGATGCGGTCGTTCAAAAGCTGACGCAGTAGCGCATTTTTGGACCACTCGTGGAAGCAAAGTTCCACTGGAACGGGAACCGCGTTCCGATCGTCACGGGCTGACGCCGCAAACTCCTGACGCAGCGCGTGGCACGCTGCCTGCTTAGCGTTCGAGCTGTCGCTTACTCGAACGTTAAACTCAGGAGAATCGGGATGTTCAAGAAGATCTGGATCGTGACTGCAAGCGTGATGATGGCCGGCGCGTTGACGACGATGGGCTGCGATCACATCAAGAACGAGATCGACTGCAGCGGCATTTGCCAGCGCTATTCGGACTGCTACGACAAGTCCTACGACGTCGACAGCTGCACCACGAAGTGCAAGGACAACGCGAACAGCGACGCGAACTACATGTCCAAGGCCGACGACTGCGACAGCTGCCTCGGCGACAAGAGCTGCGCGTCGGCGACGTTCAACTGCGCCACCGAGTGCGTCGGCATCGTCCCGTAAGCGAGCAGCGTCAGGCTCGGCGCGCGCGTAGACTGCAAGCATGCGCGCCGAGTCGCTCGGATTTCCCCTCACATTCGATGTCGAAGGCGCGACGGTGCTGCTCGTCGGCGCGCCGGACGCTGGCGACGACGATGCGGCGCGTAAACGCGCGCTGCTCGTCGATTCGGGCGCGCGCGTGCGCCAAGTCGCGCCCGATGCGTTCGTCGACGGCGACGTCGACGGCGCGCGGCTCGTGCTCGTGACCACGCGCGAGCCGGCGTTGGCCGCACGGGTGGCGCAAGCCGCGCGCGCGCGCCATGCGATCGTCTGGTGCAGCGACGATCCGGCGCAATCGGACGTGGCCATGCCGGCCATCGCGCGCCTCGACCCCTTGCGCATCGCGATCTCGACCGGTGGCGCGTCGCCGTCGCTGGCGGGGCGTTTGCGCGCGCTCTTCGAGGCGCAGTTGGGCGCGCGCTTCGGCCGCTTCGTGGCCGCGTTGGCCGAGCGGCGCAAGCAGCACGACGCCACGGCGCGCAGAGCCGACCTCGACGATCTACAGCTGACCTTCTCGACCCGCTATCCGGCGTGGTTCGACGACGACGCTACTTGAACGTCGCGTCCACTTGGATCGCGGCCTTGAGCCGCTGCAGGTATTCGTCGCGCGGAAGCTCTACGGCGCCTAGGCGTTCCAGATGCGGCGTCGGCACCTGCGCGTCACACAGGACGTAGCCGTTGGCGCGCAGCCGCTCGATCAGGTGCATGACGGCGGCCTTGGAGGCGTCGGTGCGGCGGTTGAACATCGATTCGCCGCCGAAAAAGCCGCCCAAGGTCACGCCGTACAGGCCGCCGATGAGCTCCTCGCCTTCCCAGACCTCGACGGAGTGGGCGAAGCCGCGCGCGTGCAGCTCGACGTAGGATTTGATGAAGTCCTCGCCGATCCAGGTCGATTCGCGGCCGGGCGCGGGCGCGGCGCAGGCGCGCATCACCTTTTCGAACGCTTTGTCGACGCTGAAGTGCCAATTGCCACGCCGCACGGCTTGGCCGATCGAGCGATGCGCCTTCCACGTCTGTAGATCGAAGAGCGCGCGCGGATCGGGCGACCACCACGAGATCACGGGATCGGACGACCAAGGGAACACGCCTTCGCGGTACGCCAGGAGCACCAAATCGGGGTCGAGGGTGCCGCCTAGCGCGACCAAGCCGTTCTCGTCGGCCTGATCGGGATCGAATGGGCTTCTCGCCCGCTGCCACCAAGCTTTCACGGTGATAGTATATGGCGACCCGTGAAGATCGCCGCTCTCGACGTCGGTACCAATTCCATTCACCTCTTGATCGCGCGCGTCGGCGCCGACGGTCAGGTGGAGCCGCTCGATCGCGCCAAGGAGATGGTGCGCCTCGGCGACAGCGCGTTCAAGGGCGTCATCGCGCCCGACGCGTTTGCGCGCGCCACCGAGTGCATCCGGCGTTTTCGCGCGCAGGCCGAGCGCGCCGGCGTCGACGCCGTCATCGCCGTCGCCACGTCGGCGGTGCGCGAGGCCGAGAACGGCGGCGACTTCGTGCGCGTCGTGCGCGACGAGACCGGCATCGAGCTGACCGTCATTCGCGGCGAGCAGGAGGCGCGCCTCATTTACTTGGGCGCGCGCGCGGCGCTGAATCTGGCGGGCAAGAAGGCGCTCATCATCGACATCGGCGGCGGCTCGGTCGAGCTCATCGTCGGTGACGCGCGCGAGGCGCACTACGCGACCTCGCTCAAGCTGGGCGTCTTGCGGCTGCTCGATCAGTACGCGCCGTCCGATCCGATTACGCCCGATCAGCGCGTGCGGCTCGCGGAGCAGCTGCACCGTCAGCTGGAGGCGCCGACGGCGGCGATTCGCAAGATCGGGTTCGATCTCGTGGCCATGACGTCGGGCACGGCGCGCGCGGTGGCCGAGCTGATTCCGACGACCAGCGCCGACAAGCCGCGCACGGTCGCGTTCAACGACGTCTATGCCGTCGAGCAGCGGCTGTGCGCGATGACGACGGCCGAGCGGCTCAAGCTGCCCGGCCTCGATCCCAAGCGCGTCGACTCGATCGTGCCGGGCGTGATCTTGGTGCGCTCGCTGCTCGAGGTCGTGCACGCCGACGCCTACGTCTTGTGCGAAGCGGCGCTGCGCGAAGGGCTCGTCGCCGATTACGCCGCGCGCAACGGCCCGGGCATCCAGCTCATCGACGAATATCCGGACTTGCGGCGGCGCTCGGTGGTGCGGCTGGCTCGTCGCTGCAACGCGCAAGAGGCGCACGCGCAGCATGTGGCGCGGCTGGCGCTCGATCTCTTCCGTGGCTTGCGGCCGCTGCACGATCTGCCGAACTCCGACGGTGAGCTGCTCGAATTCGCGGCGCTCTTGCACGACATCGGCTTTCACATCGCGGCCTCGAAGCATCACAAACATGGCGCGTATTTGATCGAGAACGCCGATCTGCAAGGCTTCACCACCGACGAGATTCAGCTGTTGGCGCAGCTCGTCCGCTATCACCGCAAGGCGACGCCGAAAGACACGCACGCGCAGTTCGCGGCGCTGTCGGCGCCGGCGCAGAAGAAGGTGCGCGTGTTGGGCGCGCTCTTGCGCCTGGCCGACGGGCTCGACCGCAGCTACGCGCAGCTCGTGCGCAGCGTGCGTTGCCGGATCGGCGACAAGTCGGTCGAGGTCACGCTGTCGACCAACACCGACGCCGAGCTCGAAGTGTGGGGCGCGCGGCGCAAGCGCGACTTGGCCGAAGAGGCGCTCGATCGCAAGTTCAAGTTCACGATCGAGCGCGACTGACCGCCGACGCGTTCGTTTCGCACGGCGATTTCCCGATGATCGGCGGCTCGATGTAGAGCCATCGTCGTATCTGATGCGAACGTGCTGGCGATGGCGCGCGGAAGGCTTTACAATCGAGTCGAGGCGCGCATCTGATCATCATGCGCAGAAATACGATGCAGCTCGGCTGGCCTTTCGCGCTCATCGGCGCCGCTGTCGGCGCGCAGCTTCCGTCGGCCACGTCCTCGGGCGTGATGATGGCGCTGGTGCTCGGCATCTTCGGCGCACTGATCTCGTCGGCGCTCGATCGGGTGCGCGACTGGCAAGTGGCGCTGATGGCGCCGGCCGTCGGTGCCGCGGCCGGCGCAGCCGTCGGGCTCGGCGTCGCCGGCTTGGACGCGAGCGTCGTCGGCGCCGCGGCCGGCATCGGCTTCGGCATCCTGGCGCTGCCGGCGATGCTCCTCATCACCGACGGCGCGCGGCGCGCCTATCGACTGCCGGCGACCTCGATGCTGGGCAAGGCGCAGCGACGGCGCGTGTGGCTGTTGGCGCTGTCGGCGAGCACGCTGGCGTCGCTGATGGTGCCGGCGCTGGCCGATCCGTGGGCGCAGCCGGCCGAGGCGCCGCTGGCACAAATGTGCGCGCTCGGAACGATGGCGATGGCGCTCGTCGACGCGACCATCTGGCTCGTCCTGGCGCAGCTCGAGGTCAAGCAGCCGCTGCCGCTGACCGAGCCGAGCGCCAACCCCTATCGCGACCCGGCACCGCCCAAGCAGCCACGTCACGGCGAGCTGCGCGCGCTGGCGGCGTTGGCGGCGGGCGCGCTGCTCTACGACGCGATGTTGGTGGCCGTCGTCGCCGCCGCGCTGTTGGTCTCGCGCTGACGCGGGATCGAAGCCGGTGCGCCGAACGTCCGAGCTTCACCACAATAGGAATCGCAATCGCGGTCACACTGTTTAGAACTTGAACCATCGCTTCGGCTTTTTCGCTCGCGTTCGCGACCTGTCGATTGCCGCCGGCCGCTCACCCGAGTCATGCGTATACTCGATGCTGGGAGACCATTCTGATGGACCTATTTGACCACCCGCCCGGCCCGCAGCCGTTCATGCGTCGCTACTTCAAGCCGCTCCTCGTCTTCGTCAGCGTGATCTTGGCGCTGTGCCTGACCGTGCGCCGATCGGGGCCGCACGGCCGCGTCGACCTCGGCGCCGGCGAGACGCTGCGCGCGGCGTCGAACCAGGACAAGCGGCCGTACGACTTGGCGGCGCTGCGCATCTTCAACAACTCGTTGATGCGCGTGAACGACTCCTACGTCGATCCGACGCGCGTCGATCCCAAGCAGATGCTGCTGTCGGCGCTCGATCAGGTGCAAAAGTCGGTGGCCGAAGTGCTCGTCGAGCCGCACCCCGAGCAGAACAAGGTCAAGATCAGCGTCGACACGGCGCAGCAGGAGTTCACCATCGGCGAGGTCGATTCGCCGTGGGCGCTGTCGATGAAGATGAAGGAGATCTTCCGCTTCGTCGCGCAGAACCTGCCGCCGGGCATGGACTCGGAGACGGTGCGCAACATCGAGTACGCGGCGACGAACGGCATGCTGTCGACGCTCGATCCGCACTCGATGCTGCTCGATCCGTCGATCTACGCCGAGATGAAGCTGCAGACGCGCGGCGCTTTCGGCGGTCTCGGCATCGTCATCGGCGTGCGCAAGAACGAGCTCACGGTCATCAAGCCGATCCGGGCACGCCCGCTTACAACGCCGGCATGCGCGCGGGCGATCGCATCATCCGCATCGATCGCGAGCCGACGATCAACATGCTGCATCAACGACGCCGTGTCGCGGTTGCGCGGCGAGCCCGACACCAAGGTCGACATCTGGGTGCGCCACGCCAACGAGCCGAACTCGGCGGCGCGCAAGATCACGCTGACGCGCGCCATCATGTCGACGCACACGGTCGACCACAAGATGCTCAAGAACGGCGTCGGCTACATCAAGCTGCACGGTAACTTCGCCGGCAACAGCGACGACGAGCTGCGCAAAGCCATGGACGACCTGAAGTCCAAGGGATTGAAGGCGCTGGTCCTCGACCTGCGCGGCAACCCGGGCGGCCTGCTCGACCAGGCCATCAAGGTCGCCGACGAGTTCGTCGACTCGGGCACCATCGTCACCACCGTCGGCTACGCCAACAAGCAGCGCGACGAGAAGCGCGCCACCGCCGGCACGCAGCCGCACATCCCGATGGCGGTGCTGGTCAACGGCGGCTCGGCGTCGGCCTCGGAGATCGTCGCCGGCGCGCTCAAGAACCTCGATCGCGCGGTCATCGTCGGCACGCGCACCTTCGGCAAGGGCTCGGTGCAGGTGCTCTACGACAACGACGACGGCACGCGCGCTCAAGCTGACCATCGCGCAGTACCTCACGCCCGGCGACGTCTCGATCCAGTCGGTCGGCATCACGCCCGACGTCGTGCTCGACCAGGTCGTCGTCGACAAGGACAAGGGCGTCTCGCTGTTCCGCGACTACAAGGGCATGCGCGAGGCCGATCTCGACGCGCACCTGCAGCTCGAAGAACGCGCAAGAACGGCGACAAGCCGTTCGAGACGTTCAAGTACCTGGCGCTCGAGCCGCCGAAGAAGATGCCGAAGACGCCGCTGCGCGACGATCCGCGCAAGCCCGCCGACGACGACGGCGACGACGACGCGGCGACAGCCTCGGCGCCGACGACGAGGACGAGGATTCGCCGGTCGATCCCGATGCGCTCGTCGAGGACTACGAGATCGACTTCGCGCGCGATCTGTTGGCGCAGGCCAAAGGCTGGAAGCGGCGTGAAGTGTTGGCGTCGTCCAAGCCCTTCTTCGACAAGAAGCTCAGCGAGGAGCAGGGCCGCATCACCGACGCGCTCAAGAAGCTGGGCGTCGATTGGTCGTCGGCGGGCAGCGGTCCGGCGCCGACGCTCGTCGGCTCGATCGCCACCGACAAGCCGGAAGTGGGCTCGGGCGACACCATCAAGTTCACGGCCAAGATCACCAACAAAGGGCCGGGCATCGCCGGTCAGGTGCGCGCGACGTTGAAGGCGGACGATCCGTTCTTCGACGGGCGCGAGTTCGTGTTCGGCCGCATCAAGCCGGGCGAGACGCGCACGTTCGTGGTGCCGGTCAAGCTGCCGAAGGACGCCATCACGCGCGTCGATCCGCTCAAGCTCGACGTCACTGAGGAGCACGGCGCCAAGACCGACGCTCGACACCAACGAGCTCATCGTCAAAGTGGCGGGTCCCGAGCGGCCGGCGTTCTCCTACGCCTATCAGCTCATCGACGACTTGAAGGGCAACGGCGACGGGCTCGTGCAGCGCGGCGAGTCGGTGCGCTTGCACGTGACGGTCAAGAACTCGGGCACGGGCAAGGCGAACGAGACGCTGGCGCAGCTGCGCAATCTGTCGGACGAAGGCGTGTTCATCAACAAGGGCCGCTTCAACGTCGACAATTTGGCGCCGGGCGAGTCGAAGACGGTCGATTTCACGTTCGACGTGAAGCCCGAATACAAAGGCGACGCGGCGAAAGTGGAGCTGACGGTTTACGACTCGGTGCTGCATGACTTCGTGACCGACAAGCTGATGTTCCCGATCGCGCCGACCGGCAAGGATCCGCAGGTGACGACGGGCACGGCGACGGTCAGCGCGCCGACGGCGCAGATTCGCGGCGGCGCCGACAAGGACGCGCCGATCATCGGCAGCGCCAACAAGGGCGCGACGTTCCGACTGACGGGCCTGGCCGGCGACTTCTTGCGCGTCGAGCTCGACGGGCGGCCCGGCTTCATCGCCAAGACGCAGGCGGCGCAAGGCGCGGGCGCGGCGCCGACCAAGCTGGCGTGGGTGCCGGGTTGGGAGGTTTCGCCGCCGCGGCTCGAGGTCAAGCCGCAGTCGGGGTTGGTCGATGCGCCGACGATTCACATCAGCGGCACGGCGACGGACGAGCATCGCGTGGCCGACATGTTCGTGTTCGTGTCGAATCGGACGGCGAAGATTGATCGACGGAAGGTCTTCTATCGGTCGAATCGGAAAGCGGCGAATCCGGCGACGCAGAGCTTCGACGCGGATATTCCGTTGTGGACGGGGGCCAATATCGTCACCGTCGTGGCGCGGGAGAATACGCAGGTGCAGTCGCAGCATACGATCGTCGTCGAGAAGCGGGAGCCGAGGGTCGCGCAGCAGCATGCGCGGCCGGAGACGCCGATTGAGCCGGGGAAGGCTGCGGCGGTGAAGTAGCAGCAGCAGCAGTAGGAGTCGCGGTAGTAGAACGCTTCGCTACGGCAATTCACCGGAAGTAGCTCCGACATCATGTGCGCGCGCTCAGACAGTCCTCGCCCTACGGGCTGCGGGAGACAACTCGCGCGCGCACATGATGTCTGCGCTTTGGGTTTCCGGAGCGGAGCGGCTGGCGTCGCTCGGTTTGGGAGGGGTGCCGGCAGACGGTGGGTGAAGGCACGCCCCTGGGTTGGGTGCGGTGGGTGAAGGCACGCCCCTGGGTTGGGGCCGGCAGACGGGTTTGGAAGTTAGATCTCGGGGAAGGTTAGGTTGTGGGCGGCTAGGCGGGAGCGGAGGGTGGCGAGGGGTTCTAGGCGGCCGGCGAAGGCGTCGGCTAGGACTAGTTGGAGTTGGATGTCTTCGGAGCGGATGAGGTGGAGGGTGATGCGGCGCGGCGTTTTTTGGAGGCGCAGCTCGCGGATGGTTTTGTAGGGGAGCGCTTCGTTGCGGACGTGGAGCGCGATGTCGTCGCATTTGGCGCGGTAGGTGGCGCGGGCGGCGAGGAGTGAGAGCCAGGGGAGCGCCGCGGCGGCTAGGCAGATGAGGTCGATCGAGGGGACTTTTTGTACGAGCGGCGAGTGTTTGGCGATCGTCAGGTAGGCGATGTAGAGCAGCGGCGCGGCGGCGATGAGGGACGTCAGCAGGTGGCGGCGGGTGAGGCCGCGCAGGCGGAGTTGGACGGTGGATGAGGTCATGGCTCGCGGTCCTCTGGTTTTTGCGGCGTCAGTGCGGGGAGCGGACCTAGGCTGCGGTCGTTGCGGAGTAGGAAGCTGTACTTCGGCGAGCTCAGGCCGGGGACGTCGACGGTAACGTAGTGGTAGCCGTTGCGCATCCAGAAGGCGGAGTCGGCGCCGACGTAGGGGCGATCGCCGATGCGATAGTTGTTGGACGTGATGATGGTTGGATGGCGCGAGAGGATGTAGTCGACCGGCGCGTATTTCTGGTGGCCGGGGCGCGAGTTGTTCGCCGCGACGTCGTGGGCGATGTGCTCGTCGGAGAGGCCGTAGCAGTCGAGCGAGCGCATGCCGCTGAAGTAGACTTGGGCGCCGGCGCCACCGACGGCGGCGTAGTCGTCGGGGCGCGCGTAGCGGCCGAACCAGCGGCCGATGGCGGCGCGATCGTTGGTGTACCAGCGTAGGAACGCGGGCGAGTCGATGCCGCGGTCGGACGGCGCTTGCGGGTTCGAGAGCGCGACGCGATCGACGACGACGGCGTGCCAGACGTGGCCGGCGAGCAACGCGGCGACGACGGCGGCGGCGAGCGGCGGGCGAAGCGTCGACAGCGTCAGGCGGAGGCCGTCGGCGGCGACGAGCGCGACCAGCGGCAGCGCGGGCATGATGAAGCGGAAGAGGCCCATGAAGTCGCCGGCGACGGACGCGACGTAGACCGCAAAGAGCGCGACGACGAGCGTGGCGTAGCCGAGGAGGAGCCGCGCGCCGCGCTCCTCGCGCGTGAAGAATCCGGCGATGGCGACGATGGGGACGATCCACAAGTGGTAGGACTCGACGACGCGCCACAAGTAGTAGCCGCCCTGTTGCCAGTGGCCGCCGATGCCGGATGACTTGATGTAGAAGGTGTTGGGCAGCCACCAGCCGTAGTACCAATGACGCCACAGGAAGTGCGGGACGACGAGCGCCAAGAAGCAGGCGATGGCGATGACGTCGGCGCGCGTCGGCAGGATCTGGCGCCGGTAAAGCAGGCGATAGAGCCACGCCAGCGCGAAAAAGAGGATGCCTTCGGGACGCGTCAGCGCCGCCAAGCCGAAGGCGACGGCGGTGCGTTTGCGCGGCGCGGCGTCGTCGAGGAGCTCGGCGAGCTGCCCGGCCGAGCCGAGCAGGACGAAGAAGGTGAACAGCTGCGTCTCTAGGCCGCCCGAGGCCCAGCAGGCGTAGCCGGGGATGGCGGCCAAGATGAGCGCCGGCAGCGCGTCCCAGGCCGACCACTCCCGCGCGCTCGGGTCGCCGGCGTTGCCGGTGCGCAGGCGACGCGACAGCCAGGCGGTCACGCCCAAGCTGGCGACGGCGAAGGCGGTGCCGAGCACGCGCGAGGTCACTTCCGGGACGAGCCCGACCTTCAAGAGCGCCGCCAACAGCAGCGTCCATAGGAAATTCGTATACCCCTCCACCGCTTTTTCGCCGAGGTTGAAGACGAGCTGGCCGTGCTGGGCGAGGTTGCGCGCGTAAACGAAGGAAATGTACGCGTCGTCGGTGACGAAGTCGAAGACGAGCGAATGCGCCACGAGGGCGCCGGCCGCAGCGACCAGCAGCGCCAGGAGCGTGCCCCGTCGGAGATTCATGGCGCGCAGAACCTATCACACGCTGCTATAGTCCGCACGGATGCGACCCCCACGTGCGCTGGCCGCGCGCGGCGCGCTGCTGGGAGCCATCGGCGGCGTCACCGCCGGCCTCTCCGACTTCGCCCAAACGCTCACGCGAGCCGGCGCCTTTTTGCCGGCCGGAAAATGGAAGCTCGCCCTCTTTCTCGCGACGCTCTACGGCGCCGCCGGCAGCGTTGGCTTGGCGCTCGTCGGCCTGGCGCTGGGCGCGATCGTCTGGGGCTCGGACGGCGGCAAGATCTGGCGCGCCGCCTTCGCCGGCGAGGAGTCGGCCGGCGCCCGCATCGTCGCCTACGTCGTGGCCGCGGCGGCGATGCTCGTCGCCGTCGGCCTGTTGGTCGCGCCCATCACGCTCGACACGCTGCACGTCTATCACCATCGCGTCTTGATCGCGGCGCTGGTGGCGGCGGCGGCGACGGGCATCTTCTTCGCCGGCCTGTTGTTGACGCTGGTGCTGGCGGCGGTCTTGTCGCTGATCATCCGCGTCGGACCGCGCGCCAAGCTGCGTTTTCGCGTGCCCGCGGGCCTGGAAGCGGGCGCCTGGTTCCTCGGTCTCTACGCCGGCGCGGCCGGGGTCGCGGCGCTGCTCTATTGGCTCGAAGGTCAGCGGCGCATGCCGCTGCCGGTCAAGGCGCAGACGCTCGGCGTGTGGGCGCCGCTCATCATGCTCGTGTGCCTCTTGGGCGCGCACTTCATCGCGCGCCAGCTGCCGCTGCGCGAGCGAGCGCTGGCCACGCCGCGCGGCGCGCTCGTGTCGCTGGCGCTGGCGACGACGCTGCCGCTCCTCCTCGTCACCGCCGTCGAGTGGCCGCTGGTGCGCCAGCTCGATTTGCGGCCGTTTACGGCGCTGGCGCTGGCCTTCTTCGTCGTCGTGGCCGCGCTCTCGACCGACGCCGGCGACGGGTTGCGCCGCCGTCCCATCTGGCTGCGCGGCCTCATCGCCGTCGCCGTCCCGCTCGTGCTCTTGACGATCGCGCTCGGCCTCGGCCGCTCCGACCGCGTGCGCAAGGCGGCCAGCTCGTTCACCGGCGCGAGCGGCCCCATCATCGGCGTCCTGCAGCGTGCCGCCGACTTCGACGGCGACGGCTACTCGTCCATCCTCGGCGGCGGCGACTGCGACGACTTCGACCGCGACGTGCACCCGGGCGCGCTCGACTGGCCCGACGACGGCATCGACCAAGACTGCAACGGCCACTCGGCCACGCTGGCGACGGCGGCGACGACGCCGTGGGTCACGCCGCCCAACCTGCCGGCCGACACCAACGTCGTGCTCATCACCATCGACGCGTTGCGCGCCGATCACGTCGGCGCCTACGGCTATGCGCGCGCGACGACGCCGCGGCTCGACGCCCTGGCGCGCGAGTCGACGCGCTTTGCCGACGCCTGGGCGCACGCGCCGTCGACGCGCTATTCGATTCCGGCGATTCTGAGCGGCCGTTATCCGTCGACGATCGCCACCAGCCTCGAGCATTGGCCGCCGCGCGTGCTGCCGGAAAACCGCATGCTCGCCGAGATCATGAAGGACAACGGCTTTCATACCGCCGCGTTTCTCTCTTATTATTATTTCGAATCCGGTTGGGGTTTGAATCAAGGTTTCGACGAATACGACTACCATCTGCAGACGCTGCATTCGGGCGCCGGCGTCAATCCGGCGCGCACGTCGGGCACCTCGTCGCGCCAGCTGGCCGACGAAGTCGTCGATTGGATCGGCAAAAACCGCAACCAGAAGTTCTTCTTGTGGACCCATTTCTACGATACGCACTTCGATTTCGAGCGTCATCCCGATATGCCGGAATCGAACTTCGGTAATGACGAGGTCGATTTATATGACGGCGAAATTCGTTTTACCGACTTCCATATCGGTCGAGTTTTGGACGCGCTGAAAGCCGCTGGTTTGTGGGACAAGACGATCGTCATCGTCACCTCCGATCACGGCGACGGCTTCGGCGAGCACGGCATTCCGCCCGACAAACGCCACGGCTATCACCTGTATGCGAACGAGACGCGCGTGCCGCTCATCGTGCACATCCCGGGCACGGCGCCGAAGATCGTGGCCACGCCCGCCGGCCACGTCGACATCGCGCCGACGCTGCTCAACGCCATCGGCGTCGCGGCCGACAAAGAGCCGACGCTGCTCGGGCAGAGCCGCCTCGGCCTCATCACCGGCGCCACGCCCGACGACAAGAAGGGCGCGATCTTCCAGGAAGTGACCTACGAAGGGCCGTCGTCGCGCTACAACGGCACGCAAAAACGCGCCATCGCCACCAGCGACTGGCACTTCATCCGCAACTTGATCCCCGACGGCACGAGCGAGCTCTATCGCCGCGCGGACGACGCGCTGGAAGAGCACGACTTGGCGGGCACGGGCGAGCCGGCGGAGGCGGCGCTGTCGGCGCAATTGGCGGCGTGGATGGACCTCATCGCGCTGCCGCCCGACTTCGCGCGCCGCGTCACCGGCAACGTCGCGACGACGCCGTTCGCCCCCAAAGTCGCGCTCGGCGACGTCATCGGCGGCGCGCTCGTGCTCGACGGCGCCGACCTGCCGGCGACGCCGGTCAAGCGCGGCGAGCCCTTCGAAATCGCCCTCTATTGGCACGCCAAGCAGCGGCTCGAGCCGGGCTGGCGCCTCTTCATGCACGTCGAGAGCGCGACCGGCCGCATGGTCAACGCCGACCACGATCCCGTCGAGAACACCTTCCCGCTGTCGCGCCTCAGGCCGGGCACGTTCTTGCGCGATCGCGTGCAAGTGAAGCTGCCGCTCGACTTTCCGCGCGGCCCCTTGCGCGTGCGCGTCGGCCTGTTCAAAGGGCTCGACCGCGCGCCGATTGACGGCGCGCACGCCGCGCCCGACCACGCCGTCGACATCGCCGGCGTGACGGTGCAGCCGTGAAGATCTGGCGCGCGCTGACGCTGGCGCTCGCCGCCTATTTCGTAATCATATTATTTTACGTCATATTCAAGCGCATTTCGTTTCCATACGATCTCGAGTGGATGGAGGGCGGAATGCTCTGCCATTCGCTCCGTCTCGTCGAGCATCAGCCGATATTCGCGCCGCCGTCGGTCGACTTCATCCCCTATTTGTATACGCCGGGATATCCCGCGCTCGTATATTGGCTATCGAAGATATTCGGCCTGGGATATGGCCTCGGCCGCGCCGTCTCGCTGGTCTCGTTCGTGGCCACGCTGGCGCTCATCTACGTCTACGTCCGCCGCGAAGGCGGCTCGCGCACCGCCGCCGCCGCCGCCGTCGCCATCCCGTGCGCCGCATTCGTCCCCTGCGGCGCCTGGTACGACTTGGCGCGGCCCGACTCGCTGTTCATGGCGCTCGTCACCGCCGGCCTGCTCATCGGCTGGTGGCGCCGCGACCGGCTCGACGGCGGCATCATCGCGGCGCTCTTGCTCGTCGCCGCCTTCTTCGTCAAGCAGACGACGGCGCCGTTCATGCTCGCGCTCGGCGTGGCGCTGCTGGCGGTCGCGCCGCGCACGGCCATCGCCTACGGCGTCACCCTCGCCGTCGTCGGTCTGCCGTCGCTGTGGCTGAGCAACCGCGCGTCCGACGGCTGGTTCTGGACCTACACGTCCGTCCTCCATCGCAAGCACGGCTTCTTCGCCATCCGCGCGTTTTTGGGCACGCCCGGCCGCTTGTTACTGCTCATCGGCCCCGGCTTACTCTTGGTGCCTTGGGCGATCTGGCGTCGACGCTCGCCTGGCCTGCTCTACGCGACGTTCCTCGCGCTCGGCGGAATCGGCGCCGCCGGCCTCAGCTTCGGCACGCAATGGGCCTACTTGAACGCGTTCATCCCCGGCATCGTGCTGCCGGCCATCGCCATCGGCGTCGCCGCCGGCCGCTTGCTCGACGCGCGCCCGCGCAAAGACGGGCCGCCGCCACGGTTGCGCCCCGCCGTCGTCTGGATCCTGCTCGGCCTCACCATTTTATGCGCGCCCGGCGGCCTCGATCCCGTCTTCGGCCGCATCTTGCCGAGGTCGTGGAATCCCGACGCGCTGCTCAAGCATCCGACCGGCTACGATCCGCGGCCGGAGATTCCGACCGCGCGCGATCGTGCCGCCGGTGACCAGCTCATCGCCCGCATGCGTGCCACGCCCGGCGACATCCTGATTCCGTTTCACCCGTTCTACAGCTATCTCGCGGGCAAGCAGGCGTTCTTGCATCGCATGGGCGTGCTCGACACTTGGCGCGCGGGCCTGCCGACGCCGGCGCGGCTCGAGCAGTCGCTCACGCAGGCGCGCTTCGCCGCCGTCGTGATGGACGACAAGATCGAAGGCAACTGGCAGATGTGGCCGGGATTGCTCGCGCATTATCGCATCGCCGACACCTTCGCCGGGCCCAATGTCGTCACCGGCGCGCCGACGTTCCCGCATTTTTGGCTGCAGCCGAACGTGCCGCAGACCCCGGCCGGCGTGATAGACAAAGAGCTGCAATGAACCCTCGCACGCTCGCCGTCGTCGCCGCGGCGCTGTTGGCGCTGCTTGCCGTCGTCGAGACCGGCACCGCCTTGACCGCTTCCGCCCGCGTCGCCACCGCCGCCGATTGGCAAGCCGCCGCCGCCGAAGTCCGCGCCGATCTGCAGCCGGGCGACCTCATCGTGTTCGCGCCGCAGTGGGCCGATCAAGTCGGACGCTCGGTGCTCGGCGACGTCATTCCCGTCGAGATGGCGGCACGCTCCGACGCCGACCGCTATGCGCGCGTGTGGGAAGTCGCCATTCGCGGCGCGCACGCGCCCGAAGTCGCCGGCGCCCGGCTCGTCCACGGCGGCGATCACGGCCGCGTCCACGTGGCGCTCTACGAGAAGTCGTCGGTGAGCGTGCTCTACGACTTCACCGCGCACGCCGACGAAGCGCGCGTCACGCAATCGCAAGGCAGCGCCGCCGCCGAGACGCCCTGCTATCACGACTCGGGCGCCATCGGCCGCTGCCCCGGCTCGCGCGTCGAGCGGCGCACGCTGGAGATCGACTATCGCCCGCGCCGCGGCATCTTGGCGCCCGCCGACAACGCGCGCACCACGCACATCGACTTCAGCGAGGTGCCGCTCGGCAAGTCGCTCGTCGTCTACGCCGGCATCCACGACTATTACGCGCGCAAAAACAGCGACGCGCTCGTCGACTTCCGCGTCACCATCGACGGCAAGCCGCAGCTCGCGCTCCACGTCGGCAACGACGATCGCTGGAGCCGCTTCGAGATCGACACCGCGGCGCTCGCGGGCACGCGCCACGACGTCCGCTTCGACATCGCCGCCGGCAATCCGCAGTGGCGCAATTTGGGCTTCCACGCCGAGGCGCGCCGATGATCCGCAAGCTCACGCACGGCGACCGCACCGTCGCCGCTCTCGTCTTCGCGGTCACGCTCCTGACGCTCGTCCTCGGCAGCCGCACGCAGGGCAACACGCGCGACGAGGGCTACTACTTCGACGCCGCCGAGCTCTACTGGAGCTGGTACGGCGACGTCATCGAGAACACGCTCGCCGGCCATCCGCAGCGCAGCTTCACGCGCAGCGCCATCGACCGCGGCTTCGGCTACAACCACGAGCACCCGGCGCTGATGAAGTCGCTGTTCGGGCTCTCCTGGCGCATCTTCCATCGCTGCCACTGCCCCGAGCAGGCCGGCCGCCACCCGCTTTCGTACGCGCACAAGCACACGACGCTCGGCCTCCTCGACGAGGAGACCGCGTTACGCCTGCCGACGCACATCCTGACGGCGTTCATGGCCGTCTGCTTGTTCATGATGGGCGCCGCCGCCTGGTCGCGCGCCGCCGGCCTCGTCGCCGCCGCGCTCGCCGTCGCCGCGCCGCGCCTCTTCTTCGACGCGCAGCTGGCCGCGTTCGACGCGCCCATCGCCGCGTGGTGGGTCATCGTCGTCTACGCCTATTGGCGCGCCATCGACGAGCCCGATTGGGGCTGGCGCACCGGCCTATTCTTCGGCTTGGCGCTGGCGTCGAAGCACAACGCCTTCTTCATTCCCTTCGTGCTGGCGCCGCACTTCGCGTTCGTAGCCTGGCAGCGGCGCAGCCTACCGTCGCTGCGCCCGTTCATTTATATGGCGACGCTGGGCGTCCTCGTCTATTTCGCCTGCTGGCCTTGGCTCTGGTTCGATACCGTGAATCGCTTCCGCGAATATGCGGCGTTTCATATTCATCACGTCTATTACAATATGGAATATCTGGGGCGTAACTATAACAAGCCGCCCTTCCCGATCTCGTTTCCGTACGTCATGACGCTCTTTACCTTGCCGGTGACGACGCTCGTCCTCTCCGTCGCTGGCGCGGTGCTGCTCATCGTGCATTGGCGCCGCGAGCGGCGCGAGAACCCGCACGCCGCGCGCGAGCTCGGCACCCGCGCCACCGGCTTCTTAATCGGTATCAACGCGCTCTTTCCGATGGCGATATTGACCGTCACGCGCGCTCCGATATTCGGCGCCACCAAGCATTTCCACGCGACGATTCCTTATTTGGCCTTATTGGCCGGCTACGCCGTTCACGTGCTGGCGCGCAGCTTGGCCGGCATCTCACCCGACGAGCGCGCGCTCATTCCCGCCGAGCAAAAGCGGCGCGCGCAGGTCTTCGCCGCCGCGCTGACCGTCGTCGCCTGCGCGCCGGCGCTGGCCGCGACCTGGCGCGCGCATCCCTACGCGCTCAGCGACTACAACCTGCTCGCCGGCGGTCCGGCCGGCGGCGCCGACCTCGGCCTCAACCGCCAATTCTGGGGCTACGCCACGCGCGGCATCCTGCCGTGGATCGACAGCCACGCCGGCGCACGTGCCCCCGTTTATTGGCACGACACCAATCAATCGCAGCTCAATATGCACGTGCGCGAAGGCCGCCTGCGTCCCGATATCGGCAACACCGGCCTCGAAGAGAACGGCGTGCGCGCCAGCGATATCGCGATGGTCATTCACGAGAAGCACTTCAACAAATACGAATATTGGATCTGGGACTTCTACGGAACGACGCGTCCGTCGCGGGTCCTCGACGACGAAGGGGTACCGCTCGTGACCGTGTACGAACGACCGCGCAAATGAAATCCTTATCGCGCAACACCAAGCTCTTCGCCGCGCTCTATGTCTTTTTCCTGGCCGCCTATTTGGCGACGTCGGGAAATCGCTTATTGCATAAGTCGAGCGATATTCATTTCTCGTATCAGGCGCAGATGTTTCTGCACGGCCAGCTCGAGCTCGGCCACGCGCCGCCCAATACCAACGATTGGGCCGAGGTCGAATATCTGCACCTGAAAGACGGCCGCACCGTCGCCGGCACGTTCTTGCGCGCGATGCCCAATCGTTTCCGCTCGCTCGACGGGCAGATCGAGAGCATCGCGCCGATCGCCATCGCCAACCGCTGGAAGAAATATTACGTCTCGTTCCCGCCTTTTCCGTCGTTCGTCTTCATGCCCTTCGTCGCCATTTGGGGACTGAACGTCAACGACGTCTTATTGAGCGTCATCATCGCCGCATTCGCGCCGGCCTTATTGTTCCTGATATTACGTAAGCTCTCCGCGCGCGGCGATTCCAGCCGCAGCGAGCAAGACGACTTATGGCTCACGCTCATGTTCGGCGTCGGCACCGTCTATTTCTACACCTCCGTCATCGGCTCCGTTTGGTACACCGCGCACGTCGTCGTCACGGTATTGACCGCGCTCTTCATTCTCGCTTCATTCGAAGCCCGTTATCCATTCCTGGCCGGATTGTGTTTAGGCGCGATATTGCTGACTCGCCCGCATGTCTCGGCGTGGGGAGTCTTCTTCGTCTGGGAGGCCTGGCGCGCGCGCCCGCGCGCGGAAAACGAGACGTTGCGTTGGAATGACAGGATTCCCTGGCGCGCCCTCATTCTCGCCGGCGTTCCCGCGCTCCTATTCGCCGTCGCCGGCGGCGCATTCAACTGGGCGCGCTTTCATTCCATCGGCGAATTCGGCCATTTCTACCTCAATGTGCGCTGGACCGATCGCATTCAACGTTATGGCCTGACCAACTTCGCGTTCCTGGCGCGCAATCTCAGCGTCGCGCTCACGCTGACGCCGAAGCTGTTGCCGCGTGCGCCCTACATTCAAGTGCCATGGCACGGCTTATCGCTTTTGATTACGACGCCGGCTTATTTGTACGTCTTATGGCCGCGCGTCAAAACGCCGCTGCACGACGTCTTATGGGTCATCGTCGCGCCCATCGCATTGATGGGGCTGCTCTATCAAAACGACGGCTGGGTGCAGTTCGGCTATCGCTTCAGTAACGATTTCGCCATGGGTCTCATCATGCTGCTCGCCATTGGCGGTCGCCCGATTACGCGCACCTGGAAGGCGCTGATTCTCGCCGGCGTCGCCGTCAATCTATTCGGCGCCATTACCTTCGGCCGAATGACGCAGCACTACTTCGACGGCTTTTTCCCGATTTCGCAAAGCGATTTGTAATCGTTTAATATCGAAGTCGTAATGTTGTCCAAGCGGGTGATGGTCATCGCCGCGGACAAGGCGCTGCAAAAGCGCCTCGCCCAAAGCGCGATGGCCGCCGGCGGCGCCGTGCAGTCGTTCGCCGGCGTCGACGAAGCGCCGGCGCGCCTCGAGAGTGACCTCGTCTTGTGCGCGCTGCCGGCGCGCGAGCCGGGCGTCGCCGCCATCGCGCCGCCGTCGCTGGCGCGGCTCAGCGTGCGCATGACCGACGAAGCGCGGCTCGTGCCGATCATCCCCGCCGCCGACCTCGAATGGACCGTCGCCCTGCTCGCCGACGCGCACGTTCCCTGCGTGCTCGCCGCCGACAGCCTGACCGCGCCCGGCGCCACCGCGACCATCGCCAAGCTGCTCGGCCGCGACCTCTTCGGCGTCGACAAAGTGCTGCCTTGGGGCGTGCGCATCTATTCGACGTTGGTCAGCGATTATCACGAGAAGTCACAAGCGATATTGACGATCGGCGATTTCGCGCAAGCGATGGGCGTACGCCGTAAATATCGCGAGCAGATCGATCAATGCATCGACGAAATGCTCATGAATGCGCTCTACGACGCGCCCGTCGACGCGCAAGGCAGGCCGCTGTTCGCCGACGTGCCCGTCAAAGAGCGCGTGCTCATGAAGGCCGAGCAAAAGGCGGTATTGCAATATGCCTGCGACGGCGATCGCTTCGTCGTCAGCGTGCGCGACGCGTTCGGCACGCTGCGCAAAGACATCGTCATTCATTATCTCGACAAGTGTTTGCACGCCGCCGAGCAGATCGATCGCAAAGCGGGCGGCGCCGGCCTCGGCCTGTACCTCATGTGCAACTCGGCGACGGAAGTCAGCTTCCACGTCTTCGCCGGCTCGGCCACCGAAGTCGTGTGCACCTTCGATCTGAAGCAGGCGCGCGCGCAGCTGCAGTCGCTGGGCGTGTTCGAAGAGGCCGTCGACGTCGCCAAGCCGACCGTGCCGCCGACGCTGCCGTCACGCCGCGGCCGCCGGCACCAAGATTCTGGCGCCGCCGCCGGCAGCGCCGCCGCGTTCGGGCGTGCTCTTGCCGGTGGCGATGACGTTCGCCGTCTTGCTGCTGCTCTTCGCCGTCGGCTTGGCGGCGCTGCCTTATTTCCGTAAACCGCCGCCGCCCGCGGCCTTGCAGATCGAGAGCGAACCGCCCGGCGCGCGCATTTACGTCGATGGCCGCGTGCGCGGACCGGCGCCGCTGCACTTGACCGGCCTCGAGGCGGGCCATTCGTACGCCTTGCGCGCGACGCTCGACGGCTGGCGCGACGACGAGCAGCTGGTGACGGCCGCCGCCGGCGAAGCCACCGTCAAGCTGCGGCTCGGCGAAGAGCACGGCGTCGTCACGCTCGAGTCCGAGCCGGCCGGCGCGCGCGTCGTCATCGGCGGCCAAGACGGCGGCAAGCTGACCCCGACGACGCTGGAGCTGGCCGCCGGCGCGAACGCGGAGGTCACCCTGCGCAAAGACGGCTTCGTCGACCAGACGCTGACGCTGACGGGCCCGAAAGCGGGCGAACGCGCGCTCTATCGCGCCACGTTGACGCTGTCGCCGCGCGCCGCGCTCCTCACCGTCGCCAGCGATCCGCCGGACGCGCAGGTCAGCGTCGATGGCCTCGTCTTGCAGCCGCCGGCGCCCTCGCATGACACGTTCGTGGCGCCTGACGGCAAGCACAAGATCCGCGTCAGCGCGCCCGGCTATGTCGACGAGCGCGCCGAGGTCGTGGTCGGCGGCGGCGAGCATCGAACTGTCTCATTAAAGCTGCATGTGGGGGGTACACTCACGCTGGCGGTCAATGTGCCCGCTCGAGTGAGCATCGACGGAAAAGCAGTGGGCACTGCGCCGATGCCGCCGCTCGGCCTCGGCGCGGGCGAGCACTCGGTGACGCTGGAACAGAGGTCGCCGCCCATTCGCTGGACGACGCCGGTCACCTTGCGCACGGGCCAGACCGTAGAAATACGGCTCGACTTCCACGCCGACCACAGCCTGACGGGCCACGTCGGCAGCCGCGCCATCGCCGACAAGTGGTGACAAAATGGTAAGCGACGAGCGCACCTAGAACGGTTCACACCTCTCCACAGCGCCGCCGTGATATGATTATGGCTATGCGGAGCTCCGTCTCGCTCTGCATTCGCTCGTGCTCACGACAGCGCCGTTCTTCGTCCGCGCGCCACCGGCCGCGTCCGAGCTCAGGCGGCGCAGCGAATGTAGGCATCACACCTTTGCAAACGCGGCCACACCCTTTGTCGCTTTCGCGGCCGCTCTATCGCTCGTTGCTTAAGGCGAAATCGCGCCGGCGACGACCGACAATGACGACGATGCGTGTGCGCATGCCGATTGCAGTAACACTCGCCATGCCCCGCTTGCATCAACTAGTGCTTTCCAGTCGAATCGTGTTATTTCTCGCCCGGGCGAGCATTTTCCGTCGGAGACGCGCGTGACCGCTGAAGATCCAACCAAGACGGGCATACTGTTTACCGATCAAACGTCGGGGACACTGAAGGCCCGTCGTTATCGTATTACGGTCGTCGCCGGCCCCGATACTGGCGCCTCGGCGGAGATCGACAACGGCACCTTTTTGTTAGGCACGCATCAAAACAACGATCTGCGACTGACAGACAAAGGCGTGTCCCGTTATCACCTCGAATTGCAGCTGCGCGCCGAGGGTCTGAAGGTCACCGATCTCGATTCGACCAACGGCACGTTCTCGGGCTCGACGCGCATCGGCTCCATCACCGTCAGCGGCGCCAGTCGCTTGAAGGTCGGCAGCAACACCGAAGTCGACATCGTCCCCGCCGACATTCCCGTGCAAATGAGCGGCTACGAAGGCGAGAAGCTGGGCTCGGCCATCGGCGGCTCGCGCTACATGAAAGAGCTGTTCGGCCTGCTCGATCGCGTCGCCAACACCGAAGCGACCGTGCTGCTCGAGGGCGAAACCGGCACCGGCAAAGAGCTGCTCGCCGAGGCCGTGCATCAGCGCTCGTCGCGTCGCGCCGGGCCGTTCATCGTCGTCGATTGCGGCGCGTTGCCGCGCGATCTCATCGGCTCCGAGCTGTTCGGCCACGTGCGCGGCGCGTTCACCGGCGCGCTCACGGCCAAGCGCGGGCTCATCGAAGAGGCCGACGGCGGCACGCTCTTCCTCGACGAAGTCGGCGAGCTGCCGCTCGATCTGCAGCCGCAGCTGTTGCGCGCGCTGGAGAAGCGCGAAGTGCGGCCGATCGGCGAAGTGCGCGCCAAGAAGGTCAACATTCGCGTCGTCGCCGCGACGAACAAGAACTTGCCCGAATTGGTGCGCCAAGGCGGTTTCCGCGAGGATTTGTATTTCCGTTTGGCGGTCGTGCGCGCCGCGGTGCCGCCGCTGCGGAAGCACAAAGAGGACATTCCGCTGCTCGTGCGCCACTTCCTGCGCGAGCTCAAGCGCGAGGATTTCGAGATCGGCCCCGACGTGCTCGCGCAATTGATGGCGCACGATTGGCCGGGCAACGTGCGCGAGCTGCGCAACGTCGTCGAGCGCGGTCTGTCGCTCGAAGGCGGCGCCTTGCCCATCGAAGTCTCGGGCGACATTGGCACTGCGACGAACGATCCCGACAATTATCAGCCGGGCGGCATGTCGAAGGACGTGCTCGAAAAGCCGTTCAAAGAGGCCAAAGGGCTGCTCGTCGAATCATTCGAGCGCGAATATCTGACGCATTTGCTGCAGCGTCATAACGGCAATATCTCGCGCGCGGCGTTGGAAGCAGGAATCGATCGCAACTACATTCATCGGCTCGTGAAGAAATACAATATTCCGGTGGAGCGCGGATAATGCGTAAATTGTTATTCGCAGTGCTGCTCGTCGGCGCTTGCTCGCGGCCGGCGACGAACGCGTTGCCGCCGAAAGAGGCGAAGGAGCTGCTGGTCAATCGCAGCTGGATCGATCGTCTCCCGCAGCGCAGCGACGACAAGTTGCACGTCTTTCGCTTCACGCCGTCGATGGGCGGCGGCGTCTATCAAGATCGCACGCTGTTCGCCGGGCAGTTCGAGCTGTTCACGTTCGAGCAGGACGGCAGCCGAATCCGCTTCAACTTATGGCATACCGGCGACAAGAAAATATCGAGTTTCATCATCGAGAAAATGGACAAGCCCGGTCCTGACGGCGTCGATCTGAAGCTCACGATCTTCGACAGCCCGCGCGGACCGCGCACGTATTACAGCTGGCGCCGCGCCACCGATCTCGACAGCGTCCTCGCCGCGCACCAAGCGCAGCCTTAAGCTTTCACCTCCTTTTCATTATCGTCGACGGCCGCGAGCGAGTAGCCGGCCGATCGCATCGGCCGCAACCCGCGGCCGTGAATGCGCGAAATTCCCGCGCCGCGGCAGCGGATTTCGCGCGTCGCAGGCAATTGCAATTGGCCAGTCGCAGATCGGCTTACATGCGATCGTCGTTATTCCTTACATGCGATCGTCGTTATTCGTCGATCGGAATCGGCGCGTGCGGTGTTTTCCCATCTTACGTCGTTTGCGAAGCTGGGTTAAAATCAAGCGACGAGGAGGAACCCGACATGAAGCTCTTCGGAGGCAAGAAGGGCGACGAGAAGGCCGCGGCGCAAGGGGATGACGAGGCCGGGTATTACGACTCGCCGCAAGAAACGGTATCGCTGTCGGGACCACGTAACGCGCCGGCCGCGGGCGCCGCCAAGCCGGCCGCAGGGGCTGCCGGTGCGCAACCGGCCGCCGCCGCCGCGCCACAGCCGTCGGCGCGCGTGATCGTCGAGGACGAGGAGCCGCCGCGTCCGACTTACGGCATCAATCAGGCGATCGAGCTGATGCGCCTGTTGCCGGTCGATCAGAACCCGGAGCTGGTCGTCCAGGTCATCAAAGGGACGCTCGAGTCGATGAAGGTCAAGGTGTCGGAGATCATCGCCGACGCCGATCGCAAGACCAAGGATCTCGAGGAGCGCGTCGGCAACTTGAAGCGCGCGATCGCCGACTTCGAGAAGGAGATCGACACGCGCAAAGAGGAGATCGGCAGGCTCGAAGCCGATCATAAAGAGACGACGGGCGTGCGGGCGCGGCTCGAGCTGGCCGAGAAGGCGCAACGCGGCCAGGCGCCGGCCGCCGTGAAGGCCAAGACAGGATAACGGATGGCGGCAGCGACGAAGGAGCAAGCGGAGGAGCAGCCGAAGGAGCGTCGCCGCGGCGTCGACGCCATGCTGCGCCACAAGATCCTCATCGTCTCGAGCGAGGCGTCGATGCGCCGTTCGCTCAAGCGGCTGATGACGGCGACGGGCGCGGTCACCGAGTTCATCAGCGACCTGTCGAAGCTGCCGGCGGAGGCGCCGTCGCTGATCGCGGTCGATCTGCGCTCGCCGTCGGCGCCGAAGATGAAGGACCTGGCGACGGTGTTTCCCGAGGTGCGGCTCATCGCCATCGTCGGGGCGCAGGACTTCGGGCAGATGGTCGAGAGCCTGCGTTCGCCGCGCTGCTCGAGCGTCATCACCTTCGACGACGAGTTCGAGCCCGAGGACTTCATCGTCACGGTGACCAAGCTCTTGCACGGCCAAGTCTTCGGCCTGCAGAAGTATTTCCCGTGGGGCGTGACGCTCTACAACATGGAGATCGCCGGCTACGAAGAGAAGGTCAAGGCGCTCGACGTGCTCAACGCCTATGCCGAGCTGGCGGGCGCGCGCGGTCCGGTGCGCGATCGCATGGCGCTCGTCTCCGAAGAGCTGCTCATCAACGCCATGTATCACGCGCCCGCCGACGAGAACGGCAAGCCGCTCTATCAGCATCTGCCGCGCAAGGAGATGGCGGGCAAGACGTTCGATCGGCCGGTGAAAGTGGCGTGCGCGTCGAACGGGCAGCTGTTCGCGGTGGCCGTGCGCGATGCGTATGGGTCGCTCGACAAGGACACGGTCGTGAAGTTCTTGTCGAAGGGCACGCTCAAGTCGCTGACGCCGGAGCAGAAGGAGTCGGGCGCCGGTTTGGGCTTGGTGACGGCGCTGAAGAACGCCAACAAGCTCGTCTTCAACTTGTCGCCGGGTCAAGGGACGGAAGTGATCGCGCTCTTCGATCTCGACTTGTTGGCCAAGGGGCGACCGGGCGTGCGTGCGGTGCATATCTTCACCGAGCGGCGCAAAGCGGCGGCGCCGAAAGAGGCGCCGGTCGAGAAGCTCACGTCGTCGTCGTCGATGACGGCGCCGCTGCTCGTCGGTGCGATGGCGCTCTTGATCATCATCTTCGGCGTCGTGCAGCTGGCGCAGCGTTGGAATGCGCCGGAGGTGCACGCCGAGGTGACGGTGCCCGAAGGCGAATCGCGCGATGTGCCGCTGCATGTCGGGACGTCCGATGTCACGCTGAAGGTCGAGCGCAAAGGCGCGAATCTCGTCATCACTTCGGGCGGCAACAAGTAGCGCCGCGCCCACGATGACGCGCTTGCCGGCGACGGCGCGCGCGCGTACGGTTTGCCGATGAGCGGCGACATTGCGTTCGAGCGGCGAGACGACATCGCCATCCTGACGCTGCACAACGAGAAGAAGAAGAACGCGCTCGACCCGACGATGCTCGACGGGCTGGTGGCGCGTTTGGGTGAGCTGCCGTCGCTGGGTGTGCGCGCCGTGGTGTTGACGAGCGGCGGCGATTGGTTCTCGTCGGGCTTCGACATCGCGGCGTTGCCGACGGGCGCGCCGACGGTCAACCCGATGGGCGCGGCGTTGGCGGCGGTCAGCGACGGGCCGCTGCCGGTGATCGCGGCGTTGAATGGCCCGGCGATCGGCGGCGGCTGCGAGCTGGCGGCGACGTGCGATCTGCGGGTGGCGCACGAAGCGGTCACGTTGATGATGCCGCCCGTGCGGCTCGGGCTCGTCTACGCGCCGACGGGGCTGCGGCGGTTCGTCGCGCTGTGCGGGCTGTCGCGCACGCGTGAGCTGTTCCTGACGGCGACGGCGGTGACGGCGGAGCGCGCGCTCGGCTGGGGCTTGGTCGATCGCGTGGTGGCGCGCGAGGATGTCGTGGCGACAGCGGTGGCGTTGGCGACGGAGATGGCGCGCGGGGCGCCGCTGGCGATCGCGGGGACGCGGCGGGTGTTGGAGCTGCTGCAGTCGGGTGGGGATTCGGCGGCGGCGGAGATCGCCGGGATCGTGCAGGCGGCTTGGGCGAGCGCGGATGCGGCCGAGGCGAAGGCGGCATTTCGCGACAAGCGGAAACCGCGGTTTACGGGGCGGTAGCCGCGTCGGGCAGTGGGCCGGACATCGGTGGAGCGCGCAAAGCGATCGATGGTTTATTCCGGGCTTGGTCTCGGAGCGCCGACGTTCGCCGCCAAGCGCAACGTCAGACGCAAGCACGGCTTCACGCGTCGCCGCGAGCGAACGTGCCGTGGCGGCGGCGTCAGTCGCGGATGTGGACGCGGCCGTCGCCGCGCTCGCCGGCGACGTCGGACGTGAGGTACGCGGCGCGCGCGGCGGCGTCGTCGGGGAAGCGGGCGAGCGCGTGCATCAGCTTGGCGACAGCGGCTTCGATGCCCATGTCGCCGCCCGACAACGCGCCCGCGTCGCGCAAGCAGACGCCGTTGGCGTAGAGCGCGAGGTCGACGGCGCCGGCGTGCGCCTGCGTGACCACGAGCGTCGTGACCCCGCTGTCGGTGAGCCGCTGCACTGCGGTCGCGATCGAACGCGCGCGCGCCGGCACGTTGCCGACGCCGAACGCGGCCAAGACGACACCGCGGATGCCACCGTCGCCTTCGCCGGCGCCGACGCGCTCGAGCAGCGCCGGCGCCATCGCCGGCGTGACGTAGCAGACGGCGACGCGTGGATCGAACCGCGCATCCACCGCGAACGGCTGCTGCGGACGCCGCACGTGCGCGCCGATCTCGACATCGAGCCCCAGTCGCGCCAACGGCGGGCAATTCGGCGACGCGAACGCCGAATACGACCAGGCGTCACCCTTCGTCGCGCGATTGCCGCGCAAGAGCTGCCCATCGAAGCAGACGCCCACTTCCGGCAGATCGCGCGTCGCCAAATCCACGGCGTCGACGAGGTTGCGGCGCGCGTCCGAACGGATCTCGCCGAGCGGCCGCTGCGACCCCGTGAGCACGACCGGTCGATCGAGCCCCGCGAGCGCGAACGACAGCGCCGCCGCCGTATAGGCCATCGTGTCCGTGCCGTGGATGACGACGATGCCGTCGGCGCGCTCGCGAGCCTGAGCGACCTCGTCGGCCAGCGCGCTCCACTCGTCGGGCCCGATGTCGGACGAATCGAGGTTGCACAAGATCCGTGTCTCGACGTGCGCCAGCGACGCCAGCTCGGGCACGCGCGACAAGATCGCGTGCGCATAAGTATCGGGCGACAGCGGCGACGGCCCGCCGCTCGACGACATGCCCAGCGTGCCACCGGTATGCAGGACGAGAACGCGCTTCACTCTCATTTCATGCTATCACAGCGACGGGAGGATCCGATGCCACTCGAGCAGCAGCTCAACGACACCCTCAAGCAGTCGATGAGGGACAAGGACCAGCGCACGTCCGACGTGGTGCGCATGCTCAAGACGAAGATCATGGAGCGGCGTACTTCCAAAGGGTTCACCGGCGAAGTCGACGACGCGCTCATCACCGACGTCATCGCCGCCTATCGCAAGCAGATGCAAAAGGCGCTCGAGGAGTTCGAGAAGATCGGCGAAAAAGGCCAAGAGCAGGCGGCCGAGCTGCGCTTCGAGATCCAATTCTGCGAGCGTTTCCTGCCGAAGGGAATGGACGAAGCGGCGTTGAAGGCGCTGGTGCAAGAGCGCATCACGGCGCTCGGCGTCAGCGACGTCAAGCAGATCGGCAAGCTCGTGGGCGACATCATGAAGTCGCACAAGGGCCTGGTCGAAGCCGGCGACGTCAAGCGCATCGCCGAGTCCCTGCTCGCCGGCTGATGTCGTCGGGCGAAGACGACCGCGTTCGCCGCGATCTGCACGAGCAGAACCGCCGGTCCTGGAATCGCGCGACCGTCGTTCACAACAGCCATAAGCACGATCAGGCGGCCTTCTTGCGCGGTGGCGGCCTGACGCTGTTTCCCGAGGAGCGCGAGCTGCTCGGCGAGCTGTCCGGCCGCAGCCTCCTCCACCTCAGCTGCAACAGCGGCCAAGACACGCTGTCGTTGGCGCGGCTCGGCGCGCGCGTCACCGGCGTCGACATCAGCGACGAGGCCGTCGCCTTCGCCACGCAGCTCGCCGCCGACTCCGGCCTGCCCGGCCGCTTCGAGCGCGCCGACGTCTACGACTGGCTGCCGCGCGCCGCGCACGAACGACGCAGCTTCGATCGCGTCTTCATGTCCTACGGCGTCATCGGCTGGCTTTCCGATCTGACGACGCTCATGAGCGGCGTCGCCCGCGTGCTCGCGCCCGGCGGTCGCCTCGTGCTCGTCGAGTTCCACCCGTTCGCGATGATGCTCGACGAGCAGGGTCGCTTCGCCTACCCGTACACGACGAGCGGCGTCGCGCGCCCCGAGACGGCCGGCGTCGGCGACTACGTCGGTTTGAGCGGCAGCGCGCTCACGCCGAGCGGCTGGATCGACGGCGATCGCGGCTTCGTCAACCCCGACCATTCCCACGAATTCCAATGGAGCCTCGCCGACGTCGTCGACGCCGTCTTGCGCGCCGGCCTGCGCCTCGAGCAGCTGCGCGAATGGCCCTACGCCAACGGCTGGCAACCGCTCGCCGACATGCGCGACCTCGGCGCCGGCCGCTTCGCCGCGCCCGCCACGCACGACGGCCTGCCGCTCATGTTCGGCCTCTCCGCCGCCCGCCTATAAGTCACCCCGCCCGCGCCAACTTCAAAGCAGGTGCTGACTTCGTGACTCTGCGTTTGGGGGCGAACGTCGGCGCTTCGAGACCAAGCCCGCGATAAGCCATCCACGACTCTGCGCGCTCAACCGATGACGGAGTCCGACGGAGCTTCGACGCGCACGGGCACAGCCCGCCCGCGCGTCGAAGCCAACACGCCCGAACCATTTGAACCGTAGGAACGAACGAGACGCGGGAACCGCAGGAAAGCTAACGCAGCGGAAGCTGTCGCAGGAAACGCCGATGAAGATCGAGGACGCGCACGCCATCCGCGCGCGTCCTCGCGATCGCACGTCAGCTACGCGTTGTACATGCGGCGGTCGCTATCGACGCCGAGGAACGCCACCGAGCCCTCCGGCCCGTCGTGCGCGTCGCCGTTGACCGGCCGCGAATCGACATGCTCGTCGCGCTGCCGGATCAGCTCGTACTCCGCGAACGTGTAGCGCCGACGGTCTTTCAACGGCGCCGCCAGCTGCAGCGACTCCGCGAACGCGCCCGCGCCCGCGACGACCGTGCCCGCGAAATGCTCCGCGCAGCAGCCCGAGCCGTAGCTGAAGAGCCCGATGCGCTTGCCCTCGAGATCGCCCGCCTCCGCCTCGAGCAGCGACGCCAGCGCCAGGTACAGCGAGCCCGTGTAGATGTTGCCGACCTGCGACGGCAAGCGCAGCGACGGCGCGACCTCGAGCGTGTACGACGCGTCGGCCTCGGCCTCGCTCTTGCCCTCGAGCTGCATGACGTGGCGATGCGCCTTCTTCGCCATCTTGCCGTACGGCACGTGATAGCAGCGACGCACGAGCTCGCCCGACACGCCCGCTTCCGCCGCCGTCTCCTGCCAGCTCTTGTACGCGCCCGCAAGCGCATCCAAGTAGCACTGCACCGAGTGATGCCCGTCGACGACCGCCTCCTTCGAGTACAGCGGCCGCCAGAAGTCGTTGACGTCCTGCGAGTACGAGCCGGTCACGCCCACTTCGAGCTCGAGCAGCCGCGGATTCTCCGACACGACGATCGCCACCGCGCCCGCGCCCTGCGTCGGCTCGCCCGCCGTCTGTAGGCCATAGCGCGCGATGTCGGTGCACACGATGAGCGCCTTGCGACCGTGCGCCGAGCCGGCCTTGATCCAGTCGAGCGCCGCGAGCAAGCCGGCGGTGCCGCCGAAGCAGGCGTGCTTGGCCTCGAACACGCGGCAGCGCTGCGGCAAGCCGAGCATGCGATGGAGGTAGGCCGCGACCGGCTTCGAGTGATCGACCGCCGTCTCGGTGCCGACGACACAAAGCCCGATCGTCGAGGGATCGATGCCCGCCGTCGTCAACACGCGCCGCGCCGCCGTCGCGCCCAGCGCCACCGGATCTTCGTGCTGCCGCGCCACCGACATGCGCGAAACGCCGAGCCCTTCGACATATTTCCCGGCGGGTACGCCGCGCGCCGCGGCCAGATCGGCCAGATCCAAGTAGCCTTCAGGTACAGCGAGCGCGATGGCGTCGATTCCGATCGTGGGCATGTACATCTCCTCCGCGAATGGCAATCGCGAGAGCAACCAGGGTGCCAAGCTACCGCGTTCGAGGTTTCTCGCGGGTTTCCCTCTGCTAGTGCCTCGGATCGAAACCTTGGGCTCGCGCGAATCCGCACTTTCGCGCGCTTTCGAACGTGCGCCGCCCGACATGCGCACCGCCCGACATTCGGCGACGCCGCGTGTATGATGCCGGCCATGCGCCAATCCATGATTCTCGCGCTATTAGCTTGCTCGGCCTGCTCGTCGAAACCGGCCGGAAACACCAGCCCTGCCGATATGTCACAGCCGCCGAACCCGCTCATCGTCGCGCGGCCGTACGACATCGACATCCCGGGCGGCTCCGATCCGACCAAGCCGCTGCCGCTCATCGTGCTCTTGCACGGCTACAGCGCCGACGGTCTCCTGCAAGACGCGCTGTTCGGCTTCTCGACGCTCGCCGATCAACGCCAGGTCTACGTCGCGCATCCCGACGGCACCATCGACTCGACCGGCAACCGCTTCTGGAACGCCACCGACGCCTGCTGCAACATCGACAACTCGCCCGTCGATGACGTCGCCTACTTGAACGCCGTCGTCGACGATGTCGCCATCCACTTCGCCATCGACGAGAAGCGCGTCTTCTTCGTCGGCCACTCCAACGGCGGCTTCATGGCGCATCGCATGGGCTGCGACAGCGCGCCCAAGATCGCCGCCATCGCCGCGCTCGCCGGCGACAACTGGGAAGATCCGTCGAAGTGCAACCCGTCGGTTCCCGTCGCTGCGCTGCAGATTCACGGCGACGCCGACACCGAAGTCCCGTACGACGGCATGGGCCTCATGCCGTCGGCGATGGCCTCGATCGGCGTGTGGGCGATGAAGAACGACTGCACCGGCGGTTTGCAGGACACCGGCAAGACCTACGACTTCGACGTCGTCGTCGCCGGCAACGAGACCAGCGGCGCGGCTTGGAGCTGTCCCGTCGGCGCCGCCGAATTGTGGACGATGCACGGCGTCGGTCACGTGCCGCACTTCCAGATCCCCGAGTGGGGCAACGAGATCTTCGACTGGCTGATGGCGCACCCCAAAACGTGATGCGCGTCGGCGTCTATGGCGCCGGCTCGATTGGCGCGTATGTCGGCGGGCGGCTGGCGGCGTCGGGCGTCGCCGTCACGCTCGTCGTGCGCGCGCCGCGCGCGGCTGCGATCGCGGCCGGCGGTTTGCGCGTGAGCGACCTGCACGGCTTCGACGTCAGCTTGCCGCCGCGCGCGCTCGCCGTCGCCACCGTCGGCCGACGCGCTCGCCGCCTGCGAGTGCGTGCTCGTCACCGTCAAAGCGCGCGACACGCAAGCGGCCGGCGCGGCGCTCGCGCCCATCGTCGGCAAAGAGGCGATCGTCGTCAGCTTGCAGAACGGCGTGCACAACGGCGCGCAGCTCGACGCCGCCTTGTCACCGCGCGCGGTCGTCGCCGGCATGGTCGGCTTCAACGTGCTCGGCAAAGGCGAGACTCATTTTCACCAGGCGACGAGCGGCCGGCTCGCCATCGCGCAATTGCCGACCGGCGTCGCGCCGCCGATCGCCGCCGCGCTCGTGCAGGCCGGCATCGCCACCGACGTCGTGCCCGATCTGGCGCCGATTTTGTGGGGCAAGCTGCTGTTCAACCTCAATAACGCCGTCAACGCGCTGGCGAACGTGCCGCTCGCCGAGCAGCTGGCGTCGCGCGGCTATCGCCGCATCATGGCCGCCGTCATTCGCGAAGGTCACGCCGTGCTCACGCGCGCGCAGATCGCGGCCGAGTTCGACGCGCCCGTGCCGACGTCGTGGATCCCGCCGCTGATGGAGCTGCCGACGCCGATCTTCAAGCTCCTGGCGCGCAAGATGGTGAACGTCGATCCGTCGGCGCGGTCGTCGATGTGGGAAGACCTGCAGCGCGGGCGAACCGACCGAAGTCGACCTGCTCAACGGCGAAATCGTCGCCCTCGGTCGCAAACATGCGATCGAAACGCCATTCAATACGCGCTTGGTGGAATTGGTAAAATCGTACGAGAATCAACCTCCGCCGTCGCTGAGCGCGGAGGTTCTGTGGCAAAAACTAAGGCAAGGCTGATTTAGCGCGCGTCCTTGAGCCAGCCGAAGTTGGGCTTGCGCACGAAGTCGTGGTCGGCGTCGACGATGCGCACCGTGCCCGACTGCGAGCGCATGACGATCGACTGCGTGGCCGCGCCGTTCTTGAAGAAGCGCACGCCTTTCAAGAACGGCCCGTCGGTGACGCCGGTGGCGGCGAACATGACGTTGCCCTGCGCCAGCTCGTCGAGCTTGTAGATCTTGTTGTGATCGGTGACGCCCATCTTCTCGGCGCGGACGCGCTCGCCGTCGTTGCGATAGTTGAGCTTGCCCTGCATTTCGCCGCCGAGGCAACGCAGCGCGGCCGCCGCCAACACGCCTTCGGGCGCGCCGCCGGTGCCGAACAGGACGTCGATGCCGGTGCCGTCTTTGCACGTCGCGATCGCCGCCGAGACGTCGCCGTCGCTGATGAGGCGAATGCGCGCGCCCGCTTTGCGCACCTCCTCGATCAGCGCTTGATGGCGATCGCGCTCCAGGATGATCGCCGTCAAGTCCTCGACCTTCGTGCCCTTGGCTTCGGCGAGCGCGCTCAAGTTCCAGGTCGCCGACTTGGTGAGGTCGATGACGCCTTTGCCGTCGGGGCCGACCGCGATCTTGTCCATGTACGTGTCGGGCGCGTTCAGGAACTTGCCGTCGTCGGCGATGGCGATGACGGCGAGCGCGCCCGGCGATCCGGTGGCACACAGGTTCGTGCCCTCGAGCGGATCGACGGCGATGTCGACGCGCGGCGCGAATTCCTCTTTGTCGGCGCGGGAATTCTCGTTGCCGGGCCAGCCGGCGCCGACCTGCTCGCCGATGAACAGCATCGGCGCTTCGTCGCGCTCGCCCTCGCCGATGACGACGGTGCCGCGCACGCGCACGCCGTCGAACGCGCGGCGCATGGCGTCGACGGCCGCCTGGTCGGCGCCTTTGGCGTCGCCGCGTCCCATCCAGCGCGCGCAGTTGAGCGCGGCCGCTTCCGTCACGCGCACCAGCTCCAATGCCAGGTTGCGGTCTTCCATATCGAGCTCCTTGGTCTATCTGGTTGCGGCTACTGCGGGTCAGGATGAAATAAGGACAACAGCTCGTCGGGGAAGCGGCGCACCTTGCCATCCTTCGACAAGCAGGCGTGCAGCGTGTAGCCCTCGGCCAATAATCTGCCGTCGGCGGCGCGAAACAAGCGGTATTCGAACTTGACGCTGGCGGCGCGCACGTCGACGGGGCCGCCGTGGATGTCGATGACGTCGTCGTAGCGCCCCGGCTCGCGATAACGCACGTGCGCCTCGACGACGGGCAGCATGTAGCCGGCCTCTTCCATGTCTTTGTAGGCGCGACCGCGCTGGCGCAGCCATTCGGCGCGGCCGATCTCGAAGAAGCGCAAATAGACGCCGTTGTTGACGACGCCCATCTGGTCGGTGTCGGCGTAGAGCACGCGAATGTTGGCGACGGAGACGATCGGCATCGCCAATTACTCGCCGAAGATGCGCAAGAGCCGCGTCTTGGCGCGCACGGTCGGCAGACGATCGATGATCGCCAGCGCCGCTTGCACGTTGCGCTCGAGCGCCAAATGCGTGGTCACGACGACGGTCACCGGCTCGCCGGCGTTGCGCTGCCCTTCTTGCACGACCTCGCTGATGCTGATCTCGTGCTCGCCCAACATGCCCGCCAGCTGCGCCAACACGCCCGGCTTGTCGACGACGGCGAAGCGCAAGTAGTAGCGCGACGACAGCTCGCCCGGATCGCGAATGCGGCGCGGCCGCGTGTCGTTCATGCGGCGCGCCGGACGCGGCACCGAGCCGCCGGCCGTGCGCGCCAGCAGGTCGCGCGAGACCTCGATGACGTCGGAGACGACGGCCACCGCGGTCGGCATCATGCCGGCGCCGCGGCCGTAATACATCGAGCTGCCGAGCGCGTAAGACGAGACGTAGACCGCATTGTAGACGCCGTTGACCGACGACAGCATGAAGCGGCGCGGGATCAGCGTGGCGTGCACGCGCGCCTCGACGCTGTCGCCGTGATCCTTGGCGATGACGAGCGGCTTGATGACGTAGCCGAAGCGCTCGGCGTACTTGAAATCGACCGGCTCGATGGCGCGCAACCCATCGACGAGGATCTGATCGACGCGAATGCGCGTGCCGAAGCACAGAGGCACGAGCACGCACAGCTTGTGCGCCGCGTCCCAGCCGTCGACGTCGAGCGACGGATCGGCCTCGGCGTAGCCTTTTTCCTGCGCCTCGTTGAGGATCTCTTCGAACGGCCGCGCTTCGTCGGT
This sequence comes from uncultured delta proteobacterium, assembly GCA_963785725.1. Lineage (GTDB taxonomy): Bacteria > Myxococcota_A > Polyangia > Palsa-1104 > Palsa-1104 > JAQBQH01. The sequence continues at coordinate 330,508 of CAWAWS010000014.1, read as the reverse complement.
CATCGTCGTGAGCAGGAAGTTCGACGTGCCGTTGACGATGGCCACCAGCTCGTTCACGCGATCCGACGCGAGACCCTCACGCAGCGCGCGGATGATCGGCACGCCGCCGCCGACCGACGCCTCGTAATACAGGTCGACGCCGCGCTGCTCGGCGGCCGCGAACAGCTCCTCGCCGTGCGCAGCCAACAGCGCCTTGTTCGCGGTGACGATGTGCTTGCCGCGCGCGATGGCGTCGAGCACGTAGGTTCGCGCCGGCTCCTCACCGCCGATGAGCTCGAGAATGACGTCGATCTCCGGATCGGCGATGACCGCTTGCGGATCGGTCGTAATCAGCGCCGACGCGACGTCGACGAGGCGCGGCTTCTCGGCCTCGCGCACGGCGATGCGGCGAATGGCGACCGACGCGCCGCCCAGACGTTGACGAATGGCTTCGGCGTTGTCGGCGAGGAGCTTGACGACGCCCGAGCCCACATTGCCGAGGCCCAATAGCCCGACGGAAATCGTGCGCATGACCCGGTTGACGCTAGCACGAAGTCGACGCTTAGGGCGCGGCCGACTTCGTCGCGTCGGACGCGGCCCAATCAGTCGTCGTCGTCGCTGCGCAGGCGCATGCCGCAGCCGGGGCAGCGCGCGGCGCGCGTCTTGCCGCCACAATTCGGGCAGCGGACCGGCTCCGGCTCCTCCTCGCGATACGGCCGCTTCACCACTTTGACGCCCGCCTTTGTGGCACCGGCCGCGGCGTTCGTCACCGGCGCGCCCGCGCCGATTGCGCCTGCCGCCTTGACGTTGGTCGGCGCCGCGGCAGCGTTTGGCACCGCAGCGCGTGCGAGCGACGGAATCGGCGGCGGCGCGCCTCCCGCCCGCGGCAGCGACGGCTTCGGCGGCGAAGGCGGCGCACCAGCCGGTCGCGCCGACGCCGCCCGACCCGCGACATTCGCGCCCGGCGCAGCGGCGGCCGGCCGAGCAATCGGCGGCGGCGGCGCGAACGGCTCGCCGCACTCGAGGCATAGCTCGGCCCCTTCTTCGACTTTCGCGCCGCATCCGGGACAAGTCATCGGGTCCGCCTGAGTAACCGCCGCGTCATTCGCCAGCGCACGCCCACCGACATTTTAGCATTTACGCCGCTCGCGCGCTGTCCCGGCGTTGGCATCGCCGCGATGGCGTGGCGACGCCGTCGGGCGGCGACGTCAGCTCAGCCGCGCTCGCAGCGTCAGGCGAGCGGTCTCGGCGACGGGATCATCGGCCGCGTTCTCGCCATCGAGCGCGCTGCGCAGCTGCTGACGCGCCTCGTGAATCCGCCACGCCACCGTGCCGATCGAGCAGCCGAGCACCGCGGCGGCCTCATCGTGCGGCAGACCTTGCAGCGCCACGAGCACGACCGTCGAACGCAGCGTCGGCGCCAGCCGGTCGAGCGCGACGATCAGCCGCGCGTAGGTCTGCCGCAGCTCCGCCGCGCGCCGCGGGTCGCCGTACGCATCGACCGCGACCGCCGCCTGCACGCGCGGATCGTCGAGCCCGCTCGTGCGTCGGCGCGCCGTGTCTCGTCGCGCATTGAGCGCGCGATTGACCGCGATGCGATAGAGCCACGTGAAGAACTCGCTGCGACCGGCGAAGCCGCCCAGCTGCTGGTAGGCGCGCGTGAACACGTCTTGCGTGATGTCGTCCGCTTCCGCGCGCGAGCCCGTCAAATGCAACGTCAACGCGTAGATCCGCGCGCGATAACGGCGTACCAGCTCGTCGAACGCCGTGCGATCTCCGCTTTGCGCCCGGCGCACCAGCCGCTCCGTCGCGTCGCCTCCGTCAAACGGCATGAATCTTCGACACCCGGCGCACCAGCGCCTTTGCCTATCAGACGCACGACGATGACGAAGGATCTTGCTTGCGCGAGCGCTACTTGGCGATTCCGAGTGTGCGACAAACGGAGGCGACATCGGCGACGCGCGGCACATCGGCATATTGCCCGGCGTAATGCGCGAACGGATCGATGAGCGCGACTTGCACGCCGGCGGCACGCGCGCCCACGACATCGGTCGCGTAGGTGTCGCCGAGATGCAGCGCGTTCGCCGCGGCCACGCCGAACCGCTCCAGCGCCAGCCGAAAGATGCGCGGATCGGGCTTCTCGACGCCGACATCATGGCTGTCGATCACGAAATCGAACGTGTCGTGCAGCCCCAGCTTGTCAAAGAGCGCCTGCAGCTGCCCTTCGGAGTTCGAGACGACGACCACCGGCACGCCGCGCGCGCGCAAAGCCACGACGGCGTCGGCCAAACCGGCCGGCACCTTGCGCCACAAGTTGAACGTCCGATGCTCCCGCCACAGCGCGCGCGTCAGCTCGACCGCGCGCGCCGCGTCTACGCCCGTCGCGATCTGCACCAGCGTGGCCATGAAAGCGCCCCACGCCGGGGTCACGTCGTTATCGGGCAGCGGCGGCAAAAGTTGCTGCGCATCGAGCCGTTTTTTCGCCTCGCCTTCCGCTTTTTCGACCGCGTCACCCGCGATCGTGCGGCCCAATTCGGCCGACACGATCGCGGCGACGACATCGTGATCGAGGAAGACGATCGTGTTGCCGGCGTCGAGGCTGAGTAGCCTTACGTCGTTCACGCCCGCGGCGGATCCTGGTTCTTCGACTTCTTGCTCGGCGCCGGCCCATTCGCGGCCGCCGCTTCCTCGACGGCGATCGGCAGCGGCGCGTCGCCACCACGCGCCACGCCATGCTTCTCCAGCACCGCGCGCTCGATCGCCAACGCCACGTCGGGGTTCGCCTTCAAGAACTCCTTGGCGTTTTCACGGCCCTGGCCGATGCGCTCGCCCTTCTAGGCGAACCAGGCGCCGGACTTCTCGATGACGTTGCCTTCGGACGCCAAGTCGAGGATGTCGCCCTCTTTGGAGATGCCTTCGCCGTACATGATGTCGAACTCGACCTCGCGGAACGGCGGCGCCAGCTTGTTCTTCACGACCTTGACCTTGGTGCGGTTGCCGATCGCCTTCTCCGCCTGCTTGATGGCGCCGATGCGGCGGATGTCGAGGCGCACCGAGGCGTAGAACTTGAGCGCGTTGCCGCCGGTCGTCGTCTCGGGATTGCCGAACATGACGCCGATCTTCATGCGGATCTGGTTGATGAAGATGACCAGCGTGTTCGACTTCGAGATGGTGCCGGTGAGCTTGCGCAGCGCCTGGGACATCAGGCGCGCCTGCAGACCCATGTGCTGATCGCCCATCTCGCCTTCGATTTCGGCCTTGGGCACGAGCGCCGCGACCGAGTCGATGACGACGACGTCGATCGCCGTCGAGCGCACGAGCATGTCGGCGATCTCGAGCGCCTGCTCGCCGGTGTCCGGCTGCGAGATCAGGAGATCGTCGGTGCTTGACGCCGAGCTTGCGCGCGTACTGCGACGTCGAGCGCGTGCTCGGCGTCGACGAAGGCGCAGATGCCGCCGCGCTTTTGCGCCTCGGCGATCAGCGTGCAGGGTCAGCGTCGTCTTGCCCGACGACTCCGGCCCGTAGATCTCGACGATGCGGCCGCGCGGCAGTCCGCCGATGCCGAGCGCGATGTCGAGCGCCAGCGAGCCCGTCGGAACTGACGTCGCATCGCGGCCGGCTTCTCATCGGCGCCGAGGCGCATGATCGAGCCTTTGCCGAACTGCTTTTCGATGCCGCTGAACGGCGAGCTCGATGGCGGCGTCGCGACCCGAGCGCGACGATGCTGCGGCGGACTTCTCGTCTTTCATCACTTCTCCTTATGTAAAGGTACACGTGCGCGCGCGACGTATTCGGCGCCGGCGGCACGGGTTTTACTTTCGTACACGACGAGCTCGCTCACCGTCGACGAACCGGCATCGAGCGCGCCCGTCCACGGCGCTTCTTGGCCACCGCGCGACTCTTTGACGCGACCGACGGTGACGTGGGGCGCAAAGACGCGCCCTTCGCGCTCGAACCCGAGGTCGACCATGGTCGTCTCGACGTCGTTCTGCAGCGCCGTCAACGCCGCCGACGGCTGCACGCCCACCCACAGCACCGAAGGCTGCGCCAGCGACGGGAAGACGCCGACGCCGAACGCCCGCGCCTCGAACGGCGCGTGTCGCCGCCCGACCTTGCCGGCGGCGCCGATGATGCCCTCGACCAGCTCATCCGCGACGGTGCCGATGAAGCGCATCGTCACGTGCAGGTTCGCCGCCGGCACCCAGGCGATGCGGAAGCCGGCGTCCGCCAACAGCGGCTTGCGACGCTCGACCTCCTCCGCGATCTTCCGCGTCACCGCGACGGAGAAGCTCACTGCGAGGAAGATACGTGGCATTTGTTCAGTAGCCTAATCCGCATGACTTGTATGGTCAAGCATTAGTAGGTGTGCTCGTCTTGCGCCTTGCAGTTGCGGGCGAACGTCGGCGCTGTGCGACCAAGCCCGCGATAAGCCTCAAATACTGTTGCGCATTTCACCGATGGCCGATTCCGGAGGAGCTGCGTCGGCCGCTTCCTCGCTTGCGCGATAGCCGACGCCAGCGTCCACCGGACACCCTAGCGACGCAGCCGAGCCGTCGACCGCTACGATCCCGACGTCCCCAGCCTCTTGAACAGCAAGTGCAGCGCCGACTGCGCCGCCAGCTGCCGGATCTGCTCCCGCTCGGCCGGCCAGAACAGCTTGCGCGCCTCGCGCCCCTCCGCGCCGGCGACGGCAATGAACACCGTGCCCACCGGCTTCTCCGCCGTCCCACCGCCCGGCCCGGCGACGCCGCTGACGGCAATTCCCCACGCCGCGCCCGTCGCCCGCCGCGCGCCTTCGGCCATCTCGAGCACCACCGGCTCCGACACCGCGCCATGCGTCGCCAACGTCGCCGCCGACACGCCGAGCAGCCCCTCTTTGACGCTGTTCGCATACGCGATCACGCCGCCGACGAACCACTGCGACGACCCGGCGACCGCCGTCAGCCACTGCCCGATCATCCCGCCCGTGCACGACTCGGCGACGGCGACCGTCTGCCCGCGCGCCATCAGACGCTGACCGACCGCCGCCGCCAGCGTCGTCTCGCCCGTCGCATACACGTGATCGCCCAGCCGTTTGCGCACTTCGACGTCGAGCTGGTCGAGCACGCGCGTCGCCTCCGCTTCATCCGCCCGCCGCACGACGACGGTCACGAGATTCTCGGGATAGGCGATGCGAAAATGCAGCGTCGTGTCTTCCAGCCCATCGATGAGCCCGCGCAGCGCGTGGTCGACGTGCGACTCACCTTTGCCGGTGACGCGCCAGATCCGCTTTTGCGCGCGCACGCCACCGACCCGCTCGGCGATGCGCGCCGCGATGTGCTGATCGAAGATCGACTTCATCTCGCGCGGCACGCCAGGCATGAAGTAGAGCTCGGTCGCACCCATTTTCACGCCGAACCCCGGCGCCAACCCCGGCTCGTTCGGCATCACCGCAGCGCCCGTAGGTACGCGTACTTGCCGGAGATTATTCGGCGTCAGCTCGAAGCCGCGGGCGGCGAAGCGGGCGCGCATCTTCTCGGCGTGCGCCGGCTCGGTCGTAGGCGCGACACCGATGAGCGCGCTCACGACGTCGACCGTGCGATCGTCGTCCGTCGGCCCCAAACCGCCCGAGCAGACGACCAAGCCGGCGCGCGCCGACGCCTGCCGCAGCGCCGCCGTCATGTCGTCCGGCTGGTCGGTCACCGAGGTCCGCCAACGGACGTAAACCCCTAGTGACGTAAGTCGTTCCGCGAGCCAGGAGGAGTTGGTATCGATGATCTCGCCGCGGTTGAGCTCGTCGCCAATGGTCAATATTTCAGCCGTGGTGAACATGATCTGTTTTACCATTTTGACTTTAGAGCCCTCTCTGTTAAAGTCGTAACTCGGCATTTCGCGCATTTACGCCACCGACGAGCGCACAGGGATGAAGATCCGCTACGCAGCAAAGACCGACGTCGGGATGAAGCGTACCCACAACGAGGATTATTTCTCGCTGATCGAGGACGAGCAGCTTTTCATCGTCGCCGACGGTATGGGCGGGCACGCAATGGGCGAGGTGGCGTCGAAGATGGCTGCCGACACGCTCGGCGAGTTTTACGCCCGTACCAAAGACGAGGACTCGACCTGGCCCTATAAAATGGACCGTCAGCTCTCGTATGTGGAGAACCGCCTCGTCTGCGGCATCAAGTTGGCCAACTGGAAGATCTACGAGGCAGCGACGAAAGATCCGCGTTGCAAGGGCATGGGCACGACCTTGGTCGCGTCTCTGCTCAACGGCGACAAGGTCTACTTCGCGCACGTCGGAGATTCCCGCGGCTATCGTATTCGCGGCGATCAGATCAAGCAGATGACCCGCGACCACTCGCTTCTCGAGGACTACAAAGAAGCCAAGCCGGACATGTCCGAGGACGAGCAGCGGAACTTCCCGCACAAGAACGTGATCACGCGCGCCCTCGGCATGCGCGACACGGTGCAGGTCGACATCAAGCACGACACGATCGAGGACGGTGACACGTTCTTGCTCTGCTGCGACGGCTTGTCCGGCATGCTCGAGGACAAGAAGATGATCGAGATCGTCCGCTCGTGTGAAGGCGACCTCGAGAAGGCGGTGGCGACGCTCGTCGACCAGGCCAACCGCAACGGCGGCGTCGACAACATCACGGTCATCCTGCTCACCTGCAACGCTAAGGCGTAACTCCTTGCGGTGGTTGGGATTGTTGTTGTTGCTCGGGGCCGGCTGCCGCTCCAGCTTCGCCGTCCCCGAGCCGGCGCCGCCGCCGGATTTGGCCAGCGACATCTACTTCTGTCCGTCGACGATGCCGGCCAACGGGACGTACGCGTGCGCGCCGGAAGCCATTCCGACGTGCACGTTTCCGGCGCAAGGCGTGACGTGCAGCTGCACGCCGTCGCCCGGCGGCGGTAACGCGCTCTATTGCCCCGTCGAAGACGCAGGCGCCGACTAGGCAAGACCGTCGCGAGCGGTCCAGGCGCAGGCGGAGCGAGGAGCGCAGCCGCAGCGACAACGCGGCGATTCGACCGCTTCGCGACGGTTTTAACGCGGCCGCAGGATCATCGCGGTCTCGCGCCAGATCGGCAGGCGCAGCACGAACTCGGCGCCGCGCGTCTCCGACTCCGATGACAACAGCACGAGCGAGCCGCCGTAGGCTTCGACGAGCTGGCGCGAAATGGAGAGGCCGAGGCCGGTGCCTTTGCCGGGCTCCTTCGTCGTGAAGAACGGGTCGAAGATGCGCGTGCGATCTTCGGGCGCGACGCCGGGGCCGCTGTCGCCGACGTGCAGCGCGACCTCGTCGTCCTCGCGGCGCGCGGTCAAGGTGACGGTGCCGCGGCCCTCCATCGCGTCGGCGGCGTTGAGCAAGAGGTTCAAGAGCACTTGCGTGAGCCGGCTGGCCGAGGCCGACGCGGGCGGCAGATCGGCGGGCAGCGACTGCGCGACCTCGACGTCGCGAAAGCGCGCCTGCGGACGCAAGAGCGTGAGCGCGGCTTCGACGAGATCGGGCAGACGCACCGCCTCGACGGTGCCGGTCACCGGACGCGCGTAATCGAGCAGATCGGCGACGATGACGCGGATGCGATCGGTCTCCTTGCGGATGCGCTCGAGCGTGTCGCGCTGTGGGCTCGTCGGCGGCTCGTCGTGCAAGAGGAGGTCGACGTAGCCGAGCACGGCGGCGAGCGGATTGCCGATCTCGTGCGCCACGCCGGCCGCCAAGCGACCGACGGTGACGAGCTTGTCTTGCGCCACCATTTGCTCACGCTGGCGCCGCAAGGACGCGGTCATGCGGTTGAAGTCGTCGACGAGGCGGGCCACTTCGTCGTCGCGCGTCGGGTCGCGCGCCAGCGGCGGCAGATCGAGCTCGCCGGCGGCCACGCGCTGCGCCGCGCCCGACAACGCCTCGATCGGCTCGACGACGCGACGAATGAAGAGCACGCCGAAGACGAGGACGAGGCCGCCGTCGATGAGCGTGACGCCGACGAGCAAGGCGCGGGCGTCGTGCAAGGCGCGGCTGACGTCGGCGTCGCCGGGCATGCGCAGCCGCGCCGCGCCGGCGACGCGGCCGTCGTCACGCAACGGCGCGTAATAGTAGACGGCGTCGCCGGTTCGACCGACGGTGCCGACGCCGGCGAGCGCGCCGTTGAGGCCGGGATCGGCCACGCCCATCGCCGCGTGCGCGCCGCCTTCGGCCGCCAACAAATGGCGCTCGCGATCGACGATGACGAGCTCGGGCAGCGCGCCGCCGCCGACGAGCGTGCGCGCCATCGCGGCCACGCGGTCGCGCTCGCAGCCGCCGGCGCAGGCGCGCTCGGTCAACGCCGCCAGCGCGCTGCCGACGACGTGCGCGCGGCTGTCTTCGGCCTCTTGCAGCTTGGCGCGCGCGACGGCCAAAACCGACCAGCCGGCGGTGGCGACCGCGGCCAGCACCAGCACTGCCAAGCCGACGAGCAGCCGCGTACGCAGCGACATTCGTACAGACTACGCCAGCTTGGTCGTCTCCGCGCGTTTCCGTTCCAGCCACAGCGGCAACAGCACCAACACGAGCACGATGAATTGCGTCGCCAGGCCTTCGATCGTCGGATAGAGGCCGAGCGTCGGCAAGCCCGAGCCGGCGGCGGCCAGCGGCGTGAGCGCGACGTAGCCGCCCTCTTGCAGCGCGCGCACACCTTGACCGACGAGCGAGATCGCCAGCGCCGTCAGAAGCACGCCCGAGACGACCATGACCGGGCGCGGATTGAGGCGCCGGCCGAGCTGCTGCATGCCGAAGACGAGGCCGCCCAAGATGACGGCGCCGACCGCGACGCCGGCGGCGATGGCGCCGGCGCGACCGGGCGAATCGAGCGACAGCGCTCGGAAAAAGAGCACGATCTCGATCGCCTCGCGATAAGCGGCCACGAACGCCACGAGCATCAGCGGCCACGGCCGCGTCGACTCGCGCGTGCGCCGCTCGAGGAACTTGAGCCACTTCTTCGACTCCAGCTTGCCGAGCACGAAGTGGCTGACGAAGAGCAGCATGCCGGCGGCGAACAGCGTCAGTAAACCTTCGGTCAGCTCGCGGCGCGCACCGCCGAGCGCGGCGCCGACGACGAACCACGTGACCGCGCCCGCCGGCAACGCCAAGAGCCAACCATAATGAACGTAAGGCGCCGACTCGGGATGGCCGCTCTTGCGCACGAAGCTGAGCAGCGCCGAGATGAGCAGCGCGATCTCGAAGCCTTCGCGCAGCGAAATCGCCAGCGCCGCGAAGAACGGCACGCTCTTGTCGTCGCGCTGCTTCTCTTCGGCGCCGTCGAGGATCATGGTGGCGCGGGCGACTTCGCGGCGGACGGCGTCGGCGTCGATGGCGCTGCCGACTTCAATCGTGTGGCGAATGTCGAGGAACGCCTGCTCGACGCGCTGGCACAGGCGGGCGTCGCGGGCGCGCAAGGCGGCCTCGTGCGGCTCGACGCCCTCCAAATAGGCGGCGACGGCGAGGTCGCGCGCTTTGGCGCGATCGCCGGCGTTGGCGCTGATTTCGCCGAGCAGGCGGCGCGCGTCGGCGAAGGTGCCGCCGGGCGCGACGGCGAAGCTGGCGTCGGTGCGCAGCCAGTCGATGGCGGCGTCGCGATCGGCCGTCGGCGTCGCCGCCAACAGCTCGCGCAGCTGCGCGTCGGTCAGGCCGGCCAGCCGCGACGCCGTCGGTGCCAGCGGCGCCTGCGCGGCGGCGAACGCTTTTTGCCCACGCGCCAAGTCGCCGCCGCGATGGCGCAGCGACGTGACGTAGAACGCCAAGCTCCAGCGATCGCTCGCCGGCAGCGTCTCGTACGACGCCATGCCGGTATCGGCGACGCCGAACGTCAACGCGTGAAACGCCAGCGCCGGCGAGATGCGCGACATGCGCTCCTCGTCGAGGAAGCTGACCGGCCGCGGATTGAGCGTGCGCGCCCGCTCGGTGTCGGCGCGTCCGTCGGCGCCATGGCACTGCGCGCACACCGTCGTGAAGATGCCTTGCGCGCGCTGCAACGACGGCGGCGCCAGCGGCGTCAGCACCAAGCCGTAGTCGTCGATGAGCCGCTTGTGCACGGCGCGACAGTCGGCCGCGACCTCGGCTTCGGGCGCTTTGCGCTCGACCGCGGCCACGAGCGTCTGCAGGTCGGCGTCGAGCGCCGCGGCCGCGCTTTCGTGGCCCGGCGTCGGCTTGATCGTCGCCGCCAGCGTGCGCGCCTGCGCGATGAGGCCGCGCTGCTCTTCGTACTCCGACGCGGCCAAGATCTTGCCATCGCGAACGGCGCCGTTGTAGTCGGCGGCCACGTAATCGGCGAGCGCGGCCAGCCGCTCCAAAGGCGTCGACGACTGCGCCCGCGCCGGCCGAGCCGTCGACAGCGAGGCGAGCAACAGCGCGAAACCGACGAGCCGCGGCGACTTGCGCACAGTGAAATTGAAATCCATTTTCAACTCACGTAGAGTGTGCTGAAGTCGCTCTAATCCGTCAAGCGTACCGAGCAACGATTTACGAGGATTCGTTGGGGCAGTAGCCGTTCTTGATGCCGGCGGCCTTGGGACACATGCCGTAGAGCTCGAGCTTGTGGCGCACCAGTTTGAAGCCGCCCAAGCGATCGGCCATCTCATCCTGCAGCTTCTCGATCGTGTCGTTCTCGAACTCGAGGATGAGCCCACATTGCACGCAGATCAGGTGATCGTGGTGGGCGTGCTCGTCACTCATGACCTCGTAGCGCGTCTGGCCGTCGCCGAATTGGCGCGCGGCGGCCAAGCCGGAGTCGGTCAGGAGCTTCATCGTGCGATAGACCGTGGCGTAGCCGACCTTGGGCGACCGCTTGCGCACCCGCGCCAGCAGATCCTCGATCGACATGTGGCCGCTCGAGCGCAGGAACTGCTCGACGATCGCGTCGCGCTGATTGGTGGACTTCAGGCCGTGCTTGCGCGCGTAGTCTTCGAAACGGGCGCGCAGCTTGGCGACCTCGGTCGCGTTAAGCTGCGGATGGCTGCTCACGCCATCATTCGGGATCGAGAGGCGCACCGTGTCAAGGGATTTGCCCATTGACCTGCCGCGTGCCGCAGCGCACGATAAATGTACCGGGGGGAGTGATGGCTGTACCGCAGGAAGCGCCAGCGACGGAGAACGAGCCGGGATTCGACCAGGTTTTGGCGCAGCTGCGCTCCATCGTCGAGCGGCTCGAGGGCGGTAATTTATCGCTCGAACAGTCGCTGGCCGCCTTCGAAGACGGCGTCAAGCTCTCCCGCTCCGGCGCGCGCATCTTGGATGCGGCCGAGCAGCGCGTCGAGATTCTGATGAAGGATGACAGCGGGGCCGATCAGGCAGTCCCGTTTGGCGGGGGTGGTGGCGGCGGGGAACCGGACCGTGGCCCTCGTTGAGCGAGAGCCGCCCAAACGGGTGGTCATCGTCGACGACGACCGGGACACGCGGGAGCGTCTGCAGCAGATCTTAGAGAAGAGCGGCTGGCACGTGGCGTTGGCGCCCTCCGGATTGCGGCTGTTGTCGCTCTTGGAGGTCGATCGTCCCGACGTCATCCTGCTCGACATCGCCATGTCGTGGATCAACGGCTTCGAGCTGTGCCGCGCGATGAAGGCGAACCAGAATTACGCCAACATTCCGGTCGTCTTCATCAGCGGACGGTCGGCACCTTCGGACATCGAGAACGGGCTGAGCTGCGGCGCGGCTGACTACTTTGTAAAGCCGATTGATACGCAACGACTTCTGTCACGGTTGCGTGAGCTTTCACCATGATGCTAGGATCTTGCGGTGCCCACCGACTGGGACGACGAGACTAAGGTCTCGGCCAAGGACGAGCTCGAGCGTCCAGCGGCCCAGGATCGCGATCGCGCGTATTTGATCGTGCTCGCCGGCTCTTCCGTCGGTGAGATGTACAAGATCACCGCCGAGAAGACGATCATCGGACGCGGCCAGCAGGCCGACATCCAGGTCATCGACGAGGGCATTTCGCGCCGCCACGCCGAGATCTCACACGAGGACGGCCACATCCTCATTCGCGACTTGGGCTCGACCAACGGCACCTATTGCAACGGCGATCGCGTGGCCACGCATCAGCTCAGCGACGGCGACAAGATCCAGGTCGGCTCGACCACGATCTTGAAATTCACGTTCCACGACTCGCTCGACGAGAGCTTTCAGCGGCAAATGTACGAGTCGGCGCTGCGCGACGGCCTGACCAAGATCTTCAACAAGAAATACTTCATGGATCGGCTGGAGAGCGAGTTCGCGTTCGCGGTCCGTCACCGCACGCCCTTGTCGCTCATCATGTTCGACATCGACTACTTCAAGCGCATCAACGATTCGCACGGCCACCTCGCCGGCGACTACGCGTTGGCGACGCTCTCGACCGTCGTGCAAGAGACGATTCGGCAGGAGGACGTCTTCGCGCGCTACGGCGGCGAGGAGTTCGTCGTCATCTGCCGCGGCATCGACCTGACGGGCGCGCTGGCGTTCGGCGAGCGCATTCGTCGCTGCGTCGATCTGCAGCAGTTCGTCTACGCCGAGACCCCGATCCGCGTGACCGTGTCCGTCGGCGTCGCCGCGGTCCACAACATGCGCGAGCCGCAGGAGCTGATCGGCGCCGCCGACGACGCGCTCTACCAAGCCAAGCGCCAAGGCCGCAACCGAGTCATCAGCGCCGGCACCCCGTCGCCACCCATCCCCCGCTGATCCCAACTCGTCGCACCGCTTCCGGCCGCGGACGTCGCACTCCAAGTGCGTGACCTCCCCATCCAACCCGCGCTCTCGTAACCTCACGGCGTCCCTATCGCGCCCCCAGCGCAAAAGCCGCGCAGCGATGATCCCAGCGGAGCCTTGACGCGCGCAGCGCAGCCGCGCGCAGCACATCCCAGCGGAGCGCTATCGCGAAGCCTGCACCCGCGCCGCCTCGATGAGCCGCCGCGCACCTTCCAGCTGCGCCAGCCCAACAAAGCGGCCGCGCAAGCCGCCGTCGCGCCCAATGACGAGGATGTCGACGCGCTTGTCGGGCTGCGTGTTGAAGCGGCGGCCGAGCTCGCCGTGCTCGTCGCACAAGTGCTGCACGCGTCCGTCGGCCTCGGCCACTTTGCGGCGCACGAAGTCGAACACGAGCTCGGGAATGCCGACGAAATCGACGATAGAGACGACCTTCACGTCGGCGTGTGCACCGAGGATGTCGTGTATGCGCATGGCTTCGTCCTGCGTGTAGCGGCTGACGAAGGTGATGGCGACGACGCTGCCGCGCAGCGTCGCCAGGTCGAACGCGTTGCCGCGCGCGTCGACGCCCTGCAGCTCGACTGAGTCCGCTTCGGCGCGCGGCGAAAAGGCCGACAAAATGACAAACAGGAGCAACGACGACGTACGAGCCACGATCGTCATGACAGCAATGGCCGAGCCAATGATTGCTGCGTCGGTCGCGCGCTGTTAGCCTCGTACACGTGCGGATCGACCGCTCGGCCTGCGTCCTGGTTGCATCTCTTTACATTGCGCGCGCAGCCGTGGCGGCGGAAGGCAAGCCCGTGGCCTTCGATCCGACCTCGGCCGTGCCCTACTTTACCGACGGTGGCGCGGCCGCAGGCGCGGCGGCGCTGCGGCTCGAGGAGTGGCCCAAAGCGGCCCAAGCCTTCTACGCCTATGTAAAGTCGCATCCGCGCGCCAAAGATCTGAAGCAGGCGACGTTTCTGCTCGCTTACGCGGAATTGAAGGCCGGGCATTTCAACGACGCCGCGCAGCACTTCGATTCGCTGGTGAAGACCTATCCGCTGCTCATCGACTACGAGCGGCTGTTCGCGGCGCGCGCCTATTTGCAGGCGCAACAGGCAGCTCAGGCGCTCGATCGCGCCAAAAGAATTCCGTCGGAGAGCGCGCTCGATGGCGAAGCGCGGTTCCTCCGCGGCGAAGCCGAGCGGCTGAGCGGGCACAACGCCGAGGCCGCGACCGAATATCGCGGCTATTTGAAGGAGTATCCCGACGGTTGGCGCGCGCCCGAAGCGCGTTCGCGGCTGGCCGAGGCGCTCGACATCATCGGCGATCACGACGCGGCCAAGATCGAATGGCGCACGCTCTATCTCGACTCGCCGGCCGATACGTGGGGCAAGCAGGCGGCAGCTCACCTCGGGCCCAATCCGCAGTTCACCGCCGACGAGCTGGCGCGACGGGCGATGGTGCTGTTCGACGCCATGCGCAACGCCGAGGCCGAGGCCGAGTGGAAAAAAGTGCGCGCCGCGCCCGGAGCCGACGACAAGCTGGGCTGTATTTCGTCGTTCCACGAGGCGCAGAGCGCGTTCAAGGCGCGGCAGCGTTGGCGTTCGGCGCCGCTGTTCGATGCGGCCGTCGAAGCCTGTCAAAAGGCGAAGGACGAAGATCTGACGGTCAAGGCGCTCTACCAAGCCGGGCGCAGCTGGGGACAAAAAGGCACGGACGACGTGGCGGCGACGCACAAAGCGGCGGCGCTGCTGGAGCGGGTTTGGCGCGAGCATCCGCTGCACAGCTACGCCGACGACGCGCGACTGCGCGAGGCCGAGCTCTATGACACGCTGAAGGAGGACGCCAAGGCGGCCGAGCTGCTGTCGGGTCTGCCGGCGGCGTTCGCCAACGGTGACCAGCGCGGCGAAGCCTTATGGCGACTGGCGTTTCGCGCGTGGCGCAAAGGCGATCTCGAAGGCGCCAAGAAGTGGCTGTCCGACGAGCTGCAAAAGCTGCCGCGCGAAGAGGGCTGGTGGGAAGCGGGCCGGACGCTCTATTGGCTCGCCCGCGTCGCCGACAAGAGCAATGACGCGACCGGCGCCGCCGAGCTCTATGCGCGTGCGATTCGCGAGTATCCGCTGTCGTATTACGCGCTGCAGTCGTTCAATCGGCTGCGCGAGAAGTGGCCGCAGGCGGCCGACGCGCTCGTCGCCGAGCTGACGAAAGATCCGCCGCGCGGCGACGGCGAAGGCAGCGACTGGCGCTTCCGTTCGCGCGCGCTCTTCGGCGAGCCGGCGTTTCGCCGCGGCGTCGAGCTGGCGCGCCTCGGCCTCGGCGCCGAGGCCAAGCGCGAGCTGGCGCTGGCCGGCATCGACGTGCCCAAGAAGCGCGCGCCGCTCGAGAACGCCGACGAAGATCAGGAAGATCTGCTGTGGCTGGCAGCGGTGCTCTACGATCGCGCCGGCGAATATTCGATCTCGCACTTCATCCCGCGGCACGTGTTGACGGCCTACGAGCGCGAATGGCCGGTGGGCGCGAACAAGAAGCGCTGGCTGCTCAGCTATCCGCGCGCGTTTCGCGAGCTCATCGAGAAGAACACGGCCCTGACCGGGCAGCCGGCGACGCTGGAGATGTCGATCGTGCGCGAGGAGTCGGCGTTCGATCCGCTGATGGAGTCGTTCGCCAACGCGGTCGGCCTCACGCAGCTGACGGCGGCACCGGCGGCGCGCTTCGCCAACGGCCTGCCGCACGATCCCAAGTCGCTGCGCGATCCGGCGATCAACGTGACCATCGGCGCGCGCGAGCTCGGGCAGCTGTGGGGCGCCTACGGCGGCAACGCGGCGCTGGCCATCGCCGGTTACAACGCGGGCGAAGGCGCCGTCAACAAGTGGCTGCGCGATCCGGAGCGGGCCGGGCTGACGCTGGACGAGTTCGTCGAGGCCATTCCCTACGACGAGACGCGCGGCTATACGAAGCGCGTGTTGGGGACGTATTTCGCCTACTCGTGGCTGTACGGCACGACGGAGACGCGCATTCCGCCGCTCCCGCTGCCGACGCCGCCGCGGCCGGCCCATAAGTAACCGACCGTTTACTTAGCCTGGCGGCGCGCGCCGCCGCGACTACCGCTTCTTCTTCTTCCGCCGAAACAGCGAGAAGCCTTCATCCTCGTCGTTGCCGGCGCTGGCCGCGACCGTCGTCTCCGCCGGATCGAGCACGCTCGCCAGCTGCTCGATCAGCGCCCGCTGCTCGGCATTGAGCTTCTTCGGCACCGCGACCGTCAGCCGCACCGCCAAGTCGCCGACGCCGCGCCCGTGCACGTTCGGCATGCCGCGGCCGCGCAGCACGCGAATCGTGCCCGGCTGCGTTCCCGCCGGCACCTCGAGCTCGACGGCTTCGTCGATCGTCGGCACCGACACGCGCGTGCCCAGCGTCGCCTGCGCGAACGTCAACGGCACTTCGGTATACAAATTGTCGCCTTCACGCTCGAAGCGCGCATCCGGCTCGACGTGGAAGGTGACGTACAAATGTCCCGGCGGACCGCCCGACGGACCGGCCTGGCCTTTGCCCGGCACGCGCAGCGTCTGGCCCTCGTCGATGCCCGGCGGCACGTTGACGGTGACCGACTCCTTCTTGCGCTCGACGCCGCCGCCCTTGCACTCGCCGCACTTGTCTTTGACGACGCTGCCGCGACCCCGACAGGTCGGGCACGTGGTCGCGATCATGAAGATGCCCTGATTGTGCGCGACCTGGCCGCGACCGCCGCACGTGCCGCACGACGTCGGATGCGAGCCTGCCTTCGCGCCCGAGCCGTGGCAGGTGGCGCAATGCACGAGCCGCGTCAGATCGAAGGTCTTCTGGGCGCCTTTGGCCGCCTCGCGGAACGAGATGGTCAGCTCTTCCTGCAGGTCGTCGCCCTGCTCGACGCGCGGACCACGGCGACCCCCGCCACCGCCGCCAAAGAAGTCGGCGAACTGCGACAGGATATCCTCGACGCCGCTGAAGCCTTGGAAGCCCGACTGCCGCTGCGGACCCGCGTGGCCGTAACGATCGTAGAGCTCGCGTCGCTCGGGATCGGACAGGATCTGGTAGGCCTCCGCCAGCTCCTTGAACCGCTCTTCGGCCGCGTGATCGCCGGGATTGCGGTCGGGATGATGGTCCATCGCCAACCGTCGGTAGGACTTTTTGATTTCGCTCACTTCGCAGCCGCGCTGCAAACCGAGCACTTCGTAGTAATCGCGCTTCTCGACCTGCATACGGACTTCCGCGTAAGCTAATCTCGACCTCGACGTGCGTCAAGGCGCCGAATCGGTTAGGATGATCCTATGCGTTCGCCCTTGACGTTTCTGCGGCGCCTGCTCGGTCAGTTAGGCGAAAAGACCAGCGGCAGCGACGTGATGCAGATCTTCACGCCGACCATGGTCAGCCAACGCTCCGCCGGCACGCGCCTCATCCTCGCCAGCGCCACCATCGCCGGCCTCGGCCTGTTCACCGCCATCGCGATGGGCGCGTTCATCACGCTGATCTTGGCGGTGGGCGCGATCTACTTCCTGGTCACGCAGGTGCTCGGCATCCAGCTCGACGTCGATCCGCGCGTGATCGTGCAGCGGGCGCAAGAGTACGCCGCCGCCGCTTCGATGCGAAACTAGTCACGAATTTCCCGATGCGCCGCGCTCCCGCTGCGCTCGTGCTCCTCGTCTGCGGGGTCGCCGAGGCGCACACGTCGAGCCTCACCTACGTCGAGATCGCCGTCGCCGGACATGACGCGCGGGTGACGCTGCAGATCGCCGATCGCGATCTGGCGCCGGCCGTCGGGATCGCGCGCGAACGGCCGGTCACGCGCGCCGAAGCGACCGCCGCGCAGGCCACGCTGCTCGACTACGCCGCCAGCCACGTCCACGTCCGCAACGGCGAAGCCGACTGCCCGCCGGTGACGCGCGCGCTCTCGTTCGCCGACAAATCGGACGGCTTCTTCGCCGTCACCGACGTCGACTATCGTTGCAAGCGCACGGCCGCCGATCTGACGATCGAATACGACCTCTTCTTCGACATCGATCCCATGCACCAAGGGCTGGCGCGCGTCACGCTGCCGGGACAGCCCGAGCGGCAGCACGTCTTTCGCGGCGCCGCCAACACGCTGAAGCTCGATCGGCCGGTGACGCTCGTCGATCACCTGCGCGACTACCTCGTGCTCGGCATGGAGCACATCTTCACCGGCTACGATCACCTGTCGTTCCTGTTCGGCCTCATGCTCGTCGCCGCGGCGCGCGGGCTCAAGCGCGGCGCGCGCTACACGCTCGGCATCGTCACCGCGTTCACCGTCGCCCATTCGGTCACGCTCATCTGCGCCGGCCTCGGCATCGTGCGGCTGCCGAGCCACATCGTCGAGCCGGCCATCGCGCTGAGCATCGCCTACGTCGCCGTCGAGAACCTCGTCGTGCCCGAGCCGCGCCGCCGCTGGCTGCTGACGTTTTGCTTCGGGCTCATCCACGGCTTCGGCTTCGCCTCGGTGCTGCAGGAGATCGGGCTGCCGCCGTCGGGCGTCGTCCCGTCGCTGGTCAGCTTCAACGTCGGCGTCGAGCTGGGTCAATTGTGCGTCGTGGCCGCGGTGGCGCCGCTCTTGTTGTGGCTGGTGCCGCGGCTGGGCCTGGCGGAGCGCGTGCGTCGCGGCGGCAGCGTCATCCTGCTGCTGCTGTCGACGTTCTGGTTCTTCGAGCGGGTGTTGGGACGAAGCTGGCTAGGCGGGCGACTCGGCTGACGTAACGCTTACGGCGACTAGAACTTGGGCTGCAGCAGCTTCATGTCGTCGCTCTCGTCCTTCTTGCCCGAGCTCGCCGGCTTGGTCGTCTCTTTGTCGGCCACCTTCGCGTCGCCGCTCTTGTCCGTCTTCGCCGTCGACGAGCCCGAGTGATGATGGTGCTTGTCCTTTTCCGGCTTGTCGACGGCCGGCACGACCGCAGGCGTCGTCGGCGTCGGCACGTTCACCGCCTGCTGCACGACCGGCGCTTCCGCCTTCTCGAGCGGCACGACGATGGCCGAGCTGCGATCGGTGTTGATCTGCCGCGTCTGCGTCTTGTAGCCGTCGAGCTTGACGAGGATGTCGAAGGCCTCGCCGCCCTTCTTGACCTTCATGGCGAACGGCGTCGCGCCGCTCTCGTTCGTGTCGCCGCGCGTGACTTTGGCGCCGGTCGGATCGCTGTTGACGGTGATCGTCAGGATCTCGTCCTGCACGACCGGCGGCTTGTCGCCGCTGCCTTGCGACGCGGTCCCGACGTCGCTCGACGGCTTCTTCATCGCGACCACGCCGACGATGCCGCCGACCAACACGACCGCGCCGATGGCCGCGAACAGCGGCATGCGGCTCTTGCGCGGCACTTCGTTCATCGACTCCGAGGCGGCGCCCGAGAGCGTCGTCGGCGTCGGACCGGTCTGCGTCGTCGGGCCGCGCTGGCCGGTGATGGGCCGCTGCATGCCCGTCTGACGAACGCCGCCACCGTCGGGCAGCATCATCGTGCCGCCCGAGTGCGACTGCGCCGCCGAGCCCACCGGAATCGCCCCCGGCATGCCCTGGTAATACGCTAGATGCGCGTCCGGATCGGCGATCGCCGCCGCGAACTCTTCCATGTTCTGGAAGCGGCGATTGCGATCTTTCTCGATCGAATGCATGACGATCGCTTCCAGCTGCGGCGACACGTCGGGATTGACCGTCGACGGCGGCGCCGGCTGCTTCGTCAAGTGCGCGACCAAGATCTCGCCGAAGCCTTCGCCCGGGAACGGCACGACGCCGGTGAGCAGCTCGTACATGACGATGCCGAGCGAGTAGACGTCGCTGCGGTGGTCGATGAGGCCCTTGCCTTCGCACTGCTCGGGGCTCATGTACGTCGGCGTGCCGATGACGAGACCGGTGCGCGTCTTGTGCGACTGCCCGCCGTCGCCGGTGAGCTTGGCGATGCCGAAGTCGAGCAGCTTGATGAAGTTCTTGTCGTTGCCGCGCGGGCACAGATAGATGTTCTCGGGCTTCAAGTCGCGATGGACGATGCCCTTGGCGTGCGACGCCGTGAGCGCCGAGCAGCACTGCTCCATCACGTGCATCGTCTCTTTGAACGTCAGGCCCGTGCGCCGGAGCCGTGCCGCGAGCGCCTCGCCGTCGAGGAACTCCATGATGAAGTAGACGACGTCCTGCCCGATGTCGTTCTTGGTTTTGCCGAAGTCGACGATGTCGACGATGTTGGCGTGACCGATGTCGTTGACGGCTTTGGCCTCGTTGAAGAAGCGGGCGACGATGTCTTCCTTCGACGCCAGCTCCTCGAGCAACACCTTGACGGCGACGCGCTTTCCGATCAACGGATGCTCGCCGAGGTAGACGGTGCCCATGCCGCCCTCGCCCAGCTTCGCCTTGATCAGGTAATTACCGATATTCTTGCCGATCAGCGACATGGCCGTCCCACCCGCGGCATAAAAGCCGAGCGATTCAGTGTAACTCGCGCTGCATTGTAGTTCAAGACGAAGTGCCCACTTCCAGCGTCACTTGAAGTCGGGCGGAATGATTCGCATGTCCTCATCATCGAGGCTCGGATGCGCCGGCGTCTCGCTCGCCTTCTTCGGCGGCTTCGGCGACGAGGAATGCGTCGAAACATGATGTGACGGCGCCTTGACGTGCGCGTCCTTCGTGGCGTTCGCCGGCGCCTTTTCCGGCAGCGCGGCGACCGGCGTCACCGTCGCCACCGGCGACAGCGTGACGAGCAGTCGCGCCGAGTTCTCCGTCGTGACCGTCCGCGTTTGCGCGGCAAAGCCGTCGAGCCGCAGCTGCACGTCGAACGACGGATCGCCGCGATGCAGCTTGAACGTGATCGGCGTGCGCTGCGTCTCCGCTTCGGCGCGATCGGCGCGCTGCACGCGCGCGCCCGGCGGATCGCTCGACAACGTGATCGAGATCTCCGCCGGTTGCGGCGGCGTCGGTATTTGCGGCTGCAGCGGCGGCTTCGCGCCCGACGTCACGTCGTGACTGCCGAGCTTCGTGAAGCCGACGACGCCGGCGCCGATCGCGATGGCGACGACGGCGAGCGCGGCCAACAGCGGCGCCCGCCCGGAACGACGCGGCGACGGCGAACGCGTGACCTCGGCGGCCGCGCCTTCCAGCGTCGTCGCGCGCGCCGGCCCCGACGTCGACGTCGGCCCGCGGCGTCCGTCGTAGGCGTCGGCTGGCCGCTGCAGCGTCGGCGCCGCCGCCGGCAAACCCCGCCACTGCCGCGCGTGCGCTTCCGGATCGCTCAGCGCGACTAAGAACTCGTTCATGTCCTGGAAGCGGCGGTTGCGATCTTTTTCGATCGCGTGGAGCACGATCGCTTCCAGCTCGGGCGAGACGCGCGGGTTCACCTGCGACGGCGGCATCGGCTGCTTCGTCAGGTGCGCGACCAAGATCTCGCCGAAGCCTTCGCCGACGAAGGGCACGACGCCGGTCAACATCTCGTACATGACGATGCCGAGCGAGTAGACGTCGCTGCGATGATCGATGTGCCCTTTGCCTTCACACTGCTCGGGGCTCATGTACGTGGGCGTGCCGATGACGAGGCCGGTGCGCGTCTTGTTCGACTGCGAGACGCCGTCGCCGGTCAGCTTGGCGATGCCGAAATCGAGCAGCTTGGTGAAGCTGCGATCACCGCCGCGCGTGACGAGGAAGATGTTGTCGGGCTTGAGATCGCGATGGACGACGCCTTTGGCGTGCGACGCGGCCAACGCCGACGTGCACTGCGACAAGATGTGCAGCGTGTCCTTGAACAGCATCGGCTGACCATGGATGCGCGCCGTGAGCGAATCGCCCTCGAGGAACTCCATGATGAAGTAGACGATCGCTTCGCCGCGCTCGCCCGTCGTTTTGCCGAAGTCGACGACGTCGACGATGTTGGTGTGGCCGATGTCGTTGACCGCTTTGGCTTCGTTGAAGAAGCGCGCGACGATGTCTTCTTTGGACGCGAGCTCCTCGAGGAGCACTTTGATCGCGACCTTCTTGCCGATGAGCGGGTGCTCGCCGAGGTAGACGGCACCCATGCCGCCTTCGCCTATCTTGGCCTTGATCTCGTAATTGCCGATACGGCGGCCAATCAACGACATGACGCGCCAAGTTAGGCCCGCGGCGACGTGTACGTCAAGTGAGCATGGTCACGCGGTCCGACCGCGATCGTTCAACTGTTCGTGACTAAAGGAAAACGAGTGTCAAGCGAGCTTGTCGGCCTTCACTTGTCGGCTGGAGCGAACGTGAGGTATCTCGCCAACTTCGGTGCGATTGGAGAAGCCCTGGTTGCGCACCATCGACTGCCACAGCGCCGGCTTGTAGACGTCGCCGGCCAAGAGCGACGTGATGACCGAGCAGATCGTCGGATTGCGCGCCGAGGCCAAGAGCACGCTGCGCAGGTTCTGCGAATAGAACTCGTGCACCAGCCCTTTGAAGAGGTCCATGCCGCGCACGCACTCGTCTTGGTACGGCTGGAAGCTCGCCGCCGAGAAGTCGCCGTCGCCGAGCGCGCGATCGATGTGCGCGGCGGCGAACTTGGCGCCGTGCACGGCGAAGAGCACGCCCGTCGAAAACAGCGGGTCGACGAACGCCGCCGCGTCGCCGACCATGAGCAGCCGCTCGCCGAAAAACTGCGTCGAGCGATAGCTCCAGTTGCCCTGCGCGCCGACGGGAATGAGCCGCTCGGCCGACGACAAATAGCGACGCAAATTAGGCAGCTGCGCGATGGTGTCCAGCATCATCTGCTCGGCCGAGGCGCCGCGCTGCGCTTTGGAGAACGACTTCTCGAAGACGATGCCGACCGAGGTGTCGCCGTCGTTGAACGGGATCATCCACCACCAGCCGCCGTCGAAGAGGCCGATAATGATGTTGCCTTCGTCGGCGCCTTGCGAGCGATCGACGTTGCGGAACATCGTGTGCACGGCGGCGTTCGTCGTGATGACGCCGTCGGCGACCTTGAGCTGGCGCCGGCCGGCGATGAGCGCGTCACGGCCGGTGGCGTCGACGAATATGCGGCGCGCGCACGTCGTAGCGCTGGCCGTCGGGGCCGACGGCGCGCACGGTTACGCCGTCGGCAGCGAAGTCGACGTCGGCGACTTGCGTGTCGCTCGCGGACGACGGCGCCGAGCGACGCGGCGTGATCGAGCAGCATCTTGTCGAAGTCGGCGCGCTTGACCTGATAGGCGTAAGGATTGCCGGCGCGAATGGCGTTGTCGAAGTAGTAGGTGAACTCGTGGCCGGTCTCTTCGTGGATGAATTTGGCGCCCGGCTTGTGGATGTACTGCCGATCGATCTGCTCGAAGACACCGAGCTCGCGCCAGATGTCGTTGGAGAAGGGCAGCATCGACTCGCCGATGTGAAAGCGCGGGAACGCCTCGCGTTCGAGGACGAGGACCGAGCGATGGCGTTGGCGCAGGAAGTTGGCCGTCGACGAGCCGGCGGGGCCGCCGCCAGCGACGATGACGTCGTAATCGAATTCCATGTGTCTGCCGATTTTAACACACCGGCACGCAGGTCGTCGGACCCGGTCAGATTTCGGACGACGCCGCGAGCAGGAGCGGCGCCGAATCGCTGCCCGTCAGCCGCGGGCGCGTGCTCGCCGTGCGATAGAGCGCCGGCGCCGTCGGATCCAGCTCCTGCGTCGCGTGGCCCGACACCGCGACGACGACGCCGACCTCGAGCACGCCTTCGCAGACGAGCAGCGTGCGGCCCTGCGCGCGCGCCGCGACGTCGTGACGGGCGAGCAGCGCGGCCACGCGCGCCGTCGTCGGCCGAATCGGATCGTAGCGCCACTGCTTGTCGGGCTGGATGCCGATGCGCGCCGTCGTCGGCAGGATGTACGCGGTGCCGCTGTCGTCGCGCAGGAGGAACGGGCAGGCGACGACCTCGCGCGCCAGCAACGTCGGCCGCACGCCGTCGAGGTCGAACAGCGTCAGCTCGTAGGCGACGCAGCGCCGGCGCGAGAAAGGCGCCTCCAAGCCGCGCCCGTCGACGGGAACGGCGGCGCCTTCGAGCTTGACGTCGCAGCCGTCGCCGACGTCGGCGACGCGGACGGTCCACTGGTAGCGCAAGCCGCGCCGCGCCAGCAGCCGATCGCGGACACGATCGCCCCCGAGCGCCATGCCGGTGCCGCCGAAGGCGATGATCGCTGCCACCACCAAAAACGCGAAGGCGAATAGTCCCGCCACACGATCATTGTAGGCGCAATGCGTGGGCGCGGCGAGTGCTGCTTCTTACGCTTCGTCGAGATCGCTCAGGAAGCGCTTGAGCTGACCGTCGACCATCAGGTTGCGTTCGCGCGCGTCATAACGGTTGGCGCGATAACCCGACTGAATCTCCTCGAACTTCTTCTTTTCCTCGGCGATGCGCTCGCGGAAGCGACCGATCTTCTGCGAGATTTCCTTCTGATTGCGGATCAAGAAGGCGACGAGCGACGCGCCGGTCGCGGCCGTGATGAGGATGCCGAGCGGCCCGCCCAGCGCCCAACGCAGCGCGAAACGCAGCGCCACGGCCGACGCCGCGCCGACGGCGACGTTGCGCAGCCCTTTGTCGCCGGCGACCGCGTCTTTGGCGACGGACGTCATCTGTCCCGACGCGACCAAGAGCGCGATGAAGTTGGCGCGCCGATTCTTCCACCCCCGCTCGTAGTACTCTTGGATCGTGAGCTTCAGGTAGTCGTCGAACGTGTCATATGCGGCGGCGACCGAGGATTGCTTGTCCGCTGGGGTGGCCATTGCTAGATCATAACACCGGCATGTGGCGACCGCTCGTACCCCTTGTGCTCCTAGCGTTTACGACGACCGCGCACGCGGACGCCGCTGCCGACGGTGAGCGGCTGCGCAAGAGCGGCCGTTTTGCCGAGGCGCAGGCGCTGCTCGAGCCGGTCGTGAAGAAGGATCCGAAGGCGTTCGCGGCCCGGCGGCAGCTCGGGCTCGTCTATCGCGCCACCGGCCAGCGCGACGCCGAGCGCGCCGTCTGGAACCGCTTTTACGACGATTACGAGGCCAACACGCTCGATCACAAGTCGGCGCGCGACCTCACGTACGTCGCCGAAGCGGCGCGCTATCTCGGCGGCTGGTCGGACGCCAACGACACGTTCCGCGACGCCGTCGACGCCGACCCGAAAGGCGCCGACGGCGCGCGCGCCAACATCGCGTGGGCGGCGCTGTTCCTCGAGAAATACGACGCCGGACACGCCGAAGTGTCGCTGCAAGAGGCGCTCAAAGTGTTGCCGCACGACGCCGAAGCGCACGCGTTGATGGCGCGCGTGAAGATGGAGCAGAACGACATCGCCGCCGCCGACAAAGAGCTGACGGCGGCGCTGCAAGCCGATCCGAAGAACGTGACCGCGCTCGACTTGCGCGCCGAGAAGCTCGTCGACGACGAGCGCTGGCCCGAAGCCGTGGCCGCGGCGCAGAAGGTGCTCGCCTTCAATCCCGACGAATTACGGGCGCGTACGCTCGTCGCCGCGGTGCGCTACTTGCGCGACGACCCGCGCGCGTACGCGGCCGAGCGCGATCGCGTGCTGAAGGTGAACCCGCGCGCCTGGGAATTCTTTCACGGCGTCGCCGAGTTCCTGGTCAAGGAGCATCGCTACGACGAAGCCAACCAGATGGAGGCCGAAGCGCTGAAGCTGGAGCCGAAGTCGTGGGTGGCGCTGGCGGCGATCGGCACGAACTGGCTGCGGCTCGGCGACGACGCCAAAGGCCTCGAGTCGCTGCGCGAAGCGTGGAAGCGCGATCCTTACAACGTCCGCACCTACAACTTGCTCAACCTCTACGACGACATCATCGCCAAGCAGTACGTGACCGTCGAAGGGACCCCGTTTCGTTTTCGCGTGAGCAAGAAGGAAGAGCTGCCGCTCTTGCATTACGTGACGCCGATGGTGACGCGCGAATACAAGGAGCTGGTGGCGCGCTATGGATTTACGCCGCAAGGTCCGCTGACGATCGAGCTGTTCGCCGATCCCGAGCATTTTTCGGTGCGCACGGTCGGGCTGCCGGGCATCGAGCCGCTCGGCGTCACCTTCGGCAAAGTCGTGACGGCGCTGTCGCCGATGAAGGCCAACTTCAACTGGGGCATGATGCTCTGGCACGAAGTCGCGCACGTGTTTTCCATACAAATGTCGCGCGCGCGCGTGCCGCGCTGGTTCACCGAAGGGCTGTCGGAGTACGAGACGGCGCGCGTCGACCCGACCTGGACGCGACGCACGCACGCCGAGCTCTATCGCGCGCTCAGCGACGGCAAGCTGCTGTCGGTCGGCGACTTGAATGCCGGTTTCACGCGCGCCCGCGACGTCTCGCACATGGTCGTGACCTACCATCAAGCGGCCGAGGAGGTGATGTTTCTCGTGCGTCGCTGGGGTTTTGCGGTGGTGCCCAAAGCGCTGACGCTGTTCGCGCAAGGCAAGGATTCGGCCGACGTCATCCCGGCGATCACGGGGCTCGACGTCAAAGCCTACGACGCGGCGTTCGAGGCCGATCTGCGCGCGCGGCTCAAGCCCTACGAAGGCGAGTTCTTCGTGCGGCCGAGCGACTTCTCCGACATCGAAGCGCTGCGCGACCAGCTGGCCGCGCATCCCGACGACGCGCGCGCCAAAGGCTTGATGGCGCTGGCGTTGGTGACGGCGGGACAAGGCGAGGCGGCGCAGAAGCTCATCGACAGCCTGCACGATCTCGTGGCCCAGGCGCGCGACGGCAAGTCGCTCACCAAGCCGCGCGAGCTGGCGTTGGCGGCGGCGCATTTGGCGATGGCGCGCAAAGATCGGGCGATGGCGCATTCGATGCTCGACTCGCTCATCGACCTCGGCCACGGCGACGGCTACGACGCGCGCTATCTGCTCGGCAAGCTGGCCGTCGACGAAGGCAACCTCGAGGAGGCCAAGAAGCAGCTGGCGTTGGCCAAGCAGTTCGATCCCGACGCCGCCGAGCCGTATGTCGGATTAGGCAAAGCGCTGTTGAAGACGGACGAAGCGGCGGCCTTGCGCGAATGGGAGACGGCGGCGCAGCTGGACGTGATGGACGCGTCGATTCCGAAGGCGCTCGTCGAGCATTACGACAAGCTGGGCCGTTGGGCCGACGTCGTGCGCGCCTCGACGCTGGCGCAAAATATCGCGCCTTATGACGTCGACGTGCACGTGGCGCGGGCGCGGGCGCTGCAGCAGCTGGGACGCGCGGCCGAAGCGAAGAGCGAGATCGAGCTGGGCTTGGCCTGCGCGCCGAACGAAGCGCAGGAAGCGGCGCTCACGGCATTGCGACAGAAAGCAGCCGCACCGCCGCGCCCAGCACCTCGTTGAGCCGGAGCGGCTTGTCGAGGAAGACGTCGGCGCCGGCGGCCATCGCGGCGTCGCGCGCCGACGGGCCGCCCGCCGACAGCGCGATGACCGGCGTCGAGGCGTGACGCGGCCGCGCGCGCAAGAAACGCAGGAACGCCGAGCCGTCCATCACCGGCATGTAGACGTCGAGGATGATGAGATCGGGATCCACTTCGGCGAGCCGCTCGAGCGCCATTTGGCCGTCGCCGACGACGTCGAAGATGAAGGCGACGCGGCCGCCCAAGTCGCGCCGCGCGGCGCCGTCGAGGCCGTCGGTGATGAGCTCGGCGACGTGCGGATTGTCCTCGACGAGCAGGACGCGCACGATGCGCGGCAGATCGGGTTCCGACTGAGCCACGGCGCCACTTTAGCAGCGCGCGCGGACTACGCAAATCGCTCCGACATTCTGCTCGGAGTGCTCAGGCGACTTGCGCGTTGGGTGCGGTCGGAGCCATCGGACCGGCGACGACGAGGCGAACGACGAACGTCGTGCCGCGGCCGGGCTCGCTGACGACTTCGATGCGGCCGCCGTGCTCGACGATGATCTGCTGCGTCAACGCCAAGCCGAGGCCGGTGCCGCCCTCCTTCGTCGAGAAGAACGGGTCGAAGATCTTCGGCAGATTCTCGGCCGCGATGCCTTCGCCGCTGTCGCTGATGGTGAGCTCGACGGTGCGCGGATCGATCGCGCGCGCAGCGACGACGAGCGTGCCGCCGGCGGGCATGGCTTCGGCGGCGTTGCGCATGAGGTTCAAGAGCGCCTGCCGCAGCTGCGACTCGTCGGCCGCCACCGCCGGCAGCGCGCCGTCGAGCCGCGCTTCGACGGCGACGCCGCGCTTCTCCAGCTCCGGCCGCAAGAACGCCAGCAGCGAAGCGGCGATCGCGGCCACGTCCTCGCGGTCCAACTTAGGCCGCGGCAAGCGCGCAAAGCGTAAATATTGTTCGGTAATCTCGGTCAGGCGATCGACCTCTTTGACGATGGCGCGCGCCAGCTGCTTGGCCTCGCCCGACGTCTCCTCTTCGAGCATCTCGGCGTTGAGCCCGATCGACGACAGCGGATTGCGCACTTCATGCGTGATCTGCGCCGCGATCTTGCCGACGGCCGCCAAGCGCTCGGAGCGAATGAGCCGCTGCTCGCGCTCGTCGAGCGCCGCGGCCATGGCGTTGAACTCGGCGGCCAGCGCGCCGATCTCGTCCGGCGACGACGCGTCGACCCGCTGCTTGTAGTCGCCGCGGGCGATCTCGCGCGCGCGCTCGGCCAGGCGCTTGAGCGGCCGCAGCGTCGCCGTCGCCACCCACATGACGGCGACCCCGACGGCGACGGCGATGACGGCCAAGAGCAGCGTCAGCCAGACCGAGCGATCTTCCTCTTTCTCCAGCCGCAACGACGCCTGCTCCGAGCGCAGCTTGAGCTCCAAGGACAAGTTCGACAGGTGCTTGCGGATCGACTCCTCTTGTCGCCACAGCTTGTCGCGCACCGGCTGCAAGCGCGTCGGATCGCCGTTCAGGAGCGACAGATCGCCGATGGGACCGAACGACTCGTCGAACAGCTCCTCGTCGACTTGAAACTCGCTCTGCACGCGCAACAAGCGGCCGCGCACGGTGTTGAGCAGCGCGTGCTCCTCGGGCGAGCTGCGCAGCGCTTCGAGCGCGCGCACGGCTTCGAGCGTGTGCGGGATCTTCAAGAGGCGCACGCGGCGGGCGGCGTCGAGGTCGGGCTTGATGAGCCGCGCGCGCGGCGAACCCTCTTTCGACAGCTGCTCCAGCTCTTTCAGCAGGTTGGTCTGCGCCGTGTAAAGCTCGGACAGCTGCAACCGCAAGTCGAGATAACCGCGCGAGACTAGACGCAGCTCGTCTCCGAGATGCCGCATCGTCACCGCGCCGTAAGCCGCCACGGCCCCAAACGTCGCGAGGACGACCAGGAAGCCGACGAAGATCTTGGCGGAGATCGACAGACGCATTGCAGCCTTAGTGTATAATGCGGCGCAATGCGTCGCTATCTATCCGTAATCGGGGCGTTGCTCGCGCTCGGCCTGGCCGGGAACGCGGGCGCGGCGCCCGATGTAGGCGTCGCCGTGCTCGGCCTGGAGACGGTGGACGTGCCCGAAGCGCTGGCGCAGCAGGTGACAGATGCGCTCCGCCAGCGCGCCGCAGCGACGAGCGGCGTGCGGGTCGTGCAAGGCAAAGATCTGATCGAGATCAAGATGATCTTCAACTGCGACGGCGAGGCGCCTGGCTGTATGGCGCAGGCCGGCAAGTCGCTCGGCGCCGACAAGCTCCTCTACGGCGTCATCAAGAAGGGCCCGAAAGCTACGTTTTCATTGGCGTTGAAGCTGCTGGACGTGCGCAGCGGGGCGGTCGAGAAGTTCGTCAACGACAGCGCCACCAAGCGCGAGCTCGCGGCTGGGCAGGTCAACATCGTCGCCGGCAGGTGGTTCGCGCAGCTCGTCGAGATCGACACCAAGCCGACGTTGACGGTGACCACCGATCCGACGGGCGCGCTCGTCACCGTCGACGGCACGGGCTACGGCAAGACGCCGCTGAC
Organism: uncultured delta proteobacterium; assembly: GCA_963785725.1. Lineage (GTDB taxonomy): Bacteria > Myxococcota_A > Polyangia > Palsa-1104 > Palsa-1104 > JAQBQH01. Next base: position 301,001 of record CAWAWS010000014.1, on the reverse strand, counting down.
GTTGCGCGAGCTGTCGGCGGGGACGCATCAGATCGTGCTGTCGCTGAGCGGGCGGCTGTCGGCGACGCGCACGATCGAGCTGCGGCCGGGCGCGAACCAGGACCTGAACGCGGTGCTCGAGGCCGAAGCGCCGGCGGTCGTCGCCAAGGCCGAGCCGCCGCCGCCCGAGCCGGTGCCGATGGCGACGCCGATGTTGCCGGCGGTCGCGCCGCGGCGCGACCATCCCGGTCGCGCCGCCAAGATCGCGGGCGCGGCGCTCGTCGGTGGCGCGCTCGTGACCACGGCCGTCGCCATCTACACGTGGCGCACCTACGTCAATTACGAAGGCAAAGCGCACGACGACTTGCGCGGCCTCACCGCCAGCGACTCCAACGGCCAGATGTTCATCAACAAGAACCCGAGCTGCAATGTGCCGGGCACCGTCAGCGGCAACGTCGGCAAGTACAAGAGCGACTGCTCGACCGGCAACAACTTCGCCAACGCGACGACGGGCTTGTGGATCGCGACCGGCGCGCTGGCGGCATCGGGCGTCGTGTCGTTCATCGTCGGCGATCGGCAGGCGGCGCACGCCAAGGCGAGCGAACGGCAGACGGCGGCGGTGATCAAGCAGACGCTGCGCGTGTCGCCGGTGTTCAGCACGCAAGGCGGCGGTGTCTCGGCCGCCTTCGAATTCTAAGTCGCCCGTCGCTTCTCGCCGCTCGCTTACATCGCGCACATCGATCGTCGCGGCGATTGCCGATATGATACGGCGATGACGCGTATCGGCCTCGTGTGCGGGCTCGGCCTCGCGCTGACCGCTTGCAGCGCCGGCGCGCCCGTTGCCGGCGTGACCGAGGCCATCGTCGGCGGCACCGCGGACACGACCGACACCAGCGTCGTCATGTGGTACGCGCAGGCCGAAGGCGCCACCGTCGCGTCGATCTGCACGGCCGAGGTCATTTCACCGCACGTCGTCATCACGGCGGCGCACTGCGTGTCGCCCGATGCCGTCGCGCCGGGCTCGCAGTTCTCGATCATGCCGCTCGACGACTTCAACACCGCGGGCAACGCCAACTTCATCCCCGTCGACGAGACGCACTACGATCCGGCGTTCGTCAACGACATCACCGCGATTCAAAAGCAGGGGCACGACATCGCGGTCGGCATCTTCAATCAGCCGCTCGGCCTCGCGCCGCTCTCGTACAACCACACGAGCCTCGGCAAGAGCTACGTCGGCAAGACGGCGCGCATCGTCGGCTACGGCGTCACCAAAGGCGGCGATCCGCCGGACACGAGCACGGCCGGCATTCGGCGCATGGGCAGCGCCAAAGTCACCGCCGTCAACGACGTCGGCATCACGCTCATCGGCAAGACCAACGACGACTGCGAAGGCGACTCGGGCGGGCCCGGGTTTCTGAACGTCGCCGGCAAAGAGGTCATCGCCGGCGTCACGTCGTACGGCGACACCAACTGCACGGTGTCGCAAGGCGCCGTCGACACCAACCTCGCCTCCTACAGCGCGTTCATCGATCAGTACGTCAACTCGGTCGATCCGCCGACGACGCAGGGCGCGATCGGCGCCGCTTGCACGACCAACCGCGACTGCGCGTCGCAGATCTGCGGCAGCGACGGCAAGACCGACTACTGCATGCAGGCGTGCGGCGCGTCGGGCGAGGACAGCTGTCCGACCGGCTACTACTGCGGCGAGATCGACGACGCCGGCTTCTGCATCGCCGGCACCAAGCCCGCCAGCTCGGGCTGCAGCGTCGCCGGCGAGCGCGCGGCTTCGTCGTGGATTTTCGTGGGCTTTCTGCTGCTGATGGCGCTGCGTCAGACGTTGAGGAAGACGCGCTCGGGCGGCAAGCCGTACTGCTGAAGCACGCGGCGCACATCGTCGACCATCGGGCGCATGCCGCACAAGAAGGCGACGGCGTTGTCGGTGCCGACGTGGTGTAGCCGCAGCTCGTCGGCGACGGTCTGGACGTAGCCGCGCGCGCCGGTCCAGCTCGGCGACGGCTGCGAGGCGCACAAGACGAGGTGCACGCCGTCGGCGCGCCAGCGGTCGTGCTCGCGGACGTAGGCGAAGTCGCGGTCGCTGCGCTGGCCGTAGAAGAGGGCGAGCTTGCCGTGACAGCGTTGCGCGAGCAGCCACTGCGTGAGCGCGCGCACCGGCGTGATGCCGGCGCCGGCGGCGAACAAGAGCACGTCGCGGCCGCGCGCGGCGTCGACGGGAAAGCCGTCGCCGAACGGCGCCGTGGCTTCGACGAGCGTGCCGGGCGCGGCGGCGGCGAGCGCGTCGGCGACGGGCGAGCCGCGCTTGACGAGCAGCTCGCCCGAGCCATCGGCGCTGGGCGCGCTGGCGAGCGCGAAGTAGGCCTCGCAGTCGCGCGCGCGTAATTTCACGACCTGGCCCGGCCGCGCGTAGGTCGGCGCCAGCGCGCCCAAGTCGAGCCGCACGCCACGCAGCGTCGGCGTCTCGTCCCACGCGTCGACGACGGCCAGGCGATGGAACGACGTCGCCGGCGGCGCGGCCTCGTTCGCCATCGCTCGCGTGCGCTCGCTCACGGCAGCTCCACCGTCCACTGCCCGCCTTGCCGGATACAGCGCAGCGTCTCGCGTTCGTGCGCCGGGCCGCGCACTTCGACCGTCGCGGTCGTCCCGTCGCTGGCGAGCACGTCGTACTCGGCGGCGTGCCAGCGCGGCGCCGACCAGCCGGCGGCCAACAGGTCGCGCGGGCCCAATTCGCGACGACCGGCCGCTTGCGCCGCCTTTTGCGCGTCCGCCGTCAGCCGCGCCCGCGTCGCCGGGCCCAAGAGCTGCCACACGGCGTCGCGATCGCCGGTCTCGGCCGCCTCTTGCAGCGCGCGAACCGCGCCTTCGGGCGAACGCGCACCACCGCAACCCGCGAGCATACCCAATACTAGAACATGTTTCAGTCGCGCCGTCATCCGCCGTAAAGGCCGAGCGCCGCCCGCACTTTCTCCATCGTGTCGTGGGCGAGCACGCGCGCCGTCTGCGCGCCGTCGCCGAGCACCTGGCGAATACGCTCGGGGTGCGCCTTCCATTCGGCCGCCGCCTCGCGAATCGGCGCCAGCTTCTTGACCATGTTCTCGGCCAGCGCCTTCTTCGAGTCGATGCAGCCCCACGCCGCATTACGGCAGTTGTCGTGATACTGCGCCGTCTCTTCCGGCGTCGCGAACAGGCCCTGCAGCGAGCAGACGTAGCACTCGTCAGGATGGCCGGGATCGGCCTTCTTGAGCCGCTTCGGGTCGGTGAACGCGCCTTTGATCTTGGTGCGAATGACGTCCGGCTCGTCGGCGATCTGCACGCTGTTGCCGAGCGACTTCGACATCTTCGCTTTGCCGTCGAGCCCGACGATCTTCGTCACCTTCGTGTGCAGCGGCTGCGGCTCGGGAAAGACGTCGCCGAAGCGGCTGTTGAAGCGGCGACAAATCTCGCGCGCGAGCTCGAGGTGCTGAATCTGGTCAGCACCGACGGGAATGCGCTGCGCGCGATACAGCAAAATATCGGCCGCCATCAAGATCGGATAGCTCATGAGGCCGGCGTTGATGTTGTCGGGCTCGCGCTCGCTCTTCTCCTTGAATTGCGTCATGCGCGACAGCTCGCCGTACGGCGTCACCGACGACAGAATCCACGCCAGCTCGGAGTGCTCGGGCACGTGCGACTGCACGAACAGCACCGAGCGGTTGGGATCGATGCCCGACGCCAGCAGCTCCGCCGCCAGCGTCACCACGCGATCGGGCATCTCTTTCGGGTCATACGACTGCGTCAGCGAGTGCAAATCGACAATGCAGTAGAGGCAGCGATAGCTCGACTGCAGCTCGACCCAGTTCTGCACGGCCCCGAAATAGTTACCGATATGAAAGCCGCCCGAAGGCTGAATGCCAGAAAACACCGTTTCCATGCGGTTCACACTATAATGAATGACTTATGTTTTGCAGCCGTCCAATGCCCAGGAGGATTCGGATGAGACGGAAGTTGACGCTCGTGCTGACAGCCACGCTGTTGGGCTGCGCCGAGAGCCCACCGCCACAACCTCAGTATCAACCCCCGCCGCCCGTCGCGCAGCAGCCGGTACAGCAGTATCAGTACCAGCCGCCGCCGCAGGCGCAGTATCAGCCGCCGCCCGAGGTGCAGCAGGCGCAATATTCGGAGCAGAATCCGGCGCCGCCCGAAGCCGACGTCGACGACGAGTATTACGATCCGAATCAGCCGCCGCCGCCGTCGGAGACGGTCGATCAATATCCGGTCGGACAGCCGGAAGCGATCGCCGCGCCGGCCGCGCCGCCGCCGTACATCGAGGAAGACCCGGGCTACGCGCCGTGGGATGGCGCGATTTGGGTCAATGGCTTCTGGCGTTGGCGCGGTGAGTGGGTTTGGGTGCGTGGCCGCTGGACGCTGCCGCCGCAGCCGGGCTTCGTCTACAACGAGCCGTATTACGAGGTGCGCGGCGGCAACGTCGTCATCGTCGAAGGCTTCTGGGGCCGGCCGGGCTACATCTTCCAGCCGCCGCCACCGACGGTCTACGTGCGCGTCGTGCCGCCGCGGCCGGGCTACCGCGTCTTCCCGCCGCCGGTGGGATTCCGCGGCGCGTTCGTGCCGGCGCCGCCGGGCGGACGTCGCGACGCGTTCGTGCACGTCGAAGGTCGGCCGCGCGTCGTGATGCCGCCGCCGCCGGGCTCGCGTCCGATCGCGCCGCCGCCGCCGTATCGTCCGGGTGGCGCGCCGCGGCCGGTCGAGGTTCGCGCCGGCGCTCCCGTCGGTGCGCCGGCGCCGGGTCGGCCGGTTCGTCCGGGCGGCGCGCCGGGCGGCTTCCACGGCGGCCAGCCGGGACATCCGGGCGAGCCGTATCATGGGCAGCCGGTTCGTCCGATTCAGCAGCAGCAGCCGATGCATCCGGCGCAGGAGTACCACCCGAGCCAGCCGATGCATCCGGTGCAGGAGTACCACCCGAGCCAGCCGATGCATCCGGTGCAGCAGCAGCCGGCGCAGGAGTTCCATCCGCAGCAGGGCGCGCGGCCGGCGCCGCACATCGGCGCGAGCGAGCCCTATCGCCCGCAGCCGCAGCCGCAGCATCCGGCGCCGGGCGGCGCGACGACGTACCATCCGCCGGCGCAGCATCCGACGCAGCGTCCGCCGCAGAAGAAGAAGTAACCCGCCTCATCGCGCGCGCCGAGACGATTGGCGCGCGCGCTTCATTCCCAGTCGCTGATTCGCCGACTATTCTTTGACGTTCGTGAGGCCGTGGCGCTTGAGCAGCTCGCGCAGGTGATAGCGCGTCAAGCCCGCCTCTTGCGCCGAGCGCGTGATGTTGCCGTCGTGGCGCTCGAGTAGCTGCTTCAAATAGGCCAGCTCGAAGGCGTCGACGACGCGCTGCTTGGCCTCCTTGAAGTCGAGCCCGGCCACGATCTGCGGCGGCGGCAAGTCACTCAGCGACGGCGCGTTCGGCGCAGCCGACTGTGCCGCCGGCGCCGGCATGCGCACGCCGCCCGGCTCGCGGTTGAACATGAGGTCGGCGCGCGTCACGGTCGCCGCCTCGGTCAGCGACGCCGCGCGCTCGACGACGTTCTTGAGCTCGCGCACGTTGCCCGGCCAGCTGTGCCCTTGCAGCGACGACAGCGCGTCGGACGCGAACGACATCGACAGCGCGCGGCGCCCGGCGATCTCGCGCAGGAACACGTCGGCGAGCGCCGGAATGTCCTCTTTGCGCTCGCGCAACGGCGGCAGCTCGACGTGAATGACCGACAGGCGGAAGTACAAATCCTCGCGGAAGGTGCCGTTGTTGACCATCGCGCGCAGGTCACGATTGGTCGCGGCCACGACGCGCACGTCGATCTTGATGACGCGATCGCCGCCAACGCGCTTGAGCTCGCGGTTCTCGAGCACGCGCAAGAGCTTCGGCTGCAGGTTGATGTCGAGCTCGCCGATCTCGTCGAGGAAGATGGTGCCGCCCTGCGCCTGCTCGAAGCAGCCTTGATGCTGATCGACGGCGCCGGTGAACGAGCCCTTCTCGTGGCCGAACAGCGTCGACTCGATCAGGTCCTTCGGGATGGCGCCGCAGTCGAGCACGACGAACGGCTTCTGCTTGCGCGGGCTCGCCTGATGAATGCCGCGCGCGATCATCTCTTTGCCGGTGCCGGTCTCGCCGGTGACCATGACGGTCAATTCCGACGGCGCGACCTTCTCGAGCGTGGCGAAGATCTCGCGCATCTTGACCGACGCGCCGGTGACGCTCTCGAACGTGTCGCGCTTCGACAGCGGGATCTCGACGATGTCCTGCGTCGGCACGAAGCGCAGCGCCGTGTGGCCGACGCGGAACTCTTGGCCCGGCTTGAGCCACACTTCGCGCACGCGCACTTCGCCGATGAAGGTGCCGTTGGTCGAGTCGAGATCGCGCAAACGATAGCCGTCATCGCGCGCCAGGATCTCGAAGTGCGAGCCGGAGATGGCCTTGTCCGACAGCACGAGGTCGTTGATGATGCTGCGGCCGCCCGTCACCCGCGGCTTGCCGATCTCCACCTCGCGGCCGGCTTCGGCCCCGCTGATGACGACGATCTTGCTCTTGCGAAGATGACGTACGGTTGGCCTTCCACCGTCGAACACGGTGGTCAGCGCAGGGCTCTCTTCGTACAACCCTGGACCCGGACCCGGCGGATTCCCCACGCGGCCTTCTATATTAGCGCAGCATTATTAGTTCAAGTATCTCTTGTCGTCGCCGCTGCGGCCGCCCGAAATGACTTTGTAGCGCCGTCGCAGCCGCCACATCTTGACGCGGTCCATCGAATCGCGGACGCCGCCGAAGCTGAAGCCGCCGCGCCGCACCATCAAGTAGCCGGCGATGCCGCCGCCCAACATGCCGACGAGCTCCATCAACGCCGACAGCCAATGGCCCTTGGCCGCGCGAAACAGCGCGCTGATGACGGCGATGCCGATCCAGATCCAGGCGATGGCGCCGCCGCTCATTTGCACCGCGCCGAACGCCGAGACCTGCTGCCGGCTGAGCTGCACGGCGTAGGCGGCCAAGATGGCAGTGCCGGCGGCGGTGCTGACGACGACGGTCAAGTCGGGCCAAAAGACGCGCGACAAGAGCGCCCACAGCAAGCTGCCGCCGAAGATGCCGGCGATATAAACCGCCCACAGCTTACCCGCGCCGAGCAGGCGCTCGACTTGATTGCCGAAGAAGATCAGCGTGATCGAGAGGAAGAAGACGCTCTCCAGCTCATCGACGACGAAGCCGTTGGTGATGAGCTGCCAAGGCTCGAAGCCGATGGCGCTGCGCGGCGTGAGCAGCAGATGCTTGGCGGCGAACGCCTGCACGCCCGCGCCGCCGAAGTTGATGATCGCCCACGACGCCAGATACACCGCCAACAGCGAAAGGACGCCGCGATCGGGCCTGAGGCCGTACTGATCGATGATCGAAGGGCCGCCACGACGGGCTGGAGCACGAGCCATATCTATTGTGTAACCCCCGCATCGGGCGTCGGCAAGGGACGCGGTAGCGGATCGACGCCAATCTCGACCACGTCCAAGTTGACCACGGCGCCGCTCTCGATGTCGCGCAGCTGCGGCGCGGGCGTGACGACCGGCGTGCCCATATCGGACGCATTGGCTGCGAGCGAGATCGCCCAAGTGCCGGTCGGCAGGTCGAACTTCGACGTCAGCTCGCGCGCGGCGCACGGCGCGATCGGCTCCTCGCTGCCGAGATCCATCGCGACGCCGGTCTCGGCATTGGCGAGCACGACGTAGACCTCGTAGACGAGCCAGTTGCTCGAGTTGCACGTCTTGTCTTCGACGCGGCAGCAGAACTTGCCTTGGAAGTCGATGTTCTTGTCGTTGGCGTCCCACGCCTGGCCGGTCGACAGGTCGACGATTCGCCAGCGCACGCTGACGGCGCCGCCGTCGCCCTGACAGCCGGCGGCGAGCAGGAGGGCCATGAGCGCGACCGCGAATCGGCAAAAGCGCATCGGTCCTCGACGGTAGCACGGTTTGACGCAGCGCGAGCCGCGTGGTACCCGTGACGACGATGGCGACCCTCCTTTTCGCGGCGCCGATGGCGGCGCAGGGCGGCAGTGGCAACTTCGACCTGCTGCAGCTGCTCCTCGGCTCTTCCGGCGTCGTACGCGGCGTCCTCTTTTTGCTGGTGTGCCTCTCGATCATCGGTTGGTACGTGATCGGCTACAAGGCGCTCTATCTCAACCGCGCGCAAGGCGAGTCGGAGCGCTTCTTGGAAGCCTTTTGGCAAGCCAAGCGGCTCGACGCGGTCTACAGCGAGGCCGAGCAGAAGCGGCGCTCGCCGATCGCGCACATGTTCAAGGCGGGCTACGTCGAGCTGTCGAAGCTGCAGAACGCCAAGGCGCAAGGCGACGGCCGGCAGCAGCACGGCGAGGTCTGGCACGGCGAAGGCGACCTCGAGAACATCGAGCGCGCGCTGCGCCGCGCCTTCACGCACGAGACGACGGTGCTCGAGTCGATGGTGCCGTTTCTGGCGACGGTCGGGTCGGCGGCGCCGTTCATCGGCCTCTTTGGCACCGTCATCGGCATCATCGACGCGTTCCATCAGATCGCCAACCAAGGCTCGGCCAACTTGGCGACGGTGGCGCCGGGCATCGCCGAAGCGCTCGGGACGACGGCCGTCGGCCTCATCGCGGCCGTGCCCGCGGTCATGGCGTACAACTGGTTCGCGCGTAAGATCAAAGTCTTGACGTCGGACATGGACGCGTTTTCGGCCGACTTCCTCAACATCGTGAAACGCAACTTCCTGAGGTAGGAGGCAAACAGTGCCTCATTGGTTGGGAGACGAGCGGGAGACAAGGACGACGCGTGCAGCCCGCGCAGCATACGTCTGGGTATGTGAGCAGGCACCGCAGCGACGGACGCAGGATCGCGCGAAGGATCACGAGCAAGGAGACGCTGTTTAATGGCGATGTCGACGGGTGGAAGTGGCGGCGGCCTGATGGCCGACATCAACGTGACGCCGATGGTCGACGTCATGCTGGTTCTGCTGATCATTTTCATGGTCGCGGCGCCGATGCTGCAAACGGGCGTTCCGGTGACCTTGCCGAAAGCGGACGCGCAGGCGATCCCCGACGATCAAGGCAAGCTGATCATCACGGTGCCCAAAGAGTTCGACAAAGACGGCACCGTTTACATCGTCAAGACGCCGTTCAAGTTCGGCGACGACTTCGAGAAGGCGCTCAAGGGCAATCAGAAGCTGCAAGCCGAGCGCGAGGTCTATGTGCACGCGGATCAAGCGCTTCCGTACGGCGACGTCGTCAAAGTCATGGCCGCGCTGTCGCGTAACGGCGGCGAAAAGATCGGTCTCGTGACCGATCCGTTGAAGTGATCATGAGCCAATCCATGCGCCCGGCGAGGGCGCGCTGATGCAGCCGGTCGCGGCCGAGCGGCGCGATCCGCTGCGCAATATCGCCATCGCCATCACCGTGCTCTTGCACGCGGCGGTGCTCGGCGGCGCGTTCATCGCGCGCGCCATCGGCGATCGGCCGAAGCCGGTGGGCAAGCTGCAGTTCGTGGATGCGTCGTTGGTGCGCTTCGGAAAGCCGCGCGACATGTCGTTCTTGCCGCATAAACAGGGCGTCGTGAAGAACAAAGGGCCGGCGCCCGAGATCAGAGTGGCGCGCGACATGAATCAGCTGCCGCATCTCGACAAGCTGCCCAAGCCGGACGAGATCGATCCGCTGAAGAAGACGCACGCCGAGCAGTTCAAGCAGCTCGAAGATCAGCCCGAGGGCATCGACAACCAAGAGGGCTCGCTGACCGGCTCGCGCGCCGGCAACGCCACCGAGGCCAAAGGCGACCCGTACATTCTCGCGCTCGTCGATCAGATCGGCACGGCGTGGACGGTGCCGACGACCTTGCGCGACAGCGAATTGGCGCAGCTGTCGGCCGACGTCTGCTTGACCATCGGCGACTCGGGCGCGCTCACGCATTACGAGATCGTTCACCCGAGCAAGAATTCGCAGTTCAACAGCTCGCTCGAAGCCACGCTGTCGACCATCAAGCAGCTGCCGCCGCCGCCCGAGCGTTGGCACTCGGCGGCGTCGCGCGGCAAGCTCTGCCCCACCTTCAGCAAACAGTGATCATGACGACGACGGCCCGAAAGCAGATCGTCCTGGCGACGACGTTTGTAGCGACGATGGCGTTGGTGCTCTTGGCGACGCAGCGGCCGACGCGGGCGCAGGCCAGCGGCGACGACGGCGTGCACTTCAAGATCTCGCCCGGCGCGAGCGGTCTGTACAAGATCGCGGTGCCGATGCCGCTCGGCGACAAGGACACGGCCAAGACGGCGTCCGACGTGCTGAGCAACGATCTGTCGCTGTCGGGCTACTTCAAGATCGTCGATCCGGCGGGCTATCTGGCCAACCTGCAGGCCGAGCAGCTGACGATCAACCCGCAAGATTGGCGCAACGTCGGCGCCGAAGGCGTCATCAAGGCGCGCGCGACCGGCTACGGCAGCGACGTCAAATACGAGTTTCGCCTGTTCGAGGTCGCCAAAGGCGATCAGCCGGTGCTGTCGAAGGATTATCGCGGCGCGATCTCGGGCGCGCGGCTCTTGGCGCACGAGTTCGCCAACGAAGTCGTCAAATATTACACGGGTGAAGACGGATTCTTCGCGTCGCAAGTGGCGTTCGCCGGCGACACCGGCACGCGCCGGCGCGATCTCTTCGTCGCCGATTGGGACGGCTTCGGGCTGCACGCGCTCACGCATTCGTCGCAGAACATCTTGCCGTCGTGGTCGCCGACGGGCAGCGAGCTGGCGTTCACGTCGTTCAGCTCCGGCAAGCCCGACCTCTATTTGATTCCGTCGACGGGCGGCAAGCCCAAGTCGATCTCGGCGCGGCCGGGGTTGAACATGGGCGCCTCGTTCTCGCCCGACGGACAGAAGATCGCGGTGACGCTCTCGCAAGACGGCAACAGCGAGATCTACTTGCTGGCGCGCGATGGCTCGGTGTTGAAGCGGCTGACGAATACGCCGTTCATCGACACCTCGCCGACGTTCTCGCCGGACGGCTCGCGCATCGCCTTCGTCAGCGATCGCCACGGCTCGCCGCAGATTTGGGTCATGAACGCCGACGGCTCGAATCAGCAGAAGCTCACGCGCCGCGGCAACTACAACCAAGAGCCGGCGTGGTGCCCGCGCAAAGACGTGCCGCTCATCGCGTTCTCGGCGCGCGACGAGAAGATGGCCTACGACATCTTCACGCTCAACGTCGACACGGGCGAGATGGTGCGCGTCACCGAAGGCCACGGCTCGAACTTGCATCCGACGTGGGCGCCGAACGGTCGCGCCGTCGCGTATCAGTCGTCGCGGGGCGGCTTGTGGATCTCGACGGCCGACGGACGGACGGAGCGGCAGATCTACAAGGGCAGCGTCGTCGCGCCGAGCTGGGGTCCGTCGCTGAGCAAGAAATAACGTGCGCGTCGCCGCCATCGACTTGGGTACGAATACGGCGCTGTTGACGATCGCCGACGTCGCCGACGGTCGCGCGGTCGCCCTCGACGAACGCGCCGAGATCGTGCGGCTCGGCCAAGGGCTCGACAAGACGGGCCTGCTCGCGCCGGCCGCGATCGAGCGCACGCTGGCGGTGCTGGTCGAGTTCACGGCGGCCGTGCGCTTCTACGACTGCGAGCGCTTCGTCGCCGTCGCCACCGAGGCCACACGCAAGGCGGCGAACGGCGCGGCGTTCGTGGCGGCGGCCGATCGCGCGCTCGCCGAAGCCGGCGGCAAGCTCGAGGTCATCGACGGCGAGCGCGAGGCGCGCTTGGCGTGGCGCGCCGTCGTCGCGTCGTTTCCCGAGCTGACCGGCACCCGCACCATCGTCGACATCGGCGGCGGCTCGACCGAGCTGCTCGTCGGCGACACGACGGTCGAGAGCGTCATCTCGCTGCCCATCGGCTCGGTACGGCTGACCGAGCGCCTCGTCGCGCACGATCCGCCGACCGCCGACGAACGCGCGCAGCTGGTCGCCCTCGTCGACGCCGCGCTCGCCAACGCGCCGGCGCCGCGCGGCACGCTCGTCGGCATCGCCGGCACCGTGACGACGCTGGCGGCGATGGCGCAGTCGCTGACGACGTACGACGGCGCGCGCGTCCACGGCAGCCGGATCAGCCGCGCCACCGTCGACGCGCTCGTGAACCAGCTGGCGACCACCGCGCTCGCCGACAAGCGACGCACGCCCGGCCTCGATCCCAAGCGCGCCGACGTCATCTTCGCCGGCGCCGTCATTCTGGCGCGGGTCATGGAGCGCGCCGGCGTGGCCGACTGCGTCGTCAGCGATCGCGGCATCCGCTGGGGCCTCATCTACGAAGCCGCCGCCAATCCCTAGCACCGCTTGCAGTTACGACGCGACGACCGGCTCCGTCTCGTCGCTGCCGCAGTGCTGCTGCAACGCTTCGCGCAAGAGCTCGAGGTGCACGGTGCGCTTGCTCATGCGGCGAATCTTGTTCGTCGACAGCCGCACCGGGATGGTGATGAGCGCATACTGCCCGCTCAGCTGCGTCATCGCTTCCAGGCCCTCTTTCATCAGCGTGTCGAGCAGGATGAGACACGGGCGCGTGATGCGCTTGAGCGTCGAATGGGCCTCGGCGAGCGAACGAGCAGCCACGACCTTGAAGCCGCAGCGCTCGACCAGCCCGCGGATCGACTCCTGAAGGTTATGATCGTCCTCCACCACCAGCACCATCTTGCTTCGCATGAACGGCTGATATTTCAAGGCGCAGGCCAGCTGAACTTTCCGTCGAGAACGCGCGATTCTCGATGGTCAGAGGAAGGCGACGGGCGTCGCCAGTGGAAACGATTTTCTCAGGCGTTGAACCTGTACTGCCCAAGCTGTACCAGGCCGCTCAAAACCCTACAGGATCAACGGTATGTGGTGATGGGCGCGGGAACTTTAGCCGCGCAGCTTCGACACCTTGACCGGCTTCATGAGACGCGACGTGTCGAAGCGCACCGGATCGTCGGGCGGCGACGCGACCGGCGCCCACAAGTCGCCGATCTTCTCCAGCCGCTCGGGGACGTTCTCGAGCGTGAAGTCGGCGATCTCGACTTGGGGCAGCTCGTCCCAGGTCACCGGCGTCGACACCGTCGCGTGCGGCGTCGGGCGGACCGAGTAGATCGACGCCAAGGTCGAGCCCCAACGGTTCTGATTGTAGTCGACGAGCACGCGCCCTTCGGGCCGTTTGGCGCGCACATAGACCGCCGTCATCAGCTCCGGATGCTGCTTGGCGAGCTCGACGGAGACGGTCTTGGCGAACGTCCACACCTGCTTTTGCAGCGGCGCGCGGACGATCGGGACGTAGACGTGCAGGCCTTTGGAGCCCGAGGTCTTGACGAACGTCGTCAGGCCGATGCCGCGCAGCGTCGCGTCGAGCAGCCGCGCCGTCTCTTTGACCATCGCGAACGAGGCCGTGCCCGGGTCGAGATCGAAGTGAACATAGTCGGGCCGATTGACGTCGTCGGCGCGCGCATACCATTGGTTCAGATCGATGCAGCCCAAGTTGATGCACCACATGAGCGACGGCAGATCTTGAATCATCGGGAAGTCGATGACGTTGCCCGAGTCGTGCTCGATGGCGACCGTCTCGATCCACGGCGGCCGCGGCGTCGGCGCGCGCTTCATGAAGAAGAATTCGCCTGCGGCGCCGTGCGGATAGCGCTTCATGACCATGGCGCGATCGCGCAGATGCGGCAGCAAATAGGGCGCGACGTCGACGTAATACTGGATGAGATCGCCCTTGGTGATGTGCGGCCAAAAGGGCTTTCCCAGGTTCGTCAGCTTGACCGAGCGGCCGTCGATGTCGAGCGTCAGCTCGGCGCCATCAGCGGGCACCAGTCGCGGGCTTCGTCTGGCCATCGCCTACGAATATAGGGTATAGCGGTTCACCCAGACCAATTCCGCGCGTTGCGCGGATTATTTCTCGTCGGAGGAACCATGCGCAATTGGCTATTACTCGCCGCTTTCACCGCCGGCTGTTCGCACGCCGCGACCTCGGCTCCGCAGTCCAACACGCCCGTGGCGATGACGCCGGCGGCGCCGGGCGGCGCGAACGGCATCGACGAATCGGCGCTCGATCCCACCGTCAGCCCGTGCGACGACTTCTACCAGTACGCCTGCGGCGGCTGGATCGCGCGCACCGAGATCCCGGCCGATCGCGCCATTTGGGGTCGCGGCTTCAGCACCATCATGGACTCCAACTTGACCGAGGAGCGCGCCATCCTCGAAGCCGCTGCCAAAGGCGAGGACGTCGGCAAGTTCGGCGACAAATTGGGCGCCATGTGGACGAGCTGCATGGACGAAGCGGGCCTCGAGCAGTCGGCGCCGGCGGAGCTGAAGACGCAGCTTCAGCTCATCGACGCCGTCAAAGATCAGAAGGCGCTGACGCACGAGATCGCGCGCGAGCACTTGGCGGGCATCGATTCGCTGTTCCAGTTCGATCAGGCGCAGGACTTCAAGGACGCGACGCTGGTCATCGGCGCGCTCGATCAAGGCGGCCTCGGGCTGCCCGATCGCGACTACTACTTGAAGACCGACGGCAAATTCCCCGAGCTGCGCAAGGCCTATCAGGCGCACGTCGAGAAGATGCTGACGTTGGCGGGCGAGCCGGCGGCGCAGGCGACGAAGGACGCGGCGACGATCATGCGCATCGAGACGTCGATGGCGACGGCGGCGATGTCGCGCGTCGAGCGCCGCGATCCGCAGAAGGTCTACCATCGCCTCGAGCTCGCCGGCATCGAGAAGACGGCGCCCAAGTTCGGCTGGAAGGCGTACTTCAGCGACATGGGCGTGCCGACGATGACGCAGATCAACGTCGCGGCGCCGGAGTTCTTCGGCGGGCTCGACAAGGAGCTGACGAAGACGACGCTGCCGGAGTGGAAGGCCTACCTGCGCTGGCACCTCGTGCATTCGCTGGCGCCGACGCTCAACAAGGCGATCGTCGACGAGAACTTCGCGTTCTACGCGCACACGCTCAACGGCGTGGCCGAGAATCAGCCGCGCTGGAAGCGCTGCGTGGAAGCGACCGATCAGCTGATCGGCTTCGCGCTCGGCGACGCGTTCGTGAAGAAGACGTTCGGCGCCGACGGCAAGGAGCTGACGCAGGCGATGGTCAAGAGCATCGAGGCGGCGATGAGCCACAACCTCGACTCGCTGACCTGGCTCGACGACGCGACGCGCGTGCAGGCGCACGGCAAGCTCGATCACATCGTCAACAAGATCGGTTATCCCGACAAAGAGCGCGATTACTCGAAGCTGCAGCTGGCCAAGGATTCGTACGTGCAGAACGCCATGCACGCCGACGAGTTCGAGACGCGTCGCCGCTTGGCCAAGATCGGCAAGCCGGTCGATCGCGCCGAGTGGGACATCACGCCGCCGACGGTGAACGCCTATTACAACCCGTCGCTGAACGAGATGGTGTTTCCGTCGGGTATTTTGCAGCCGCCGTTCTTCAATCGGCAGGCGGCGCGCCCGGTCAACTTCGGCGCCATCGGCATGGTCATGGGTCACGAGCTGACGCACGGCTTCGACGACGAAGGCCGCCAGTTCGACGCCGCCGGCAACTTGCGCGACTGGTGGTCGCCGACGGTCGGCAAGGAGTTCGATCGCCGCGCGCAGTGCGTGGTCGATCAGTTCAACGGCTACGTCGCGGTCGACGACATGCATTTGAACGGCAAGCTGACGCTGGGCGAGAACCTGGCCGACTTGGGCGGGCTCAAGCTGGCGCACGCGGCCTACGTCGCGGCGCGCGGCTCGGCCAAGCCCGAGCAGATCGGCAACTGGACCGACGAGCAGCTGTTCTTCTTGGGGACGGCGCAGTCGTGGTGCACGAAGATGCGGCCGGAGAATGCGCGCGTGCGCGTGACGACGGACCCGCACTCGCCGGCGCACTATCGCGTCGACGGGCCGATGTCGAATCTGCCGGAGTTCGGCGCAGCGTTCCAGTGCAAGCCGGGGGATAAGATGATGCGCGCCAACGCCTGCGTCGTCTGGTGACGCTGCCAAGTCGCTACGACAAAACGGGCGCCAGCTCAGACAATCCTCGGCCTACGGCCTGCGGGAGACAACTCGCTGGCGCCCATTTTGTCTCCGCTCTGGCTTTCGGAAACGCGCGGCACGGTAGGGTCTCAGCCTTGGTCTTCGGTCGTTCGCAGGTTTAATTTGGGCGTAGGCGCGCGGGCGGCCGGTGGCCGCGCGCGCCGGAGCTCCATCGCGCCGGACATCGGCGGATCTAGCCACAGCGTGATTGGTTTATATCCGGCCTCGTCTTGAAACGCCGACGTTCGCCCCCAAACGCAACAGCTGAGACGAGTAAGCGTTCGCGAAGGTCAGATGCTGACGGGCGCGGCCAAGTGCTCGTCGAGGACGCGCTTCAGCGTCGCGCGCAGCTCGTCTTGGTGGGTGCGCCATTCGACGCGGCCGTCGGATTCCTTGGGCGCGAAGTGCCACGCCTGACGGAAGGCGGCCATCCAGATTTCGCCGGCGGCGTGATGGCTGTTGACGACGATCTTGGCGTCGTCGGCGAGCGTGAGGGTGAGGACGCCTTGCGAGAGCTCGACCTCGACGTCATCGGGATCGAGCTCGCCCAGCTTGGATTCGAGGTAGCGGAGCTCGGCGTCGGCGATCAGGTCGAAGTGATCTTGCATGCCCATGCGCGGACCGTAACGCATCCGCGCATGAGCGCAAGGGCTACTGGGTCTTGAGCCACTCCGTGAGCGCGTACTTGTCACCCGGCGGCAACAGCCAGCCGAACGTGTGGCCCTCGTTCTCGACGAGATCGGGGCACAAGTTGTCGAGCGGATTGGCCGGGTTCAAGTTGGCGAAGAGCGCGACCGGCGTGCCTTTCGGCAGCGCGATCGGAATGCCCGGGATGTTGACCGTATCGGTCGTCGTCTGAATCGAGCCCAAGTAGTCGCGCGACAGCGGATTGAGCAGCTCGAACATCGACTCTTCGTAGGCCGCGACGCGCCCCTTGACGCTCGGGTCACCGTTGTAGAGACCGAGCGCGTTCGTGTGCAAGAACGGCGCGGTGGCCCAGATGCCGATGAGCGGCACGTCGCGGTAGTAGCCGGGGCCGCCCGTCGGACGCGCCTTGTACTGATCGGACGAGAACTCGGCCCAGATGTGACCCGAGGTCCAGTTGGTCGTCTTCGAGCGGCAGCTGTTGGTGCCGATGTCCGACGCGACGTGCACCTGATCGTCCGACAACACCGCGCCGCCGTGGCACGACGCGCAGTTCTGCGTGAACACCTGCTGCCCGCGCGCCAGCACGCTGCGATCGGACGTGATGTACGACTGGCCGCCCGCCGTCTGCGCCAGCGACGGCGGCGTCGTCGTCGCCATGAACGCGCACATATCGACGACGTCGGCCTGGGCCTGCACGAAATCGGGGCACACCTGCGCGCACTCGACCTGATCGATCGGCGTCTGCGTGCCGCCCGGTCCGTTCGCCAGATGCGGCACCATGCACTCCGCCGCGCACATGCCGATGTTGAAGAAGACGCGCAAGGCGGCGGCGGTGCAGCCGGCGTCGTCCTCGCCGCCCTGACCCGCGCGATGCGCCGGCGGCAAGGCCGCGCCGTTCTCGGTCACGTTGAAATAGGGGCGTTTACCGAGGTTGAAGAACTGCGTGATGATGCCGGGGTTGTTGATGCCGTCGCTCTCGATCGCCGTCGTGTCGACGGTGCCGGGACCCCACGTGTGAAAGACCTGGAAGCGCGGGTCATGCGTCGACAGATGCGCGCCGAAGATCTTGCCGATGCCGATGTACTGGTTGCCGGTGGTGGCGTGGATCTGCGCCCACGTCGGGTGATCGGGATCGGCGGCCGGATGCTGCGCGTCGAGACCGGCGTGGCAAGCGGCGCAGGTGACGCCGACGAGCACCGGCGGCTGCCCGTTGGTCGGCGTGTAATTCGGGTTGGCGAACTTGCGCACGCCGACGAGACCGGCGCTGGCGCCCTGCGGGCTGGTGAACATGTTGGCGTCGTCGGCGCACTTGTCGAGGCCGCCCGTCGACGCGTCACCTTGCACGCAGTCGGGATCGTTGATGACGCCAAAGTTCTCGAAGCGCGTGTTGCGATCGGAGGCGAGCACCTCGTCGAAGCCGACCGACAAGTTGAAGGGCGCCGACGGCAAGATCAGCGAGAAGAACTTCTCGCCGCCGAAGGTCGACTTGAACCAGACATCGTGACCATGCTGCTCGGACGCGGACAGCGCCTCGCTGGTCGACCCGCCTTCTTCGACGCTGGTTTGGCCAGCACAGCCGCCCGCTGCTACCGCTGCCACGAGTATCCACCGCAAGTTGCGCATGGTGCACCTCCTCCAACGTTTGGCGTGTGATTCTGGTAATTCGGCTTTCGCGTCACACAATCGCAATGCCTCCGTGTAGGCGTCAATTTGTAAGACGTGTGGCAGCTAACACCCTTTGAACAGGTCGCTTACTGCAGGGACGAGTGC
The DNA here is from genome assembly GCA_963785725.1 of uncultured delta proteobacterium. Classification (GTDB taxonomy): domain Bacteria; phylum Myxococcota_A; class Polyangia; order Palsa-1104; family Palsa-1104; genus JAQBQH01. Next base: position 282,534 of record CAWAWS010000014.1, on the reverse strand, counting down.
CGCCGAGTGCGTGGCCGCGCGACAGCGGATGCGTTATGAACGTCAGCAAGCTGACGACACATCAGCGGGCGGAGGGCCCTCATGTACGCATACGTAGTGCTGCGGTATCTGGTCCCGATGGAGCGGTTGAACGAAACGGTCGATCGCCATCGCGCCTATCTGCGCGGCTTGAAGGCGCGGCGAAAGCTGGTCGCGTCCGGCCCGTTGGTGCCGCGCACGGGCGGCGCGCTGCTCTTGCGCACCGACGACGACGCCGAGCTCGCGCGCATCATCGCCGACGATCCGTTCGCGCAGGAGCAGCTCGTCGAGCACACCGTTCACGTCTGGGCCCCCAACATCGGCAACGACGATCTCGACACGATCTGACGCGTAGGTCGATGACCTAGCGCACGGCGCTGGCCCGCCCGCCGGAATACAAGTACAAGGGCTCGACGGGATCTGGCCGATGCGCTAGCGTTTTGCCCGTTGACCGTGCGCCGCCGCCTGTCGCTGCTCGTTCTCGGCTTGGCCGTCTCGACCTTGGCCGTCTCGACCTTGGCCGGCGCGTCGAAGCCACGCCTGCGCCTCGAGCGCGTCGACGACGCGCAGCTCGCCGACGACGGCACGGTGCGGCTCTACGCGTCCGTCGTCGAGCTCGAAGGCAACGTCGACGACGACCACGCGGCGCCGGCGTTCACGCTGCGCATCGACGGCAAGAACGTGGGCCGGCCGCTCAAAGCGCAGCCGTTCGGCCCCGCGGGCGAGCCGCTCGATCTGGTGCTCGTCGTCGAGTCCTCGGCGCTGTACGGGCCGAAGCAGATCGTCGTGCCGCCGCCGCTGCCGCCGAAACCGAAGGCGACGAAGGCGCTCAAGGGCCACAAGCCGGCGGCGCCGCCGGTCACGCCGCCGGCGCCGGTCGTCGTGCCCGCGGGTGACGGCGAGCCGCTCGACAAGGTCAAGGACGCCGTGCACGCGCTGCTCGACGGGCTGAGCCCGAAGGTGCGCGTGCTGCTGGTCGACTACGGCGCCGACGTCACGTCGCATCCGCCCTTTCGTCCGGCGGGCGCGGTCGGCGGCGACGTCGATGACCTCACGACCGACGGTGAAGCCGGCGATCTGTCGCTCGTCAAAGCGGTCGACGCGGCGCTCATCGAGCTCAACAAGCCGCGCCCGGATGGTCGCCAGGCGCGCCGGCTCATCGCCGTCGTGTCCGACGGGCTGAACTCGCAGATGGACCACAAGACGTTCAAGGCGCTCGGCGACGCGGCGGCGCGGGCGCACGTGCCGATCCACACGATCGCGTTCTCGCCGACGGATGAGCGCGGCCCGCTGCTCAACCTGGGCGAAATTTCCAAGCGCTCGAACGGCACGTTTCGCTGGGCCAAGACGGCGGAAGACCTGCGCGCGCAGATCGATACGCTCACCGACGAGCTCAACAAGCAGTACGTGTTGACGTTCAAGCTCGACACCCGTTCGCTCGACGGCAAGAGGCTCCAGCTGGCGGTGGAAGATCTGACCTCGAACGTGCTGGTCATCGGTCCGCCGGGTCCGGGGCCGGAAACGCACACCTGGTGGCTGTGGCTGTTGGCGGCGCTCGTGCTCGTCGGTGGCGGGGTCGCCGTCGGCCTCTCGCGCGCGGCGGCCAGGCCGAAGAAGCCGATGAAGTTTTCGCCCTATCGCGACGGCAAGGCGCAGCCGCAAACGCAGGCGCCGCCGGCGGCTCAGCCGGCGCCGCAGCCGATCGCGCCGGTCGCGGTCGCCGGTCGCGTCGAGCCGACGGCGGCGACGGCGCGCGGCGTGCTCATCGTCGTCTCGGGCGCGCTCGCCGGCCAGCGCGTCGACGTCGGCGCGCAGCCGGTCAGCGTCGGCAAAGGCCCGTCGTCGCTGCAGATCGGCGACGACCCCGCCGTCTCCACGCGCCACGCCGAGCTGGCGCAGCGCGGGACTCTGTTCGTCGTCACCGACTTGGGCTCGACGAACGGCACCTTCGTGAACAGCCAGCGCATCGCGCAGCCGACTCGCCTGAACGACGGCGATCTCCTGCGCTTCGGTAACACGCAAATGAAATTCAGGATCGAATAATGCCGGGCTCCAGCATCATCGTCTGCGGCAAGAAGTACGACATCGGCCAGCGCGTCGTCACGTTCGAGGACGATCCGGGCGTCAACGCGTACACGCCGCATCGCACCGACAAGCCGTCGGAAGTGCCGCCTTTTCAGCCGGCCAAAGGCATGGCCGGCATTCGCGATCGCTGGCGGCCGCGCCGGCTCATCGGCGCCGATCGCTCGATCGATCGCCTGAAGCAGGTGGTGCGGCAGTTCGTGGTGCATCATGACGGCTGCCAAGATTCGCGCACCTGTTTCCAGGTCTTGCACAACGAGCGCGGGCTGTCGGTGCACTTCCTCATCGACAACGACGGCACCGTGTTTCAGACGCTCGATCTGGTCGACTGCGCGTTTCAGGCGGCGGGCGTGAACGAGATCTCCGTCGGTGTCGAGCTCGCCAACCGCGGCGACGCCATGCGCTTCCCCAACGACTATCACGGCAAGCGCGACAAGGTGACCTGCAAGATCAACGGTCACCAATGGCTCGCTTACGCGTACACCAAAGCGCAGATGGACAGCATGATCTCCGTCGGCAAGACGCTGGCGCGCATCTTCCCCAACTTGCCGCAGAGCTATCCGACCAACGGCAGCGATCAGATGTGGGGCTCGTTGTCCGGCGACGTGCGCGAATATGCCGGTTATTTAGGCCATTATCACGTCACCGATCAGAAATGGGATCCCGGTCCATTCGACTTCAAGTTTTTCGCGAGCAAGATTCGCGGTCGCAGCGTGTTTCCCGTCGTCATCATCGGCTCCAAGCCCGATGTGCCGGAGGAGCCGGATAAGGCGGAAGAAATCGCCAACGCGTTATTCGAGAATAACGAATCGGAGGGCGAAGGCGGTTATTACCCGGTCGGCCCGTTCGGCGCGACGCGACTGTGGCACGGCGGCGTGCACCTGCGCGCCGCGCAGGGAACGCCGGTTTACGCGCCGTTTTCGGGCAAGATCGTGGCCGCGCGCATGACCGACGAGTGCCCGGTCGGCTCGCGCAACTTCGTGCTCATTCGCACCGATACGATCGTCGGCTCGGCGCAGATTCGCTTCTGGACGCTCCTGTTTCATCTCGATCAAGAGCCGTCGGCGCAAGGTGACGTGCCCGCTTGGTACAAGACGGCGCAGCAGCAATTGGCCGACGATCCGGTGCCGCTCGACATCGACGTGTCGGCCGGCGATCTCGTCGGTCACGTCGGTGAAGCCGGTCCGCCCGGGCGCATGGATGGTCAGCTGCACGTCGAGATCATGAGCGGCGACGAGATCGGCGAGAAGATCGAGCCCGGCTTTTGGACGCTCGTCGAGGGCTCGGGCATGAGCCGCTTTTGCGACGCGCCGGAGATCGTCGGTCGCATCGACAAGCCGACCGCCGGCGGCAAGAAAGACGGCCTCTTGTCGCGCACGGAGATGGTCAATTTCTTCAAGGCCGATCCGCAGCGCGAGGCGTTCCGCAAGCTGGCCGTGCATCACGTGAGCGAGTGGGCCGACAACAACGATTGGCTGGTGGCGCTGAACAAGACGCGCGATTTTGCGACGCTGCCGAAGCCGCAGCGGGCGCAGATGTTCCGCGATCAGATCGAGCCGGTGTTGTGGTGGACCGACGAGGTGCAGGACAAGGCGCAGCTGCCGGCGGACAAGATCGTGTGGAACTATCATCCGATCACGTTCATCGTCTGGCTGCACGATCAGATGCGCAATGCCAAGACGGCGTCGGCAGGCATCGGCGGCGAAGGCACGTTCGAGGGCAAGGCGGCGCCGACGAACATCAAGGACGACGGCGACGCCACCGAAGGGTTCACCGACGACGAGGACATCTCGTTCGGCGACAACGGCAAGAAGCTCGAGCTCGAGGACATGGCCAAGGGCTATCCCGACGACGAGAAGAAGAAGTGAAGCTGCCGGCGCTGCTCGCCCTGCTTGGAGGACTGATGATGACGACGCAAGCCACGGCGAATGCGGGCGAGCTGGCGCACTCGCGCGTCGGCTCGGGGCCGGCGGTGCTGCTCGTGCATTGCCTGGGCGGCGATCGCAACGAATGGCGCGAGGTGAGCGCGCGGCTGGCCAAGTCGCACACGGTGATCGCGGTCGATCTGCCGGGACATGGGCAAACGCCGGCGGTCGCCCGGCCGAGCTTGGATGCGATCGCGGATGATTTGGCGGCGCTGCTGCGCGCGGAGAAGGCGACGCCGGCGATCGTCATCGGCCACTCGCTCGGCGGCGGCGTGGCGGCGCATTTGGCGGAGCGGCATGCGGAGCTGGTGGCGGCGCTGGTCGTCGTCGACATGGGCATCGGCGTCACGTTCGATGCGGCGGGCGCGGCGGAGCTGAAGCAGAAGCTGCAGGCGAACCGCGATGCGATCGTGCCGCGCTGGTACGGCAGCATGATGAAGCCGGGGAACATGGAGCGGCTGAGGCCGTCGCTCGACAAGACGTCGACGGCGACGCTGATGGGTTACATCGATGCGCTGGCGACGGGCGCGCTCGGCGATGGCGGCAAGGCGCTGACGATGCCGGTGCTGCTGATGGCGACGAAGGAGCTGATGCCGGGCAAGCAGCCGCGCGCGCAAGAGCTGGCCGAGGCGGGGTTTGGCCACGCGCCGAAGCTGACGGTCGAGGTGTTTCCCGAGGCGGCGCATTGGATCATGTGGGACGAGCCGGCGCATTTCAGCGACGTGCTGGAGGCGTGGTTGGCGCGCGTCGGCGGCGGGGTCAAATGAGCGGCTGGAAGATCGTGGCGCTGCTCGTGATCATCGCGACGGCGGCTAGCTTTGGGATGGCGATCGTGATGAAGCGACAGGCGGTGGCGCGCAAGGCGCAGCTGCAAGCGCCGCGGTGAGCGGCGCTCGGGTGGATCGAGAAGCAACTTTGCGGAGGTACGGCCGCTACGACGAGTAAGCGTTCGCGCGTCGCCACGGCGGCCGCGTCATTCGCTCCAGCTGGCGACCGCGCGCGGATCCAGCATCTGCGGGCCGACCACGACGCGACGCGTGCCGGCCCAGTGGACCTGCTCGCCGCCGAGCGCGCGCGGCAGCGGCCAAGCGAGCGCGTCCGCTTGCGCCGACAGCTGCGGCAGCACGATGAGCCGCGTCTCGCCGCCGCCGCGCTCGAGCCAGGCGACGGCGTCGCCATCGTCGCGCCACGTCGGCGGCGCGAGCAGCTCGACCGCGCCCGTCGCCGGATGCACGCGCCGGCCGTCGACGTAGACGCTGCCACCGTCGACCTCGACGAGATGACGCCCACACGGCGAGCGCGACGGCGGCAGCGCGAGCAGCCCGGTGCGCGCGACGCGACGGCGCGACTGCTTCTGCGGCGGCGGCTCGCGCGTCGGCGGCTCGGCCGTCGTCGAGCGGGCGCGCGCTTTGTGCGGCACTGCCATTCCCAACGCCAGGACGAGCGAGAGCATGCGCATGGTCGACCTCCTCGTTCCATGAGCGCTCGTCTCTCGTGCGACGCAAATTTCTGCGCGTAGGTTTACGCGATCGAAACCGTTTCGTGCATGAACTGTGGGGAAGCCGCGCACCGACGACGCCGAGTGATCGCGCGATCGTCTCGCTGACGATACACGCGCCGATCGTTCCACGCTGCGTGACGCAGGTCGTTCGCGGCTCGCCGATCTGGCGAAGCTGCCCAATCTCGAGGTCTTCGACTATCCGGTGTCGCACGACTACGTCATCGAGCCGGAGCCGGCTTCAAGCGGAAGAAGGGCTCCGACGACCGGTGCCCGAGCTCGAACGCTAGGCGCCGCGATCGGCGCCGCGCGCCGTCAGCAGTGCCCGATCCACGGAATCGGCGGCAGATCTTTAGGCTCGATCGTTCGCGGTCGATCGAGCACGCGCCCGAAGCGCAGCAGCGCCGGCGCCCCCACGGCCACCGTCAAGAGCGCGCGCAACAGACGACGCCGATTCGGCTGATACTTCAAGATCCGCACGAGCGAACTATAACAGGATCGCCGCCGCGAGAAATCCGCGACACACGAGGACGGTTGGCGCGCCTGAATTTACGGACGATGGTCGAACTGCGGCGAATCGGCCTGCTGCGCGGCGTCTTCCGTGGCGTTCATGCGCCCTTGCGCGCCCTCGTTGGTGCGCTTGTCGCCCACCGGCGGGATCTTGTTCCCGTCGGCCGACTTCTGCACCGTCGCCGCCGGCGTCGGCTTCTTCTTTTTCTTCGCCTGCGCCGGCGCCGCCGTCAGCCCCAACAGCGCGAATGCGCCGACCGACGCCAACAGCATTCGCTTCACGGTCACGGTCACGGAGTAGCCTCCAACGGCGCCGCTTTGAGGCCCGCCGAAGCGAGCAACGCCTGATCTTCAGATACGTCCGGGTTGCCCGTGGTCAAGAGCTTCTCGCCGTAGAAGATCGAGTTGGCGCCGGCAAAGAAGCAGAGCAGCTGCGCCTCTTTGTTGAGCGCCATGCGCCCCGCCGACAGCCGCACGCGCGCTTTCGGGATCAGGATGCGCGCCGTCGCGATCATGCGCACCAGCTCCATCGGCTCGACCGGCGGCAGGTCCGCCAGCGGCGTCCCCGGCGTCGCCACGAGCGTGTTGATGGGCACGCTCTCCGGCTGCGGCGACAGCTCGGCTAGCGTCTGCAGCATGGCGCAGCGATCGTCGATCGACTCGCCCATGCCGATGATGCCGCCCGAGCACACGGTGATTCCCGCGCGGCGCACGCGATCGAGCGTCGCCAGGCGGTCGTCGTAGGTGCGCGTCGAGATGATCGACTTGTAGTGCTGGCGCGAGGTGTCGAGGTTGTGGTTATACGCCGTCAAGCCGGCCTCTTTGAGCCGCCGCGCTTGATCGTCGTTGAGCATGCCCAGCGTCACGCACGCTTCCATGCCCAGGTTCTTCACGCCGCGCACCATCGACAGCACGTTGTCGAACGCGGGGCCGTCCTTGACCTCGCGCCAGGCCGCGCCCATGCAAAACCGCGTCGCGCCCGACTCGTGCGCCTTCTGCGCCGCGTCGAGCACCTCGGCGACGGCGAGCGACTTCTCGGCGCTGACCGGCGTCTCGTAATGCGCGCTCTGCGGACAATAAGCGCAGTCTTCTTGGCAGCCGCCGGTCTTGACCGACAGGAGCGTGCACAGCTGGACCTCGTTGGCGGCGTGATGCTGGCGATGGACACCGTGAGCGCGAAAGAGCAGCTCCGGCAAGGGCAGATCGTGGATGGCGCGGACCTCTTGCAGCGTCGGCATGCAAGATTCCTAGCATAGGATCGGCTTATGATGCAGCGCATGCGTATCGTCGCCGACGCCAACATCTCGTATGTCCAGGACGCCTTCGGCCCGCTCGGCGACGTCATCACGCTGCGCTCGTCGGAGATCACGCGCGCAGCCGTTCGCGACGCCGATATGTTGTTGACGCGCTCCACCGTCAAGGTCAACGAAGCACTGCTCGCCGGCAGTCGCGTCCGCTTCGTCGCCACCGCCACCATCGGCATCGACCACATCGACGGCGCCTGGCTCGACGGCGCCGGCATCACCTGGGCCTCCGCGCCCGGCTCCAACGCCGACTCGGTCGTGCAATGGTTCGCCGCCGCCGTCGCCCGCGTGCCCAATTTGGCGGCGCGGCAGCTCGGCATCGTCGGCGTCGGCAATGTCGGCAAGCGCATCGAGCGGCTGTGGCGCGCGCTCGACGTCCCGCCGCCGCTCTTGTGCGATCCACCGCGCGCCCGCGCCGAAGGCGCCGCCGGATTCGTCACGCTCGACGAGATCTTGGCGCGCTGCGATCTGGTGACCTTGCACGTGCCGCTGACGAAGTCGGGCGTGGACGCGACCGTCGATCTCGTCGACGCGCGCCGGCTGCGGCCCGACGCCTGGCTCGTCAACGCCTGCCGCGGCGAAGTGCTGGCCGGCGCGCCGGCCCTCGCCGTCGCCAACCCGATCCTGCTCGACGTGTTCGCCGGCGAGCCGTCGCCCGATCCGGCGCTCGTCGCCCGCGCCGTCGTCGCCACGCCGCACATCGCCGGCCACTCGCTCGACGGCAAAGCCAACGGCACGCAAATGATCTACGACGCCGCCTGCCAATTCTTGGGCCGCGCGCCGACGTGGCGCACGACCGATTCGCTACCGCCCGCGCCCTCGCCGCTCGTCGTCACGTGGCGCGAAGACGGCGTGCTGGCCGCGCTGGAAGCGGTGGCCGCCGGCTACGATCCCGCCGCCGATGACGCCGCCTTGCGCGCCCTCGTCGCCGGCCCCGCCGACGCGCGCGGCGCCGCCTTCCGCGCCTATCGCGAGCACTATCCCGAGCGCCGCGAGCTCGCGCGCCGCGCCGTCCACATGCCGATTCCGTTGCCGCGCGCCATCGCCATGCTCAACCGCTACGGCACGCGCGTCGAGCCTTCGCCCAAGATCCGCTAAAACGGACGAACCGGCCGATGGCGCGCGTCCGTCCGCTATGACGGATGGCGAGCGTCAACGCTTGGCGCGCCGCCGTTTCGCGGGCGCAGCCGGCGTCGCTGCCGAGGGCGACGCGGTCGATGTCCCCGTCGCGCTCGCCGGAAACAGGTAGCGGTGGAGCATCTCGCGCAGCGCGGCCTTGACCGCGGCGTCGCTGCCGACGTCGCCCGCGCGCGGCCGCAAGCCGGCGCGATCGGCCGCCACTTCCACCGCCGCGATGCCGATGACGCGCGCCGCCGCCGTCGAATCAGCGACGACACCGGGCGCGATGACGAGATCGATCAGCCGCGCCAACGCTACACAACCGCGCGTCTCGTACTCCGCGCGCAGCTGCCGAACCTCGGGATCCGAGTACGACATCGCCACGTAGACGCGCTCGAGGTCGGCATCGCGACGGACGCGCTCGAACAGCACGTCGATGACCAGCTCGATCGCCGCTTTCGCGTCGGCGCCGCCGGCCGTGAAGCGCTCGGGCGTCAGCTTGGCCATCACCTCTTCGTGCGACAGCTGCAGATGCTGCGTGACGACCTCCACGAACACCGCCCGCTTGTCCTTGAAGTAGCGATAGAGCGCGCCCGTCGAAACGCCGGCTTCGGCCGCTATTTCCGGCGTTTGCGCGGCTTCGAAGCCGCGCCGCGCGAATACCCGCGCCGCCGCCGCGACCAGCGAATCGAACGTCGCCGCCGCGCGCTTTTGCTTGAACTCGCGCTGCAACGCCATGGAGCACTTTGTAGCAGCTGAACCTCCAAAAGTGAAGCCGGCTTCGTTTTTGTTTTGACAGCGAGCGAGCGCTTGCTTAAAGTGAAATCGACTTCACTTTTGGGGGAGGCTTCGAGCGATGAGCAAGCACGCTGACCTGGCCTTGGATATCGTCGAGACGCCGATCGGTCGGCCGGTGACCATCGAGCATCTCGAAGCCAAGCTCGACCTCACCTACAACTGGGGTTACGAGAAGTCGCGCCAAGATCTGCGCGATCTGTACAAGAAAGCGCAGCGAACGCAGTGGCAGCCCGACATCACGCTGCCGTGGAACAGCCAGGTCGACCTCGAGAAAAACTATTATCCCGAGGAGATGTTCCCGCTGCACGGCAGCCACATCGCGGCGAAGATGACGCCGGCCGAGCGGCAGAACGCCAACCGCGAGATGTTCAGCTGGGTGCTGTCGCAGTTCCTGCACGGCGAGCAAGGCGCGCTCTTGGCCGCGTCGCAGCTGGTGACGACGGTGCCGGACATGGACTCGAAGTATTACGCCTCGACGCAGGTGTTCGACGAGGGTCGCCACGTCGAGGTCTACGATCGCTATCTGCACGAGAAGATCGGCTTCTCGTATCCGATCTCGCCGTACCTGAAGAAGCTGCTCGATCTCATCCTCACCGACTCGCGCTGGGACATGAAGCTGCTCGGCATGCAGATCATGGTCGAGGGCTTGGCGCTGGCGGCGTTCGGCATGATCCGCGCGCAGACCACCGAGCCGCTGCTCAAGAAGCTCACGCATTACGTCATGCTCGACGAGGCGCGCCATGTCGCTTACGGCATCCTGTCGCTGAAGGATTATTACGGCGACATGCAGGAGGCCGATCGTCTCGAGCGCGAAGACTTCATCTACGAAGCGGCCGTCCTCATGCGCAATCGCTTCTTGTACGATCAGGTGTGGGACAAGATCGGCCTGCCGACGGCGGAGTGCAAAGAGATCACGCTCAACAGCATGTCGCAGACGATGTTCCGGCAGATGCTGTTCTCGAAGATCGTGCCGGCGATCAAGAAGATGGGCCTCTTGAGCGATCGCCAGCGGACGCGGTTCGAGCAGCTCGGCATCCTGCAGTTCGAGAGCTGGTCCGATCCGTTCGAGGATCTGCAGCACGAGCCGGAGACGCCCGCCGATTCCGGCCAAATGGTCGCGTAGCTCGCTCCGTCTTCCGCTCTCCGCCCGCGAATCCTACGAATTTCCGATCTTCACACGTCGCCGACCGTTCGCGGTTGCTGCGGCGCGCGGACGACGCGCCTGTGGCGCCTAATCGCGTGCGAGTCGTGCGATTGCGAAGTCGTGCGGGTGTGGCGAGCGGTTAGACGTAGCGGCGACGGCGAATGAGGAGCGCGAGCGCGAGCAGGAACGCGCCGCCGTAGCCGAGATCGCCGCCGGGGACGCTGCAGCCGCCGCTGTTGCCGCCGGAACCGCCGGCGCTGCCCGATCCGCCGGCACTGCCGGTGCCGCCCGCCGTGCCGACTCCGCCGGCGCTGCCGGTGCCGCCGGCATCGCCGCCGCCGGCGCTGCCCGATCCGCCGGCGTTGCCGGTGCCGCCCGCGTTGCCGGTGCCGCCGGCCGTGCCGCCGCCGCCGGCGTTTCCGCCGCCGCCGCCGCTGCCACCGCCGCCGGCGCTGCCGTAGAGCGTGAACGTGTCGGACGCGTTCGTGAGGTCACTGTTGAGCGGATTGCCGCTCGAGCCGTCGTAGACCGCGCCCGTCACGAGGCCGGGCGTGATGTGCACGGCCACGAAGTTGAACTGCGCCGTCTTCGCCAGCACCGTCGCGCCCGCCTGATCCGTCGTCGCCACCGGGTACAAATCGGCGCCGGCGCCGCCGGACACGATGTACGTCAAGCCGCCGTGCGAGAGCCGCTGATAGTCGTGATCGTGGCCGGTGAAGACCGCGCGCACTTTGCTCGTCGGATCTTCGAACAGCGGCGTCCACGCCTGCGTCGCCGTGTCGTCGCCGTGCGTGCCGATCGAATAGGGCGATTGATGGAACCAAACGAACACGTGCACGACGCTGGCGGTCGACTTCGCCGTCGCCAATTGCGCCTTGAGCCAGCTCAGCTGCGTCGCGTCGGCGGGCGAGTTGGCGTCGAGGCCGATGAACATCGAGTCGCCGCACACGAACGAGTAGTAGCCGGTCCAGCCGGCGGCGCCGACGACGTGCGCGGGATTGGGGAACAAGAGGCCGTAATTCGTCGGCATGTTGGTGGTGGCGTCGTGGTTGCCGGGCACCGCCATGAACGGCACGGCGGCGACGAGCGCCTTGGCGCCGACGAAGAAGCCGGGCTGACCGCTGCCGTCGTCGTTGGCGGCAAAATAGTCGCTGTAGATGCCGCCGACCTCGATGTCGCCGCTCTCGAAGACGATGTCGGGGCTGCGCTTCAAGACGTTGCCGGCGACGATCTGATGCTGCGAGCCGCCCGACCGACTATCACCATAGAAGACGACGTCGAGCGGCTGACCGGCGGCGGGACAGGTCGTGAACTGCTGCGTGCCGTCGATGGCGTTGCCGGCGATGGCGTAATCGTAGTCGGTGGCGACGGCGAGGCCGCTCAGGTTGGCTTCGTAGTCGCAGTTGGCGCCGCTGTTGGCACTGCAGACGCGGGTGGCGGTGGCGGTCGTCGCCGTCGTCGCGCCATGCAGGCGATATTGCACGCCGGTAGCGTTGTTGGCGGCGGTCGAGTCGGTGCCCCAGTGCAGGATCATCTTATCGGGCGTGGCGCCGCGGCCGAGGATCGGACCGTACGTCAAGGTCGGAGCGGCCGTCGCGACGCCGGCGAAGGTGGCGACGAGGAACAGCGAAAGCGTGAATCTGCGCATTTTGACGACCGCCCGCCCGTGGTTTGGCGCGGACTGTAAGGTGACAGGCGATGCGCCGTCTAGAGCGAAGGCCTACTCTTCGCACATGCGTCGCACAGTCGTCACGACCCGGAATTAGGCGCAGCCTCGAGCGCCACGCCCATTTCCCGCTCGTCGGTGAACCGGCCGCGCGCGCCACGCCACGGTCACTGCCTACAGCCGGCGCCGCGTCGTTGCCGGCATTCCGCGCGCCTCGCCGTCGGTTCGTCTCGGCCCGGCAAATAGGCGCAGCCCCTAGCGGGAAAAAGGGTAAAATAGGTCGCCCATGGCCGAGCGCGTACCACCGCGGGAACCGACGATGGAGGTCGAAGTCGAGCCGGACACCGGCTCGCGTTTGATGCCGCGCGATCCGCGGGCGCAGCAGACGACGCCGGCGCCCGGCCCGCCGCCGCCACCGCAGCCGCGTCGGCCGTCGACGGGCAATCACGCGCCGGTTGTCCCGCCGATGAGTCAGCGGCCGTCGGCGCCGCCGCCCAAGCCGAAGCCGATCGACTCGATGGCGCGCACGATCGAACGGCGCGTGAACGAGCCGCGTCAGGAGCGTCCGACATTACCGCCGGCACAACCACCGGCGCGCCCGCCGGCCGCGCCGCGACCGCCGACGCCGACGAAGATGCCGGAGAGCGCGGTCCCCGAGCCGAGCGTGCTCCTGTCGTCGGACGCGATCGAGCTGGTGTCGGACGGCAACTTCACCGAGATGCCGACGCAGATCGTGTCGGGCGCGCATGCGCCGCCGCGTCGTCGGCCGCAGGCCGCCGAGCCGCCGCCGGCCAAGGGCGAAGGCGCCTGGCGCACCGAGCTCGACATTTTGCGCCGCGAGGCCGAGGCCTTGCGCGAGCGGGATCCGTCGCGGGCGGCGCTGTTTTGCGGCGCGGTGGCGCAGATCGCCACGTCGGTCATGTCCGATCCGCAGACGGCCGCGCAGGCGCTGGTCGCGGCCACGCAGCTTCTGCCGGGCACGGGGCTCGTGCGCGAGCGCTGGATCGCGCTGCTCTCGCGTCGCGACGCGGCCACGCAGCTGCGCTGGGATCGCGCGCTCGAGCTCGGGCGCGCCGAGCTGCCGCTGGTCGGCGATCCGCACGAGCGCGTCTCGCTGCTGCTCGACCTGGCGACGATCGAGGAGCTCATCTCCGGCGACTTGGCGCACGCGCGTCACGCGCTGGAAGAGGCGCGCGAGATCGATCCGGCGAACGTGGCCGTGCTCGAGGCGCTGGCCGAGATCTATCTGACCGAAGGCGACTGGGACAAGCTGGTCACGGCGCTGTCGTCGATGGCCGACGCGACGAGCGACGTCGTCTTCCGCTCGATGCTGCGGCATGGCGCCGGGCAGATCCAAGAGGTGATGCTGCATCAGCCGGGCGCGGCGCGGGCGTCGTACAAGATCGCGCTCAACGACGATATGACGAACCTGCCGGCCGCGGCCTCGCTGTCGTCGCTGGCGCTGTTGCAGGAAGACTGGGGCGAGCTGGCGCGCATCCTCGTCGCCGAGGCCGATCTGGTCGACGATCCGCGCACCGTGCGCCGCTTCAGCGAGCGCGCCGGCGATTTGTACTTCGAGCGGCTGGGCGACGCCGAGAACGCCATCGGCGCCTATCGCCGCGCCGCGCACGCCACGCCCGACGAGGCGACGCCGCTGCGCAAGCTGTCGGCGGTGCTCGAGTCGAACGGGCGCTGGCGCGAGCTCGTCGACGTCTACAACTCCGAGCTGCCGCTCATCAAAGATCCGGAAGAGCGCGCGGATCTACACCATCGCATCGGCGAGGTGCACGAGCAGAACCTCGGCCGCACCGACGACGCCATCAACGCCTATCGCGCCGCGCTCGACGCCGTGCCCACGCATTTGCCGACGCTGCAGGCGTTGGGCGCGCTCTATCGCGCCGCCGAGCGCTGGAGCGACTTGGCCGACATGGATCTGCGCGAGGCCGAGCGCATCGCCGACCCCGAGCGGCGCGCGTCGCGTTATCACGACGTCGCCGACTTGGTCGAGCGGCGCCTCGGCGACCATCCGCACGCGGTGTCGCTGTACGAGCGCTGTCTCGACTTGGTGCCCGGCCATCGCGCCGCGTTCGCCGCGCTCGATCAGCTCTATCGCAAGGAAGATCGCTGGCGCGACATCGTCGCCTTGTACGAGCGGCAAGCGGCGGCGGTGCAAGACCCGAAGCTCGTGCGCTTCTACAAGCAGGAGCTCGGTCGGCTCTATCGCGAGCGCGCGCCCAACGGCGACAAAGCGGCGGCGGCGCTGCGGGAAGCGCTCGGCATCGAGGCCGACGACTTGGCGCCGCTGATTCACCTGGCGACGACGCTGGAGCAGGCGCAGCGCTGGGATCCGCTGGTCGACATTTTGGAGCGGCTGGTGGCGCAGCTGCACGATCCGGCGGACGTCATCGCGCAGCTGCATCGGCTGGCGCGCGTGCTGGAGACGCAGCTGGCGCAGGAAGATCGCGCGTTGCAGGCGCACGATCGCGTGCTCGCGCTGTCGTCGACGAACGAAGGCTCGCTGCGCGCCATTGGCCGCTTGCATTATCGCGCCGGGCGCTGGCTCGACGTCATCACCAACTACGGCCGCCAGCTGCCGCTCGCCAATACGCCGGAAGAGCAGGCGGCGCTCTATTACCGCATCGGGCGCGTCTACGAGCGCAAGCTCGGCCGCCGCGACGACGCGCTGACGGCGTACGAAGTGGCGCTCGATCACGACGCGGCCTATCGACCGGCGCTGCGCGCGCTCGAGCGGATCTTGCGCCGCGATCGCCTGTGGCCGCGGCTGCTCGAGACGCTGGAGAAGCAGTCGCGGGCAGCGCGCACACCGACGGCGCGGGCGCAGCTGCATCACGCGCGCGGGCAGATCTTCGAGCTGCACCTGCGCGACTTGGAGGCGGCCGAGCGCGAGTACACGCAAGCGGTCAAGCTGGCGGCGCTGCACGAAGCGGCGGTGGCGGCGTTGGCGCACGTGCGCGAGGCGCGCGGTCAATGGGAGGCGCTCGAAGAGCTGTACGCGGACTTGCTGGCGCGCACGCAGACGGCGGCGGCGCGCGTGAGCGTGTTGGCGCGTTTGGCGCCGCTGTACGAGCTCAGGCTGCAGCAGCCGGCGCGCGCGGCGTTGGCCTATCGCGAGGCCTACGAAGCGTCACCGCTCGGGCAGCCGCTGCGCTTGGCCGAGCTGCGCGCGCTGCGGCTCGACGGCGGCGGCGCGGCGACGGTGCAGGCGCTGTCGGCGCTCGGGGCGCGCACGTCGGACAAGCGGCTGGCGCTCGGCTATCGCACGCTGGCGGCCTTGCGCGACGAGGTGTCGGCCCAGCAGCGGCAGGCGCGCCCGTCGTCGCAGCTGTACCTCGACGCCGCGGCGCTGGCGCAGCCCGATCCGGGCGTGGCCGACGGCGTCGTGCGCACCTTGTCGCGCGCCGCCGCCGATTCGCCGGCGAAGGAGCGGCTGCCGGGCGCGCTCGTCGAACGCGCGTCGCAGTGTGACTCGGCGCCGGCGCGCGCGCTGTTGCTGTTCGAGGCGGCGTGCCTGTTCGACCGCGTCGGTCGCGCGCGTGACGCGGCCTTGGCTTACGAGCAGGCCGGCAACGCCGTGACCGATTTCCTGCCGGTGCTGCGTGGTGTGCGGCGCATCGCGGGCGCGGGCGAGCAGTGGCCGGCCGTCGCCGCGCTCTTGGCGCACGAGGCCGAAGTCGCCGCCGACGGCGAGAACCGCGCCGGCGCGCTCTTGGCCGCCGCCGAAATCGCGCTGTCGAAGCTGAACGAGCCGCGGGTGGCGCTCAATCATTATCGCCGGCTGCTCGAGATCATGCCGTCGCACGAGCGCGCCTACTCGCGTGCCGTCGCGCTCTACGAGAAGCTCGGCGACTACCAAGGCCTGCTCGATCTCCTGCAAGCGCGCACCGCCGCCACCGACGAGCCGCAGGCGCGCGCCGCCTTCTTGCGCAAGCAGGCCGAGCTCTTGCGCGACCGGCTCGGCGACGCGCGCGGTGCCGTGGCGGCGCTGCAGCAGGCGGTCGAAGCGCGCCCGCAAGAGCTGGAGTCACACTTGCTGCTGGCGCCGCTGCTCGAGCAGCTCCGTTGGTGGCAAGACGCGGCGCAGACCTATCGGCAGATCAGCGAGCTCGTGCCCGGCGACGAGACGTCGCGTAAAGCGCGCATGAAAGAGGCCGAAATTCGCGAGCGCGAGCTCGGCGATCGCGAGGCCGCGCGCTTGATCCTCGAGGAGTTGGTCGTCGATCCCAACGACACCGAGGCGGCGCGCGTCATGGCGCAGCTGTGCGAGCGCATGGGTCGCTGGGATCGCGCGCGCGAACTGTGGCAGCAGCTGGCGCGCACCCGCGACGCCAAGAAGCGCGCCGACGCGCTCCTCTCGCTCGGCTTCGTGTTCGAAGAGGGCTTCGACGATCGCGAGTCGGCGGCGCGCACGTTCGACGAGGCGTTCACCATCGCCGCGCAGGACGCCGACGTCGCGGCCATCGTCGAAAAGCGGTTCCGCGCCGGCGGCGACTGGGCGACCTTCGCGGCCGTCGGCGAGCGCGTGCTCGGGCGCGTCCGCGGCGGCGACGCGCAGGTGACGCTGCGGCTGATGGTGGCGCGTGTCTGTCAGGAGGAGCTGCACCGGCCCGACCTCGCGCAAAACCACCTGGCCGTGGCGATTACGCTGTGCCCGGGCGATCCCTTGCCGAGCGTGCGGCTGGCGAAGCTGCACATCGACAACCAGCGGCCGGACCTGGCGCTGCCCGAGTTCCGGCGCGCGCTCGAGATTTCGCCGCTCTTCCCCGAGGCGCTGCGCGGCATCGGCGGCGCGTTCCTGCGCTCGGGCATCAACGACGCGGCGCGCTTTCTCGACGACATCGCGGCGCTGGCCGAGGGCAATGCCGGCGCGAACAAGGCGCTGCAGCCGCTCATCGTCAAACGGCCGCTCGATGCCGCCGAGTGGCAGACGCATTTCCCGCGCGCGCAGAACGTCGGCGTGCGCGCGGTGGCCGAGATCGCGCGCATGCTCGAGCCGTATGCGGCGGGGCTGCTCGTCGAGATCACGGGACAGATTCCGCGCGGCGATCTGTTGCCCGAGGCCAATCCGGCGTCGCTGCGCGTGCGCGCCGTGGCGTCGGCGTTCGGCGTCGAGCCGCTCCGGCTGTTCGTCGACCCGGGCGTGCGCGAGGCGCGCTTGTGCGCCGACGGTCGGCTGGCGCTCGCCATCAGCGCGCCGCTGGCGGCGCCGGGCGCGCAGTCGCGGCTGACGTTCGAGGTCGCGCGCGTGCTGTCGTGGACGTCGCAAGGCGCGACGATCGGCGCGTTCGTGCCGGCGAACGACCTGCCGGCGTTGATCATCGCCATCGGCACCGACGGCGGCGATGACAACGTCAAAGAGCTGCGCCGGCGCGTGTTGAAGCCGCTGCCGCGTAAGGTGCGCAAAGAGGTCGAGCGCGTGGTCATGACCGATCTGGGCAGCGGGCTCAGTCGGGCGGCCGCCGATTGGCACGCCGAGGAGCAGCGCTGGGCCGATCGCATCGCCTTCCTGCTCGCACGCGATGCCGTCGCCGCCATCGAAACGCTCGCCGGCGACAAAGACGCGAAGACGAGCGCGCGCGTCATCGAATTGGTCCGTTATCTTGCGTCCGAAAACTGCTGGCGTAGTTACGTGAGGCTGACGGCGTAGCGCTGCTCGCGGTTGCGCTGCTCGCGCGGAGGCCAAGTCACGTGGGGCCCTGGCGCGGAAGTCTGGGGTCCTGTCGTCGCGACCTTCTTGTCCGTGCTCGTCTGCGCGCGCGGTTCTAGGCGTTCGGCGCTTCGCTTCGAAGATATGCAACGACGAAGTGGGTGCTTTTTCGGGCCGCGCTCCGCCTGCGCGCGGACAAGAAGGTCGCGACGCCACCCCAGCGATGGTGCCGATTCCCTCGTGGCTTGGCGGAGGTCTTGGGTGGCAGACGTCAAGCGGGTCGCACGCCCCTGGTTTCGGTTGGGCCTAAGAGGCCCTGAGCGTTGCGCGCGGCGAACTTTGATGCGGTGTGTTAGTGGGTAAGTTTGAGGGTGAGGTTTCGGCAGACTGGTAGGCGGCGGTTGGGATATGTTCTCGGCAATTCACGCATGAACACTCAAACGGCTGCTTCGGGCGGGAAACATCCTCGCGGTCTCTATGTCTTGTTCTTCACCGAGATGTGGGAGCGCTTTGGTTACTATCTAATCGTCGGGATCTTGTTGCTGTTCTTACGGGATACCGTGAGTCACGGCGGCAAAGGACTGACGACGCAGCTGGCGACCGATATCGTCGGTAGCTATGTCGCTTTGGTCTATCTGACGCCGTTCTTGGGCGGATTGATCGCCGATCGCTATTTGGGATACCGGCGGGCAATTTTGTTGGGCGGGACGTTGATGGCGTCGGGCTATTTCCTGCTGGCGGTGCCGGGAAACCTGGCGCTCGTCATCACGGCGCTGGCGCTCGTCATCATCGGCAACGGGTTCTTCAAGCCGAATATCTCGACGCTGCTCGGCAATTTGTACAACACCGACGAGCTCAAGCCGAAGAAGGACTCGGCCTATAACTTGTTCTACATGGGCATCAACATCGGTGCCTTTGTCTGTAACTTCGTCGCCGCCTATCTGCGCAATCATTACGGCTGGGGTTACGCCTTCGCCGCCGCCGGCTTCGGCATGGTCATCTGCTTAGTGTGGTTCTTGGGCGGCATGCGCTATGTCCGCGATGCCGACGTCATCAAGCCGGTGCAGCCCGGCGATACGCCGTTCTCGCAGATCGCGCTCTATGTCTTCTTGCCGGCGCTCATCGCCGGTGCCATTGGCTGGTTCGTGCCCGAGAAGCTCTTTGGCCACTCGCTCATCGGCAGCAACAGCAATGACGCGTTCGTGTTCGCCAGCGTGCCCGTCGTCGGCTTCTACTTCTACATTTGGCGCGCGGCCAAGGGCTTCGAGCGGCAGCGCATCGGCACCCTCCTCATCATGTTCGCCGTCGCCATTCTCTTTTGGAACATCTACAACCAGAACGCGACCGCACTGACGATTTGGGCCGATAACTATACGCACCGCGAAATGCCGGCCAGCGCCGAGCGCGTTCTCAAGACGTTCGACTTGGCGCAGACGGTCAATACGAATCCCAAAGACGTGCCGGTGCTCGACGAGCACTTCCGTACGCAGAGCGACAAAGACGGCAAAGTCATTACGCACCAAGGGATCGATCCGTACTTCAAGAACCTGCCAAAGGAGCGCTGGCCGGCGCCGGGTCAGGATCTGAAGCTGATCTCGACCGAGCTCTATCAGTCGATCAATCCGTTCTGGATCGTCATGTTGACGCCGGTGATGGTCGGCTTCTTGGGCTTTCTGCGCTCGCGCGGCGTCGAGCCGTCGACACCGTCGAAGATCGCCTGGGGCATCATCATCTCCGGCGTCTCGTCGCTCATCATGGTCGGCGCTTGTCTCGTGACGAACATCTATACGGACAAGGTGTCGTCGGCCTGGATATTCACGAGCTATGGCGTGTTCACCATATCCGAGCTGTTCTTATCGCCGATTGGTCTGTCGCTGACTTCGAAGGTCGCGCCCAAGCGCATCACGTCGCTCATGATGGGCGGCTGGTTCTTGACGACCTCGCTCGGCGGCAAGATCTCAGGAATCCTCGCCGGCTTCTGGGATCAGTTCGAGCAGAAGTGGATCTTCTTTGCCATCAGCGCCGTCGCCGCCATCGTCGCCGGCATCGCGCTCCTGCCGCTCACCAAGCGCTTGGCGCTCGTCGTCGACGAAGCCAACGCCTCCAACGACTGACAGAATCCTATCGTCAGTCACGTACCTTAGAAGGTTGTAAAGCACGTGCTTTACAGCAGGAATTCGGCGCCAAAGGCCAGGTTGAAGGCGCGATAGAATTCGTTGTGCGACTGCGGGTAGTTTCCTTGGCTGTAAAAAGCCGGTCCCAAGCCAAAATCCACCTCTCCGCCGAGCGCCACGCGCGGCGTAATGAAGTATTTGACGCCGCCGCCGGCGTGCACGATGACCGCGGCGCCGTTGTCGTGCTCGGGCCGGCCGAAGATGGGCACGACGCCGCCGTCGATATTGACGTACGGCATGAGGTGAATGCGCGTCATCCACTTGAGCTTCACACCCGCCAAGATGTCGATCGCGTAGCCGTCGCCCTGAAAGCCGCTCGAGCAATCGTAGGCGTTGCCATTGCTGTCGAAGCAGATGGAGCGCGAATCGCCGGCGCTGATGGTCGGGTTGATCTTGAAGTTCAGCCACACGAGGTTCGATAAGCGGTGCGAATAGTCGATGAAGAGCTTGAAGCCGTCGGGCGTGCCGCCGCCGAGCGACGCTTGAAAGCCGACCTGGGTCGAGATCTCGTCGTTGCCGCTAAAGCCGCTCATATGTCGCTCGATGCCGACCTGGGCCAGCGCCGCCGTGCTCAAGAGCATCACGACTACGAAAGATAGAATCTTCATGGCGCCGTCCTTCAGCACGCGACATGCCATTGCGACGAGCGACATAAACGCGCGGAATCGTGCCCCCGAGCGCGACGTTGCCGGCGACGGACGGAGCAATAATGCTCCGCCGGCGCAAATCGGCTCGGGTGATCGCGATCACCCGAGATTCACAGGCGATCTGGGCGCGTGAATATTTCGCGGGGCCGGGCGTCACTGCGAAATGACGACAAAATGGGCTTCGATGGTGCTCTTGGCCTGCGCGCTGCCGGCGTGCGCGTCGCAATCGGCGACGCACACGCAGACGGCGACGTTGGGCTACAGCGACGGCCGCTATTTCGCGGTCAAGCATGAGCTTGGCGACACCAGCGTCGTCGAGCCGACCGGCAGGCTCCACGCCGACGCCGGCCGCGTCGTCGGCGAAGTCTGCGGCATCGACGTCGACTTCTACAGCGAATATTGGGGCAGGCGGCTCGACGTCAGCGGCTACACACAGCTCGACGCGCGCTTCGGCGGGTCGAGCGGGAGCGCTTCGATGCGCTTCGACGTGCGCGACGGCCGCAAAGGACGTGAGATCTTCGGCACGCGCTCGGGCAGCAGCGTTGGGCTTTATCCGATCGAAATCTACCTCAAGCCCGATTCGCTCGTGGGCACCGTCGGCTTGCGCCACTACCAGCTGACGCGCACCGCCGGCAATGATCTGCTCGGCACCGTGCGCACGCCGACGTACTTCGGCGAGCGCACGCTGCCGTTCGTCATTCGCGGCGCGCAGGAGCTGTGGTCGATGCCGGCCGCGGATCAGGCCGTGCTCGTGCCGTTCATGTTGAGCTGCTTGGAGCGCGTGCCGGGAAATCGCCGCGAAGAGCGCATCGTGCTCGGCGTCGACTTCCGCCATCACCCGACGACGATGTAAACGCGTGTTTACTTCTTGAGGGCGACGGCCAGCTCTTCGTAGAGATAGATCGCGCTCTTGACGGCCTTGTTCCAGTCGCCGAGGTGCAAGCTCTCGTTCTCCGAGTGCGCGTTGGTGTACGGATCTTCGACGCCGATGAGCAGCGCCGGCACGCCGCCGAGCTCGCGCGCGAACGGCTCGACGAACGGAATCGACCCGCCGCAGCCCATGGTGATGGCGTCGGTGTCGTAGCCCTTCTTGAGCGCGCGGAACGCGGCTTGGAACGCCGGATGCGCCGGATCGGTGTACCACCAGCCGTTGCAGGCTTCGTCGTGGATCTCGACCTGCACGCCCCACGGCGCCGACTTCTTGAGCTTGGCGACGAGCTGCTCTTTGACCCACGTCGGATCGAGGTCGGGCACGATGCGAATGCCGACGCGCGCCCAGGCCGACTCATTGATGATGTTGCGCGCATCCTTGCGGTTCGACGCTTCGAACGCGTTCACCGACAAGGACGGCATGCGCCAGTTCGTCTCCCACGGATGACGGCCGCCGCCGAGCAGCTGCACGCCGTCGAGGATGCCGGCCTGCGCGCGGAACTTGGCCACGTCCGTCGGCAGCGCCGCGATGTCGCGCTTCTCGGCGTCGGTCAGCGGCCGCACGTGCGAGTAGATGTCGTCGATGGCGATGGTGCCGTCGTCATTGGTGAGCGACGCGATCATCTTGCACAGCGCCAGCGTCGGATCGGGCACCGGCCCGCCCCACATGCCCGAGTGCAGCGACTGCTTGAGCGCGCGCACTTCGACGTCGACGGCGACGAGCCCGCGCAGCGCCGTCGTGATCGAGGGCAAGCCGGTCTCGAAGTTGCCCGTGTCCGTCAGCACGATGGCGTCGGCCGACAAGAGCGCGCGATGCGTCCGCAAGAACTCGGTCAAGTGGCCGGAGCCGATCTCTTCTTCGCCTTCGACGACGATCTTGACGTTGAGCGGCAGCGAGCCGACGCCCTTCAACCACGCGGCGACGGCGCTCGTGTGCACGACGACGCCCGCTTTGTCGTCGGCGGTGCCGCGGCCGTACAGGCGGCCGTCGCGCTCGGTCGGCTCGAACGGCGGCGACTTCCAGCGCTCGGCGTCGCCCGCCGGCTGCACGTCGTGATGCGCGTACAAGAGGATCGTCGGCGCGCCCGGCGTCTTCTTGATCTCGCCGTAGACGTAAGGATGCGCGCCGGCCAGCTCGAGCAGCTGCACGTTGTCGAAGCCGCGCTCGCGCAGGAGCTTCGCCGTCGCCTCGGCCGAGCGGCGCACTTCGGCCGGCGGAAAGCCGTCGAAGGAGACGCTGGGAATCCGCGCCAGCGTCTTCAAATCTTCGAGGTAATGAGCTCGTTCTTGCTCGAAATGGTGCAGCGCTTTGTCGGTGTTGGCTGGCGTCGTCATGCGCCGTCGATAGCACGCGCCTTGACCGCTTCGCTACCCGGTGCTAGTAACTCTGATATGAGTTACGAAAGTCCCGAAATCGGTGAACGCCCGCGTGTGGCCTATTTTTGCATGGAATACGGCCTCGACGAGAGCCTGCCCATCTATTCGGGCGGCCTCGGCGTGTTGGCGGGCGACTTCATGCGGTCGGCGCATGCGCTGGCGTTGCCGGTGGTCGGCGTAGGCATCGTGTGGGGACAAGGGTACACCACGCAGCGCATCGCGGCCGCTGGGACGAACGAGGATCATCCGACGCCGCACGATCGCCGGCACCTCGAGAAGCTGGCGCCGACCGTCACGGTGACGATCGCCGGCCGCGTCGTGCCGCTGGCGATCTTTCGCGTCGAGGGGCTGAACACGGCGCCGCTCTATCTGCTCGAGCCGGTGGAGGCGCACGATCGCTGGATCACGGCGCGGCTCTATGGCGGCGGCAGCGACGATCGGATCGCGCAGGAGATCGTGCTCGGCGTCGGCGGCGTGCGCGCGTTGCAAGCGCTCGGCATCGAGGTCGATCTCTTTCACTTCAACGAAGGCCACGCGCTGTTCGCGGGCTTCGAGCTGATTCGGCAGGCGCGCGGGCGTGGGCTCGACTTCGACGACGCATGGACGGAGACGCGGCAGCAGATCGTGTTCACGACGCATACGCCGATCGACGCCGGCAACGAGACGCACGCGATCGAGCGGCTGGAAGCGCAAGGCGCGACGCTCGGCCTGACGACGGCGCAGCTGACGCAGCTGGGCGGCTCGCCGTTCAACATGACCGTCGGCGCGCTGCGGCTGTCGCGCGCCGCCAACGCGGTGGCGCAGCTGCACGGCGAGACGGCGCGCGACATGTGGCGTCACGTCGATGACGCGGCGCCCATCGCCAGCATCACCAACGGCGTCGACGCGCGCGTGTGGCAAGACGCCGGCGTGCGCGCGGCCGCGGCCGCCGGCGACGACGGCGCGCTCGACGCGGCGCGGGCGGCCTGCAAGCGCGCGCTGTGCCGCGAAGTGGCCGCGCGCAGCGGCGTCGTGCTCGATCCCGACCTGTTGACGATCGGCTTTGCGCGGCGGGCGACCGCTTACAAGCGCGCGACGCTGCTGTTTGCCGATGAGCAGCGCATGGCCGGCCTGCTCGAGCGCGGGCCGGTGCAGCTCGTGTACGCCGGCAAGGCGCATCCGCGCGACGCCGGCGGACAGGCGCTCGTCGCGGAGATGGTACAACTGTCGCGTCGTTACGGCGGGCGCGTGGTCTTCGTGCCCAACTACGACTTGGCGCTCGGGCGCGCGCTCACGCGCGGCGTCGACGTGTGGCTCAACACGCCGCGGCGGCCGCTGGAAGCGTGCGGCACGTCGGGCATGAAAGCGGCCATGAACGGCGTGCTCAACTGCTCCATCCTCGACGGCTGGTGGCCCGAAGCCTGCGACCACGGCCACAACGGCTGGGCCATCGGCGACCACTTGCTCGACGACGCAGCGGGCGACGCCGCCGACGCCGCCGCGCTCTATGCGCTGCTCGAAGACGAGATCATCCCGACGTTCTACGGGAATCGGCCGCGTTGGCGGCAGCTGATGCGGGCGTCGATCGCGGCCACGCAGGACGCGTTCTCGTCCGATCGCATGCTGCGCGACTACTACACGCAGCTCTATCGCCG
Source organism: uncultured delta proteobacterium (assembly GCA_963785725.1). GTDB lineage: Bacteria > Myxococcota_A > Polyangia > Palsa-1104 > Palsa-1104 > JAQBQH01. Next base: position 258,043 of record CAWAWS010000014.1, on the reverse strand, counting down.
CCCGGACGCCAGCTTCGCGGCGCAGCGACGCGCCGCCGCCAACGAATAGCCGTTCACGTCATTCGCAAGGCGGGCAGCCGGCGCCGCAGCCGCACGCGGTCGCCGCGCAGCCGGCGTCGCCGTCGCACGTCATCGACTGGCAGTCGCTGCCCGTCGCGCACCCGAGGCCGGCCGCGCACGGCGGACAATCGGCGCCGCCGCAGTCGACGTCGGTCTCGCTGCCGTTCTTGAAGCCGTCGCTGCAGCTCGGCGCCGCGCAGCTGCGACCGCTGCACACGCCCGACGCGCAGTCGTTGTTGCCGGCGCACGCGGAGCCGACGCCGCAGGGCGGGCAGTCGATGCCGCCGCAGTCGATGCCGCTCTCGCTGCCGTTCTTGATGCCGTCGCTGCAGCTCGGTGCCACGCAGACGCCGCCGGTGCACAAGAGCGAGATGCAGTCGGTCGTGACGAGGCAGCTGCGGCCGGTGCCGCAAGCGGGACAGACGGTTCCGCCGCAGTCGACGTCGGTCTCGTCGAGGTTGCGGATGTGATCGTTGCAGGTCTGCGTGTCGACCTTGCGCCGGCAGCCGCCGCCGAGGGCGAGGGCGACGACGCTGACGACGACGAGCAAGGCGCGCATGGGCACACTGTACAATGGCTGCGCCGCTCCTGCCGAATCGGCAGCTCTATCGCACGTGCTTTAGCCGACGAACGCCGAATCCGAGGGCGACGAGCAGCACCAGCCAGCCGAGCGCGCTCGCTCGCTCGTCACCGGCGGCGAACGAGCAGCCGCCCGAGCGGTGCGGCATGACTTGCCCCGCGTCGGTGCCGGCCAAGTCGGCGCCCATCGGGATGGTGCCGTCGAATTGCTCGATGTAGCCGTCGACGAACGACGTGTAGAGGTCGACGCGCGTCTCCGATTGCGGCTGATTCACCGGACAACCCTGGCGCCCGAACGCGGTGATGCCGACGATGGTCTCGACGCCGTAAATAATCTGCAAGGCCGGGCCGCCCGAGTCGCCTTCGCAGATGCCGTGCGATCCGTCGTCGAAGTTGATGAACAGGTCGCTCACCGACGAGACGGGGATGTCGACTTGCCGCTTCGTGCCCGCCGTCGCGCCGGTCGTATCGTCGCCCGCGGTCACGCCATAGCCGACGACGCGCAAGACCTCGCCCTTCAATGACGAATCGAGCGCCGTGTGATTGAGCGGGATCGGCGCCGCCGTCGCGGCGTCGGTCAAGATGACGACGCCGACATCGTGACCGACGGTCGAGAACACGTTGGGATCGGGGTTGAACTGCGGATCGAAGTGCGCCTCTTTCGCCGGTATCAATAAACTCTGATCGAAATCGATCAAATTGAATGAGTTACCCGGATACGTGAAATAGGTCAGCGAGGTCGGCGCGACGCCCATGTCATTGGCGAACTCGCGCGGATCGATGCAGTGCGCGGCGGTCAATAGAACGTGCGGCGAGACCACGCTGGCCGTGCAGGCGCCGGCGTGACCGCTCGCGCGATCTTCGGCGATGAAGAGCATGACGTTGGGATCGCCGGTATCGACGGTGCCGTTGATGATCGGCTGCGCGATCGTCGCCATAGGGCTCGAGCCCGACGCGCAGCCGAACGAGACGAGCGAACAGCCAAGCAGAAGCAGCGAACGCGCCATCTCGACTCTCCTAAGCACGGCCCGGGGGTCGCGCGCCCGCTCGTCAACGCGTGTGGACAAAGCCTTCGGCGCCGCGCCTGCGTACCCTTACGGAGCCACAGAGTAGATGAGCCGACGACGTGTCGCACGAGCGCGCATAAAAGAGCGCAATCGAACTGCGAACTGACCGCGCGACTGGGGAACGCGCCCCCAGCGATGCGAACGCCGCGGCCGTGAATCCGGGTGCTAATGCGTTGGAATCGCGCGTTTCCCCACATTCGGCGCGGCTTGGCCGAGCGCTTGCTTTAGCAGTCGCCATCGCCGCCGATGTCACTGATTGCATTGCCACTGTTTCGCAAGGAGCGCTCGTGAACAAGCCCGTCCGCAATCGCCTCGCCGCTCTGTCCTTCGTGTCGTCCTTGGCTTTGGCGCTGCCTGCTTGCGTGGGCGCGCCGCCTGCCAACACCGGCGCGACCGAGGACGAGCCCGCCGTCGCGCTGGCCGCGTCCACGTACGTCGCGCACCCGAGCGAGCCGATGTCGTGCAATGCCAACGGGCAGCGCTTCCATTGCAAAGGACATGTTCGCAGCGACATTCGCGCGTCGTTCTCGCCCGATGCCGCCGGCGCCGCGTTCGGTCCCGCCGATCTGGCGTCGGCCTACGCGCTCGACCCCACGCTCAAGCCCAACGCCACCATCGCCATCGTCGACGCGTTCGGCTACGTCAACGCCGAGAGCGACTTGGCGAAATATCGCTCCAACTACGGGCTGTCGGCCTGCACCGTCGCCAGCGGCTGTCTCACGATCGTCAACCAAGAGGGCAAGACATCGCCGCTGCCCGCCGCGCCGCCCGCCAACGACGACTGGACCGTCGAGACCGCGCTCGATCTCGACATGGCGTCGGCCGCGTGCCCGAACTGCAAGCTGCTGCTCGTGCAAGCCGACGACGACACCAGCGACGGCCTCATGATCGCGCAGGCGACCGCGGCCGGCCTCGGCGCCAGCGTCATCAGCAACAGCTGGGGTGGTCCCGAGTCGAAGGCGCAGACCGGCGCCAGCCAAGAGCACTTCATGAACGTCGGCAAGCCGCTGGCCATCTTCGTCGCCGCCGGTGACGACGGCTTCGACGACGGCGGCAGCGGCCCCGACTATCCGAGCGTCTCGGCGTTCGTCATCGCCGTCGGCGGCACGTCGCTCACCAAGACCGCGGGCACGACGCGCGGCTGGAGCGAGACCGCGTGGTCGACGAGCACGAAGGCCAAAGGCGCCGGCGGCAGCTCGTGCAGCATCTCGATCCCGAAGCCGGCGTACCAGAACGCGCTCAACACCACCTGCACCTTCCGCGCGTCGGCCGACGTCGCCGCGGTCGGCGATCCGGCCACCGGCGTCGCCGTCTACAACGCCGGCTCGGGCGGCTTCCTCGTCGTCGGCGGCACCAGCGCGGCGTCGCCGTTCGTCGCCGGCGTGTTCGCGCTCTACGGCAAAGGCACGTCTGCGCCGTCGTTCCCGTACTCGAACACGGGCGCGTTCTTCGATGTCGTGTCCGGCACCAACGGCACCTGCGGCAACATCTTGTGCAACGCCGGCAAAGCGTGGGACGGCCCGACCGGCGTCGGCACGCCCAACGGCGCCATGTTCGCGTCGAGCACGGCGACGCCGACGCCCGACATGGCGATGGGTCCCGACATGACGCCGGGTCCCGACATGGAGCCGGCGTCGTCGAGCGGCGGCAGCGGCGGCGCCACGACGGGCGGCGGCAGCGGCACATCGACCGGCGGCACCAACGGCGACACCGGCGGCACGACCAGCGGCAGCGGCTCGACGTCGTCGAGCGGCGTCGGCGGCATCGGCTGCTCGTTCGGCGGCGCCGAGACGGCCGGCGGCGGCTGGCTCGTGACGGTCGGCTTCGCGATGCTCGCCACGTGGCGCCGTCGTCGCCGCAACGGCTAACGATCGCTCGCCTTCGCATCGCCCCGCCTAATCGACACGTCTAACGGTTATCGACGACCGTCAAATAGAGCTTGCAGTTACTCTCGTCGACGATTCGCAAGGTATTGGCCAGCGGCGTCCCCAAAGCAGACTTCAGCTGGTTCAATTGCGTGCGATCGACGAGAAAGAAGAGACGGTGACCGCGATGTTTCGGCAGATATTCGCGTAAGCGCTTGGGCACGTCGATATAACACCAAGCAGTCCGCTCTTGCGGGTCGCTCGCGCTCGAGATCTGGTTGCGCGAATAGAAGTTTTCGCCGCGCCAATAAAGATTCCACGCGATCAAAGGCTCATTGGCATCGTGTCGTTGTCGATAATAAGCGGCGATGACGGCCTTTTGACTCCAATGCGGCGACAGCGCGATCAAGAAGTCGTCGACGAGCCAAATCGACCACGAAAGAGCCAGCGCCGTGAATGCGGCGAAGACGTAAGAACGCGCGCGCGGCCAGCGCTGCGACAAGAGCGCCATGAGCAGCGCCATGAGCGCGGCGAGTGTCACGAATATCGTGATCGTAGTGGCGTATTCGAAGCGTGTGCCATAGAGCGTCGGTGACGGCCAAGGACGACCGAGCGTCGGCGAAATGACGTAGTCGTAACAGAAGAGCCAGACCAAGCGGGCCGGCTGCAGCAGCAAATCGCGACCACAGAAGACAATGACGGGAAATGCCACCAAGCCGAGCTCGGCCGCGTGGAGCTTGCCGTCGAGCCAATCTTCGATCGTGAACGCGGCCAAGATCGCCAGCGCCGGCAACGCCGGCAGAATGTAATGATGGAACTTCGTGGTCACCAACGTGACGGTGACGATATCGACGCTGGCCCAGACGAGCGCGAAGGCGGCCAATGCGCGCCGGGAATCGCCGAGACCGCGGAAGAGGCCGAGCACGACGAAGCCGCACCACGGGAAAGTGCCATAGCCGATCCACGGCACGTAATATTCGAAAGTGCCGCGATCGCCGCTGCGGCCGGTGGCGCGATTGATGTAATTGTCGCCGATGAGCTCGCGCCAAAAGGCCATTCCGTGGCGAATATGCATGCAGTGATACCAAGGGAACGCGATCAGCACGAATAAGAGCAGGCCGCGCGGAATGTCCAGTCCCACTAGGATTTCGCGCGCGCGACCGGACAATAGAAGATAGAGCGCAATGATGATCGCCGGGAACGCGATCCCGGCCGGGCCTTTGGCAAGCGTCGCCAGCGCGCAGCCGACCCAGGCGATCTGCAGGTGCAGCTCGCGTCGCGTGCGCGCTCTTCGACACCAGATGATCGCAATCGCCAGCAGCGCGAAATAGGGCAGCAGCGCGAGGAAACCCGAGATTCGCCAGCTGTGACCGCCGATTCGCAGCGTCGTTTGCAGCTGCAACGAGAAGGCGACGAGCTGCGGCAGCGTCAAAATCAAGAGCCCGAAGAGCGCCGCGCGGCGGGCCTTCGGCGACGGCGCGGCCGCTTCGTCCGCGGCGTGGAGCGCGACGGCGGCGCAGGCGAGCGCGATGGTCATCGGCGCGACGAAGGGAATGTCGGTCATCGCCTGTCGCGTCACCAGCAGCCACTGCGACGACGTCGCCAACACGAGCGTCGTCAGCCACGCCGCGCGCCGTCCGGCCAGCCGCGAGACCGCCCACGCGAGCACGGCCAGCGTCAGCAGCGAGAGCAGAATATTGGGCAGCCGGAGCGCCCACTCGGGACGCCAATCGTCGACCATCTGCGACGGTGTCGCGCCCGCCGACTCGAGGCCGAAGCTGCGCAGCGACGCCGCCAGGAGCCAGAAATGCAGCACCGGCTTGTGGAAGACCTCGACGCGATCGATGGGCGAGCCCGGCCAGCGCGGCGTCACGACGTCGCCCGTCATCGCCATCTGCCGCGCGATCTCGCCGTAATGCGTCTCCCACGGATCCCACAAGCCGTAGCTGCCGGCGCGAATTCCGTACAAAAGCGCGCACGCCACCAGCAGCGCCGGCAGCGCGCGGCGCTTCAAAAGCGTATGCATGTTCGGTTAATCCCGCGTGGGGCCGAGGTCGTACGAAGGCGGGCCGGCGGCGACGGTCATTTGCGGCGGCGGCGAACGGTCTTGGCGACGGAGCGCGAGCGGAATGAGCAGCAGCGCCGCCGCCACGGCAGCGACGAGCAGCACGCCGCCGCGCAGCGAACGTGGCGGCGCCGCTTCGCGCACGAGCCGCGCCGAGGCCAGCTCGCGAATCCGCGGCAGGTCGCGCGGCAACGATGCGCGCGCGGCGACGACGCGCGGCGCCTCGTGCACCGAATCACCGGCGTCGGCCGTGGCGTCGCACGCGGCGAGCACGCGCTCGGCGAAGCCGTCGCTCGGTGGCGCGTCGCCCCACTGCTCGAACAGCGCGCCCCAATCGTCGGACCCTTTGTTTCTGTGTCGGCGCTTCGCCGACCGGCGGTCATCGCTCATCGTAGGTTCCTTGCAGCGCCCGTCGCAGCGCCGCTCGGGCGCGCGAAAGCCGCGATTTCACCGTGCCCACGTCGACGGCCAGCGCGTCGGCGATCGACTCGTAATCCATCTCGTGCACCTCGCGCAGCAGGAACGCCGCGCGCTGCTCCGGCGTCAACTCGGCGACGGCGCGCTCGATGGCGCTGGCGACGCCGCGCCGCTCGCTCTCGTGATCGGCCGACGCGCCGCCGGCGACGCCGAGCGCCTGCCGATCGAGCGACTCGTGACGCTGCGGTTGCCGGCGCAGCTCGTCGATGGCGAGGCGCGCCGCGATCGTCAGGATCCACGCCGCCAGGTTGGTGCGCCCGTCGCTGCCGAAGGTTGGCAGCCCGCGAAAGACGCGCACGAAGGCCTCTTGGGCCAAATCTTCGACCAGGGATTCACGGCCGGCGGGGAGCAACATGCGGCTCAAGAGCGAGAACACCGGGCGCTGATAACGCTCGACGAGGGCGCGGAACGCTCGGCGATCGCCGGTTTTGGCGCGGGCGAGCGTGACTTCGTCGAGATCGCTGGACGCGTCGGGGGTGCGCGCGGTTGACGAGGCTCGAGACACGATCGGTAAACGGACGCGCGCGCCGGAAGTTCCCGAGGGCACGCATTCAGGTTACCGCATGGTGGGCGCTTCGCGAGGGCGCTGCTCGCTGGGAGGCCAAGTCACGTGGGGCCCTGGCGCGGCGTCGGGGTCCTGTCATCGCGACCTTCTTGTCCGTGCTCGTCTGCGCGCCCAGTGCGCGAACGTCGGCGCTGTCGCTTCTAAGGTATTGGATTGAGTAGGTGAATGCTGAGGCGGGCCGCGCTCCGCCTGCGCGCGGACAAGAAGGTCGCGACGCCACCCCGGCGGTGGGTCCGATTCCCTCGTGGCTTGGCGGGGGTCTTGGGTGGCAGACGGCGAGCGGGCGGCACGCCCCTGGATTTTAGGGAATCGGCGTGAAAGGGATGGGGATCGTGACGGTGGTGTTGGGCGCGCAGTGGTGGATTTCGGCGGTGAAAGTGGCGAGGTCGGCGCGGTCGGCGGGGGTGAGCGGCGTTTCGGGTGGTTGGCGCCAGGCGTCGAAGTGGGTGGGGAATACGCGCGGTGGGCGGTGGAGGATGCGCATCAGGCGGCAGGCGTAGTCGGGGATCTGCTCGCGCAGGCCGGTGGCGAGGATGGCGATGTCGGGGTGGACGTTGGTGAGCGCGGTCTCGACGAAGTTGGCGGTGTCGAAGATGAGGATTTGGCGGTCGGCGATGCGCAGGAGGTAGGCGAACGTCTCGACGTCTTGGCCGGCGCCGATGAGGGAATGCAGGCTGGCGATGACGCGGATGGAGAGCCCGTCGAAGGTGTGGGTGTCGCCGGCTTTGGCGGTGCGGATACGGGAATTGGCGAGGCCGGCGGCGTGGGCTTTGGCGGCGACGGCGGCGCCCGCGATGAGGGTGGCGCCGGTGCGCAGCGCGACCGCCGGCGCATCGAGCGCGTGATCGACGTGGCCGTGGCCGACGAGGATGACGTCGGCGCGCGCCGGCGAATGCGCGGCGATGGCGGCTTCGTCGGGGACGGCGTGCTCGAGGTCGGCCGGCCGCGAAAAATAGGGATCGACGAGGACGGTGTGGCGACCGTCGGAGATGGACCAGCCGGCGACGCCGAGATACGTCAGCGTCAGTCGCGAGGGTGTCGCCCGCGCCGACGCGCAGCCGCCGAGCAGCGCCAACGCCAAGAGCCACGCGCGTTTCATGGGCGTGAATCTATCATCGGCGTTGGAATTGTCGCGATTGCTTACGATATCGAAGCGCGAAAAACTAAAGTGATTACGAAATAAAAAATCGCCGCGCAGTCAGCGCTGGACGGCTGACTGCGCGGCGATCTTGTACAGCGACTGCTAGATCAGATGAGGTCCTTGAGACCCTTGAGCGCGCGGACCTTGATCTTCGTGCTCGCCTTCTTGGCGGCGACGTTCATGAACTCGCCCGGCTTGAACGGGTTCGGAACGTTCTTGCGCGCCGGCTTGGCCGGGACGCTCTTCTTCTCGATCTTCACCAGGCCCGGGATCGCGATGACGCCGGGGCCGCGGTTGCCGAGGCTCTTGCCGATCTGCGCGCCGAGGGCCTCGAAAACCAGGCCGACCTGCTTGCGCGAGAGCTCGGTCTGCTCCGCGATCGCCGTGAAGATCTCCGTCTTGGTGGGCGCCTTGCCCGAAGCCGCTGCTGCTTTGCCTGCCTTCGCCATTTGATGTTCTCTCTTGTCTGTTGTTGTTGGCTTACGAAGCTTCACTGATTGCGCCAAAAGCGCCGCCGAGTGAGCAAAAAACCCATCATTCAATGCGTCCGATCGCCAACATCCGACAACTGCTCGGGACGCGTACGAGCTGCAAAACAGATCCGTTCGCGGATCATTCACCGGCGGGAAAATCCATTCCCGTACCCGGTTCTCATTAAGGACTGATTTGGTTTTCCACAGAGCGAAAGCCCGAGCGCCGAAGACTGGAACACGATCCGATCCGACATGTCCCCTCCGCTCGACCAACCCGACGCAGTCAGCCTAGCACCTCGAGATCGGCGCGAAAAGCCTAGAAAACGCACTTTTCGCGCGACGTGATCGATTTTTGCCCGAGATTTACCGTCTCGCCGCCGGCCGTGCACGCTTCGTAGCCCGATTTACCGTCGAGAAACGCCATTTTCGATCGCTGGAGCGGCCGGTGCACAACGCGATCACAAAATGCGCTCCGCGGGTGACGAACCGCCGTCCGCGATCGCTCGGCGATCGTTTTTCGATCGCTCGGCGATCGTTTTCGATCGCTCGGCGATCGTTTTTCGATCGCGGAAGCCGACGCAAGCGATCGGCGGCGGCCCCAACGCGTGCTCGCGCTCACCTTCCGCGGCGGCTCCGACCGCGCCCGATTCGTACGCGGCGAGAATGCGAAAACCAATTACCAACGGACGTAAATCGAATGCGAATCCTCAATATTCACGATCACTAAGATCCGCACTGGACTCGTCCATGAATCATGGGTCGCGCTAGGAGTTGATCGTTTCCGTTCGCGACCAGATTGCGGGCGCTATTCGACACGATTAGCGAAGGAGGGCGCAGCGAGAAGCGCGCGACGCCAGCGAACGGCTGGCCGAGGAGCGGCGCGGTCGGACGGACAAGCGCGATAGGGAGAGCGGGCGACCGGGCTCGAACCGGCGACAACCTGCTTGGGAAGCAGGTACTCTACCAACTGAGTTACGCCCGCAAATTCGTGAAAACTCTAGCCAACGGCCTCGGGTTGTCAAGCTTCATCGGCAGACGTCGACGGCGCGCGCTCAGAATCGGGGACGGCGCCGAATTGCCGCTCGAACGCGCGCACGTTGCGGCCGCTGGGGTCGAAACGGCGAACACGACGCGATCGAAGGCGCCGCGCAGCCGCGAGTCGGCCAGCGCCCGCGCGAAGGCGGCGGCGACCGCGACGGCGTCGTTGCGGGAGACGCCGCAGCCCCACGCGCCGAGGATGACGCAGCGATGGCCGTGCGCGGCCGCGACGAGCAGCACGGGAAACGCGCGGCGCTCGTCTTGGTAGGTGAGCAGGCACCGCAGCGGCTGACGCTGGATGACGCGATGGATTCACGAGCTAGGCGACACTGTTCAACACGCGCGGCGCGGCCGTTTCACGCGGCCGTGCCGGCGTTTCGCGCGCGCGTCACGCCGTCGTCGAGCGCGGCGCGCGATCGCGACGCGCGGCCTGCACGGCGCGCGCATGCACGCGCCGCCGCAGCTCGTCGGCACCGGCGCGCATCGCCAGCGCGCCCAACCACGGCGCCAGCAGCCCGTAACGCTCGCCGTCCCACGCTCGCAGCGCCCGCCGATCGTCGCGCAACAGCGCGCACCAGAACTCGGCGACGAGCTCGTCGCCCGCGTCGCTCGGCGTCGCCTGACCGCCGGCCAACGCGCGTCCGAGCTGCTGCCGCACCACCGATTCGTAGCGCCGCATCAGCTCCGCGAACGCCTCGGAATCGCCCGCCAACACCGTCGCGTGCAAGGCCCGCTCGTCGAGCCAACGCACGTCGCCACCCTTGCCTCTGTCCTTTGTCATGCCTGCATTTTCCGCCCGATCGCGCACCTCCTCGCCGATCACTACAGGCAAACCCAACCCATTGACTTTAGTGTCATTATAAGCGATCTTTTCCTACGGATTTCACATGACTTGGGTACCCATTCGCGGCGCCGTTCGACAGCATCGCGAGGCGGCGAAATTGGAGCAGCGCGAGCTCGCCAAACGCTCGGGTCTGACCGAGCGAACGGTGCGGCTGCTCGAGTCGAAGCGCGCGCCGCGGACGATGTACGCGAGCAGCTTGAAGGCGCTCGCCGTCGTCCTGCAGTGCGCGCCCGAGGAGCTGGCGACGTGGGTGCAGCGTCCGCGCGGCAAGAGCGACGACGACGACGACGCGATTGAGACGGTGTTGGCGCTGCCGCAGCCGGGCACGCTGGCCCGCCGCGCCCAACGCGAGCGCGAGCTCGGCCGCGACGGCGCGATGGTCGAGACGCCGAGCGGCCGCTACGAGCTGGTCGGCCCGACGCTGCTCAAGCGCTGTCACGCCGCCTGCGCCGCCGTCGACGGTCAGCGCTTCGCCATCGCCGGCGTCGTCGAGGATTATGGCGCGCTGCCGGCGCGCGCGGCGGTGGCGCTCGGCGTCGACGTCGGCCACGGCGCGCGCTTCTTGTTCGCGCGCAACATCGCGCGCGGTGTGCCCTTCTACGCGACGGCGTTTTCGCGCGCGCTCGTCCATTCGCGCGCGCTCATCGCCGCCGGCGAGGCCAAGGCGCGGGCCACCGTCATCGTGCGCGTCGTCGTCAAAGAGCCGGTCGACGACTGGAAAGGCTTCTTCATCTTCGAGAAGCGTCCGAAGCCGCAGCCGTTCGCCTTCGTCGTCGACGAGCTGGTCATTTAGAGCGTCAGTCGGCACGCGTAAAAGTCCTGGTTCGACTTTGGGCGCGCTGTTACCGTTAGCCAATGCTCTCGCTGTCCAAGGCGCGTTACACCTGCACGGCCTGCGGCGACTGCTGCGCCGGCTGGCAGATTCCACTGATGGAGCCGGGTGAAGCCGACCAATATCGCAAATATGCGGGGCAGCTGATCTCGCCCGAGCGGCTGAAGAAGGCGATCGGAAAATCGCGGCTCGGGGAGCAGCAGATCGAGACGCTGGCGCTCGTCGGCACCAGCTGCCCGGTGCGCAAAGACGACATGTTGTGCGGCATTCACAGCCAATTCGGCGCCGAGGCCAAGCCGCACGTCTGCCAGATCTTTCCCATGCGCTTCGTGGCCACGCCGACGGAAGTGCGCGTCGGGCTGTCGTTCGCGTGCCCGGCGGTCGTCGACAACGAAGGGCCGCCGCTCGACGAGCAGCGCGCCGAGATCGAGGCGCTCTATAAAAACTCGATTCAAAACACGCATTATCTCATTCGCATCCCGGCGGAGCTGACGCTGACCGAAGGCGTGAAGCTGCCGTGGAGCGACGCGCAGCCGCTGCTCGCCGAGCTGGCCGCCGCCTTCGCGACCGAGACGACGCTGTTGCGCCGCGCCGGTTTGGCGTGCGCGCTCATGGCGCTCGTCGAGACGAAGATGGCCGAAGGCGTGGCGTTCGCCGAGGCGTTCGCCGAGGCCAAAGCCGGCGCCGGCGCGCTGCTCGACGAGGCCTTGGCCGCGCCGCCCAACGTCGAGCGCCTGTCGCGCGCGCTCTTTCGCACGCTCGTCAAAGTCACCGTCCTCGGCAGCACCGCCAAGGGCCGCGTCGGCAACGTCTTCTCGGCGCTGTTCGGCGGCGGTCACGTCGAGCTGCGCACCGGCGGCGCCGTGGCGTGGAACGACGTCGAAGCGGTCGCGCCCGGCATCGGCGCCGACGGCGAAGCGCTCTTCACGCGCTGGTTCATCGACGCCATCGAGTCGTGCACGTTCTTCGGCGATCCGTCGTTCGGCTTGTCGCTGTCGAGCGGCCTCGACCTGCTCGTCGTGTCGGCGGGCGTGGGCGCGTTCTTGGCGCGCGCCGAAGCCGCGCACGCCGGCCGCAAGACCGTCAGCTACGAAGACGCCAAGCGCGGCCTGCGCCAGCTCGACGCCGGCATCACCCATCGCGCCGAGATGCCGCCGCGCTTCGAACGCACGCTCAGCGCCACCGATTCGATCGATCTGCTGCGCGTTCAGCTGGCGTAACCGGCAGCGGTCGTCGCGTTTACATCTGCTCCAGCTCTTTGCCGCGCGTCTCTTTGACCCAGCGCAACACGAACCACAGCGACACCAGCGCCGCCGCCGCATAGGCGCCATAGGCGAAGCCGAGCCCGGCCTTTTGCAGCAGCGGGAACGTCGCCGACACGGCGAAGTTGGCGATCCATTGCGCGGCGGCGGCGAGCGACAAGGCGCTGGCGCGAATGCGGTTGTTGAACATCTCGCCGAGCAAGACCCACACGACCGGGCCCCAGGAAAAGCCGAAGCAGAAGACGTAGACGTTGGCGGCGACGAGCGCGATGACGCCGTCGCCGCTGCGCAAGAGCGGGTGGCCGGCGGCGTCGAAGCCGGCGCGCGCGAAGACGAACGCCATCGCGCCCAAGGTCAATGCCATGCCGATGGAGCCGGCGATCAAGAGCGGCTTGCGGCCAAAGCGATCGATGGCGGCGATGGCGATGAGCGTGGTGACGATGTTGGTGACGCTGGTGATGACGGTGATGGCGAGCGCGTCGTGCTCCGAGAAGCCGACCGCCTGCCACAAGACGCTCGAGTAATAAAAGATGACGTTGATGCCGACGAGCTGCTGCAAGACCGAGAGCGCGATGCCGATCCACACGATCGGCAAGAGGCCGTAGCGGCGGCCGAGCAGGTCGGACATGCCGGGGACGTGCTCGCGCTCGACGGTGTCGCGGATTTCGCGCAATTTCGCGTCGGCGCGGTCGCCCATGAGCGAGCGCAGGACCAGCAGCGCCTCGGCGTCGCGACCGCGCGCAGCCAGATAGCGCGGCGACTCGGGGATGAAGAGTGCGCCCAAGCCGTAAGCAATCGCCGGGATGAGCTCGCTCCAGAACATCCAGCGCCACGCGGGGAAGCCGAGCCAGGCGTTGGCCGAGGCCGAGCCGGCGACGGCGGCGATGCCGAAGTCGCCGAGCAGCGCCGCGAAGATGCCGACGACGATGGCGAGCTGCTGCAACGAGCCGAGCCGGCCGCGCAATTCGGCGGGCGCGATCTCGGCGATGTAGGCGGGCGCGATGACGCTGGCCATGCCGATGGCGATGCCGCCGAAGAAGCGCCAGACGCTCAAGTCCCACAGCGAGAACGCGGCGCCCGACAAGACGCCGCTGCCGACGAAGAGCAGCGCGGTCACGATCATGGCGCGCGCGCGGCCGTAGCGATCGGCGATCTTGCCGGCGACGAACGCGCCCAACGCCGAGCCGAGCAGCGCCGACGACACGGTGAGGCCGATGCCGAGCTCGCTCGCGTGAAACTGCTTCTGCAGCGCGCCGACCGCGCCGTTGATGACGGCGGTGTCGAAGCCGAACAAGAAGCCGCCGATGGCAGCGGTCGTGGCGATGAGGACGAGGCGCAGCGTCGACGGCATCGCGCACACCGTAACATCGCGGACGCGTAGTCGTTGGCAACTATTCGTAACTTATCGATTGGGCCATGCCGCGCCGCAGCGACCAAAGTGCGACGCCCGCGCCGCGACGCAGAGCCGCCGCAGGCCGCCGCGGGCGAACAAAGTAGCTCGCGTTTGACAACGGCCAGCTTCAGGCTAGCCTAACCGGGCAGGCCCATTTCGTGCGAACGCACAACACATACTGCACCCAGCGTCCGTCGCCGACGCAGCCGCGAATCGCGGCTGGCATCGCCATGACGCGACTCGTGCGCGTGCGGGGACCCGGATGACGTGACCGTTTTATCGTCGCTTTAAGCCGCGGGTTCCCACAAAGGGTCCCGCGGTTTTTTTTTGCCCAATCTCGATTTCGAACGGACTGACACGAATGAGCACCGAGCAGCAAGAGTTGAGTTGGCAAGCGCATCCCCTTCGCGAGTTATTGCGACTGACCTGGCCCATCGCGGTGTCGACGCTGTCGTACAGCATCATGACGCTCGTCGACACGCTGCTCGTCGGTCACCTCGGCCCGTCGGCGCTGGCCGGCGTCGGGCTCGCGGGCACGGCGACGTTCGCGGTGCTGTGCTTCTCGATCGGCCTGTTGCGCGGCTGTAAGACGCTGGTGTCGCAGGCGGTCGGCGCGCGCCGGCCCGATCTCGTGAACGCCTACCGCGCCGCGGCGTTGGGCGCGGCCGTCGTCCTCGGCGTCCTCACCGTCGGCGTCGGTCAGATCGTAGCCGAGCTGCTCGTGCACCTGTCGGCGACGCCGGCGGCGGGCGAAGCGGCGCGCACGTATTTGCACATCCGCAACCTGGTGGCGCCGATCGTGCTCGTCGGCGTCGCGCTGCGCGAAGTGGGCTACGCCGAAGGCGACTCGCAGTCACCGATGCTGGCGACGATCGGCGCCAACCTGGTCAACGTCACGCTGGCCGTGCTGTTCGTCTTCGGCTTGCATCGCGGCGTGGCCGGCGCGGCGACGGCGACGGCGATCGCCAGCGTGCTCGAGACGGCGATCTTGTGGTGGCTGAGCGCGCGTCGCGGCGTGCGCATCGGCCGCGCGTCGTTCGTGCACGTGCGCGAGCTGTGGCGCATCGGCTTGCCGACGGCGCTGCAGTTCATGCTGGAGATCGGCTCGTTCACGCTGTTGGCGTCGATGATCTCGTCGCTGAGCGAGACGCAGATGGCGGCGCATCAGATCGCGCTGCAGGTCTGTCAGTTCTCGTTCCTGCCGGCGTGGGCGGTCGCGGAAGCGGCGTCGGTCATGGCCGGCCAAGCGATCGGCGCGCGCCGCGAGGCGCTCGTCATGCCGGTGGCGCGCCTCGGCTTGTGGACGGCCGGCGGCTACACCGCGCTGGCGTCGCCGATCTTCTGGTTCGGCGGGCCCATGATCGTCGCCGGCTTCACGTCCAACGCGGCGCTGGCGACGGTCGCCGTCCGTCTCTTGCGCGTCGCCGCCGTCTTCCAGCTGTTCGACGGCGCCAACATCGTCGGTCGCTCGATTCTTGCGCGGCGTCGGCGACGTGCGCTTCGCGGCCGTCGTCGGCGTCGTGACCGCGTGGCTGATGACGCCGCCCTTGACCTGGCTGCTCGGCTGGCACGCCGGGCTCGGCGCCTACGGCGGCTGGATCGGCTTGTGCGGCGAGACGATCATCGGCGCCTTCATCATCTGGCACCGCTTGGTGCGCGGCGGTTGGCGCAGGATCGCCGCCGCCACGCGTCAAGCGACCGAGCTGCCGGCGGCCGACGTCGAGCCCGCGCTCGTCGCCAACGGCTGATCCGGCTATCGCACGTGCTTTAGCCGCCTAAAGTGTAGTGACTTTAGCGCGGCTATCGCACGTACCATAGCCTTCGCAATGAGCGACTGAAGCGCCAGCGACTGACGGACTTACGAGGCGGGGCGGAACTCGGCCGGCCGCGTCCGCCGCGACCACAAGAAGCGCGCGATCCGCTCGTTGACGGCCACGCGCGCCTCGCCCAGTAAATGTGTGCGCGGCGGTGGCGCTGTGCGCACGAGCCCCCAATCGATGAGCGGCGCGCCCACCATCAGCTGCCGTCGCAGCTGCGGCTCGTCGACGCCCAGCCGCGTCGCCGCCGCCGCCAACGTCCACCACGCCACCGGCAGGTTGGGATCCTCGGCGACACCGGCGACGAGCGCGAAGAGGGCGACTCCGAGCGGGCTGAGCCGGCACATTTGCGCCAGCCAGGCCAGCCGTTCCGTCGCATTGCCCTCGATCTCGCGCTGGTCCATGTTGCGTCTGGCCCTTCGGACGATTAGTCTGCGAAGCCAAAGGTAAGGTTCCATGCTCGCGCAGTCGCCGAGTGAACGTTGACCGAAGCATCAAGAAATTTTGAACCGCGCTTCGTCGACAGCGGCGAGCGCGCGAACGTCGAAGCGCAGCTCGACGAGCATTTGCGCCGCGTCAGCTTGCGCTCGGGGCTCATCGGCGTGCTGTTCTTGGCCGGCTTCACGGCGCTTCTGTGGCCGACCGACTGGCTCGTCTTCAGCAAATTTCCCGACGTGCGCCACACCGTCTTTTGGCTGCGACTGGCCGTCATCGGCATCTCGCTGTCGAGCTACGCGATGCTGCGCGCGCAGCTGGGCACGCGTCATCCCATCGCCGTCCTCGGCACCGCCGGCACGTTCACGATGATCATCATCGGCTGGACGCTCGGAAACATGGGCGGTCCCGGTCAGCCGTGGATGAGCCTCGGCTTTCCCGCGCTCTTCTTCAGCGTGCTGGCGCCGCTCGAACGCCGGCAGCGCATCGTGCTGGTCTCGGCGATGACGATCGCGCTGTGTGTAGGCTTTTTGGTTCCACATCCGGCCCATTGGCATGATCCGCTCGTTTTGGTCATGATGAGCTTCGTGATCTCCATGGGAGCGATGGTCGTCGCCGTTGGCCACCTCGCCTTTCGCAGCTTGCGGCAGTCGTTCTTCCAGTCGCTGGCGCTCGATCATTTGGAGCGCACGCGCGAGCAGGAGCGGACGCGCATCGCCCGCGAGCTGCATGACGAGCTGGGCCAAGAATTGACCGCGATGCACTTGGCGTTGGCCTTGGCGCAGCAGCGGTTCGCCAAAGATCCGCAGTCCATCAAGAGCAACCTGACGGAGCTGGAGGCGCTGCTGAAGCGCACACATCAAACGACACGCAACCTCGTCACCGAGCTGCGCCCGCCGATGTTGGCCGAGATGGGCTTGCCGGCGGCGCTCGATTGGCTGGCGCGCCAGACCGACCGCGCCGGCGTCAGCTGTGACGTCGTCAGCGACGGCGCCGACGGCTTGCCGATGGAGGCGGCCGCGGTCACCTTCCGCATCGTGCAAGAGGCGCTCACCAACGTCGTTCGCCACGCGCACGCCAGCCGCGCCGAAGTCGAAGTCACGACGCGCGATGGGCAGCTGTCGATCACCGTGTCCGACGACGGCATCGGACCGCCGAGCGGCAAGCAGCGGCGCAACGGCTTCGGCCTGCTCGGCATCGGCGAGCGCGTCTCGGCGTTGGCCGGCCGCCTCGAGCTGCGTCCGCGCGTCGGCGGCGGCACGACGCTGGCCGCGCTGTTGCCGCTCGCGCCGAGCGCGATTCCCGCAGTTCCCGAGACTCGATCGGAGCCTAGGTCATGATCCGCATCTTCATCGCCGACGATCACGCGATCGTCAGACACGGCCTGCGCGAGCTCATCTCGTCGACGACCGACATGACCGTCGTCGGCGAAGCGTCCGATGGACGGCAGCTCCTCAACGCCGCGCCGCAGCTCGACTGCGATCTCATCATCCTCGACTTGTCGTTGCCGCGCGTAAACGGGCCGGAAGTGCTACGGCGCGTCCGCCAAATGCGGCCGAATCTGCCCGTGCTCGTGCTCTCGATGTATCCCGAAGATCAGTATGCGATCGCGCTCTTACGATCGGGCGCCGCGGGTTACCTGTGCAAAGATCGGCCGAGCACCGAGCTGCTCGAGGCCATCCGCAAAGTGGCCGCGGGCAAGACCTATTTCACCGAGACGATCGCGCAGCAGTTCCTGACGACGCAGCACGAGAGCGACGAGCCGCCGCACGCCAAGCTGACGGCGCGCGAGCATCAAGTGTTCACGCTCATCATTCAGGGACGCACCAGCTCCGAGATCGCGGCCGAGCTCGACTTGACGGCAGGCACGGTGTCGAACCACCTGGCCAAGATCAAGGAGAAGCTAGGAGCACACTCGGTCGCGGAGATCGTTCGCTATGCTTATCGAGCTGGCTTGATTGATTGACCGGCAGCACCGCCGCCGCGATCTCGAAGTCGACGCTGGCCAGCGGCGGCCGCAAGTAGACCTTACGGCGCAGCGTCTTTCCGTTCAGCTCGACCTCGACTTTGTGCTGCTCGTAGCCGGTCAACGTCAGATTCACCGGCGTATTTCCGGCGGCGTGGCCATCGACGCGCACCACCGCGCCCGACGGCGACGACGTCACGTGCAGCGTCGCCGGCGGCCGCAAGAGCTCGACGGCCAGCTTGCCCGGACCGTCGACGTGCTCGTGCGCCGAGAGATAACGCGGCCGCTCGATGACGACTTCGTGCGGGCCCGCCTCGACGACCGTCGTCAGCGGCGAGCGTCCGCGGCGGCGGCCGTCGACTTCGACCCAGCCGGGCGGCGACGAGGTCACGAAGAGCGGCACCTTCTTGGCGCCGACGGGACGAACCGGCGGCGCGGGCGCATCGAGCGAGTCGCGATCGCCGTCGCCATCGCTGTTCGTCGTCGCCGGCGCGCTGTTTTCGGCGGGCGCGGCGGTCGTCGACGTCGTCGCCGGCATGGTCGGCGCGGCCGAGGCCAGCAGCGTCGGCTTGGGCGCGACCGGCGGCGGACTCGCGACGCTCGGCGCGGACTTGGCGGCCGGCGCTTGCGACTGCGCGGCCGCGGCGTTGCGCGCGATCAGGGTCGACAGCGCGTTGGGCGCGACCGGTGTCGGCTCGGCGGTCGCCGGCGCGCTCGTCGTCGCCGGCGTCATCGCGGCGGGCGCGGCCGTTTGCGCGACGGCCGGCTCGACCGCGATCGGCCGCGGCGCCGCCGCGTTACCGCCGACGCCGGGCGCCCGCGCCGCCGCCTCGACGCGCGCCGCCAGCTCGGCCGGCGTCGCCAAGCGATCGTTGCGCACGCCCACCGCATCGGCGCGCTTGGGCGGCCCGGCGAACAACAAGAGGATGAGCCCCGTCGCCAAACCGCCCGAAAACGCCACGACGACGCGCGCCCGACGCAGCGGCGAGTCGCGCCGATTGGGCCGCATTTTCACGCGCGCGAACGACGTCCGCGACGGCCCGCGCCGCCGCGCATCGGTCGCGCGCTCGATCGCCCAGTCCACGAAGTAGCTCAGCGCCTGCGGCGGCACCTCGGCGAACGGATTCGCCGGCAGCGTCATCGACGGCTCGGCGCTCGCACGTCGCTTCGGCGTCGTCGTCTGCTGCGTGTTCTCGTCGCCCTCGAGCCACATCGAGACGTACGGCGGCGGATCGGCCTTGCGCAGCACGACGCCCTGCGTGCGCAACAGCAGCATGCGATCGACGACGCGCTGGCTCGGCTCATCGAGACATTGGTAGCGCAGCTCCATGCCCGGCGGTCGCTGCGGGCTGTTGCTGTCGCGGCGCATGCGCAGGACGACGCCTTCGCCGCTCACGACCTCCTTGCCGTCGCCGAGCACGAACGCGAAGCGGACGCGACGACCCGGCGGCTGCACGCCTTCGGTCGGCAGGAACACGACGTCGACCCCGAAGTAGCGGCAATGATGGACGACGAAATCGTCCTCGGTCTGCGATGCCGTCTGCACGCGGATGACGATCAACGGGACGTGCGGCGTTTCGTCCTCTCGTTCCGTCGCCATCTGCTGCCTCACCCAGCCCCCCATATTCCTCTTTCCAGCGCCGAGGAAAACAAAAGTTATTTGATAAGTCGATCAAATCGCTCGATTTAGTCGATTTGTTGCCGCGTCGGAACCGCTGGTCGAACATGCCGCATGCGTTTCGTCTGCGCAGCCATCCTCGTGGCCGGGTTCGTCGCGCGCGCCGCGGCCGACGAGGCCGATGGGCGTGACAAGCCGCCCAACGTGCCGCTCTCGTTGGCGATCGGCGCCGCCGTCAGCATCGTACCGCTGGCCGCGGGCGGCGCCACTTTCGCCGCGCGCGACGACGTCGACACGCGCAAGGCCGGGATCTACACGGCGTTGACGGGACTGACGCTGGCGCCGCTGGCGTCACACCTGATCGGTCGCGAGTATCGCCGCGCGCTCTACTTCACCATCGCTCCGCTCGCCGGCAGCATCCTCGCGATAGCACTCTTGGAATCGCATCCCGAGCTGCTCGATCACGGCCATCCGGCGATGCGTGTCGGCTTTGGAATCGGCATCAGCGCGGCGATCCTGGGCGCCATCGTCGGCGTCGCGGACAGCGCGAGCGCCGGCGATCGTTGGCGCCGTCGTCGCCGCCAAGGCCTAATGCCACTAGCGGATTCGCGCAGCAATGGACTCTTTTGATGCGCCGGATCTTGTTCGTGCTGCTGCTCGGCCTGCCGCTCGGCAGCGTGGCGTGCGCGATCGTGCCGCAGAATCGCCGCGCCGCGCTCGCCGATCCGATCATGCGGCTCGGTGACGAGCCGACCGAGGCCTATCGCAAGCAGAAGTTTTACGGCGTGCGCGAAGGAGCGGCCGGCGGCGACGGCGCCAGCGCCGGCGGCGGCTGCGGCTGCCAATGAACCTGCGCCTCGTGGTCGCGCTCGCGTGCGCGGCCGCCGCCGTCGCGCCCACCATCGTCGACGCCGACGAGCCGCTCGGCGCCGACGCCATCTTCGGCCCGCCGCGACCGTGGACGATCGACTCGATGACGGCGCGCTACACGCACTACGAGCAGCGCGGCCACGGCTATCAATCGCAAGCGTTCGGCTCGCCCGGCGACGAATACTTGAGCGTCGAGCAGGCGCAGCTGGAGATCGTCGCGCATCAAGGCGAGCACATCACGCACACGCTGTGGGTGCCGCTCGACATCATCACGGCCGCGTCGCCCGACGCGGTCGACAGCTGGAACGTCGACGCCATGAGCCACGCCTCGCGCGTCAACGAATCGGGCACCGTCGAGCTGGCGACGACGTATCTGGCCGATCGCGCGACGACGTGGACCGTGCACGGCGGCCTGCACTTCGAGGAGCCCTATCGCTCGTGGGACGTCGGGCTCGGCTGGGCGCGCAGCTTCGCCGACGACAACACGACGCTCGCCGCCAGCATCAACGAATACTGGGACTGGTTCGATCGCTTCGACTTTCTCGGCCATCGACTGGGGCGTGCCGGCCGTTCGTCGACGAACGTCAACTTCGGCATCACGCAGCTCTTGTCGCCGACGACGATCGCGCACCTCGACTACGGCCTCACGCTGCAATCGGGCGAGCTCAGTAACACCTGGAACGCGGTGCCGGCGGTCGTCGGCGGCTTCGAAAGCGAGCTGATGCCCGGCTTTCGGCAGCGCCACGCGTTCGTCGGCCGGCTCGTGCAAGCGCTGCCGTGGCGCGCGGCGCTGCATCTGTATTACCGCTTCTACGTCGACGATTGGGGCTTGCTCGCGCACACGGCCGAGGCGCAGCTCTATCAACGGCTGAGCCCGTGGCTGTGGCTGCGCGCGACCTATCGCGTCTATCAGCAGAACGGCGTCGCGTTTTACACGACGCGCGCGACCACGACGCAGACGCCGCGCACCGCCGACAGCGACTTGGCGCCGTTCGTCGCCCAGACGGTCGGCGGCGCCATCGGCGTCGACTTGAAACCGACGCGGCGGCTGCGCGAGCTGCACGCCGACGTCGGCTACGAGCACTATTGGCGAACGAACGACTTACGCGCCGACATGATCACGTGCGGCCTCGGCTTTCGCTTCTACTGATGACGTATGATGCGCGCGTGATTCGTTCGCTTCCGCTGCTCCTGCTGCTCGGCTGCGCGCCGACGCTCGCCACGCCGGTTACGCCGCCGACCGCGCAGCCGCTGCCGCCGGTCGCGCTCGCGACGCTCGATGGCCAGCCGGCGCAGCTGGTGGAAGTCGCGGCCGGCCGTCCCGCGCTCGTCAGCTTGTGGGCGACGTGGTGCGAAGCGTGCACCGGCGAATTCGCGGCGCTGGCGCGGCTCGACGCGGCCACGCGCGGCGCGGGCGCGACCGTCATCGCCGTCGCCGTCGGCGAGCCGCGCGCCAAAGTCGCCGACTTCGTACGCAGCCGCGGCCTGCCGTACGCGCAGCTCGTCGACGAGCAGTTCCGCTTGGCCGACGCGCTCGGGCAGTCGCGCGTGCCGGCGACGCTCGTGCTCGATCGCAAAGGCCGCGTCGTCTATCGCGGCGGCGTGTTCGACGACGCCGCGCTCGCCGCGCTGCGCGCGCAGCTGCCGACGCAAGCGACGCGCTGAACGATAAACGTTAGTCGCGCTAGATCTTCGGCGCCTCGACGCGGCGCAGGTCGCGCCAGCAGCCGTCGTAATCGGCCTGCAACGCCGGGCTCTCCAACGCCGCGCGCGTCGGCGCGATCACCCAGCGCGTCTCGAACATGAACGCCAAGGTGTCGACGATCTGCCGCGGCGCGAGCGGCGCGGCGACCGCGCCGTCGTAGGTCGTCGCGTCGGGGCCGTGCGCGCTCATGCAGTTGTGCAGCGACGCGCCGCCGGGCGCGAACCCGTCGGCCTTGGCGTCATACACACCGTGCACGAGACCCATGAACTCGCTCATGACGTTGCGATGAAACCAGGGCGGACGAAACGTCGCTTCGGCGACCATCCAGCGCGGCGGAAAGATCACGAAGTCACAATTGGCGACGCCCGGCGTGTCGCTCGGCGACGTCAGCACCGTGAAGATCGACGGATCGGGATGGTCGAAGCTCACCGTATTGATGACGTTGAAGCGCGCCAGATCGTACTTGTAGGGCGCGAGATTGCCGTGCCAGGCGACGACGTCGAGCGGCGAATGGTCGAGCGTCGTCGCCCACAAGCCGTTCTGGAATTTCTCGACCAGCCGCGTCGGCTTGGCCACGTCTTCGAAGGCCGCGACCGGGGTCAGGAAGTCGCGCGCGTTGGCGAGGCCGTTCGATCCGATCGGCCCGAGCTCGGGCAGGCGAAACGGCGCGCCGTAATTTTCGCAGACGTAGCCGCGCACCGGCCCGTCGACGGCGACGCGAAAGCGCACGCCGCGCGGGATGACGGCGCATTCGCCGGGCGCGAGCTCGAGGCGGCCGAGCTCGGTGAAGATTTGCAATGGGCCGAGCTGCGGCACGATCAGGAGCTCGCCGTCGGCGTCGAAGAAGACGTCGTCCATCGAGCGATTGGCGGCGTAGACGTGGATCGCGGAGCCGGCCATCGTCGCCGGCGCGCCGCTGCCGCCGATGGTGAAGAGGCCCTGCAGCCAATCGGTCGGCAGCGTCGGCAGCGGAAATGGGCTCCAGCGCTGCCGATTGGGCGACGGCGGCGCCTCGGTGAACGGCCCGCCGCGAATATGGCCGGCGTCGATGGGCGCGAGCTTGGCGTGCGCCGCCGACGGCCGCAGCCGATAGAGCCACGAGCGGCGGTTCTCGTGCCGCGGCGACGTGAAGGCCGCGCCCGAGAGCTGCTCGGCGTAGAGGCCGAAGGGCACGCGCTGCGGCGAGTTGCGCCCTTCGGGCAGCGCGCCCGCGACCGCCTCGGTGACGAAGTGATTACCGAACCCGGGCTGGTAGCTCATGCGCTAATAGTATCATTTGATACTATCGCGGCAAGCCAGCGCCGCCGCCTCCACTTTGCGCAGCAGCCGCTCCAGCTGTTTGCGCTCGCCGGCCGCCAGCTGCTCGACGATGCGCCGTTGCCCGGCCAGCGCCGCCGGAATCACGGCCGCGTAGAGGCGCCGCCCGGCCGCCGACAGCGACAGGCTGAGCGCGCGGCGATCGCCGGCGTCTTGCCGGCGCGCGACCAGCCGGCGCGACTCGAGGGCGCGCGCGGCGCGGCTGACCACCAGCTTGTCCATGCGCGTGCGGTCGACGATGGCGCGCTGGCTGAGCGCGTCGGCCTCGCCGAGGACGGCGATGACGCGCCACTGCGGCACCGACAGCGCATGCCGGGCATAAGCGCGCTCGATGACGGCGCTTACGACGTTGTCGGCGACGGATAAGCGATACGGCAGGAAGTCATCGAGCGAAAGACGCTGCGGCTTCGGCATCGCCGCCATCTTCGCCCGATTTGGCCGCGCCGAGCCACATTGCTCGACGCGGAGTTGGGCCGGCGCTAGGAAATTCTGGAGCCCAAGCTGTGCGTGGCGCCGCGCTGCTCACGCTGCTGGCGCTCGATGCTCTCGAACAGCGCGCGGAAGTTGCCGGCGCCGAACCCGGGCGAGCCCTTGCGCTGGATGATCTCGAAGAAGAACGGGCCCGCCGACGGATCGTGCAGGATCGTCGCCGACTCCTTCAAGAAGATCTGCAGCAGGTATTTCCGCTCCGCTTCGCCGTCGACGAGGATCTCGAGCTCGCTTCAAGACGTCGATGTTCTCGTCGATGCCGCCGACGCCGCAGGTCTTGAGCCGCTCCGGCATCATGTCGTAATAGGTGCCCGGCGTCGGCATGAACTCGACGTGGCGCTCTCGCAAGCCGCGCACCGTCGAGATGATGTCGGCCACCGTCAAGCGCCGCGTGCTGCACGCCGTCGCCGCGGTGATCTTCCGAGAAGATGTTGATCTGCGAGTCCTTGAAGAACGGCCGCATCGGCTCGTTGTTGGCGAACTTCACCGGCGAGTTGGGATCGACCATGACCATCGACTTCAAGCCCGAGCCGGCCTGCGCGTTCTTCGCGTGATCGGCCGTGTGGAACTGCACGGTCCAGAAGCGCTCGAAGCCCATCACGTGCTCCATCCACAACAGCATCGGCGCCATCGTCTGGAAGTTGGCGGTGACGTGATCGACGGTCTTGAAGCCGAACTTGTTGCTGCCGCCGATGGGCTTGTCGTGCGTCAGCATCCCGGGAAAGAGGCCGCGATGACCGTTGCGCTCGACGAAGCGGAAGGTCGTGTCGCCGAACGGCGTCGTGATCGAGAACATCGCCAAGTCGCCGCCTTCGTCTTTGAAGCGGGCGATATCGGTGATGAACGTGCCGCCGCGCTCGTCGAGCAGCTTGAACGTCTTCTCGATGTCCTCGACCTCGAACACGAGCGTGCCGACGCCTTCCGGATGCTTCTTGAGCCAGCGATACGCGCGTCCGCCTTCGCCCGACGGCTGACAGATGACGAACTGCACGGCGCCGGCCTTGAACACCGCCGACTTCTGCCGCCCTTCGCTCTCCAGCTCCGGCGACGACACGCCCACCTCGGCGAAGTCGAGCGAATCGAGGAAGAAGCGGCGCACGCGCTCCAGATCCTGCACGTAATAGAGGAGCGACTCGATCTTGCGGATCCCGAGCGATTCGAGCTTGGCCATGTTTTACTTTCCTTGGACCGCGTCCGGCTGCCGGTCCGGTTGAGCCAGTTGGAACGCCTCGAGCTCCAGGCACGCCGCTTCGACGCGGCCGAGGAGCGCAAACGGTGGTTGCGTCAAATCGACACCGAAGCGACGCGCGTTGTAAAGCTGCGGCACGAGGCAGACGTCGGCCAGCGTGAGCGCGTCACCGACGAGGAATCTGCCCGCCGTCGCTTCCGCCGTCGCCGCCAGCGCCGTCAGGCCTTGCGCGATGAAGTGGCGCGACCACGCCACTTCGTCGACGCCGAGCGCCTTCAGTCGCTGCTGCGGCCCGGTGTTTTGCAGCGGCTGGATGCCGGCGTTGACGAGCTCCGCCAGCTGCCGCGCAGCGCGCGCGCAAGTAGGGATCGCGCGGCAACAGCGGCGGATTCGCGATGCGTCTCCTCGAGATACTCGAGAATCGCCAGCGACTGCGCGAGCGAGGCC
This sequence comes from uncultured delta proteobacterium, assembly GCA_963785725.1. Taxonomy (GTDB): domain Bacteria; phylum Myxococcota_A; class Polyangia; order Palsa-1104; family Palsa-1104; genus JAQBQH01. Next base: position 232,529 of record CAWAWS010000014.1, on the reverse strand, counting down.
GCCGCCGTCGTCGAGCTCGAGCGTCGGCACCTGCGCCATCGGATTGCGCGCCGCGTAGTCCGGCTTGTGCTGCTCGCCGCCGTCGCGCACGAGGTTCACCGCGCACGTACTCGTAGGCGAGCCGCTTGAGCTGCCAGCCCGATGCGCACGCGCCACGACGGCCGACGAGCGCCAATAGCTGTGAGGACGAGCTTCATGACACGACCTTCTGCGCGATGGTGCCGAACAAGCTCTGGAGCCGTCGGCGGCGCGCATCTCGATGGCGACCGAGTCGCCGACCTTCATGAACGGCGTCGTCGGCTTGCCGCTCTCGATCGTCTCGATCATGCGGCGCTCGGCGAGGCAGCGAGATGCCGCGCGCGCGGTCGGCGTTGGACACCGTGCCGCTGCCGACGATGGTGCCGGCGGTGAACGCGCGCGTCTTGGCGATGTGCGCGATGAGCTCGTGGAAGCTGAAGTGCATCTCGGCGCCGCGTCGCAGTCGCCGACGAGCGTGCCGTTGTAGGTCGTGCGCAGCGCGCAGGTGCACGCGGCCGCCGCGCCAGGCGTCGCCGAGCTCGTCGGGCGTGACCGCGAACGGCGAGAACGCGGTCGCCGGCTTCGACTGGAAGAAGCCGAAGCTCTTGGCCAGCTCGTTGGGCACCAGGTTGCGCAGCGTCACGTCGTTGGCGAGCAGCAGCAGCTTGACGTGGCGGCCGGCGCCGTCGGCGCGCGTGCCTTGCGGCGTGTCGCCGAGGATGACGCAGACCTCGGACTCGAAGTCGAGGCCCCAGCTCTCGTCGGCGAGCACGATGTCGTCGCGTCGGTCCGAGCAGCACGCCGGAGCCGCCCTGATAGACGAGCGGATCGGTGCGCAGCGTCGCGGGCGGCTCGGCGTCGCGCGCTTTGCGCACGAGGATGACGTGGTTGAAGAAGGCCGAGCCGTCGACCCACTCGTAGGCGCGCGGCAACGGCGCGTGCAGCTTGGTCGGGTCGAGCGGCATGCCGCCAATGGGCTCATGCTGCAGCCGCTCGGCGAGCTGCGCGCAGGCGCGGCTCGACGTCGGCCCAGTCGTCGAGCGCGGCTTGCAGCGTGGGCGCGATGCCTGTCGCCGGCGTGTAGCGGCTGCCGTCGCGGCTGACGACGATGAGCGTGCCGTCGCGGCCGCCGTCGCGAAGAGTGGCGAGCTTCATGAGCGGTTAGTTAGCACGATTGCGGCGGCGGGCGAACCAGCCGAGCAGCTTGGCGAGCCCGCGCGCGTCCTCGTCGTCGAAGGTCGCCACACGCTCGCTGTCGACGTCGAAGACGGCCAATAAGTTCCCGTCGCCGTCGAGAACCGGCACGACGATCTCGCTCTTGGAGCGGCCGTCGCAGCTGATATGGCCGGGGAAGGCGTCGACATCGGCGACGACGACGGTGCGCTTCTCGGCGGCGGCCGTCCCGCACACGCCGCGTCCGAAGGCGATCTCGAGGCAGCCGAGCGTGCCTTGGTAGGGCCCGACGCGCAAAAGCGCCGGTGACACGACGCGGTAAAAGCCGCTCCACAGGTGGCCGAAGCCGTTTTGTACGACACAGCTGATGGTCGCCATGGCCGTAATCTCGTCGTCGACGCCGTCCAGAATGGCGTTCAATTGCTGCTCAAGCTGTTCATACGCTTCGGCTTTGGGCAGATCGCGCACGTCCAACATCGTTTCCGACATGCCGCTCAGATACCGTAGTGACGCTAGTCATGCAATGTTGTTGAAGGTTCGGTTGAATGATCGTATGAAGACCTGTGCGCGGATTTAACATTGCTTTTGCGTGCGTAATCGGCCTCGCGGCGGCCGGCTGTTTCAACCCCAAAATCAAGAACGAAGGCTTCGCCTGCGTTCAGGGACAAGACGACACTTGCCCCAGTGGTTTTTACTGCGTCAACGACAAGTGCCAGAACATGCCCGGCGTGAGCACGCCGGCTGATCTGTCGATGGTCGAGACGGGCGGCGGGGGCGGCACCGGCGGCGGCGGCGGCGGCGGAAACGCCGGTGGCGGCGGCGGCAGTGGTGGCGGCACGTCCGGCGGCGGCGGCAGCTCCGGCGGCGGCGGCACGGTGGTGCACGACATGGCGATGTCGTCGTCCCCCGACCTCTCGCAGAACGCGGCGTGCGGCGTGGAGCTCGACCCGTGCACGACCGACAGCGACTGCTGCACGAGCCAAGGCTTCACCTGCTTCACGCTCTTCGGCGTCTGCGACAACGGCAGCCTCTAAGCCCGACGCGAGCTACGTCCTCCGCGATCTGATCGCGCCGTCGATCACGATCTGATTCCAACGCGCCAATTCCAGCTGCTCCAGCGTCGGTAACGGCGCCGCCGTTCGCGTCGACAAGCGAGAAGCCAGCGGCAATCCTAAATCATCGACCGGGGCACCGAAGCGCGCGCCCTCGAGCAGCGCGCCGTCGAGCTGCGCGCCCGTGAAGTCGGCGCCGCGGAAGTCGCAGCGCTTGCAGACCGCTTGCCGCAGGTCGGCGCCGCGCAGATCGGCCAGCGGCAGCTGCGCGCCGGTCAGGAACGCGGCGCGCAGGTCGGCGCCGCTCAAGTCGGCGCTCTCGAAGAGAGCGTCCACGAGCCGCGCCGCGCGCAGCGACGCGCCCGCCAAGCCGGCGCGGTTGGCGACGACGCCTTCGAAGTCGGCCCCGTCGGCGCGCGCCCGCGGCAGCGAGGCCTCGGTCAGATCGGCCGCCACCAGCGACGCCGCCGCCAACGCGACGTCACAGCCGTCGACCCAGCTCAGGTTTGCGTATGCGAGGATGGCGCCGTCGAACGTGGCGCCGTCGAGGTCGGCCTTGCGCAGGTCGGCGCCGTCGAGCCGCGCGCCGTCGAGCCGAAGCCCTTGCAGCTGCGCCTGCACGAGCCGCGCGCCGACGAGGTTGACCCCCGTCAGCGGCGGCACGAGCAGCAGCCGCGCCGAGGCGGCCGCCGCCGTCAGGCCAATCCCGGCCAGCGTCGCCCACAAGCGCGACGCGTAGTCGAGATCGTCCCAGGCCCAGGACAAGCGCGGGCTAGTCTTCGTCGGCGGAGGCGGGCTCGTCGTCGTCGCCGGCCTCGGGCACGTCCTCGGGCTCGGTCTCGCCGGCGAAGTTCGAATGCCGCGGCTCACCACCGCCGCGATCGTTCTGGCCCATGCGACCTTGAACCAGCTTGGCCGGCTCGTCCTTGACCGGCGCCACGAACGTCTCCCACGACGCCGCCTGCTTGAGCGCGTCCGAGAGGCTCATGCCCTTTTTGACCATCTCGTTGACGCGCGCCTTGGCCTCGGGCGTCAGACGGCGCGCCGGAACGACGGCCGGGGCGTCGTCGCTGGTGAGCGACTTGGCCTTGGCAGCCGGCGCCGGAGCGGCCGGCTTCTTCGCCGCAGGCTTGGCCGGCGTCGCCGACTTGGCTGCCTTCTTGGCCGCCTTGCCCTCGTCGTCGTCATCCTCGTCGTCGTCGTCCTCGTCGTCATCCTCGTCGTCGTCCTCGTCGTCGCCTTCACCTTCGGGGGCGGCGCCGAGATCGAATTCCTCGTCGTCACCTTCCTCGGCGTCGTCGGCGGCGAGATCTTCGGCGGCCTCCGCCGCCTCGTCATCCTCATCGACCGGCGGCTTCTTCGCCTTGGCGACCGTTTTCTTGGGCGCTTTTGGCGCCGCTGCCTTCTTGCCTTTGGGGGGCGTCTTGGCGGGCATGACCGCGATGTAGCACGGGTGCTCAAGAAAAAAAACAAGCGCGCGTCGAACCCATGTCACGAAGGGGTGTTGTGCTACGGTGCCGACCATGCGAGGTCTGACGTCATTCCTGCTGCTTACGTCGCTCCTGAGCCCTGCCTGGGCGAGCGAACGAACGACGCTGCATGTGCCCGCGACGCGCTACGTCTTGCCCAACGGCCTGACCGTCATCCTGCACGAGGATCACCACCTGCCTACCGTCGCTGTGAACGTCTGGTTCCGCGTCGGCAGCAAGGACGAGCGCAGCGGCCGCACCGGCTTCGCGCACCTCTTCGAGCACCTCATGTTCATGGGCACGCGCAACGTCCCCAACGGCAGCTTCGACACGATCATGGAGGCCGCCGGCGGCACCAACAACGCCTCGACCAGCGAAGATCGTACGAATTATTTCGAAGTCGGTCCCGCCAACTTGTTGGAGACGTTTTTGTACTTGGAGGCCGATCGGCTCTCGACCCTCGCCGACGACATGACCAAGGAGAAGGTCGATCTGCAGCGTGACGTCGTCAAGAACGAGCGCCGGCAGTCGATCGAGAATCGGCCTTATGGCCACATCGAGCTGGCGCTGCCGGAGAACCTGTTTCCGCCCGACCACCCCTATCATCACCCGGTCATCGGCTCGCACGAGGATCTGACGGCAGCGACGGCGGAGGACGTCAAGGCGTTCTTCCACCAGTTCTACGTGCCGTCCAATGCGTCCTTGGTGATCGATGGCGATTTCGCGACCGAGGACGCCAAGAAGCTGGTCGACCACTACTTCGCCTGGATGCCGAAGGCGCCCGAGCCGCCGCACGCGGCGCCGCCGCCGGTGAAGCTGACGGCGTCCAAGCGCGTCGAGCTGAAGGACGCCGTGCAGCTGCCGCGCGTCGTCGTCGCCTGGCTGTCGCCGCCGTGGTACGCGCCCGGCGATGCCGAGTCGACGCTGCTGGCGGCGCTGCTCGGCGCCGGCAAGTCGTCGCGGCTCTACCAGTCGCTCGTCTACGAACGCAAGATCGCGCAGTCGGTGGAGGTGGATCAGTCGCCGACGCGCTATCAGTCGGCGTTCACGGTGACGGCGACGGCGCAGAGCGGGCACACGTCGGCGGAGCTGGAGAAGGCCATCGACGAGGAGATTGGCAAGCTCCTGGCCAAGAAGCCGGTGACGCAGGCGGAGCTCGATCGCGCGCGCTCGTTCGTCGAGGTGCAGCAGCTGCGCTTCATCTCGACGCCGGAACGCATGGCCGACGCGCTCAACACCTTCGAGTACATCTTCGGCGATCCGAGCAAGATCGAGTCGCTCTATTTGGGCCGCTTCGATGCGGTCGACGTCAAGAAGCTGCAGACGGTGGCCAAGCGGGTGCTCAAGGCGCCGCACGTGACCATCGTCGTCGAGCCGGAGGCGGCCAAGTGATGCGCGCGCAACTGCTAGCGGCACTGATGTTCTCGTCGACGGCGCTGGCGGCGACGCCGGCCCCGCCGGATTTGTCGCACCCGCCGAAGATGCCGCCGCCGCCGGCGTGGACGGCGCCGGCGCCGGGCAGCGCGACGACCGCCAACGGCGCGCGCGTGGTCGTGTTGGCCGAGCACGAGCTGCCGCTCGTGTGCGTGCTCGTGTCGGTGGCGGCGGGCAGCGCGTCCGATCCGGCGGCCCATCCCGGGCTGGCGGCAGCGACGGCGATGATGCTGCAAGACGGCGGCGCCGGCGGCAAGAGCGCGCCCGAGCTGGCGCAGGCGATCGCGGCGCTCGGCGGCGAGCTGCGCACGCGCGTCGAGGGCGACGAAGTGAAGCTGCAGCTGATCGTGCTGGCGCGCAATCTGACGCCGGCGCTGCAGCTGCTCGGCGACATCCTGGCGCGACCGCGCTTCGACGCCGCCGAGTGGCCGCGCGCGCAGGCGCGCCGCCTCGACGAGCTGCGCCGCCATCAAGACGAGCCGCGCGAAGTGGCCGACGAGGTCTTCGCGCGCGTGTTGTACGGCGAGCATCCGTACGGCCATCCGCCGCTGGGCACGCCGGAGTCGGTGGCGGCGTTGACCATCGACGACGTGCGCGGCTTCTGGGCCGCGCATTACGGGCCGAAGACGGTCGCGTTCGTGCTCGCCGGCGACGCCGCGCTCGACACGACGGTGGCGGCGGTGGGCAAGACGCTCGGCGACTGGAAGTCGAACGCCGTGCCGCCGGCCGTGCCACCGCCGGCGCCGGTGGGCACGGCGCGCCTCGTGCTCGTCGATCGGCCGGGCGCGCCGCAGTCGGAGCTGCGCGTCGGCTACGTCGGCCGCGATCGCAAGACGCCCGATTTCGCGCCTATCTTGCTGCTGGAGACGGTGCTCGGCGGCTCGTTCACGTCACGGCTGAACCAGAACCTGCGCGAAAAGCACGGCTATACCTACGGCGCCCGCGCGCACTTCGATCTGCGGCGCGCGGCCGGTCCGTTCACGGCGTCGGCGGCCGTGCGCACCGACGTCACCGCCGAGTCGGTCAAGGAGACCGTCGGCGAGCTGCAGCGGATGCGCACGCCGCTGACGCCGGGCGAGGTCGTCAAAGGGCGCTCGCTCGTGCTGAGCGCGATCGTCGAAGCCTTCGCCGACAACGGTCAGACGGCCAACTACCTCGACGAGCTGACGACGCACGATCTGCCGGTCGATGCCTGGAGCCATGTGCCGGCGCAGCTGGAGAAGCTCGACGTGCCCTCGCTCGGTCAGGCGGCGGCGCGGCTGTTTCATCCCGAGCAGCTGATCATCCTCGTCGTCGGCGATCGCAAGGCCATCGACGCGCCGCTGCGCAAGCTGCCGTTCGTGAAGTCGATCGAATATCGCGACGTGCAAGGCCGCGTCGTCAAGTAGCCTCAGCCGCTCAGATCGGACGTCGCGGCGGACTTGCCGTCGCGCGCCAACTTCAGCTCGCCGCGCAAGCGATCGAGCTTCTCGTGCAGCTCGGCGATATCGACCATCGCGCGCACATTGACGCGATAATCGGCCTCGGAGCGCACGCGATCTTTGGCGTCCTGCCGATTCTGGCTCATCATGATCACCGGCGCCTGCAGCGCGGCCAGCGACGACAAGATCAAATTCAGCAGGATGTAGGGATAGACGTCCCATTTCATCTTCGTCGCGTTGAGCAGCATCCAGCCGGCCATGAAGGCGCCGAACATGAAGATGAAGCGCCACGAGCCGCCAAACGCTGCCACGATATCGGCCACGCGATCGCCTAGGGTCGCGTGCACTTCGATGAGCTCGTTGGGATCTTGGACGCGCTGTTTGAGCAGCTTGTCGGAGCGGCGGATGCGCTTGGCCAGCGCCGCCATGACGTCGAGCGCGGCGTCGCGCTGATGCTGCAAAAAGTCGATGAACTCGGCGCGCTCGAGCACCAGCGCCTCGACGTCGGTGAGCGCGACGGCCGTCGCCGAGCGGTTGCCGCCGTCGAGCAGCGAGAGCTCGCCGCACAATTCGCCGGGCTCGAGCACGTCGAGGATGAGGCGCTCGCCGCTCTCGTCGATGACGCTGAGCTCGACCCGCCCCGAACGCAGCACGTAGCAGATGCCGCCTTGATCGCGCTCGTGAAACATCTGCTGGCCGGCCTTGAAGGTGATCTCGTCGAGGTAGGACGCGAGCGCCGCCCGCTCGATGTCGTCCATGGGCGCGAACAGTGGGATGTCCTTGAGAATCGCGGCGTTTGCGGGCATGCGCGCATCCTAGCCCGATTTAACGTCGCTCGCGCCAGCGTGTCTTGGGAGAGGTGGTGACCGCGCGCACGCCCATCATCTCGCCCGAGCCGCCCAAGCCGCCGGCCGCGCCCGGCGTTCCCGAGCCGGGCGACGACGAGCTCGTGGCGCGCTTTCGCGGCGGCGACGCGGCGGCCTTCGACATGTTGGTCAAGCGTCACCAGCGCGCCCTCTATTTCCTCGCCCGCCGCTACGTCGGCAACGACGCCGACGCCCAGGACGTGGCGCAACGCGCGCTGGTGCAAGCGTTTACGCAGCTGGGGGCTTTGCGCGACCAGCGTTCGTTCCGCTTTTGGATCTACAAGACGGCGGCTAATCTGGCCTTGAACGTGCTGCGCGATCGCAAGCCGCAAGCGCCGCTCGCCGAGGACACGCTGGTCGCGCCGGCAGCGCCCGCAGTCGACCCGCTCGTCGCCGGCGAGCGGCAGCAGCAGCTGCGCGCGGCGGTGGCGTCGCTCCCGCCACAGCAGCGGCTGGTGGTCGAGCTGCGCGTCTACGAAGAGCTGCCGTTCTCCGAGGTCGCGGAAGTGGCCGGGTGCAGCGAGGAGTCGGCGCGGGTCAATTATCATTACGCGCTCAAGCGGCTACGCCAGCGCATGAACGAGGACGAATCATGAGCGACATCCGCGACCAGGGCGATGCGCGACTTTTGGTCGAGCTGCTGCGGCTGGAAGACGATTGGCCCGAGCCGCCGGCCGAGCTGTGGACGGCGATGGCGGCCAACGTCCGCGACGGCTACGCGCGCGAGCAGCTGGCGCGGCGGCGGCGGCGCCTGCGCACGCGCCTGTTCGCGGCGACGACGAGCGCGCTGGCGTTGGCGGCGGCGTTGACGTTCTGGCTGCGGCCGCCGCATCATGTCGTCAAGGCGCCGCAAGCGAGCGAGCAGATCGACGAAATGACCGTCTTCGGCGACGAGCTCGACGGCGACGAGCTGGAAGAGATGAGCGACGCGCAGCTCGAGCAGCTCGACTCGGCGTTCAAGAAGGGAGGAGCCTGACATGAAGTGGGCGATGTTGACGACGCTGCTGCTGGTCGTGCCGGCGCTGGCCGGCGCGCAGCCGCTGGCGCAAAAGCGGGCGCGCGTGCGCCAGGACATCAGCGACTACGTCGTGCAGCAGACGGCGCAGCAGATGGCGCTCGATCCCACGCAGACGGCGCATTTTCGCGAGATTTGGAGTCGCTACGATCCGCAGCTGTGGGGCATTCGCAAAGAGCAGGGCATGGCGATGAAGGAGCTCAAGGCGCAGCTGGCGTCGCCGGCGCCGAACGAGGCGCTGTTGGCGCAGCTGGCCGATACGCTCGTGCGCAACAAGGCCAAGGTGCAGCAGCTGGAGGCGCAGCGGACCGAGGAGCTGCGGCACGTGTTGACGGCGGTGCAGTTCGCCAAGGGGCTCGTGCTGGCGCCCAAGCTGCAGAAAGAGGTCCGCGAGCAGACGTGGCGGGCGATGCATCCGAACCAGCCGCTGCCGCCCGAGGGCGAGTAAGCCGGCGGCGCTACCCGCGTCGCGGGCCTGATGTTACGTTGGCGCGCATGAAGCTGCGGCTCGCCGACGAAGCCGAGAAGCGCGCGCGCGATCGCCAAGCGCACGACGCGTGGGGCGCGCAGCTCAGCGTCGACGGCTACGTGGCGCGCGAAGAGCGGCTGCGCCGGCAGGTGTGGGCGCGACAAGCGATGCAGACCTGGTTTTGGCTCGCCGACGACGAGGCGCTGTTGGCGTCGTGCGAGACCTATCGCATGGACGGCTGGCGGCGCGGCGTGCGCGGCGACGTGTGGGGCGTGGCCAGCGTCTTCACCGAGGCGGCGCTGCGCGGGCGCGGCCATGCGACGGCGATGATCGATCGGCTGCTCGAGCGGGCGCGCGCCGAAGGGGTGGTCGCGTCGATCTTGTACAGCGACGTGGGCGAGCGACAATACGCGCGCAGCGGCTATGACGCGCGGCCGGCCGAGGATCTGCTGTTCACGCCCGCGACCGGCGCCATCGACGACGGAGTCGACGCGCTCATCGCCGATGCCGATTCGCTGGCGTACGCGCCGGAGCCGCCGGTCGACGAAGACTTCATCGTGTGGCCGACGACGGCGCAGCTCGATTGGCATGTCGAGCGGACGCGCACGTACGGCGCGCTGTTGACGCGGCCGTCGCTGCCGTTCGTGGGCGCGCGCGCCGGCAACGGGCAGATCCGCTGGATGGTCGACTGGAAGACGGGCAACTTGAAGGTGACGCTGCTGGCGACGACGCGCGGCGACGAGGCGAACGCGCTCGTGCAGGCCGCGCGGCGAACGGCGGCGGCGCTCGGGCTCGGCGAGGTGCGGCTGTGGGCGCAGCCGTGGCCGTTCACGCTGGCGGGCGAGCGCGTGGCGCGGCCCGATTCGCTGCCGATGCTGGCGCCGCTCGTGCCTTCGCTGACGGCGGACGCGTGGCGGCACATTCCGCGCGCCGTCTGGGTCTGACGCGCAAGCATCGGCGTCGTCACGTCGAACGCGTCGCAGGCGCGCCGGCGAAGGCGACGGGCGAGCGCGCACGAGCAGCGGGCCGGCGGGCGTGACGAATCGGCAGCCGGTCAGGCGGGCGTTTCGGCGGGCACGATGAGGCGCAGCGCGCACGCCGACACATCGATGCGAATGCGCGCCGCCGACGGGAATTCCTCGCCGTCGATCTGCGCGTGCACGAGCTGGCCGGGCTGCTCGTCGATCTCGAGCTCGATGGTCGCCGCCGACAAATTCGCCGACTGACGAACACCGACGGCCGCCAAGGCTTCGGCCGCCACGCCGCTGCCGTCGAGGTGGACGATCGCCTTCGACACCCAGTCGCGCTTGCCGACGAAGGGGACGACCTCGAATTTGCCGTCGTCGGGGCGCGCCGCGGCGTCGAAGACCCACAAGCCGCCGTAAATGCGCGTGCCTTTGACGACGAGATCGGTGAGGCCGCGCCACTCCTGCGTGACGCCGTCCGCGGTGACTCGGACGTCGAACTTGCCGTCGTCGACGTAGCTGGCGAGGAAGGTGCGCAAGAGCGCGCCCGCGTAGACGAGCTGGTCGCGCCAGACGTCGCGCACGAGCGGAATGTCGGCGATGGCTTTGCGATCTTCGTTGCGCAGGGCGAGGACGCGCGGGCTGATGCCCCAGCCGGCGGAGTCGAAGAACCAGTCGTCGCGGAGGGTGGCGCCGGCGTGGTCGTAGGCGCGGATGCGGCCGGCGTCGAGGCGCGCTTCGTGACCGGCGGCGAGGACGCGCACGTTGCGTTCGAGATCGGTGTCGCCGGCGTCGAGACCGAAGCTCTTGCCTTGGTCGTTGGCGGTGCCGGTCGGGAGCATGCCGAGGCGGACGTCGGCGGCGCGGCCGGACGCGAGGATGGCCTTGGCGACCTCGGCGAAGGTGCCGTCGCCGCCCATGTAGACGGCGACGTCGAGCGCCGGATCGGCGGCGAGCGCGTCGGCGACGAGGCGAACGGTGCCGCCGGCGGGCGCGGTGGCGACGAAGGCGTGCGGCAGGCCGGCGAGGTCGAGCAGGCGGCGCGCTTCGGTGATGCGGGCGGCGTTCTTGCCGCTTTGCGCGGTGGGGTTGCCGACGAGCAGGTGGCGGGTGGGCACGGCGCAAGCGTACCGCGGCGCGGGCGCGCTTGCCACGCCGGGTGGCGGGCCCGACGGCGCCGGCGCGCCAACTGCGTGGGCTGTCGCGACTGGCTCGGGTGCGGCGGGCGGCGGCGCGGGATGTTGCCGGCTGGCTCGGGCGCGGCGGGCGCCCGGTGGGCGCGCGCGCCCGAGCTCCGTCGCGCCGGCCATCGGTCGAGCGCGCAACGGCGCCGAAGGCTTATCGCGGGCTAGGTCTCGCAGCGCCGACGTTCGCCCCCAAGACGAGCTGACGCGACAGGCGTTCTCCCGCTCGGCGACGGTGTATCGGCGCGCCCGGCGACGACGAAGCACGCCGCTCGGTCGGCGGTGCCGCGCGCGATCTCAGCCGCCGCGCGTCGGCTTCGTCGTCGGCAGCTCGCCGGCGCTGAGTCGGCGTCGCAGCTCGCGCTTGAGGATCTTGGCCGATGGGCCGAGCGGCATGGCGGCGACGAACGCATACTCGCGCGGCACCTTCGTCGCCGCCACGCGCTCGCGCGCGAACACCGACAACGCCTCGGCGTCGACGGTCGCGCCTGCGCGCCGCACGACGACCGCCACCACCTCCTCGCCGTAATATTCGTCCGGGCGGCCGACGACCGCGACCTCGGCGACCGCGGTGTGCGCCGCCAGCGCCGCTTCGACTTCCGACGGATAGACGTTATTGCCGCCGCGAATGATCAGATCCTTGGCGCGGTCGACGATGGTCAAGCGGCCGTCGTCGTCGATGCGGCCGACGTCGCCGGTGCGCAGCCAGCCGTCGCCGAGCGCCGCGGCCGTCGCGTCCGGGTCGTCGACATAGCCGAGCATGACGTGCGGCCCGCGCACCTGCACTTCGCCGTCGCTGCCGAGGCGCAGCTCGACGCCGGCGACCGGCCGCCCGACCGAGCCGACGACGCGCGCGGCCGGAGGCGCGTCGATCGTCGAAAACGACGCTTCGGTCAGGCCGTAACCTTGACGGACGGCGCAGCCGAGGCGGGCTTCGGCACGACGGCAGAGCGCGTCGGGCAGCGGCGCGCCCGCCGACAAGATCCAGCGCAGCGACCGCAGCTCCGGGCCGGCGACAGCACTGACGGCGGCGAGCATCGTCGGCACGGCCGGCCAGAAGGTCACGCCGGCGGCGGCGAGACGGGCGAGCGCGCGCGGACCGTCGAATCGGCTGAGGAGCTCGATGCGCGCGCCCGTCACCGTCGCCAGCAACAGGACCATGCGGCAGCCGAAAGAGTGCGTCAGCGGCAGCGCGCCGAGGATGACGTCGGTCGCGTCGAGCCCGACCGTCGCCGCGACGTTGCACGCGTGGGCAGCGAGCGACGCGTGCGAGAAGGCGGCGGCCTTGGCGACGCCAGTCGTGCCCGACGTATAGAGGATGAGGCCTGCGGCCGCCGCGTCGACGTCCGGTAACTCCGCGTCCGCGGCCTCGTCCGGTAACTCTGCGTCCGCGGCCTCGTCCGGTAACTCCGTGTCCGCGGCCTCGTCCGGTAACTCCGTGTCCGCGGCCTCGTGCCGGCTCGCCGCGTTCGGTCGATCCGCGGCCGCGGCCGCGATCGCGACGGCCGCCGGCGGCCACGCGCCCGTCGCCAGCACGGCGACACCGCCGGCGCGCGCCAGCGACGCAAAATCGTCGTCGACGATCGCCAGCCGGCAGCGCGCGTGCGCCAGCCGATGCGCGACCTCCGGCGGCGCTGACACCGTCGGAATCGGCACCACCGTCGCGCCCGCCAGCGCGCAGCCGAACCAGGCCGCGACGAACTCCGCCGAATTGCGCGCCATCAGCGCCACGCGATCGCCCGGCGCGACGCCGCGCGCCCGCAGCGCCAACGCGCCGCCGCGCGCCCAGTCGTACATCGCCGCGAACGTCCACGCGCGCCCGTCGTCGGCGACGACGAAGACGCGCTCGCCCCAGCGTGCTGCGGCCGTCGCCAGCAGCGCACCCACCATCAGCGGCGCGCGACCTCGAGCAGCGCCTCGGCCAGATCACCCAGCCCCGAACGCTCCATCGCGATCAGGAGGTCGTTGTCCATTCCCGCTTCCACGCAGCGACGAACATACGCCTGCACCCAACGCAGCGTCTGAACCGCCTCGGCAAAATTCGCGCCCGTGGCGTGCGTCAACCCTTCGGCGAGGATCTTGAAGTTGTCGAGGGGCCGGGTGTTCTCACGCATCTTGGGTGCCAGCAGCTGCAAGTGACGCGCCCGCAGGATGGGGCCTGTAGACGCGCGAATCAAGAGACCGAGTCTCCGATTTCCGGAGAGCGGCGAGCGCGTGCGCCGGCAATTGCCCCCCAGCTCTGGCCATTTTGCGCGCTGTCCGCTCATGGCACGGCGGCTGCTTTGGGCGACGCGCATGGCACGACTGGACCCCACGGCCGTCTGGAATGAACGCGACGAAGACGCGGCGGCCTTGTCCGCGTTACGCAGCGCCATCGCGCAGCCGCCGGCGACGCTCTTGTGGATGACGGCGGCTGCGGCGATGACAATGCTCGCCTTCTGCGGCCTATTACTGCATGGCGCCCGGAACGCCGAGGCCGACTCCGCCCAGCCACCAACGCCGGCCGCCGCGCGACATCCGTAATAACGGAACGATCCGCCCCGTTCGACGAAACCGCTGGCGCATCCGTTGAGACGGACGCTCGGCTTCGTCGCTGGCGCGACCAACGATGGCCGTTCGGCGGCCAATAATCGGCGTCTCCGTTTCAGCGGATGAAGATCGATCGCGTCCGTTGCAACGGAAACATCCGCCGCAGCGGAGACGGCCGATCATTCGATGCGGGCCTCGATGATGACGTCACCCTCGATCAGGCTGCGAACGACGTCGCTGCCGGCGAGGAGCTCGCCGAACGCGGTGTAGCGGCCGTCGAGATGCGGCTGGGGCGATTGCGTGAAGAAGAATTGGCTGCCGCCGGTGTCGCGACCGGCCAACGCCATGCCGATGACGCCCTCTTCGTAGCGGCGCATGCCGATCTCGCAGCGCAAGGCGTAGCCGGGGCCGCCCGAGCCATCGCCGCGCGGGTCGCCGCTCTGCGACACGAAGTCGGGGACGACCCGGTGAAACGGCAGCCCGTCGTAAAAGTGGCGCCGCACGAGCGTGACGAAGTTGGCCGTCGTGCGCGGCGCGTCGGCGGTCCACAGCTGCACGCGGATGATTCCGCGCGTCGTGCGCAGCCGCACGATCGCCGGCACGCTGACGGCCGCCGGCTTGTCGGCCAAATCCGGCCGCGCGTTCGCCGGTGCGCTGTTGGGCGGGGTCTGGTCAGCTCGCTCGGGCCGCGCGATCGCCGGCGCGCTGCTGGGCGCGCCCGGCTTGTCACCTCGATCCGAGCGCACGTTCGCCAGCGCCGGCGCGGGCCTGACGGCGGCCGCGGCCTCATCGGCCGGATCGAGCGCAGGCAGCCGTGCGTGCACGGGCTTGCCCGTCAGTTTCGTCAACGCTTGCGCCACCGACAGCCGCAGACCATACGGCTCGACATCGAGGAGCCGCTGCACCGCCGGAACGATCGCTGCCAGCCCGAGCTCCGCTGCGGTCGCCAAGATCGCTTGTCGCGCCTCGATCGCGTCGGGTCCATCGAGGCGCGTCAGCGCCGTCTCCAGCTCCGGTTCGGCCGCCGTCAGCTTCAACGTCTGCGCGCGCTCGGCCGCCGCCGCGACGACCTCGGCCTCGTGATCGCCGAGCAGCCGGCGCGTGGTCGCCGCGTCTGCGCCAGCGGCGGCCGCCGCGCGCACCGCCGGAAAGCGGCTCGCCGCCAGCCGCGTCAGCTCGGCCGCGCGCGCGTCGGCAGCGGCCGATCCAGACGCGCTGCGCGACGTGCCCGTCGCGGCCGTCGCCGTCGCCGCGTTCGCCGCGCCTGCTGCCGACGCGCCGTTGCCGCCGGGCGCTTCCGGCTCGGCCGACTCGGCGAGCGCCTCGGCCATCCGCACCTGCCGCTCGCGCTCGCCGACGTGCCGACCGCCACAGCCGCGCAGCAGCTCGACCCGGCCGCGCAGCCGCGCCTGCACACGATCGTGCGCCAGCGCCGCTAAGCAGCCTGCCAACGCCCGCGCCCGCGGCTCCATCGTCTTCGCCCGCGCATACTCCTCGTAGCGCTGACGCAACATCGGCAACGCCCGCGGATCCTGCCAATGCTCGAACGCCACCGCCTGCATCACCGGCGGCGCCCACGGCCCGCGCGTCGCCGCCAGCGCCGCCAACGGCGTGCACGCCGCGTCGCCGCAGCACTTCATCGCCAGCTTCACCAGCGTGCGCGCCGCCTCCGCCGCCGGCCGCGAATCGGCCGCGCCGACGAGCGCCGCCAGCGCCGCCGCGTCCTCGTCGCCACCGACGTCGGCGAGCGCTTTGGCGCACGTCGCGCTCACGACGGCGTCGGCGTCGCGCAAACAGCCGTGCAGCGCCGCGCGCGTGCTCGGATCCTTCAGCCGTAACAGCGCCAGCGCCGCCGCCCAGCGCATGCTCGCATCGCCGTCGACGAGCCGCGCCTGCAGCCGCGCCGTCGTCGCGGCCGCGACGTGCTGCCCGCTCTTGGCCAACGCCGCCAACGCCAACGCCGCCCGGATGCGCTCGGGCCCGTCGAGCGCCGCCGTCAGCCGCGGCAGCGCCGCCGCGCCGCCCACTTTGCCCAGCGCTTCGACGAGGCGATCGCGCACCGCCGCGTCGCGCTCGCTCGTCCACGCCGCCAACAGCGCCGTCTCGGCCGCGGCGCGCGTCTCGGCCGTCGGCGGATCCCAGGCGACGCCGAGCTGCCCGATGGCGAACGCCGCCGCCGCGCGCTCGGCCGCGCCGCCGGCGCCGAGGCGCGCCCGCCAATCCGGTAGCCGCGCCGGATCTTGCGTCCGCGCCTGCGCCACGAGCGCGCGCGCCGCGGCGTCATCGGCCGCGCGGTCGGCCGGCTGCGCCTGCGCGCGCCCGCCGATCGCGACGAACCCGACGTAAAAGAGCGCTGCGAACCAACGCGACGATCGCTTCGGCAGATTCATGCGCCGCGATTGTACAGGCCGAAAATGAAACTGGCCCGCCAGGCGAACCTGACGAGCCAGCGGCAGACGCCAATGCCGTCGCGTTAGTTGATCGTGAAGACGAAGCGGCTCATCGAGCAGATCGGAACCGGCTGCGGCTTGAACCTCCAAGTGCGCAGCGTCGAGATGATGTCGTTGTCGGCGCCGGGGATGCCGGACATCATCTGCACCGAGCTGACGCGGCCCGACTGGTCGACGCAGATCTTGACCATGGCCGTCGCGTCGCCCGTGCCCTTGCGCTGAATCTTGACGATATCGGGGAGGTGCGGCGGATCGCCCGAGATCTTGGCCGCGTCGAGCTGATACGGCGGGACGTTCTTGGCCTTCGGCGGCGGACCTTGCGTGCCGCCGACGACACCGCCGACCACGCCACCGACGACACCGCCCTTGACGCCACCCGCGACACCGCCCTCGACGCCGCCCTCTTCACCGTCGGCGTCGGACTCTTCCTCTTTCTCTTCCACCTTCGGCTGCACGATTGTCTGCGGCGTCACCGGCTGCGTGACCTTCGGGATGATCTTGTGCTCGACCGTCTTCTTGTGACCGGCCGGCGGCGGCGGCGGCGGCGGCGGCGGCGGCGCGCTGAAGAACGTCAGCGAGAGCTGCGGCGGCGCAATCTCCTCGACGTGCACGAACGAGTAGACGACGAGCGCGACGGCCGCGGCGCCATGCAGACCAAGCGACACCGTGAGGACGGCGCGACGCTTCCAACTCGGCTTGGTGTTCTGAACGTAACGATCGAACATCGGGTGGACCTCACCTTCCGCGAACGCGAAACTTAGAATGCAGGGTAATACTCGTCAAGCGACTTATATCGACATGATATTGCGCGTCAAAACCAAGCGCTGGGACGACCCGCGGGCGAGCGACGACGGCTTCCGCCTCCTCATTTGCCGCTACCGTCCTCGCGGCATCGCCAAGGACGCGGAAACATGGGACGCCTGGTGGAAAGAGCTGGGCCCTTCGGTCGCGTTGCACGCTGCGGCCTACGGCAAGGACGGGCAGCCGCTCATCGCCTGGCGCGACTACGAAGAGCTGTACGACGCCGAAATGCGCGCGCCGACGCCGGCGCGCAAGATCGCGTGGCTGGCGCGCTCGGTCGCCGGCGGCGAGCCGCTCACCCTGCTCTGCTCTTCCGCCTGCGCCGACGAGAACCGCTGCCATCGCACGCTCCTGCGCGACCTCATCGAACGCGCAGCGACGGCCGAAAGTTCTGCCCGCGCGCTTCCGCCGCGTCGACCAGGCCGCTAGACTTCGGTACAACATATTGATTTTTGACGCTTATCGGGTCGAACCGGCGACTGCTACTTCTTGAGCAGCTCGGCCAGCTTGTCGCCCAGCTTGGGCGCACTGTAGCCCTGAACCGGCGCTTCCGGCGTCGCGTCGGCGGCGGTCGTCACCGGCGCGGCCTCCGGCTTGCGGGCGCGCTCGAAGATCTTGTCGCCGGCCGAGCGGAAGCGGTTCCAGATGTCGTCGGCCACGTCTTTCGGCGCCGGGCCGGTCGCCTTCCACTCCGCTTGCAGCTGCTTGACGATGCCCATCGCCTCTTCGACGTCGGGCGCCTCCGCCAAAGCTTCCACTTTCTCGCACAAGAGCTGCTTCGCCTTCAGGTTCTCGGCGCGCTCCTCGTCGAGCTTGGCCCAATGCGCCGAGCGCGCGGCGAAGAACGTGTCGCAGCCGGCGCGGAAGCGCTTCCACGTCGCCTCCGACTTGTCGCGCGGCACCGGGCCGACCGCTTTCCAATCGGCCTGCAGCTGCTTGATCTCGTCGCCGGTGCGCTTCCAGTCGGTCGACGTCGCCAGCTTCTCGACGGCCGCGATCAGCGTCTCCTGCTTCGCCAGATTGGCCTGCCGCTCGACGTCGCCGGCCTCAAAGTGCTGCTTGCGCCGATCGAAGAACTTGTCGCAGGCGCCGCGGAAACGCTTCCACACCGCGTCGCCCTTTTCCTTGGGCACGTGGCCGACCGCTTTCCACTCTTCCTGCAGCGCCTTGATGAGCTCCGACGTCTCTTTGAAGTCGGGCGCGTCGACGAGCGCTTCCACGCGCGCCGCCAGCTCCTCCTTCTTCGCCAAGTTGCCGGCCGACGCCTCGTCGAGGGTGGCGTAGAAGGCGCGGTTGCGCTCGAAGATCTGGTCAGCCGCCGCCTTGAAGCGCGCCCACAGCTGATCCTGCTTCTCCTTCGTCGTCGGACCGATGGCTTTCCACTCGGTCTGCAGCACCTTCAGATCGGCCGCCATCTGCTTGTTGTCGGTCAGCTCCAGCAGCTTCTCGGCGCGCACGCACAGCGCCTCCAGCTTCGGCACCAGCGACCAGCGCTTCCAATCCTCGGCCTCGCGCAGCTCGTTCATGCGCGCGCGCTGCTTGGCCTGCGCCGTCTGCCAGCGCTCTTTCGCCGGCAGCGCGTCGCGACCGAGCGGCACGAGCGCGTCGAACGCTTGCTGCGCCTTCTTCAGCGCCTCGCCGCCGCGCTTCAGATCCTCGATCACGAGCGCATCCAAGTCCGTCGCCAGCTGCTCGAGGCGCACGAGGTTCGCCTTTTCGTCGGCTTCGCGGCGCGCCCGCGCTTCGGCCCGCTCGGCTTCGCGACGCTTGGCCTCTTCCTCGCGCTTCTTCGTCTCTTCGGCGCGGCGCTGGAATTCCGCTTCGCGCTCCGCCTTCCGCTCGCCCTCACGACGCGCAGCCTCTTCGTCGACGACCGGCGCCGCGACCGGCGCAGCCGCTGCGACGACGGGCGCGACCGCGGCCTGCGCGGCGAGCTCCGCCAGCTTCGGCTCGACCGCCTTGGCCACTTGCTTGAGCCGCGTCGTTTGCGCGCGCTTGGCGTAGAAGCGTTCGCACGTGCGATCGAAGCGACGGCGCAGCTCGATCTCGGCGCCTTCGGCCACGAAACGCACGCGCACGTCTTCGATCGTGTGCTCGTCCTCGGCCAGCTCGGCTTCGCGAATCAGCGCCAGCAGACGCGCCCGCTTCTGCGCTTCCGGCGTCTCCGCCTTCTTCTCGGGCGGCGGCAGCTTCTCGCGCGCCGCCAGCCGCACCGCCTTCGACTGCGCCTTGTTGGCGATCTTGTCGAGCGCCTCGGCGTCGCCGAGCTTGGCCACGGCCGCGAGCGCGACTTCTTTGTTGCTGTCGCCGATGGCGACGTCGCGCAGCGCGTGCACGTCGTTGAGCTTGGCCACCGCCGCTTTGCGCAGGCTCGCGTCGGCGCCGCGACGAGCCACGTCGCCGAGCGCCTTGTCGTCGCCGCCGATGAGCTCGACCGCCTTGGCGCGCACCGCCGGCAGCGCCGACTTGCAGGCGACGAGCGCGAACGCGCGCGGCTGGCCGAGCTTCGGCAGCGCGGCCAACGCCTGCCGCTCGTCGGCGCCGTTGGCCAGCGCGAGCAAGCAGCTCCTCGGCCTTCTCCGCCGCCGCTTTGCGCAGCGCCTCGTCGGGGTCGCGCTTGGCGACGTCGACGAGCACGTCGGTGTCGTCGATGCGCTTGAGCGCGATGCGACGCACGTGCGCGTCACCGTCGTGCTGCACGATCGTCGCCAGCAGCGCCGCTTGATCGTCGCCGAGCTGACGAACGGCTTCCGCGCGCACGTCGGGATTCGAATGTTTCCACTTCGGACGGAAAAGGTCGACCAAACCCATGGGCCGGGGAATCTAGCAGAAAAGGTTTCGTTGCGCTGCGCCGACGGGCGACTCACCTTGAAGCGAGGTACAATCGCGGACACCGTGGAGCTCCGAGTACACGACAGCATCGCCGAGATTCCCCAGCCGGCGTGGGACGCGCTCCTCGACGAGAACGCGACCCCGTTCACGCGCTGGCATTGGCTCGAGGCGATGGAGACGTCGGGCTGCGCGACGGGTGAAACCGGCTGGCAGGCGTGTCATTTGTCGCTGTGGCGCGGCAAAGAGCTGATCGCGGCGGCGCCGGCCTATCTGAAGACCGACTCGGACGGCGATTTTTCGCGCGACTGGGGCTGGGCGCAGGGCGTCGAGAACGCGGGAATCCGCTATTACCCGAAGCTGTCGCTGACGGTGCCGTTTACGCCGTGCACGGGCCGGCGCATCTTGGTGCGCGCCGGCGAAGATCGCGCCGACTGCGTGCGCCGCGTCATCGCCGGCGCCGTCGATCTGGCGCGACGGGCGCGCGCTTCGTCGCTGCACGTGCTCTTTCCGCAGCCCGACGAAGCCGACGAATTGGCCGCCGCGGGCCTGGCCAAGCGCGTCTCCTACCAATATCACTGGCGCAACGCCAACTACGCCAGCTTCGACGACTTTTTGGCCCGCTTCGACTCCAAGAAGCGCAACCAGGCCAAGCGCGAGCGCAATGAAGCGGCCAAGCAGGGCATCAGCATCCGCACCTTGCGTGAGGAAGAATTGCGCGCCGCGCCCGAGCGCTGGGCCGACGCCGCCTTCGATCTACATCGTTCGACGGTGGACAAGCTGATGTGGGGACGGCGCTGGATCAACCGCGCGCTTCTATCGCCGCATCGTCGCCAACATGCCGGGTCAGGTGGAGCTGGTAGCGGCCGAGCGGCTGTCCGACGGCAAGCTCGTCGCCGGCGCGTTCAATGTCGCTTCGCAAACGCACCTTTATGGTCGTTATTGGGGATGCTTCGAGGATCACCGCTTCTTACATTTCAACGTGTGCATGTATCACTCGATAGATCAGTGCATCCGGCGCCGGGTGCAGGTCTTCGAAGGCGGCGCGGGCGGCGAGCACAAAATCCCGCGCGGCTTCGAGCCGTCGGAGACGTTCAGCTCGCACCTGTTCTTGGACGCGCGGCTGGACAAGCCGATCCGCGACCACATCCGCGCCGAAGCCAGCGAGCGCGAGCGGGCGCTCGCCTACTGGCGCGAGCACACGCCGATTCTTGAAACCGGCCGCGGCGGCGGACAAAGCTTTGGAACCGACAGGGTCATGAGAGCGAAGGCATGAGCAAGCCGCAGAAACCCAAGGTCGAAGACGGCGGCGTCGCGACCGAGCTGGAGAAGAAGACCAAGCAGAAGCTGCAGCGGCCCAAGCTGTACAAGGTGCTGCTGCTCAACGACGACTACACGACGATGGAGTTCGTCGTGGCGTTGCTGACGCACGTGTTCCACCACGACGAGGCGTCGGCGTCGGCGATCATGCTGCACATCCACCAGAACGGAGTGGGTATCGCCGGTGTTTACACCTACGAGATCGCCGAGACGAAGGTGGCGATGGTGATGGAGCTGGCCGAGAAGGCCGAGTTCCCGCTGCAGTGCACGATGGAGCCGGACGACGACGATGAAGGCGGAAGCAAAAAAGATGATCAGTGAACGGCTTACGAGGGCCAGCCGATGACGATATCGAAGGAACTGGAATCGACGATCCAAGTGGCGTTCGACGAGGCGCGCAAGCGGCGGCACGAGTTCGTGACGCTGGAGCATGTCTTGTTGGCGCTCTTGAAGGATCCGATCGCGGCCAAGATCATGAAGTCTTCGGGCGCCGATCTGAAGAAGCTGCAGCACGAGCTCGAGAAGTTCTTCAAAGAGCACATGGCCGAGCTGCCCGAGGGCGTCGAGCGCGAGCCGCAGCAGACGGCGGCGTTCTGGCGCGCGCTGCAGCGCGCGGCGATGCACGTGCAGTCGTCGGGCAAGGACGCCATCGACGGCGGCAATCTGCTGGTCGCCTTCTATCGCGAGCGCGATTCGCACGCCGTGTAGCTGCTCGAGCAGCAGGGCGTGCGTCGCCTCGACGTGCTCAACTACATCTCGCACGGCATCTCGAAGAAGGATCGCGAGGACGCCAACTCGTCGCGGCGCAAGGTCGATCCCGACGGTGACGAAGGTGACGCCGAGGCCGCGGGCGACGACGAGGGCGGCGAGCCTGAGGATGACCCGCTGGCCGCTTACACGGTGAATTTCGTCGAGAAGGCGGCGGCCGGTCGCATCGATCCGCTCATCGGCCGCGCGGCCGAAGTCGAGCGCACGATCCAGGTGCTGGCGCGCCGCCGCAAGAACAACCCGATCTTCGTCGGCGAGCCGGGCGTCGGCAAGACCGCCATCGCCGAGGGCCTCGCGCTAGGCCATCTTCGAAGGCACGGTGCCGTCGGTGCTGCAGGACCACGTCATCTACTCGCTCGACATGGGCGCGCTGCTTGCGGGCACGAAGTTCCGCGGCGAGTTCGAGGAGCGGCTGAAGGGCGTCATCAAGGCGATCGTCAAAGACCCGAAGGCGATCCTGTTCATCGACGAGATCCACACCATCGTCGGCGCGGGCGCGACGAGCGGGCGGATCGATGGACGCGTCGCAATCTGCTCAAGCCGCGCTGGCGTCGGGCGAGCTGCGCTGCATCGGCTCGACGACGTTCACGGAGTACAAGCAGCACTTCGAGAACGACCGCGCGCTGGCGCGCCGCTTCCAGAAGATCGAGGTGCACGAGCCGAGCGTCGACGAGACGGTCGAGATCCTGCAGGGCTTGAAGCCGCAGCTACGAGGAGCACCACGGCGTCAAGTACACCGACGAGGCGCTGCAAGGCGCGGCCGAGCTGTCGGCCAAGTACATCAACGATCGCCATCTGCCGGACAAGGCCATCGACGTCATCGACGAAGCCGGCGCCGTCGACAAGCTGCGCCCGACGACGAGCGCATCAAGAAGCTCGGGCGCTGAAGCAGATCGAGGAGGTCGTCGCCAAGATGGCGCAAGATCCCGCCGAAGTCGGTGTCGGCGTCGGACGAGCAGGCGCTGCGCGAGCTCGAGCCGGCGTTGAAGAAGGTGATCTTCGGGCAGGACCGCGCGATCGAGTCGCTGGTGTCGGCGATCAAGCTGTCGCGCTCGGGGCTGGCGGCGCCGGACAAGCCCATCGGCTCGTTCCTCTTCTCGGGACCGACCGGCGTCGGCAAGACCGAGCTGGCCAAGCAGCTGGCGAAGGTGCTGGGCGTCGAGTTCCTCCGCTTCGACATGACCGAGTACATGGAGAAGCACACGGTGTCGCGGCTGATCGGCGCGCCGCCGGGCTACGTCGGCTTCGACCAGGGCGGCCTGCTCACCGACGCGATCCGCAAGACGCCGCACGCGGTGCTCGTGCTCGACGAGATCGAGAAGGCGCACCCCGACATCTTCAACATCCTGCTGCAGGTGATGGACCACGCCACGCTGACCGACAACAACGGGCGCAAGGCCGACTTCCGCAACGTCGTCCTCATCATGACGACCAACGCCGGCGCGCGCGAGATCTCCAGTCGCAAGCCCGGCTTCGGCTTCGCGACGATGGGCAAGCCGACCGCGGTCGAGAACGGCAAAGTGCGCCATCGAGCGCACCTTCACGCCCGAGTTCCGCAACCGGCTCGACGCCTGGATCGCGTTCGACTCGCTGCCGCCCGAGGTCATCAAGAAGGTCGTCGACAAGTTCGTCGGCGAGCTGCAGGCGCAGCTCGTCGAGAAGAAGGTGACGCTCGAGCTGTCGCGAGCCGGCGCGCGACTGGCTGGCCGAGCACGGCTTCGACGCGAAGTTCGGCGCGCGGCCGATGGCGCGGCTGGTTCAGTCGGAGCTCAAGAAGCCGCTCGCCGAGGAGCTGCTGTTCGGCAAGCTGAAGACGGGCGGCAAGGTCCGCGTCGACGTCGTCGACGGCAAGCTCGCGCTCGCGTACGTCTAGGCAGAACGCGAATCGCCGTCGGGAAGCGGCTACTTGGTCGGCTTCTCGACGGCGCTCGTCAACGGCATCCACTTGCCGTTCATCAAGCCCTCTTCGGTGAACTTGATTGCCTTCGGATCGGTCGCGTCCTCGGTGATGCGCAGCTTCGTCGGCATGTTCGTCGCCTTCATCTCCTGCGCCGATTCCCACACGAGCTTCGTGCCGTCGAGCGTGCCCTTCATGGCCATGTGCTGGCCCTCCGACGAGAACATCACGCCGCGATAGGCCTTGGCCGCGAGGTCGTAGCCGAACGTCCAGTGGCCCTGCCAGTGCATCGCGGTCTTGCCGGTGCCGACGGTCTCGTCGATGTCACACGAGACCCAGAAGTTGCCGGCGACCCACTTGCACGTGGTCTTGGCCTTGGTCGGCAGCTCGGCCGGGTTGCCCATCGCGTTGGCGGGGACGGTGCCGGCCATCGTCGACGAGTGCGCGAAGGGCTTGAGCGCGTCGGTCTCGGCGCCGGGCTTGGGCGGCGTCATCGCGGGCGGCACGCCCGGCGGCGGCTCGCCCGGCTTCGCGGCGGTCGCAGCGGGCGCAGCCTTGGCGGCAGGCGCCGCGGGCGCAGCTTTGGCAGCGGGCGCGGCGGCCGGAGCTTGCGCGTGGGCGACGGAGAATCCACCGAGGATCAGTGCGGTAATGACGAGCTTGTTCATGAGTCCCTCCCGTTGAGGGCGCGACGCTATCACACACCGACGTAACGAGCGCGCGGCCGCAGCAGCGACGGCTCGGCGCGCTGTTCGAGCACGTGCGCGACCCAGCCCGCCGTGCGACCGAGCGCGAAGAGCGCGGCGCCGGCGCCGGGCGCCAGATCGAGCGCGACGGTGAGCGCGTGCAGCCCGGCGTCGAGCGACGGCGGCTCGCCACCGCTGGCGGCGACGGCGTCGATGACGGCGTCGATCGTGCGCAGGCTGCGTGGAGCGATGCGTCGCGCGAGCGCGAGCAGGCGGGCGCCGCGCGGATCGGCAGCAGGATAGAGGCGGTGGCCGAAGCCGGGAAAGCGATCGCCGCGGCGCGCCCGCGCTGCGACGACGGCAGCGGCGCGCGCCGGCGTGCCCGCCTCGGCGACGAACGCGGCGAAGCGGTCGGACTCGCCGCCATGCAACGGGCCGCTCATCGTCGCCAGCGCGGACGTCAAACAGGCGTACAGGTCGGCGCCCGTCGACGCCGCCACGCGCGCGGCGAAGCTGGAGACGTTGAGCTCGTGATCGGCCGAGAGCACGAGCGCCTCTTCGACGGCCGCGACCGTGCGCCGCGCGCCGTCACCGCCGAGCGCGATCGTCGCCGTCTCGGCCAGCGACGACGCGCGCGCCGCGGCTTCGTGGCGCTTGCCGTCGAAGGCGAGCGCCGCCGCCGCCGCCAGCGTGCGCACGAGCGCCCGCGCGCGGTCGAGCTCCTGCGCGAGCACGGCCGGAAACGGCGCCGGATCGGCCGCGGCCAACGCGACGACGGTCAGCTGCAGGACCAAGAACGGCGACGCCCGCTTCGGCAACAGCGCCTGCAGCTTGGCGCGCGGCAAGGGCAGCGACGCCGGCCACGCCGGACGCAGCGGCAGCATCGCGCCCGTCCACAACAGCTCGGCCACCGACTCGAAGGGCGCGCCTTCGGCGGCCAGGCGCAGCGCCGGCTGGCCGCGATAGCGCGGGCCGTCGGGCGCGATGGCGCTGATCGCCGTCGCCAATACCGGCTCACCCCAACGCAGCGCGCCGGCGGCGACGGCGCCGTGACCGGAGCGCGCGTCATGACGAGCGCGCAGCCGCGCCACGTCGTCGCGCGCGTAACGCTTCTTGCCGTCGGGATCCTGCATGCGCCGAATGAGCCCGCGGCTGACGTAGGCGTAGAGCGTCTTCAGCTTCACGTCGAGCGTACGCGCTGCCTGCTCGGCCGTGAGCCACGCTGGTTGATTGTCGAATCCACGTTGATCAACCTGGGTCACGAACGCATGGTAGCAGCATGATGACCAACGGGCTCGAGGGTGTAATCGCCGCCGAGACGCGGCTGTCCGACGTCGACGGCGAGCGCGGCCGGCTGATCCTGGCCGGCCACGACGTGGAAGCGCTGGCGGAGTCGGCGCGCTTCGCCGATGCGGCCGCGCTCATGGTCGGCGGGTCGGCGAGCGACGCGACGGCGGCGTTGGCGCGCGGTCGCATGCTCGGGTTCGATCGGCTGGCGCGCATCGGCGACGCGCTCGACGCCGCCGACGGCATGGACGCGCTGCGCGCGGCCGTCGCGCACTTGCCGCCGAGCGCGCCGCCGCTCGAGCTCGTCGGCGCCTTCGCGACGCTGGCGGCGGCCTGGTCGCGACGACGCGCCGGCGCCGCGCCCACGCCGCCCGATGCCACGCTCGATCACGCCGCCGACTATCTGCGCATGGTGACCGGCCACGCGCCGGCGGCGGCAGCACGCGCGCTCGACGCCTACCTCGTCACCGTCATCGATCACGGCATGAACGCCTCGACGTTCACGGCGCGGGTCGTGGCCTCGACCGGCTCGGACCTGGTGTCGGCGTTGACGGCCGCCATCGGCGCGCTCAAAGGTCCGCTGCATGGCGGCGCGCCCGGCCCGGTGCTCGACATGCTCGACGCCATCGCCGAGCCGGCGCGCGCCACGGCCTGGCTCGAGGCCGAGCTCGCCGCCGGCCGGCGCTTGATGGGCATGGGGCACCGCATTTATCGCGTACGCGATCCGCGCGCGGCGGTGCTGGAGCGGGCGCTGGAGCGACTGGAGGCAGCGGGCGTGCGGACGCCGCGGCTGGCGCTGGCGCGCGCGGTGGAAGCCGCGGCCGAGGGCGCGCTGGCGCGCCGCCATCCCGATCGCGCGCTCAAAGCCAACGTCGAGTTCTACACGGCCGTGCTCCTCGACGCCGTCGGGCTGCCGCGGCCGCTCTTCTCGCCGACGTTCGCGGTCGCGCGCAGCGCCGGCTGGTGCGCGCACGTCGCCGAGCAGCGCGCCCACGGCCGGCTGATTCGCCCGTCGTCGCGCTACGTCGGCCGCCTGCCGGGGTAACCGCGCCTCGGTGTACGATGCGCGCATGACGGCGAAGCTGACGATCGACGGCGCCTGCGCCCATCCCGCCGCGCTCGACTGGCACGACGTCGACGCGCTGGCCACCGGCGCCGCGCGCGTCGACGACACGGCCGCGCTGAGCCCGAAGGTGCGCGGCCAAGGCGTGCGGCTCGCCGCGCTCCTCGATCGCGCACAGCCGCTGCCCACGGCCACGCACGTCATGGTCCACGACGACGGCGACTATCGCGCTTGCCTGACGCTGGCCGAGGCGCACGCCTCAGCCGTGCTGGCCCACGCGCTCGACGGCGTGCCGCTGCCCGACGCGCAGGGCGGCCCGCTGCGCCTGCTCCTGCCGACGCACGAGAACTTGTGCCTGAGCGTCAAGCGCGTGGTGCGCGTCGAGCTGCTGACGAAGGCCGCGCCCGACACCGTGCCGCGCCCGACGACGACGCTGCGCGCGAAATAGCCGGCGCCGCGGTCACGCGCACCGTCGCCGCGCGTCGCGGCCGACCGCCGCGACACGCTCGCACACCGTCGAATGCCCGCGCAAACCCACAGAATTGGCGATGCTCACAGCCGCACGACCGTCGCCGTGGACCGACGCAGCCAGCCAGCATCGCCGACACATCGCAGCCGGGCTGAAACGCCGGCCCTTAGCGCGACTAATGTTTGTGGCGATGGTGCGCGTCCGAGGCGTGCGCGTGCGCGTGCGTCTCGGGCTCGTGCCGATGCGGATGGCTGTGCGGCGCCGGCCCTTCGTCGCCGTGATGCGCGTGGTGATGATGCGCGTCGTCGTGTGTGTGCAGATGCTCGTGGTCGAGGGGCTCGTGGGTATGCATATGCGCGTGCTGCTCGCTCAGCAACAGCGCCACGCCGCCGGCGATGAGCAGCCCCGCGCCCGCCAGTCGCAGCGACGGCGGCTCGCCGGCGATCGGAATCGCCAGCGCCGCGCCGATGAACGGCGCCGCCGCGAACAGCGTGCCCGTGCGCGCCGCGCCCAGCGCCCGCGTCGCGCGCACATAGAGCGCCAAGCTCACGCCATACGACAGCGCGCCGAGCACGAGCCCGCCGGCCATGCCGCGCAGCGACGGCCAGGGCGCGCCGGTGAGCCGCGCGATCGCCAACGCCACCGGCGCCGCGCCCAGCCCTTTGACCGCGACCACGGCCAGCGGATCGCGCAGCGACAGGCGCTGTGTCAGGTTGTTGTCGACGGCCCAAGCGACGCAGGCGCCGGCGACGGCGAGCGGGCCGACCGAGGCGGCGCCTGTCAGCGGCGCGCCACCGGCGAACGTCGACAGCGCGCAGCCGGCGACGACGACGACGAGCGCGCCGAGACCACGCCCGCCGATCCATTCGCGAAAGACGACGACGGCGATGACGACGGTGAACACCGCCTCCAAATTCAGCAGCAGCGACGCCAACGAGGCCGACGTGCGATCGAGCCCGTACAACAACGCCAACGGACCGGCGACGCCGCCGAACGCGATGACGCCGGCCAACAGCGGCACGTCGGCGCGCCGCAGCGGCGCCTCGCGCCGACGCCACGCCCGCGCCGCGAACGGCAGCGCCATCAAGCCCGCGCCCGCGTACAACAGCGCCGCCAACATCGCCGGCGCGACTTCCGCCAGCAGCCGCTTGGCCAGCGGCGCGCCGGCGCCGAACAGCGCCGCCGCCGCCAACGCCAACAGCGCCGCGCGTTTCATTCGGCCTGCCGCCGCCGCCGCTGCTGCAGCGCCGCGAGCGCGCTGTCGACGCTCACCACCAACGACGACTCGGCGATGATGCGATAGACGTCGTTGCGGCTGATCTTGATCGGCCGCGCCGGATCGAGCGGATCGTCGGCGATGGCGATCTTGTGCAGCGTGCCGAGCCCGATCCACAGCGGCCACAGCGCCGCCAACCGCAAGCGCGGCTCGCGACGCGGCACCGCCATCACATAGGGAAACGCCGCGTCGACGTGCGCCAACGCCAAGCGGCGCAGCTCATCGAGCACCGGCTTCGCCCGCCGCCGCGCCTGCGGGTGCAGCAGATCTTCCGGCGTGAGCCCGTGTCGCTGTAGCAGCTCGCGCGGAATGTAGCAGCGCCCGGCCAACAGATCGGCGGGCGCGTCGCGGATGACGTTGACCAGCTGCAGCGCCTTGCCGAGCCGCACGCCGCGCGCCACGAAGTCGGGCCGCGCCAAGCCGTCGCACCGTCGGCACGTGCGCCGCCGTCATGACCGTCCAATACTCGCCGACGCAGCCGGCCGCGAGATAGGTGTACTCGTCGAGATCGGCCATCGTCTCTAGCGCAACCAAATGGTTGCTATCGGCGAAGCGCTGGAGGTCGCGCTCCATGCCGGTGATGAGCAGGTCGATGACTTTGCGGGCGCGCTCGCGGTCGGCGTCGGCGAACGACGACAAGCGCGTCAGGCAGTCGCTCAAGCGCGTCAACAAGAGGCGCTCGGCGGCGCTGGTGTCGTCGGCGGCGGCGTCGGGCGCGACCAGCTCGCCGCCGACGTCACGCGCGTAATCGGCGATGCGCGCCGGATCGCTCAGCGTCTTGCGCATGCCGTCGAGCAGCTCGATGCGCCGCGCGGGTTTGACGAGCCGCGTGTCGGCGATGGTGTCGGCCGCGCGCGCGACGAGATAGGCCGCCGACAGCTGCGTCCGCATCGCGCGCGGCAAGATGGCCAGCGACAAGTAGAACGATCGCGAAACCTTCGACAGAATCTCGTCGAGCTGGCGATCGGGAACGGCGCGCAACATGCGCCGCAGTTATAGACGACGAACGGCCTTAAACAAAATCACCACTGCAAGCGGCGGCCATAGCGCAAGAAGCGGAAGGTACCGACGACGGCCGCGGCGTTGAGCACGACGACGGTCTCGCACAGCTTGGCCAGCCGCGACGCCTGTCCGCCGCCGAGCCAGCGCGCCATCGCCAGGCCATAGGCGATCAGCTGCGCGCCCAAGAAGATCGCGCGGAACGGCTCGGGCAAGAGCGCCGCGGCGACGAGCGCCGTCAACATCGCGTACGGCACCGCGAGGCGCATGAGCTTGTGCGACATGAGCCCGAACCACGACGGATTGGCCAGCGGCGACAGGAGCCGCGGCTCGAGCGCCAGCAGCTGGAAGTTGCCCGACAGCGTGCGTACTTTGCGCATGAACTCGCGCGAGCTCTCGCCGGCCAGGTCGAACGCCTTGGCCAGCGGCTCGAGCACGACGCGGCGGCCGGCCAGCCGCACCCGCATCGGCACCAGCACGTCGTCCAAGATCGTCTCTTCCGGCAGCGGCTGCCACAGCTCGCGGCGCAAGGCGTAGAGCGCGCCCGAGACGCCGATCGTCGAGCCCGCCGCCGATTCCCACTTGCGCAGCGCCGCCTCGTATTTCCAGTACACGCCCGCCGGCACGTCGCCCGCGAGCACCAGCTCGCCACCGACCGCGCCCACTTCGGCGTCGGCGAAGTTGTCGACCAGCGCCGCCACCGCGTTGTGCGTCAGCTCTTGGCGCGCGTCGGTAAAGACGACGATCTCGCCGCGCGCCCGCCGCATGGCCGCGTTCAGCGCCGTCGCCTTGCCCGAGTGCTGTGCGATCTTGACGACGTGCAGCCGCTCACCCCAAAGCGGCCGCGCGCGCTCGGCGATGAGCGGCGTGCCGTCGCTGGAGCCGTCGCAGGCCACGATGACCTCGGTCAGCTCGGGCGGATACGACTGCTGCGCCAGATCCTGCAGCTTGTGCAAGATGTTGCGCGCCTCGTTCCAGGCCGCGATGACGACGGTGACGTGCGGGCGAATCGGCGCCCGCCGGATCGGCCGCGGCGAGAAGCGCGCGCGCAAGAAGACGAGCGCCGGATAGCCGACGTAGGCGTAGCCGATGAGCGCCAACGCAACCAGCAACAAGACTGCAGCAGCCATAGCCGGTAAATAGGCGCGCAAATCGTCATATCTACTCGCAAACGTTGAATATTTTAGGATACGAAGGTCACCAAACAGAATTGGATTACAATGACTATCGAATTGGAAACCACGTTCCGAAAATGCGTTCTCGCCGTTCTCTTGTGCACGTCTGGATGCGGTGGAAATGGGGCTGATCGTGTCGGCGTGCCAACCGGAGACGGCGGCGCGGGCACGAACTTCGATCTCGCCGGGACCGACGACGCCGGAAACGCGCCCGTCGATCTGGCCGGCGTCGCGACGACGCACGTCGCCTATCGGCTGAGCGAGGATGGGCATATTTATCGCGTCGCGGCGGTCAGCGGCGCCGTGCCCGAAGACGTCAGCGCCGGCTTGACGTCGGCGGGCGACGACAGCGCCGTCGGCCTCTCGCGCGACGGCCTGTGGCTCGGCATTTTGACGACGCGCTTCGGCTGCGGCTCGTGGTCCTGCTTGGCGCTCGTCGCCACGTCGCCAACGGGAAAGACGGACACGACGGGCACGCTCGTCATGGCCGGCGGCGCCGTCGTGCACTCCGAAGGGCGGCCGGCGGTGGCGCGCGACGCGGCCTTCGTCGTCTTCAGCGCCGAAGGCGGCGCGCACACGCGCGACTTGTGGCTCGCCAGGCGCAGCGCCGGCGGCGGCATGACCTTCGACGCGCCCGTGCA
Source organism: uncultured delta proteobacterium (assembly GCA_963785725.1). GTDB lineage: Bacteria > Myxococcota_A > Polyangia > Palsa-1104 > Palsa-1104 > JAQBQH01. Next base: position 201,273 of record CAWAWS010000014.1, on the reverse strand, counting down.
ACTGACGGCCAACTCCGCCTATCCCACGCACGATCTGCCCGCGCTCAGCGCCGACGAGCAGACGATCGTCGCCGATTGCGGACCGCAGACGACGTTGTGCACCATCGGCATCGACGGCGTGGGCGCGACGCAGCCGCTCGTGACGCTGGCCGAAGGCCCGAACGGCGTCGGCAACGGCTCGGAAGTCCACAGCGGCGACTTCCTGCCCGACGGCAACCTCGTCTTCGAAGCCGACTGGACCGCCGAGCAGATCTGGCGCCGCAGCGGCAACGGCTCGATCGCCCAAGTCGCCAGCACGTTCACCAACGACAACTCGCCGTGCGCGCTGCCCGACGGCCGCGTCGTCTCGCTGTGGCTCGAACGCCCGGGAAATCCGATGGGTTACCACGAGCTCAAGGTCATGACGACGACCGGCGACTACACCATGCTCGTCATCGGCGTCGACGTCACCGACATCGGCCTCGGCTGCGGCATGTAAACCGGCTGCGCGCCCCAATCGCGGCGTTGTCGCGGGCGCTTGCGCGCGACGGCTTACGGAAAGTAACGAAAGGTCAGCTACTCTAGGACTTCGAGGCCGAGCAAGGTCAGGTCGTCGGGGCGCGAGCCGCCGGTGCGCTCTTCGACGAGGGCGACGATGCGCTTGTTGATTTCGGTCAGGTCGCGCGGCGCGTTGGCGAGCAGATCGATCACCGTCCACAGCCCGAGCTGATCGTCGTCGCGATGGAGCGCGTCGAGCACGCCGTCGGTCATGAGCAGCACGATGTCGCCGACGCCGAGCGGGAACACGTCGTCGCTGTAGGTCTGATTCGGCAGCATGCCGACGGGCGGACCGGACGCGCGGCCGAGCGGCAACACCGCGCCCGACGCGCGCCGCACCAGCGGCAGCACATGGCCGGCGTTGGCGACGGTCAAGCGGCGCGACTCCTGGTCCAGCTTGACGACGGCGGCAGTAATGAAGCTGTCGTCGACGCCGAGCGCCGAGAACGAGTCGTTGAGCTTGCTCAGGATTTCGCTCGGCTGAATCGTGGGCGCGCCGACCAAGCGGCGGATTCTCGCTCGACACCCGCGACATCATGAGCGCGCCGGCGACACCTTTGCCGGCGACGTCGCCGATGACGCCCATGAGCTGGCCGGCACCGGTGGTGATGACGTCGTAGAAGTCGCCGCCGACGGCGAACGCCGGCCGATACTCGGTGGCGACGCGGAAGCCGTTGAGCGACGGCGCCAGCAGCGGCAGGAAGCTCCGCTGAATGCGCTGCGCCGCTTCCATATCACGTTGAATTTGCTTCGATTTCGAGCGACGATGCTTGGTGCGCACCTGCTGAATCGCCATCGACACCTGCGCGGCGACGCCGGCCAGCGCGTCGTGATCGCCGTCGGTGAAGTCGGCGCTGCCGGGCACCGCTTCGACGACCAACAGGCCCAGCAGCGTCACGCCTTCGAGCACCGGCGCCGACATCATCGCGCCGCGCGCGCCGTCGCTGGCGATGAGCCGCGGCAGCGAGAAGTCGGCGCGATAGGCCTCGGGCAGCGCGTCGATGCCGCCGCAATCGGTCGTCTGCAAGTCGCCGCCGCGCTCACGACAATAGAGCCGCGACTCCTGCCACTCCGAATCGGCGACGAAGACCTCGACGAAGCGGGCGGTGTCGAAATAGGTCAAGAGCGAGTCCACGACTTCGGCCAACAGCTCGGGCTCGCTCGTCAAACCGGGCAGACGCTTGGCGATGCGCGAGAGCGCGCCCAGCCGGCGGTGCATGTCGCGGTACTCGCCGGAGCCGTAGCGATTCGAAGTCGAAGACGAGCTGGAGATCTTCAGAGCCGAGTTCATCAATGCCGCCCCTCGTAGATTCGCACGCAATTCACCCGCCGCGGACTCTGCTGCATCCGTGCCAGGTGCTGGTCGGTCGTGCGGTTCAGGAGTGTCGGACATTTATTTCGCCAGCTGGCGTACGAAATCTATGAGGGTTATACCGTAAAAATTCGGTCGAGTCTAAGCAGTCGAAAGATGGCGAGCGGCTGATCCTTGAGGCCTACAACCTCCACCTTGGACCCCACTGCCCTCATTCGTTTGTACAGCGAAACAATCGCGCCCACGCCCGAGCTGTCAATTATGCGTAATTCCGAGAGATCTACCGTGATCTCGGCTCGCTTCTCGGCCACCAGCGTTTCGATCATGGGCCGCAGCTCGGGCGTCGATAGGGCGTCCAATGAGCCGGAAATGCGGAGAACTGTTAGGTCCGCGCTATCCGTCCTGTTGAAGTTCATTGGCGACTCTTGCCCCCAGCGCTGTCATCGAGAGAATCGGCCGGATCGGTTACTGCCCGGCTCGCGGAATCGAGGTGTTTGGTCATGGAGAGCACGTTTGGCGAGCCGGGACGGTACTGCACGTCGTCCATGAAAGAGCGAATGATGAACAGCCCCAGCCCCGACTCCGGCAGCGCATCCAGGTCGGGCGTGGGCACGTCATCGAGCAAAAAGCTGGGACCCCAGTCGCGCATGTGAATGGTGATGCGATCTTCACCGACGTCGATCTCCATGTCGACATCGCCGCTCTCGCCCCGATAGCTGTGGATGGCGGCGTTGTTGAAAGCCTCACCGAACGCGGAGACGACCTGGTGATCGAACTCGTTGTTGAAGCGGAGCGGACCGGAGTCGCCGGCCGCGCTACCGACCAGCTTGCACGCGGCGCCCACGACACGCACCGCCAGATCGCGGTAGCGCAAGGTGCCTGGGACCCGGAGATGGATCACGTCCACATGATACACTGCCGGTTCATGTTGGGGGTGAAAAGCCAGTGACGTCGTCGGTGAGAATCGCCAAGCGATTGCTGGACCTGGCGGCGGGCGCCGTGGGATTGGCGGTGACGGTGCCGCTCTATCCGCTGATCGGCGCGGCCATTTATTTCGACTCGCCGGGGCCGCTGTTCTATCGGCAAAAGCGCGCCGGTGAGCTGCTCGGCGCCGACGGCAACGGCACGACCGGCTTCCGCTTCCGCGAGTTTCACATGCTGAAGTTCCGCACGATGCGGCCGGACGCGGAGAGAAATACCGGCGCCGTGCTCGCGAAAGAGGGCGATCCGCGGGTCACGCGCGTGGGTCGCTTCTTGCGCAAGACGCGGCTGGATGAGCTGCCGCAGTTCTGGAACGTCTTGCGCGGCGACATGAGCCTGGTCGGACCGCGGCCGGAGCGACCGGAGCTGCTGTCGAATCTGGCGCTGGCGATCCCGTTCTTCGAGGAGCGCATGCGCAACGTCAAGCCGGGGATCACGGGGCTGGCGCAGATCTCGCTCGGCTATTCGGGGCGCGCGCCGAACGGCAGCCCCATCAGCGAGTTCAAGGAGCAGCTGACCAACCCATTTCAGCTCGAAGGCGCCGACGATTCGGAGGCCGACGACATGCGCATGAAGATGCTGTTCGACCTGGCCTACTCGGCGAATTTGGAGCGCTTCTCGACGTTCTTGTCGACGGAGCTGGACATCATCGCCAAGACGCCGCTGGTCATGCTGAAGGGTTTGGGTCGGTAGCGTCGGGCGATCGATGCGCATTGCGCATGTGATCGGGTCGTTCGGGGTCGGCGGTGGCGAGCGAGTGGCGCTCGACCTGGCGGCGGGGCAGCGCGCGCGCGGCGCCGAGGTCATCGTCGTGTCACTGGAGGAGCCGGCGGGCGGGCCGATGGCGGCGGAATATGCGGCGCACGGCATTCCCATCGTGCGCCTCGGCAAGCGCGCGGGCGGGATCGACGTGACGCTCGTGGGCAAGCTGGCGCTGGCGCTGCGGCGGCGCCGGATCGAAATTGTGCATACGCACAATCCGCCGCCGCTGATCTATGGCGCGCCGGCCGCGCGACTGGCGGGCGCGCGCTGCGTGCATACGAAGCATGGCGCGAACGAGATGCGGGGGCGGCGGCGACTATTGGCGCGGGCGGCGGCGCTGTGTTGTGACGCGTTCGTGGCCGTGTCGGCGACGACGGCGGCGCAGGCGCGCGCCAACGGCGACGTCGCCTTGCGCAAGCTGACGACGATCGAGAACGGGATCGATCTCTCGCGATTTTCGCCGTCGGCGACGCTGCGGGCGACGGTGCGCGAGGAGCTGGGCTTGCCGGCGGACGCGTTCGTCGTCGGGACCGTCGGGCGGCTCGTGCGCGAGAAGAATCAGCCGCTACTGGTGCAGGCGCTGGCGCCGCATTTGTCGGAGCGGCTGCGGCTCGTCATCGTCGGCGACGGCCCGGAAAAGCCGGCGCTGGATGCGGCGCTGGCGACGCTGGGCGAGCGCGCGCGTTGGGTGTTGCCGCTCGGCGCGCGCGGCGACGTGCCGCGGCTCCTGCACGCGCTCGATGTGTTCGCGCTCTCCAGCGACTCCGAGGGCTTACCTTTGGTCATCGTCGAGGCGATGGCGGCGTCGCTGCCGGTCGTGTCGACGGCGGTGGGCGGCATTCCGGCCGTCGTCGTCGACGGCAGTGGCGGCGCGGCGGCGGCGACCGGCGCGCTCGTCCCGCGCGGCGACGCGGCCGCGTTGGGTAGCCGATTGTGGCAGCTTGCGAGCGCTCGGGCGCTCGGCGTATCATGGGGCGAGGAGGGTCGTCGGCGCGCGCTCGCTCGCTACTCCGCGCAGCGCATGGTCGACGACTACTTCGCCGTTTACGAACGCATTCAACGCCGCCACTGACAATGACGACTACTCATCATGACTGACAACATCGAAACGCGCATTTGCGACATCATTCGCCGCGTCAGCAAGCGGAAAGAGGACGGCGCGCTCCCGCTCGACGCCGACATCTTCCGCGAGCTGGGCGTGGAATCGACGGCCGCGCTCGACCTCTTGTTCGCGCTCGAGGACGAGTTCGGCGTCAGCGTTCCCGACGAGGCCTATTCGTCGGCCCGTACCGTGCGCAAGATGACGGAGCTCATCGGACAGCTCCAAGGGGGCTAAGCCCAATGCACATTCAGCTGCCGAAAGCGGTCGACGAAGATCTGGCCGCCGACCTGGAGAAGCAGTCGGTCTATGTCAGTCCGTCGGTGCGCGGCGTGCGCGTCAATGCCGCGCGTGACGCCATCGACGTCGACATGGTCGACGACAAAGATCCCGAGGCCAAAGACAAGGTCGAGCGCTATGTCGACGCCATGGTCTCGCGCTTTCGCAAGTTGCCTAAGAAGATCTTCGCCGAGAACAAGCGAAGCGACAAAGGCGCTTACGGACACGACGTCTATGGCGAGCTGAAGAAACGGCGCTGGGTGCTCGAATTAGGCCACGGTCAAGTCGGCTTGGCCGGTCCCGCTTTGGCGTGCATGCGCGCCATCGACAGTCAGTGCCGCACATTGGGTATCAAAGACTTCGGCGCCGTCGACGAGAACTATCCGGCGCTGATGCCGTCGGAGGTGTTGGCGCGCTGCAACTACTTCAAGTATTTCCCGCACACGGTGTCGATGGTCGTGCACCTCGTCGAGGATTACGACAAAATCGACGAGTTTCGCCGCGTCAACGATCACGGCACGCACTTGGACGTGCCCGATTGGAAGGCGTTCGAGACGCCCAAAGTCTGCTTGAATCCGGCCGTTTGTTACCATTGCTATCAGGCGATGGAGAACACGAAGATGACGACCGAAGGGCGCTGCGTCACCGCCGTCGGCCGCTGCTTCCGCTACGAGTCGAAGAACATCGTCGGTCTCGATCGCGCGTGGGACTTCACGATGCGCGAGATCATCTTCGTCGGCACCGAATCCTTTGTCACCACGAACAGACAAAAGGGCATGGAAGCGCAGCTGCAACAGGTCAAAGAGTGGGACCTCGATTGTGTCTTCGAGACCGCCAATGATCCGTTCTTCAGCGCCGCTTACGCCACGAAGACCTATTGGCAGGTGCGTAACGACTTGAAGTTCGAGATGCGCTTGAACGTCGAGCCGGGAGCGGACGGCGCGGCGCGCACCATCGCCTGCGCGTCGGCGAACCTGCACGAGAACTTCTTCGGCAAGACGTTCGACATCGGTGGCAGCGACGGCAATCCGGTGTCGACGGGCTGCGCGGCCTGGGGCCTCGAACGCCTAGTGCTGGCGCTGTTTACGCAGCATGGGTTCGACAAAGCACGCTGGCCGCGAGTCGCTGCGCGGCGACGTCTGGGCCTAAAGTCGGTCACCGGCCGTGAATCTCGTCGACAAGCTGGTTCTGTCGGTCAAGCGACAAGACAATCCCGCCGCCAAAGCGGCGCATGATGTCTATCGCTGGCTCGAGCGCTGGAAAGTTCCGCAGACTGACATAACCAAAGCGTTCTATAAGACGCTCTATTATGCGCACGACGCTTACGAAGGCGGGCGCGAGCTCGTCGCCGGCAAGCTGCTCTACGAGCCGATGGTGCGGGCGCGCATTCATTCGCTCGGCGAGCGCGTGCGCTTTCATGCGCTGCCCTATATCACCGGCCATACGAAGATCACGATCGGCGACGATTGTGTCTTCAACTACTTCAAGGTCGATAGCGGCCGCTTCGTCGACGAGCCCGAGCTGATCATCGGCGACGACTGCTATTTCTCGAGCGACATCATCTTCTCCGTCAATCAGCGCATCAAGATCGGCAGTCATGTCGGTTGCGCCGCGCGTTGTGTCATCTCGGACTCCGACAGTCACCCGTCGGATCCCGATCGGCGCGAGCGCGACGAGCTCATGCGCGTCGAGGAGATCGCGCCCACGACCTTGTCCGACTATGTCTGGCTCGGGCGCGGCGTGCAGGTCATGAAAGGCGTTACCATCGGGCGCGGCGCCGTCGTCGCGTCCGGCAGCGTGGTCACCAATGACGTGCCCGAAGGCGCGCTCGCCATGGGTGTGCCGGCGCGCTTCGTCAAGGCGCCGCGCTAAGCCGTGGCGATCCGCGATCGCGCTGATCGCCTTCAGTCTCCTGATTTATACTTATGTCGCTTATCCGATCGTCGTCGCCCTGTTGGCGCGACTGTCGCCGCTGCGCACGCAGCCGGACGAGCGCTGGTCACCAACCGTAACCGTCTGTATTCCGGTGTTCAACGCCGCCCGCTATGTCGCTCCCAAGCTCGACAGTCTATTGGCGCTCGACTATCCGGCCGACAAGCTGGAGATCTTGATCCTGTCCGATGGATCGACGGACGAGAGCGAAGCGATCGTGAGCGACTATGTCGCGCGCAGCGACGGGCGCGTGCGGCTCATTCGCGCGCCGGCGCGCAGCGGCAAGCCGACGGCGCTGAACCTCATGCGCGCCGAAGCCAAAGGCGAAGTCCTACTGCTGACTGACATTCGACAGCCTTTGGCGCCGACCGCACTGAGGGCGATGGTCACGCGCCTCGCCGATCCGAATGTCGCTTGTGTCTCCGGAAACCTGACGCTGCCGAGCAGCGCCGGCGCGGGCGTCTATTGGAAGTACGAGAACTGGATTCGTAAGTCGGAAGCGCGCTTTCGCAGCATGTTGGGTGTGACCGGCCCGATCTACGTCATTCGCAAGAGCGACTTACCGCACGTGCCGACCGACGTCATCCTCGACGACATGTGGATCCCGATGCAGCTGCGCCTGCAGCGACGGCGACTGCTGTTTTGCGAGGAGGCCGTGGCGCTCGACGAAGCCTTCGGCGACGAGCGCGAGTTCGGCCGCAAAGTGCGCACGCTGGCCGGCAACTATCAGCTGTTCGCGCGCATGCCGGCGCTTGCTCGTGCCGTTCGTCAATCCGTCGTGGTTCGAGCTGCTGTCGCATAAAGTGATGCGTTTGGTCTGCCCGTGGCTGTTGCTCGTGTTCTTCGTCGCCTCGGCGTGGGCGGCGCAGCCGTGGTCGATGGGCGCGTTCGCGCTCGACGGCGTGTGGCTCATGCGCGCCTTCGCGTTGGGTCAGCTGTTTCTGCTGCTCATGGCCGCTGCCGGGACGCGCGCGGGTCGCGCCGGCGTCGTCTATCGCACGTTCTTAGTGCTGAACTTCGCAGCGTTGGTCGGGTTATGGCGCTTCGTGCGCGGTAGCCAGAAGATCACCTGGTAACAGACAGACAAAGGAGGCCCGCCTTTACGAGCGCGGGCCTTGACGTGGCAGGACGCGATGCTCCTGTCCTTGGTTCCATTCAGCCGACTTTGGTGATGATGCCGGCGCCGATCGTGCGGCCGCCTTCACGCAGCGCGAAGCGCACGCCGGGCTCGATGCCGACCGGCCGCCGCAGCGCGAACCGCACGTGCGCGCGATCGCCCGGATGGACGAGCGCGCCCTCGCCGACGTCGAGCGCGCCCGGGACGTCGGTGGCGCCGAAGAAGAACTGCGGCGTGTAACCGCTGCCGAACGGCGTGTGCCGCCCGCCTTCGTTGGCCCCGAGCACGTAGAGCTCGGCCTCGCCATGCGCGAACTGCTTGACGACCCCGGGCTGCGTCACGACCTGACCACGCACGACCTCGTCGCGACCGACGCCGCGCAAGAGCAGGCCGACGCTGTCGCCGGCGCGCGCCTGCCGGACAGTCGCGGTGAAACGACTGAATGCCGCTCACCACGACCGTGCGCGGGCGCTCGCCGTCGGCGAGCCCGACCACTTCGATCGGCGCACCGACGGCGAGCACGCCGCGCTGCACGCGGCCGGTCACGACCGTGCCACGACCCGGGATGGTCACGACGTCCTCGATCGGCATCAAGAACGGCGCCGCGAAGTCGCGCTCGGGATCGGGCAGATGGCGATCGAGCGCCTCGACCAGCTGCACGATGCAGTCGCACGACGGGTCGCTCGCGCGCCCGGCGTCGACGGCCTGCAGCGCCCGCAGCGCCGAGCCGCGCACGATCGGGACGTCGACGTAACCCTGCGCCGCCAGCAGCTCCTGCACCTCGAGCACGACCAGATCGAGCAGCTCGGGATCGGCCACGTCGACCTTGTTCACGAACACGACCAGCCGCTGCACGCCGACCTGCCTGGCCAACAAGCACGTGCTCGCGCGTCTGATGCTGCGCGCCCTGCGAGCCGTCGACGAGCAGAATCGCGCCGTCCATCTGCGACGCGCCGGTGATCATGTTCTTCACGTAATCGGCGTGCCCCGGGCAATCGACGTGCGCGTAGTGCCGCGTCGCCGACTCGTACTCGACGTGAGCAAGGTTGATCGTGATGCCGCGCGCACGCTCTTCGGGCGCGCGGTCGATCTCGTCGAAGCGCGAGCCCGCGACCGCCGTGACGCGCCGCCATGACTTTGGTCAGCGCGGCGGTGAGCGTGGTCTTGCCGTGGTCGACGTGGCCGATGGTTCCGACATTCAGGTGCACCTTGCCCATCTTCGTTCTCCTCGTATGCGGATTCGCTCCGCGTCAATCGAGCCGGGCCGGCTCGTTTTGAATCGCGTTATCGATATCGACCGCCATATCGCGGACGCAGACGCACCTATCCCATTCGGCGCGAATGCATTTCGCGCCGTTGGAAATCGTTGATTTTCGGAGCCGGAAATAAAAAAGGCCGGGACCTCGCGGGCCCGGCCTCTTTCAAAGTTCCCTCGCGGGAATCCTTACAAAGAGCCGGGCGAGCCCGAATCCTCCAGCGATGACGCGCCGTTGGCGTGCGACGATGACCGCGAGCCGGAACGCGACGAGGCGGCCACGAGCGCAAGAACGCGCATCGTGTGGCCGCCGAGAATCGTCGCGAGGGTCGTCATGGGAATATTACCTATCCAGTTATGTACGAGCTCGGCCATTCGAAGTCAAGGCCTTATTCGTTTCCAATCGACGCGCGACAGTAAGGTTTTGATATCGCGAATATGCGGCCGCGATCACTTCTTCTTCTTGAAGCCCTTGGCGTAAATCGGCCCCGTCGCCTTGTAATGCTCGATGATGTTCTCGACGTGAAAGTTGTCGAGCTCCGCTTTTCCGCCGAGCGTCAGCGGCACATCGATCGCCAAGATCTCGTCATCGCCGAGCTCGACGCCGTTGGCGCGCGACTGACGATAGAGCTCATCGTCGGTGAAAGCGGGAAGGCGATTCTCGGGCAGATATTGATCGATGAACGTGAACAGATTGAGATCGCCCTCGCCGAGCAGATCGACGTTGAGCGGATCGACGACATAGAGCGGCGGCGCCGCCGTCGCGAAATCGTCGACGAAGGCGATGGCGCCGTGCGCGTTGCGGCCGACAATGAGCCGCTCGGCGCGCTTTGGCACCAAGAAGGGCCACGCGTCGAGACAGGCGTTGAGCGACTGTAGCTTGCCGGCGAACAGACATAAAAAGCGATCGCGAAACCAGCCCGAACCGACGATAGGCGCGTAATGATGCCAGACGTGAATCGCCGGGCGATCGGGGAAAGACAGCGGTTTCAGGCGTGGCCGCGGCGCGCCGAATGTCTCGTAAAGGCCGCCGCTATGTCGGACATCGAGTGCCGAAGGTCACCCGCGCTGGACGCGCAGAATATGATTCCCCAGCTCCGCCACTTTATGCTCCCACGATTCGGCGCGCATGAGCTCGCTGCGACCGCGCCGCGCGTCGGGCGAATCCGCCGCCAGCGCCGCGTCGCAGGCGCTCAAGAACTGCTCGCGCGTGTCCGCCACCGTGCACCACTCGGGATATTGCGCGCACTCCGGTAAATGCGTCGAAACCACCGGCAATCCCGCGCTGAGATATTCGCGCAATTTAATCGGATTGACGTTACGCGTGAGCTCGTTGATGCGAAATGGAATCAGTCCCAAATCGAATCCTTTGCAGTACGCGGGCAGCTCTTCATAAGGCTTACGGCCGAGCCATTTGATATTGGGAATATCTCGCAAATGCGAATGATCGACGGCCACTTTGCCGATCATGACGATCGTCCAATCGGGTCTTTGTCGCGCCAGCCAGCCGATTAAGTCGATATCGATCCAATCTTGCACGAGCCCGAAAAAGCCCAGCACCGGATGCTTGAGCTGCGCGATCTCCGACGGAACGACCGTCTCCGGCGCCAGCGCTTTGGCGAAATGCTTCCAATCGACGCCGTGCGAAGCCAGGTGCGTCTCGCGATTCCACGGCCGCTTCTTCTCCAGCAGCGTGCGCGAGGTCGTAAAGACGATATCGCACTTGCGGCACAGCTCTTCTTCCATCGCCGTGACGCGCGCGCCGTCGACATACGAAAACTGCGACCATTCGTCGGTGCAGTAATAAACGCGAAACGACTCGCCCAATTTGCCGAAGTATTCGACGGCCGTGGGAATGAAGCTCCACAATTGGAAGTCGCCCATTCCCAAGCGACGCCGGAAATAGCCCGTCGTCGCGCGCAAGATCTGCTGATTGAGCGTGACCGCGGCCCGCGAATGAGGAAACGGCAAGACCAGCGGCGTGAAGACCGACAAATGCTCGGCGACGCGCTGCGGCCCGTCGGCGAAGCTCTTGAGCTTGCGACGAATCTTCGCCATATCGCTGCCGCTCGACAATTTCGGCGTGCGCGTCGCGATCGAGTTGAGCCACAAGACCTCGTTGTCCTGCGCCAAGAGCCGCATGACGTGGTTGTTACTCGTGGGATCTTCGCTCCAGTCCTTGGCGAAGCAGATGATATTGGCGTCGCTCAGCATATTCATTCCGAGTAATGGGATTGGACTTTGAAACCCGATTCGACGCGCTTGAACAGCTGCTCGATCATACGACCGTAACGATGAATGCGGCGCATGCGCGGCAACGGGCTGGGGGTCGCCGGTGTCGCCGTTTCGCTGCCGTCGGCGAGCCGTTTCGCCAAGGCGCCCATCGTATCGACCTCGAATTCGTCGCTGTGTTCCTTCAGGAAGCGACATAACCCGCGCAGACGAGCGACATTGATATAGCTAACGCTCGCCTGTTTACGCGCCAAGTCGTCGATATAATAGAGCTCGAAAGAATGCGTAAACAGCACGACTTCGTGGATACCGAGCGTACGCGCCTGGCGCAGGTAATCTTTCATTTCGGTCAGCGAAACGGCCATGATCTGCAGGTGGCGAAAGCCGCCGTGACCGTCGCTGAAGTTGGAGACGGGCAGCTCGAAGACGCGTTTATCATTGCTTATGGCGGTGTCGAATAAGCGCCCATTGTCGCGCCAGGGAATGCGGCAATTGCGCTTGGTATAACTGGGGTTCAGGTTGGAGCTGAGCGTCAGGCCGACGCGCGCCATCGCGTCCCACGTCCGCTCGTCGGCGCCGAAGTTGCCGGCGCGAAAGGCGCGCAACTCGGCGCGCGGCACGCCCGCTTCCACGAGAATATCGAGCCCCGATTGCAGCAGCGCGGCCTGCTCGGCGACGGAGTAAGCGTGCAGATCGTCGGGCGGGGCGGCGCCGCCTTTGGAGCGAAAGTCGGGCCGCTGCTGCACCGGATGCGCGTGCAGTTGCACGTCGTGGCCACGCGCGCGCATCGAGCGACAGACGGCGGACAACCCGTCGATACCGAAGAAGCGCGCGCCCAAAGGCTCGACGAAGAAGGTGCCGCGCAAGCCTTCGGCCTCGAGCTCGCGCATGATGAGCGGCACGCCGAGCTCGTCCTTTTGGTTGGCGAAACGGCCCCACACGCGCAGGTCATAGCCGAGCGGCGGCCACAGCTGACCGCGAATGACGCGCTCCTCGGCGCATTCGACGTCGACGGTGATATAGACGCGCGTCTTCACCGTTTATGTCTCTTCACAGTCGCTCATTTGTGTCGCTTGGCTCTGTCGCCGACGCTCAGTCGCTCGACCGCTCAACCGTCCGCGAAGATGCCGGTCAAGATGGCGTCGATACGCTCGGCCGACTTGCCGTCCCAAAAGCGCGGCACGCGGCCGCTCGTCGACGTCGCCATGGCCTTCTTGAAATGCTCGCCCACCGACTTCGGATCGGTGCCGGCCAAGAAGTTCGTGCCTTCGCTGATCGTCACCGGCCGCTCGGTGTTTTCGCGCAACGTGACGCAGGGAACGCCGAGCACCGTCGTCTCTTCCTGGACGCCGCCGGAGTCGGTGAGCACGATGCGCGCCGACGCCGTGAGCTTCAGGAAGTCGAGATAGCCGAGCGGCTCGATGAGTCGCCAGCGACGGGCGTCGGGCTCGAGCTTGGCCGCGGCCAGTCGCTGGCGCGTGCGCGGATGCACCGGAAACACGAGCGGCATATCGCCGGCCACCGACTCGATCGTGCGCAACAGCGCCGACAACTGCGCCGGATCATCGACATTCGACGGTCGATGCAGCGTGATCAGCACATAGCCGTTCTTCTCGACTTTGATCTGCTCGAGAATCGGCGACTGCATCGCCTGCTCGCGCGCCGCCAAGAGCGTGTCGATCATGACGTTCCCGACAAAGAAGTAGCGACTATCGGGCACGCCTTCGCGCTTTAGATTCTCCATACCCGCCGGATCGCTGACAAACAAAAGATCCGAGATCGCGTCAGTCAGCTTGCGATTGATCTCTTCGGGCATGTCGTCGTCATTGGAGCGCAGCCCGGCTTCGACGTGAATCATCACCGGTCGCCGCCGCTCGACGATCTTACCGTCGAGCTTCGCCTTGAACGGCTTGTCCAAGAAGAACTTCGCCGTGACGATGGCGCAGCCGATCGTCGAATTGACGTCGCCGACGACGAGCACCGCCTCCGGCTGCTCCGTCTGCAACACGCTCTCGAAGCGCTTCATGATCTCCGCGGTCTGCTGTGCGTGCGACCCCGAGCCAATCTCCAGCTCGATATCGGGCTTTGGTATCTTCAAGTCTTCGAAAAACACCTTCGATAGCTTGGCGTCATAGTGCTGTCCGGTATGAATCAGCCGCGCGGCGAAGCGCGGATTGGCGCCGAGCACGCGCATGAGCGGCGCGATCTTGATGAAGTTGGGACGCGCGCCGGCAACGCACAAGATCTTCGTAGACATGGGCTCCCTATTATAAGCCGAATCGCCAATCCCGGAATACGCGCTCGCTTACGGCAGCGGGACCCACAAGGCGCCACCGTCGTCGGCGTGCTGCGCACCACCTTTGGTGATATGCACGCGGCCGTCGCCTTGCCGCGCGGCCGCGTATTCAGCGCCGGGAACGAGGCCGGTGAACAGCACGGCGCGCGTGCCCGGCGGCGTCGCCAGCGCCAGTTTCTCGACCGCCGCCGCGTCGCCGGCGTCGCGCGGAAAGACGACGACGACGGGACCGGCGCAAGCGGCGGTCGACTTGCAATCGGCCGTCTTGGCGTGCACCGCCGCGGCCACGAAGTCGCCGCCGGCGTCGACGAGCGCCACGGCATCGGCGGCCGCTTTGGCGTCGGCGCCCTGCAAAACGTGCAGGAAACGCACGTCTTTGGCGCGCGATTCGACGCGCAAGCGCGCGACGATCGGATCGAGCTCGGCCGGCTCGGAGTTCTCCTTCAGCGGCTCGGCCAGCTCCGCTTGCGGCTGCGCGTCGGCGGGCAACAACGTCGTGACGAACAGCTGCTGCCCTTTGGCCGTGCGCATCGTCGCGCGCTTGCCGCTCACCGTCGCCGGCGCCGGCAATTGCAGCCAGAAACGCTTGAAGCGACCGTCCTTCTTCGTCGCCGCGCGATCGTAAACGACCACATAATCGGACGGCAGCCAGACGATCGAACGCACGACGCGCTCGACATCGCCGACACCTTCGTACTTCGAATTGTAGAGCTGCGTCGCATCACCCAACGCATAAACGTATTTATCGTCGATCGAATGCGCCAGCAATTTGCCCGGCCCGTCGCTCAAATCGCCGCTCCACTGCGAGCCGCGCTGCCATTGAATGGTGCGATAGTCGTGCGGATCTTTGGCGTGATAGGGCTTATCGTTCTCGACCGCCAGCGTATCGTGATAATCGCTGCACGCGATATTGGGCCCATATCCGGTGCGCTCTTTGGTCAGCCATTCACCGCGGCGATAGAATTCGAAGCCGTTGCCGTCGCCGTGCTGATGATCGATGGCCACCCAGCCCAGCCCGTAATCGAACGTCGCGGCGTCGCCGTCCCAGCTCGTGCGCGCGTAAATCCGGCCCAAACCGGGCGCGAAATGCGCTTTCGGCAGCGACGGACGCGGGTCGGCGGCCGGCGGCGCGCCCGGATCGAATAACAGGAAATACAATATCGATTGCCGGAAATCGTCGTTTTTGGCGATACGCTCGTCGAACTTCTCGGCGCCGCCCGGCGCCATGTTGCGCACGATGAAACGCGCGGCGTCGTAGCGTTTGCTATCGCCGGTGTCGCGCGCCCAAATACCCAACGGCGCAAAAAGATCGATCGGATCGGCGGCCCAATACTTCTGGCCTTCGCCATACCACCCCGGCTGCGACAGCGCGCCCATCCACGGATGCTCGACGGTGCGCGGGCTCATCAAGTGCAGCCACGCCGGGATCAGGTCGCTCCACCAGGGATTGCCGTCGAAGCGTGTTTGCGGCTCGCGTTTGCCGTCGTCGCGGCCGGCGCTATGTAACGCGAGTAAGAATTCGGCGACATAAGCGAACGTTTGCGGGCCATATTCGAGACCGTCGGGCGGTAATCCGCCTTTGGCGTCGGTACGCAATAGATCATCGACCATATACAGCCACGCGCCGGTCGCATTGCCGAGGTAGGCGGCTAATTTTCCGTCGGGATCGTCTTGCGCGTCGAACGACAGCGCCATCATTCCCATATTGCGCATATGCGCCGTGAAATAATTATTGGCGCTGAAACGAACGTTCAATCGATCTTGTGTCAGCTTCGGATCGTCATAGACGCCGAGCGGCTCGGGGTGATTGTGCGACGTCGTCGTGGCGTGCGTCAGCTCGTCGGCCCAGCGCAGGAATACGGCGCGCACGTCGCGCTTTTGCTCGGCGGTGAGCCAGGGGTAAGTCCAATCGGCGGTGAGCGCGAACGCTTCGCCGCTCCAGCGCGAGCGATCGGACACGGCGAACGCCGGATCGCGCACCGATTCGCCCTCTTTCGCGCCCTTTTTCGCTTCGTTTACGACGGCCATGAGCAGCTTGACGGCGCGGCCGGCGTCGGCGCGCCGCTGCGCTTCGTCGGGCTCGAGCAGCGACAAGAACGCGAATAATTCGGCGTAACCTTCGCACGTATAGACGCCGCTATCGTCGGTGCAGACTCTACCGGCCGGGACTTTGCCTTTGTCGTACACCGTACGAGCGCGCGTCGCCGCTTGCTCGAGCGCGGCCCACGTCGGATTGTCGGCGCGCGCCCAGCCGCGCAGTTTCGGCAATTCGTCGGCGCGGATCCACAAGCGCGGATGGCCTCTTTGGGCCTCGGTCGACGGCGCCGGCGGCAGCGACGAGCCGGGCGGCGGCTGCGCGCGACAGCCGAGCGCCAGCGTCGCGGCGACGAAGGCCGCCACGATATTCGACTGCCGAGATAGGCGATTCATGGCGCGGGGAAAAACGGGCGAATCGATTTCTCGTCGGGCGTGAGCGACTCGGCGTGCAGCTTCTTGTCGCGGCCATATTCGACGCGCCACAGCGGGACGATCTCGATCCCCACTTTCGCCAACGAACGATTGGCGCCCTCGATCTGCTGCTTGATGAACACGCTCGCCTCCCACTGTTTCCCCCACCGCCGCAAGATATCGAGCTCCTCGAGAAACGCGCGCCGCCGTAATCCTTTGCCGCGCAAGTGATTCGGCGTCCAAGCGCCATACCCGTAAGCCGAGTCGTCGCCGAGCGTGAAGCGGCAACCGGGCAAATAGGTATATTCGAAATATTCGCGGGCGAACAGCCAGGTATAGGTGACGATCTCGCCGTCGAGCTCGCCGATCATCCAATATTCGCCGCGCGCCAAGCGGTCGCGCATTTCCTGCAAATGATTGACGTCGTGATATTGCACGCTCAGGCGCGCCAAATCGAACTCGCGCCCCTGGCTGAACTTCATGCGCGCCACTTCCGGATCGTCGTCCATTTGATGGATATCGACGGACGTGGAGCATTTGCAAATGAACACTTCGCGGGAGAAGTCGAACATGAGCTCAGCCTTTCGTCAGCACGAAGCGTGCGTCGCGGATGGCCAGATCTTGGGCCGGATAGGCGGAAAACGGCGTCGCCAGCGGCACCGAGCGCAGCGCCGACAGATCGGAGTCGCCGACCGGTGACGGCTGCACGTCGAGAATGCGGAAACCCGACTCTTCGAAGAGCCGCACGTAATCGCTATGTCGTAATCGATTTTGATAATGCAGCGAGGGGTTGAAGAAGCGCCAATCACGCTCGGAATAACGCAGGAAATTATAGGGCGTAATAGTGCGATCGAAGTACGAGTAATGATCTTGGTAGTCGACGAGCATGCTCATCATGCCGTCGGCGGCCAAGATGCGGCGGCACTCGCGCAAGATGCCGCGAATATCGTCGGGCGGTACGTGCTCGAGGGTATTGGACGACGTGATGACGTCGACGGCGCCGTCGCCGAGCCCGGTGGCGCGCGCGTCGCAGGGCGCGCGGAAATCGATCCCGAAGGTCGCGCGCAGCGATTCTTTCGCCAATAACGGCGCGCCCGGACGACGCGGCAACGGCAGATCGACGTGCGCGAACAGGGCGATCGTATGATTCAGGACGTCGAGCCGTAACAGATCGCGAATATCGACCAACAACTGCTTCTCGACGCCGTGGCTCCAAAAGCCGAGCGGGCTCGCCAAGTCCCAGCCGGCGCCGAACTCGTAGAAGACCGCGTCGGCGAGCGGCTTTTGCCGGTGCGGCGCCAGCGCCTGCAAGTGGCGGCCGGCGCGCTGCACGATCTCGGTCAGCCGGCGCGCGTCGATCGGTAACGTGCGCGTGACGTACTTTTGGAACAAATGATTGAGCGATTCGCCGCCGGGGACGCGCGAAAACACATTCTGTAGCGTCGCTTTCAAGCGCCAATCCATTACCGCCTCCCGCTCGCGATCGGGTCAGCCGCCCACTTTGGCGCGGGTATAAAGGAATATGGCGACGACGAGGACGCTGTCGATGCCCACGAGTAATAGCCAATCGCGCGCACCGAAGCGAACTTCCCAATCGGGGTCGTGCGCTTTGCAGGCGGAATAGAGCGCGCCGGCCATTCCCATTTGAATCCAAAACGTCTGGTGATAGCAGAACGAGAGAAAGAAGACGCCGACGGCCATGCCGAGGCTGCCGGACAAGATCGCCATCGCCCAGGCGCGCGCGACGGCCGTCTCCGGCTTATGCGCGAAGTCGCGTAGCAGCTGATAGGGGATCTTGATGGTGACATAGAGGACGCCGGTCCAAAGTACCATACCGGGAAAACCCAATTCGGCGGCCGCCAATGCATACGAGTTATGCGCGGTCTGCGTGTGGTAATCGAGAATTTGCCCTAAGCCGACGCCGCGAAATGGATATTGTTTGAACATCTGAATCGCCGCGTACATGCATTCGACGCGCTCGATCGACGATGAATCGGCGGATTCGCCTTGGCGGCCGCCCAACAACAGGACCGGCGCGCCGATGATGCCGCCGTATATCAAGCCTTTGAAGCCGAACTGTTTGACGAAATATGTGGCCAATACGGCCAATAACACCAATTGGCCGCCGCGCGACTGCGTGAAGACGACGCAGGTGGCGACCAGCGCCAGGCCGCCGAACGCCAACAAGAAGCGCCATAGATTGCGTTTACGCTCGAATAGCGCGAACGCGAACGGCAGCCCGACGGAGATGACGAGCGCCAGCTCGTTGGGATCGTTGAGCGCGCCGCGATAACGGACGCGACCGCCGGCGATCGACGACGTGCCGAAGAGGCCTATTTTCTCGCACGCGTAGTCGGCGCCGGGCTCGACGTCGCCCTCTTCGCACTCTTTTTCGCTGACGCCGCTGCAGCTGCGGCCGTCGTAAATGCCCACTTGATCCGTCGACGACGCGTCGATGCGATGGCAGCCCCATGGCGCCAGACCTTGATGCACGCCGATGCCGGCCAAGAAGATGCTGAGCGCCAAGATCGAGACGGCGACGACGGAGAAGGCGCGAAAGCTCTGCACCATCGTCGCCAGCATCACGAAGACGACGATGGGAATGCCGAGATCGATGGCGAGCGGCAAGGCCATCTCCGGCTTGCGAATGGCGGCCGTGAACAGGGCCCAGCCGTAAAAGCCGAGCACCCACGGCAGCTGCGGCACGCTCACCGGGCGGCTGCGGCGCAGGCGGAGATCGACGGCCCAACCGAAGATGGCGAGCGCGAAAAACACGTACAAAAGCGGGATCGCGCGCAGCTCGGGGATGAACTCTTGCGGACGCGTATACAGAAACGCCAATAAGAGGACGATTCCGGGGATGGCGAACATCAGGCGGTCCGGTTATGATGCGCCGGGGAGACCGCCTTGACGCGAACGTCGATGCTCCGAAGCGCTGTGATGTGCATGCTGTTGTCGACGATGGGCTGTGCGTCGTCGGTTTATGATTATAGCAAAGAGCCGGACCCGCGAAAGCGCGAGTTCGTGATCGGCGCTTCCGACCAGCTGCGCATCAACGTCTGGAAGAATCCGGAGATGTCGACCGACGCGCGCGTGCGGCCGGACGGCACGATCACCATGCCGCTCATCGGCGACATTCAAGCCGCGGGCCGCACCCCGTCGGAGCTGCAGAAGGAAATCACGGCCAAGCTGACGAACTACGTCAAAGAAGGGCCGGTCGTCAGCGTCGCCGTCACCGAGGTCAACAGCTACCGCTTTACCGTCGGCGGCAACGTCGAGCATGGCGGCATCTTCACGGCCAAGTATTACGTGACCGTGTCCGAAGCGGTGGCGATGGGCGGCGGGCTCAACAAGTTCGCCGACCCGCACAAGCTCGTCATCGTGCGCAACGACGGTCACGGCGTGCGTCGCGTGCCCATCGACTACGAGCGCGTCGCGTCGGGCCTGCATCCCGAAGAAGATCTGCCGCTCATCGCCGGAGATTCGCTGTTCGTTCCGTAGCCGCGCCCCGCTCGCGGCGCGAACCTCGATAACACATGACCACGGCGCACAAAGCAGTCAGCGGCGTGGCGTGGACAGTGGCGATGGGCGGCGCGGCGCGCATGCTCGGCCTCGGCGGCACCGTCGCGCTCACGCATTTCCTGGCGCCCGACGTCTGCGGCGACGTCTCGGCGGCGTCGATCGCGGTCATCACGGCCAATCAATTCTCGCAGCTCGGCGTCGGCATGTACGTCATCGCCAACCGCGACTGCGGCCGCCGCGTCATCTTCCACGCCACGCTGATTCATCTGACGCTGGGCGTGATCGCGCTTTTGGGCGTGCTGGCGCTGCGCTGGCCGATCTCGCGCTGGGTCAACGCGCCCGAGCTGCCGCTGTTTCTGCCCGGCCTGGTGCTGGCGATGGCGTTCGATCGCATCGCGTTCATGCCCGAACGGCTGTTGGCGCGCGACATGCGCTTTCGCCGCCTCGGGCTCGGCAAAGCGATGGCGGAAGCGGCGTTGCCGATCGTCGCCGTCACCGCGGCGTGGCGCGGCGCCGGCGGCATGGCGCTCGTCTACGGCAACATCGCGCGCTCGGCCGTCAACTTGGCGATGGTGACGACGGCGATGGACCGGCGCGAGTGGCTCGAGTTCGTGCCCGTCGACGCGGCGACGCTGCGCCTGCTCGTCGGCTACGGCGGCATCGTCTCCGTCGGGCAGTTCGCCAGCGTCGTCGCGCGCAAGTGGGACAACTTACTGGTCTCGCGCTTTTACGGCGCCTGGATCATGGGCGGCTACAACCTCGCCTACAACTTGGCGGACATCCCGGCCATCCAAGTCGGCGAGCAGATTACGGACGTGCTCTTGGCGTCGCTGGCCAACGTCGAGCGCGAGCGGCGACGGGACGCGCTCTTGCGCGCGACCGGGCTCATCGCGCTCATCATGTTCCCGCTCTCCGTCGGGCTCGGCGCCGTCGCCAACACCATCGTCTCGGCGTTCCTCGACAAGCGCTGGGTCGAAGTGGGCCCGATGCTGATGGTGCTGGCCGGCCTGTCGATCACGCGGCCCGTCGCCGGCGCGATGTCGGCCTACATGCAAGTGCGCAACGACACGCGCGCCGCCGCCTTCCTCGAGATCGTGAACTTGACGGCGATCGTCGTCTCGATCTCGACCATCGGCCGCCACAACCTCTTGTGGTGCTGCTTCGCCGTCGGCATCGCCTTCGGCATTCGCATGCTGCTGTCGCTGTGGCTGGTGCGCGCCACCGACGGCATTCAACTGTCGGCGATCGGCGCCGTCTTGTGGCGACCGCTGGCCGCGTGCGTGCCGCTCGTCGCCGCCGTCCTCGGCGTGCGCCACCTCTTGTGGGGCACGCGCATCCAAGGCAACGCCATCGCGCTCGGCGCCGAAGTCGTCGCCGGCGGGCTCGCCTACGTCGCCGGCGCGCTCACGATCGATCACAAAAACAGCCGCGAGCTGCTGCGGCTCGCGCGCGAAACGCTGCAACGCCGCAGAAAGGCACGCGCCGGATGACCCCAGCATGACTGAAGATCGCGTCGAAATCGTCCGCGGCGAGAACGCGCACGACGCGCCCGCCGTCAGCGTCATCATCCCGGCGTACAAGCCGGTGTGGCTCGACGACGCGCTGGAGAGCATTCGCGCGCAGACGCTGCGCGCGGTCGAGATCATCGTCGTCGACGACGGCTCGCCCGAGCCGGTGCGCCCGAAGCGTGTGGACGATCTCATCCTCGTGCGCCACGCCAACGCCGGGCCGGGCGGCGCGCGCAACCGCGGCGTCGACATGGCGCGGGCGCCGTGGATCGCCTTCCTCGACAGCGACGACGTGTGGCTGCCGACAAAGCTGGAGAAGCAGCTCGGCTTTCATCGCAGCATGCCCGAGTCGCTGTTGTCGTCGACGGAGGTGGGCGCGCTCGGTCAGATCGATCCGCGCTACGACATGGAGCAGTCGCGGCAAAAACGCTACGGCATCAACGGCACCGTCGTCCCCTTCGAGCAGCTGTTCTACGAGAATCCGATCTCATGCTCGTCGGCGATGGTGCAGCGCGAGGCCTATATGCGCGCCGGCGGCATGGCGTCACGCAAGCGCATAGCCGAGGAATATCGACTGTGGCTGCGCCTGGCGGTCATGGGTCCGGTCGGCTACTTGCCTGAGCCGCTCGTGCAGCGCCGCTTGCATGGCGACAGCTTGAGCGCGCAGGCGCAGCGCGACGGCAGCTGGGTCGACGGCGAATATCAGGTCTATCGCGAATTTTTGGCCGAGCATCCGCAGTTCGTGGGCGCGCCGTTCGTCAAGCGCACGTTCGCGCGCATCGAGTATCAGGCCGGCTACGAGCACCTGAGCTACCACCGCTGGGGTCAGGCGCGCTCGGCGCTGTGGCGCGCGGCGCGCCAGCAGCCGCGCTCGCTGGCGACGTGGAAGACGCTCGCCCGCGCCTACTTGCACGTGGGCCCGCGCAAGTAAACGCGCGTTTACTACAAGTCAGCGCGCGTTTACTACAAGTCAGCGCGCGTTTACTTGGTCGCGATCGGCGGCGGCGCCAACAGGTAGTCGCGGTAGGCGTTGGGGTCGCCGGTCCGGCCGTCCATGGCGGCGGTGGCGACGTTGAACAGCTCGCGCGCGCTGACGTAGTGCAGCTTCCAGCGCGTGCCGTCGTTGTAGCGGGCGAGCGCGTCGTGCAGCGCGGTGAAGCCGTCGCCGAGGACGACGCGCGCGTTCTTCTCGGGCGCGCCGTGGGTGTGGATCTTGACGAACGTCCACTCGGGGCGGCCGGCGACGTGGATGTGCTGCTCGACCCAGCTGCGCACGCGCGCCGCCGTCGGCGCGTCGCTGCCGTGGACGTCGCCGTTCTCGATGCGCACGCCGAAGCCGCGACGGGCGAGCGTGAGCGGGCCTTCGATCATGAGGATGCGGTCGCGATGGCGCTCGCCGACTCGGGCGCGCTCGCCCACTTCGTAGCCGCGCCGCGCGGCCAAGTTGCCGACGGGCCAGTAAATGGCGTTGACCCAATCGGGCTGCGATTCGTCGGGCGCCGACGGGAACGTGAAGTCGGCGTAGCAGCCGGTGTCCCACAAGAGCGGGAGCTCGTCGTCGACGCCGCACCAGCGACCGTCGCGGCGGGCGTTGGCGAGGCACCAGTTGCCGTGGATGAAGCCGTAGCGCAGGCGGCCGTCGGCGTCGCGGCTCAAGTGGCCGTGCTGCGCGTATTTGCCGAGATAATCGGCGATGTCGGCGCGTAATTTGGCGTTGGTATCGCCGTCGTGATGCAGGTGCAGCTCGACCTCGCCGAGCCCTTGTTGCGCGAGCCCCGCCAGCGCCTCGAGGTAATAGGGCGAATACTGCTCGCCGGGAAAGAAGAACGAATGGCACGGCGCGCGGCCGTCGGCGTCGCGATAGCGCGCGGCCAGCCGCGGATAATGCTCGCTCCAGGCGGCGACGCGGGCGCGGCCTTGCGCCTCGTCGGCGCCTTTCCACAGCGGCTCGTAGTGGTCGCAAAACGCGAACAACAAGTGGCGCGTGCCGGAGATGTGCGGGCGC
Source organism: uncultured delta proteobacterium (assembly GCA_963785725.1). Lineage (GTDB taxonomy): Bacteria > Myxococcota_A > Polyangia > Palsa-1104 > Palsa-1104 > JAQBQH01. The sequence goes on along the minus strand of CAWAWS010000014.1, from coordinate 177,988 downwards.
GGACGCAGCCGATCGCGCGTCCAGCCGAGCAGCCACTTGTCGAGATGCTTGTCGCGCAGGCGATCGAGGAACGTCATGGACGCACGTTGGAGATGAGGACGCCGAGGCTGCGGTCGGGCGGTAATTCTTGGTCGATGCGCAAGAGGTCGCGCTCGCGGGTCAGGCCGCCGCGGGCCACGACGACGACGGCGTCCATCATCTCGATCGCCGCCAGGTGCTCGCCGAGCTGCTTGAAGCCGGTCAGATCGACGAGGACGTGCGCAAAGAGCTCGCCGCCGGTCTGGATGACGCGGGCGAGCTGCGGCAGGCCGGCGCCGGCGTCACCGGCGCGCGGCGGCGACAGGAGCGCGAGCGAGCCGCGCAGCCAGCGGGTGGCGAAGAGCGACTCGTCGTCGTCGGCGCGCGTCCCGACGACGATCTGCGAGATGGCCGGCCAGCGCACGTTGGCGTCGACGTAGGCGGTCGGCGTGCCCGAGACTTCGACGGTGGCCAGGCCCAGCTGCACGCCGACCGCGGTGACGCCGACGCGACCGGACGCGGGCAAGAGGCCGACGATCTTGCGGCGCGCGTGGACCAGGCGGCGCGCGATCGGGATGCAGTCGTCGCGCAGCGCCAGCACGTCGGCACCGTCGAGGCGGATGCCGAGCGCCTCCAGCGTCACGTCGGCGGAGTCGGCGGAGTCGGCGGGCACGCGACGAGCATAACATCGCACCGCGCGAACGCGCGAGCATCGGCGCGTCATGATAGGCTGTCGCGCATGCCACGTTGCGGTCGCGCCGCCCGGGCTCTGTCGATCGCTGCCGCCGCATCCTTTCTCGTCGCTGCCGAGCCACGCGCGCACGCGGCCAACTCGGTGCAAGGCACGGCCGAGGTCGCCGTCGGCTGGACCGACAACGTCTTCAACGCGCCGTCGACGCCTTATGCGCCGCTGTCGTGCGACGCCGCCGGCAACTGCACGCCGACGCCGCCGGCCTGCGATTCGACCAAGTCCACGACCTGCGCGCAGGGCGCGCCGCTGCCGCGCTTCAGCGACTTCTTCTTTCAGCTGCGGCCGGGGATCGCCTACACGACGGGCGCGGCGCGGGCGGTGCAGCGGCTCGCGTTCAACTTCAACGCCGACTTGTTCGTGCTCCATCCGCAAGGGAACTCGTATACGAACACGCTCGATTGGAATGGGTTCTTCATTCCGTCGAAGAAGACCGAGCTGATGGTGGGCTTGCAGTCGCAAGAAGGGCGCATCAATACGCTCAACCTGCAGAATACGGCGGATGCCACCGGGCTCGCGGTCAGCCCGTCGCTGGCGACCTCGACGACGTTTTTTACGCAGGGCGCGAACGAGGCGCTCGTCGATCACATTACGAAGCAGTGGAATTTCGCGCAGTCGTTGACGTTCCTGGCGTTCATTCCGCTGTCGCCGCGGACGCTGCCGGACACGTACACGACGACGGTCGACCTCGGCGCCGAGCGGCTGTTCGCGCTCGACGCGGTGGGCGTCGATCTGCGCTCGGAATATGTCATCTACGGCGCCACGCGCGACACGACGACGGGGACGGTCGCGCCGCTGCAGCAGCAGGTGATCGACAGCGCCATCGCGCGTTGGCGTCGCGATTGGTCCAACTTCTGGTCCACGGAGGCGGCGCTCGGGCTCATCATGGCGATGAACGCCGCCGACGGCTCGGAGCGCATCTGGCAGCCGTATGCGCTGGCCGTGGCGCGCTACTTCAACGAGCGGGCGACGGGCGAATTGCGCTACGAGCACAGCATCGTGCCCAATCCGCTGTCGGGCGCGACGTTCGTAGCCGATCAGGCGACGCTGCGCGTGACGGTGCCGCTGCCGCAGAAGACGCGCCTGTTCTTGTCTGGCTCGGGTGGTTACGAGCATGCGCAGCTCTATAACCAAGATTCGACGGGCGGACAGCGGACGGGCCTGGTGGCGACGGCGGAGATCGCGCTCGCCGACGCGTCGTTGACGTGGCAGGCGCTGCCGTATCTGGGCGTGTTCGCGCGCTACGAATACTATCGGCAGTTCGGGCATCCGTCGGATCTCGGGTTCATGCAGCCGAACATCGAGCGCAACATCGTGCTCCTCGGCGTCGCCGGCATTTATCCGGTGGCGGCGGCGGCGCGCGTGCCCAATCGTCCGGGATTGCGCGTCGATCGCGCCGACATGCCGATGATTCCCGAGCCGCACTCACTGCCGGCCGTTCCGCACTGACGAGGAGAACCCATGAAAAAGCTCGCGCTCGCGCTGTTGCTCGCCGCTTCCGCCTGTACGCCGCAGCTGTCGACGCCGGTGGAAGAGATCCCGAAGCTGACGAAGCTCGACGACGTCATGGCCAATCAGGCGACCGTGATGGATCCGCTGTTCAAGAAGATCGGGCAGACGTCGTTCAACGACGACGAGTGGGCGCTGTTGACGTCGGCGGGGACGCGCGTGCAGGCGACGAGCTTGAAGATCAAGGATTTCACCAAGGGCGCCGAGTTCGACGCGCTGGCGATGAAGCTCAATCGTTATGCGTCGGACCTGTCGAACTCGTACGCGTCGAAGGACGCGGTGGCGGCGAACACGGCGCTGACGAACCTGCGGGCGACGTGCAAGGAGTGCCATAAGCGGTTCCGGTAGGCGCGCGGCGCGCCGACGAGCGCGCCCGATCGTTTACCGAGCGGTGGTCCGCTTGGCCGGGCTGCGCGGGCGCGCGGTGCGCGCAGCCTGGCTCCGTCGCGCCGGCCATCGTGTAGCTCGGCACGCCGGTGGAAGGTTTATTTCCGCCCGGCGCGCACCGCACCCAGGCACGCCCCCAACAGCAACGCACGCACGGGCACACCCGCACGCATCCGCACACTTCACAGCCTCGGCGGCGTCATCGGCGAGCGCCGGGAGGCGCGAGTTAGCCGCCGCTGCCGACATTTGCTACGATCGCGTCGATGCGATCCGCCCGCCGCCTGCTTCTGCCGCTCCTCCTGATGACGCTGCCACCGACGGCCGCCTCGGCCAAGCCGTGGGTGCCGCATCCGATCCACGTCATTCCCGGCGTGCCGCTCAAGGCGGACGACATCAAGCCCTACGAGCCGCCGAAGCTCTTGCCGGAGCCGCCGCTCGAGCCGTCCGACGTCAAAGTCGTGGAGGTGACGACGCCCGAAGCGGTCATCGAGATCCGCCCGTGGTCGTCGCCGATGGTGGGCAACGCGATCCACGGCGCGCGCCTGACGGTGAAGGGCGTCGTCAAGTCGTCGCGCGGCGGCTGTTCGTCGCGCGTGTGGTATGCGCTCGAGCCGTTCGGCTACTTGTGCGGCCACGACGGCCATCCGACCGATCAGCCGGCGTCGACGGAGCAGCTCCTCAAGATCAAAGAGGGCACGCGCCTGCCGTTCACGTACGTCATGGAGCTGGTCAAAGAGGGCGACAAAGTGCCGATGTGGGCCTCGCTCGACGACATGAAAGCGGGCGCGACGCCCGAGCGCATGCTCGAGCGCGGCGACACCACCGCCGTCGACAAGCCGTACACCTGGGACGGCCAGAAATATTGGATCAACGTCGACGGCAAGGTCATTCCGCAGAAGGGCGCCGGCATGATGGGCGGCGGCGCCGAGTGGCACGGCATCGACGTCAACGACAAGGTGACGTTGCCGTTCGGCTGGGTCACGCCCGACAAAGCCAACATCTACGCGGCGCCGCCCGAGGGCAAACCGGGCGCGGCCGCGGCGCAGCTCGAGCGGCGCACGCGCGTCAACATCGTCGACGAGCGCGTCGTCGGCAAGAAGAAGTGGCTCAAGGTGACGTTCGCCGATCCGCCGCCGCCACCGACGTTCGGCAACATCATGCAAGAAAATCTAAAGAAGAAGCCGGCCGCCGAAGTCACTGCCGACGCCGCGGCCGCGCCCGCGCCGCCTTCGCCCGACAATCCGATCGCCAGCCTGCCCGAAGCCTGGATCGCCGCCGATTCGCTCAACGAAGTGCGCCTCCTGCCGCATCCCACGACGGTGCCGGCGACGATCAAGAAGTGGATCGACATCGACTTGGGCGAGCAGGTGCTGGTCACCTACGAAGACGACAAGCCGACGTTCGCGACGCTGGTGTCGTCGGGCCGCGCCTTCCCGACGCCGATGGGCACCTATCCCGTGTGGGCCAAGGTTTCGGCGATCACGATGAAGAATCAGCCCTACGAAGATAAGGAATATTTCGTCAATAAAGTGCCGTGGTCGACGTTCTTCCAGTGGCACAACGCGATTCACGGCGCCTATTGGCACGATCGTTTCGGCGTCGTGAAGTCGCACGGCTGTGTCAACGTGGCGCCGCTCGACGCCAAGCACGTGTTCGAATGGGTCGAGCCGCCGTTGCCGCCGGGCTGGACGGGCCTGCGTCCGCTCGATCTCTTGCAGTCGCCCTATGTCGTGACGCGCAACTCGCACATGAAGAAGCAGTTCCGCCAAGATCGTCCCATCGGTCCGCCCGACCGCTCGCTCGAGGCGCAGCGGCTGGAAGAGGCCGACGCCGCGCGCGCCGCCGCCGCCGCTCAGTCCGCGCAGCAGGCCGACACCGCCGGTGGCGCGCCCAAGCCGAGCGCGCCGGCGACGGGCGACATGCCGGCGATCGCCGCGCCCAACGCCTCCCCGCCGCCAAAGCCGTAACGCCAGCGCCAAACCGTTCCTCGCGCCGCGCGCGATCGTCGGCCGCATCGTCCGCGCGCGACGTCGGTAGCGCCGGCGTCGGCAGGCGTTACACTCGCGGTCATGTCCGCAGACTCCGCCGCACCCGATCCGCTGGCGCGCTTCGTCGCGCTCTTCGATACGGCCAAAGCGACGCCCGGCCACCCCGACGTCACCGCCATGACGCTGGCCACCGTCGGCGCCGACGGCCGCCCATCGGCGCGCATCGTGCTCTTGAAGGGCGTCGACGGCGGCGGCCTCGTCTTTTACACCAACACGCGCTCGCGTAAGGGCCGGGAGCTCGCCGCCAACCGGCACGCCGCGCTCGACTTCTGGTGGCCGCACATCGGCTGGCAGGTGCGCTTCGAAGGCGACGTCGCGCCCGTCACCGATGCCGAAGCCGACGCCTACTTCGCGTCGCGCGCGCGCGGTTCGCAGCTGGGCGCGTGGGCGTCGGACCAGAGCGCGACGTTGAATTCGCGCGCCGAGCTGGAAGCGCGCCTGGCCGAAGTCACGCGCCGCTACGAGGGTCGGCCGGTGCCGCGTCCGCCGCATTGGTCCGGCTATCGTTTGACGCCGATCGCCGTCGAGCTGTGGCGCAATCGCGAAGATCGCCTGCACGAACGCGAGCTCTTCTCGCGCAACGACGACGGCAGCTGGACGGTGCGCCTGCTCAATCCATAGTCGCCGTGAGCGTTCGCGCGCCGTGGCCGTGGCCGTGGCCGTGGCCGTGGCCGTGGAACGACCGGCGCCTCACGATCGCTGGCGCCGCTTGCCGCGCCGCTTCGTGGGCCCGATCAGCGCGGCGATCCCGTCGAGCAGCCGCGCCAAGCCGAACTCGAACATCGAATCCTCGTCGAGCGCGTGCGCTACCTGGTTCCGCAACGTGAACCTTCGCGTGCTGCCGTATCTGCCGTGGCGCGACCGCGTGATGGCGATGACCCTGCGCGACATCGAGCGAGCGGCCAAAGCACACACGCTCAGCGCCGAGCCCGCCGTCGATTACCGACCGGAAACGGCTAATTACGGCGCACGATCTCTTCGTTGAGCGCGGTGGCAAAGAGCGACCACGCGGCATAAGGCGCCATCAGCCACGCCGCTTGCGGATCGATCTTGCGCGCCTCGTTGACGTAGGCGCCGAGGCCGGCCACGAGCAGCCCGACGTCGACGAGTGCCGCGTCCGGCCGGCGCGCCTCGAAGAACAGCGGCGTCCACGCGGCGTTCGCCGCCAGCTGACCACCCCACAGCGCCAAAGCCCGCGTGCGCGCCGGCGACTCCGGCTGCTGCCACACGCGATAGGCCGACGCCACCATGAGCGCATACAACGCCGTCCACACGGGCGCGAACAGCCACTCGGGCGGGCTGAAGCTCGGCTTCTGCAGGCGCCGATACCAGCGCTTGTTGCGCCGATTGACCCGCGCGCCGATGAGGGCTGTGGCCGCTACTGCGCCGGCAAAACCGACCAGCGCCATCCAACCGCTACGTCTCTTCATCGTAGGAATGACTTAAGCCGCGACGAGCGAAGTCAACCTGTGGCGATCGTCGCCGCGACGGGGCGAACGATGACGCAAATCGGGCCGTTACGGGTCGATCTACCGGCTACAGCTACGGTCTACGGCGCTACAGATCTTTGCCGAGCAGCGTATCGAACGCGGCGTCGACGTCGTCGCTGTTGCCCTGCGGCAAGGACGGCGTGACCGCCGCGCCGCCGCGCAGCGCTTCCACGCGCTTCTCGACGTCGCGGAAGTTCGGATCGCGCTTGATGACCTTCTCGTAATAGTAGAGCGCCTCGCGCGGATCGGTCAGCCGCTCGTACGCCTGCCCGAGCTCGAAGTACATCGACAGCGCCTCGCGCTCGGTGATGCCCTCGACGTACAGCCCCTTCTTGAACTGCCCGATGGCGTCGGTCTGCAGCCCCTTTTCGAGGTAGCAGAGGCCGATCATGAGGTGGCATTGCACCTCGCGCGCCGGGTCTTTCATGACGATGCGAAACTCGTTTACCGCGTCGTCCAACAAACCCATTTCTTTGTACGCGATACCCAAATCATAATGGGTTTCGAAGTCTTCTGCGGTTACTCCCTTTTCGATGACGCCTTTGCGCGTCATCTCGAAGGCGGCCGCGGGATCGCCGACCGTGGCCGTCGCGTTGACGTCGCCCGGCAGATCGTCGGGTAAATCGGCGTCCATCTCGGCCGACATGCCCGGCCGCGTCTCGTGCGCCTCGGACGGATCGTGCGCCGCCGACGCCGCCGCGCGCTCCATCGCCTCCAAGTCGCGCAGCTTCGCCGTCACCAGCGGATGGCCGGGATGCTTGCTGAGCAGGTTCTCGAGGATGACGCGCGCCTCGTCGAACAGGTTCTGCTGCACGAAGAAGTCGGCTTCGTCGAGCTCGTCCTCGAGCGTCGTGCCGACAGGACCGGATTCGCCGCCGTCGAGCAGGCCGGCCGGCGTCTGCTGCGTGCGCGTGATCGGTCGATTGTTCGGCGACGCCAGATCGTCGTCCTCGAACTCGTCCAGCTTCGGCGCCTGCTGCGTGCGCGTGCCGCCCGGGATCGACGACATCGGCGGCAGATCGGCTTCGTCGACCTCGTCGCTGTGGCTGTGATTGCCGAACAGCGCCGCGTGATCGAACTTCAGCGGCTGATCGTCGAAGCGCGTGTGCACGTCGGCGTCGAGCTCTTCCTCGGCGGCGTTGCGCTTCTTCGACGGCGGTCGCGCGGCCGGCTGCGACGGCTCGCGCGCCGGCGGTCGCGCCGCGGCGTGCGCCGGCTCGCGGCCGACCGACGAGTCGCGACGCGCGCGCTGCGGCGGCGCCGGCTCGCGGCCGACCGACGAATCGCGGCGGGCGCGCTGCGGCGGCGACGGCGGCACCGGTTCCGGCTGTCGCTCCGGCTCGCCCGCGGCGGTATCGGTGTCTTCTTCCTCGGTCAGCGCCGTCTCGGCAAAGCTCGGCGGCAGCGTCGACTCGTCAGCTTTGTCGTCGAAGCCGAAGCGGTCTTCGACCGGCTCCTCGTCATGATCGAAGCCGAAGCGATCTTCGACCTCGTCGCCGCTCGCCTCTTCCGGCTCGCGCTCCTGCTCGACGACGACGGGAATCAGCTCGTCGTCTTCGCTGTCTTCGATCTCGATGGGCGCGCCGCGACGGCGATCGGCCGCTTGGCCATGCCCGCGCCGCTCGGCCTCGTCCGCGGCGAAGGCGTCGGCGAACAGGCTCGGCGACGAATCGGGCGGCGAAGCCGAATCGTCGTCGTCCAGCTCCTCCAGATCGTCGACGTCGAGCATCTCCGAGCCCGTGCCTTCGGGATCGCGCTGCACCGGCGCCGAGTAGTCGCGATCGTCGAGGCTCGACGTGAGCGCGCCCACCGACGGCTGCACCTTCTCGCCGAGCTCGCCGGACGCGCGCGCGTTGCCGGGATCGATCTCGAGAATTTCGCGCAGATAACGCCGCTTGCGGCCGGGCTCGGCGCTCTCGACGAGCGACCACAGCTCCAGCACCGCCTCGTCCTTCTTGCCGAGGATGAGGAAGAGCGCCTTCAGCTTCTCGCGCGCGCCGATATGCCGCGGATTACGCTCGAACGCGCGCTGCAAATGCTCGATGGCTTTGGCGTGCAGGTTGTATTTGATGTAGACGTCGGTCTCGTTGAGGATGCGCGCGATCTCCTCTTCGGCGCCGGCGGCATTGCGCATCGAGTCGTCGGGGACTTCGAAGCCTTTGCTGTTGTCGCCGCGATCGCGCTCGCGCTCACCGCGGCCGACGGTCGGCCCGTCCCACGTGCGCGCTTTGGGCGCGTTCGGCTCGGGCGCCGGCGGCTCGTCGCGCAAGGCTTGCACGCGGCCCGACGCGCTCATCTGCACCGGCCGTCCGCCCGTCGCGTTCGTTGGCGCGATGCGCCCGATGGCGACGGCGCTGCCCGTCGCATTGCGCGCCGGTGGCGGCGGCGCGGGCGCGGCCGTCTCGATCGCCGGCTGCGAGCGCGCCCGACCGGCGCTCGACAACGCCGCCTCGGCGTCGGGATCGCCCGGCGCCAGCTGCATGATCTTGCGCCACGTGGCGTCGCGCGCGCGATTGTCGCCGTTCTCGCCCAAAATGCGCGCCAGCTCTTTCAGCACGCTGACCGACTTTTGCCGCTGATCGAGCGCCTCGAACGCGCGCGCCAGCAGCGACAACACTTCGGTATCGCGCGGATCGGCCTTGAAGCAGATCTGCAGCTTCGGCAGCGCGCGCCGCGGATCGCCCTTCTCGATGTACAGCCCGGCCAGCTCCTTGGTGACCGGCCGATTGTCCGGCGAATGGAACAGCAGACGCTCGGCGACCTTCATGAAATCGTCGACGCGCCCCGCCTGCCGCAGCTGCTCGGCGGCCTTCGAGAATTCGTCGATGGCCTCACGCGCCATCTGCTCTTTCGAGTACAGCTCCGCCAATTTGATGCGATTGGCGACCGTCTCCGGATCGAGCTCGACGATCTGCTTGAGCGCGGCCAGCGCTTCGCGCGTCTTGCCTTCGCGATGATAAAACGCCGCCACGGCTTCGTACTGCTGCATCGCGTCCGACAAGAGACCGAGCTGCTTGTACAGCTCGGCCAGCTTCTGGTTCACGTCGACGAGCCGCGGCTCGATCTTGAGGATCTGCTTATAAACAGCGACGGCTTTTAGGTAAAAGCCTTGGTCGCTATAGAACTGCGCGACTTTGGAATAGGTCTCCGCCGCCTCGCTCTTTTTGCCGAGCTTGGCGTAGAGATCGCCGATCTTGAGCCAGATCCGGAACGTCTTTGTCGTCCTCGGCGACGACCTTTAAATATTCTTTGATCGCCTTCTCGAACTGGTTCTTTTCAACCAGCTTCTGAGCTCCAGCAATCAGCTTGTCTTTATTCGTCGCCACCTGGCTCCGCGCCGACTCCTTTAACTGAAGACGGACACTCAAATTTTACGAGGCGCAATCAAACCGGTCAAGCAACGGCCGGGGTCTCCTCCGTCGAAAAACGCTCTAGAAAGTGGGTGTCTAACCTACCTTCGATGAAATCGGGGTGATCGATGAGCTTCCTATGGAACTGTAGGTTCGTCTGAATGCCTTCGACGACGAACTCGCCGAGCGCACGGCGCAGTCGACGAATCGCAGCGTCGCGATCCTCGGCGTGCACGATGAGCTTGGCCAGCAAGGAGTCGTAGTTCGGCGGGACGACGTAGCCCTCATAAATATGAGTATCGACCCGAACGCCGAAACCTCCAGGAAGATTCAGCGCCGTTATTCTTCCCGGCGAGGGCGTGAACTTGACCGGGTCCTCGGCGTTGATGCGGCACTCGATGGCGTGGCCGCGCGGCCGGAAGCGACCGGTGAAACCGGGCGACAGCGCCTCACCTGCAGCCAGCTTGATCATTTCGCGCACGAGGTCGAGCCCGGTGACCATCTCGGTCACAGTGTGCTCCACTTGGATGCGCGTATTCATTTCCATGAAGTAAAACTCACCGCGCTCGTACAGGAACTCCATCGTCCCGACATTGCGGTAGTTGATGGCGCGCATCGCTTTCTCGCAGATGCCGAGCAGCCGCTCGCGCTCCGCCTCGGTGAGCACGATGGCCGGCGCCTCTTCGACGAGCTTTTGATGGCGCCGCTGGATCGAGCATTCGCGCTCGCCCAAGATGGCCACGCCGCCGATGCCGTCGGCGACGACCTGCACTTCGATGTGCCGCGGCGCTTCGACGTAACGCTCGAGGTAGACGTCGGACGAGCCGAAGCCGGCCAGCGCCTCGCCACGCGCCACTTCCAGCTGCGCCAGCAGACGATTCCGGTCTTTGACGATCTTCATGCCGCGACCGCCGCCGCCCGCCGACGCCTTGATGATGACGGGCAGCCCGATCTTCTCGACCGCTTCCAGCGCCTGCTCGTCGGTCTCGAGCAGGCCCGTGCCCGGCAGAATCGGCACGCCGGCCTCGACCATCACTTTGCGCGCCGAGATCTTGCCGCCCATGAGGCGCATGATCTTCGGCGGCGGCCCGATGAACGTCAGGCCGCAGCGCTCGGTCATCTCGGCGAACTCGGCGTTCTCCGAGAGGAAGCCATAACCGGGATGAATGGCTTCGGCGCCCGTGACCTCAGCCGCGCTGATGATCGCCGGGATGTGCAGATACGACTGCTTGGCCGGCGCCGGCCCGATGCACACGCTCTCGTCGGCGAACTTGACGTGCAGCGCGTTGGCATCGGCGGTCGAGTGCACCGCCACCGTCGCCACGCCGAGCTCGCGGCAGGCGCGAATCACGCGCAGCGCGATCTCGCCGCGGTTCGCGATCAGGATCTTCTTGAACACGGGCCGACTAACCTTGTTTGATCTTGAAGAGCGGCTCGCCGTATTCGACCGCTTGGCCGTTCTCGACGAGGATCTGCACGATCGAGCCTTCGATCTCGGACTCGATCTCGTTCATGAGCTTCATGGCCTCGACGATGCACAAGACCTGGCCCTTTTTGATGCGCGTGCCGACGTCGACGAAGGCGCTGGTGTCGGGCGAGGGCGAGCGATAGAACGTGCCCACGAACGGCGACGTCACGTACAGGACGTTGCCGTCGCTGGTGTCGGTCGAGTGCGCGGCCGCCGGCGGCGCGCCCGACGCCGGCGGCGGTGGCGCGTGCGGCGTGACGAGCGCGGGCGCGGCCGGCGCGGGCGCCGCCGTCGTCACGACTTCGCCGCCGCGACGCAGGTAGATGCGCACGCCGCCCTCTTCGATCTCCAGCTCGTTCAGCTCGTGCCGCCGCAGAATCTCGGCCAGCGAGTCGATGCGCGCTTCGATTCCGTTCGGCGCCGTCGTATTCGGGGTCGACGCCGCGCTGTGCGACGTCCGCGACGCGACCGCTCGCGTCGCCTTCTTGCTCTTGGCTTTCATGGGTTTCTCTTTACCGTGTTTGCCTGGAGGAGGTCGAGCACGGCCTCGAGCGCGAGCGTGTAGCTGCGCGCGCCGAAGCCGCCGATGGTGCCGACGCAGGCGGCGGCGACGAACGATTGTCGCCGATAGTCCTCGCGCGCGTGCACGTTCGACAGGTGAACCTCGACGGCCGGCAGCTTCACCGCGCGCAACGCGTCGGCGATCGCCACCGACGTATGCGTATACGCCGCCGGGTTGATGACGATGGCGTGCGCTGTCTTGCCCGCCGCTTGGATGTAATCGATGAGCACGCCTTCGATGTTCGACTGGTGACACTCGACGGTCGCGCCGCGCGCCTGCGCCGCTTCCGCCAGCAGCCGATCGATCTCGGGCAACGTGGTCGCGCCGTAAATTCGCGGCTCGCGCGCGCCCAGCAAATTCAGGTTGGGCCCGTGCAGCACCATGACGTGCGGGGCCGAGTCCATATCCGCTGCTTAGGCGATTTCCGCCTGCAGCTTGGGCGCGACGACCCGCAGCAGGTAGCGCCCTTTGCCGAAGTTACCGTCGGGGCGAAGCGCGAGCGCCACGAAATACTCGACGCTGATCACGCGGATGAGGATCGTCAGCTGCGCGCAGCGGATGGCGATCTCCTGCACGCCGCCCACTTCGAGGATCTCGGCTGCTTTGCGCACCTGGCCGCAGATGAAGCTGAACTCCATGCCGACGGTCTGGATGTCGATGCCGCCGTTGGGCGCCGAGTAGCTGTCGACCGCGATGCCGTCGAAGCCCATGAGCAGGCCGGCCACGCCGCCTTCGGTCTCCGCAACCAGCCGCTTGAGGTTCTCCTGGAACATCGGTCCCCCGGTTGTATCGAGTCGAGCAGCGGGAGTCAAACGTTGCCGCTCGGAGTTTGTCGACGGGTCTTACAAATGACTGGGCGCGCAGCGCGTCAGAAACGGCTACGGCTGGCTGACTTCTTCTTCGTGCGCGCCCGGCGGCAGCGTCGACATCGTCGCCGTTTGGATCGGAGCCAAGGAGCCGCACAAGAGCTGCGAGGCCGAGGCTTGGCAGCACGTCGCCAGCACGTCTTGGCCCGGGTAGCAGGTGTCGACGACGACGGTGCCGGCCGGCAGCGGACAGGCGCTGATGACGTTCGTCAGGCAGCCGTTGCAGAGATCGACCGGAAAATAGATGGGACCGCCGACGATGCGATCGCTCGTCTGCATGCCGACCGGCTGGATCTTGGCGGTGAGCGACACGAAGGCGCCGGGCGCCACGGCGAGCTCGGTGACGATGTTGTTGGGCACGACTTCGATCGGCATCGGCGCCAGCGCCGCCGGATCGAGCCGACCGCCCGCCGAAGCCCAGAAGAACTTGCGATCGGCGACCGGGACTTTGGCCTCGTCCGTCGCGCTGGCGAACGTGAGCGAGACGTTGGCGCCGAGCAGCTGGATCGAGTCGAGCTCGGGATCGCCGCTGCTCAACATGCGTGAGACCTCGTTGTTACGCACGAGCGGGAAGCCGATGTAGCCCTGGATGTGGTTGCTGGCGGCGACGTCGAAGAGCCCGCGCGCGATCTCGACACCGACGGTCGCCGTGGCCACGCAAGCCGTCGCCTCGGTGACCGCCTCCATCTGCTCGATCGAGAGCGAAGCATCGTTGTTCACGCATCCGACGACGACGCTGCCGCTGGCGAGGAGCGCCAACAGGAGCAGTGCTGACCTCATGCACCTACCTCCATATTCGATCGTATCATCGCGTTTTTCGTCCAAGCAAAATTTCGTGGATGCGGCTCGGCGCGATCGGCGTGACGCGCGCCGTGCCCGGCCTGTCGACGACGATGAAGCCGATGTGCTCGCCGCCGCGCTTCTTGTCGACGGCAACACGCGCCAGCGCGCCCGGCGACAGGCGACGATCGAGATCGACCGGCAGCCCCAGCGCCGACAACAGCGCCGTCACGCGCGGCTCGAGATCGGCGCCGCCGAGCGCGTGGCCGATGCGCGCGGCCGCGATCATGCCGAGCGCCACCGCCTCGCCGTGACGGAGCGGCTCGTGCTCCTTGTGCGAGTCGGACTCGAGCGCGTGGCCGACGGTGTGGCCGAAGTTCAAGAGGGCGCGCGCGCCGGTGGTCTCGAATTCGTCGTCGCCGACGACAGCCGCTTTGATACGGCACGAGCGCGCCACCAGCTCCGCCGTCAGCGTCGGCTCGCCGGCGCGGGCGTCGCCGGCGCGCGTCTCGAGCAGCGTCAGCAGCTCGACGTCGGCGATGAGCGCGTGCTTGGCGACCTCGGCCAGCCCGGCCACACGATCGCGCTCCGACAGCGTCGCCAGCGTCGTCACGTCGGCGTAGACCAGCCGCGGCTGCCAGAAGCTGCCGGCCAAATTCTTACCCGACGCCAGGTTCACGCCCGTTTTGCCGCCGACCGAGGAGTCGACTTGCGCCAAGAGCGTCGTCGGCAGCTGCACGTACGGGATACCGCGCATGAAGATCGAGGCCACGAAGCCGCCCAAGTCGCCGACGACGCCGCCGCCGAGCGCGAGGATGACGGCGCCGCGGTCGAGGCCTTCGCGCGCGAACGACTCGCACACTTCCTCGGCGGTGGCGAACGACTTCGAGCCTTCGCCGTCGGGCACGACCGCCGCGGCGACGCGCCGGCCACGCGCGCGCAAGGCGTCGGCACAGCGCGGCAGATACAGCCTCGCGACGGTGTCGTCGCTGACGATGCCGAAGCGGCCGCTGGGAAAGAGCGCGCACACGGCCTCGGCGCAGCGCTCGGCGGCGCCGGCGTCGGGATCGACGACGATCGCATACGATCGATCTGCGGCGCGTGCCGGCAGCGCCACGTCGACGCGCGTGATCACAGCCGCTCGAGCTCCTCGGCGATGCGCCGCGCCACCTGCGACGGCACGACGCCGGCGGTGTCGATCGTGAAATGTGCGCGCGCGTAATGCCGCTCGCGCTCGGCCAGCAGGCGCTCGACTTCGGTGCGCGTGTCTTTGCCGGCGAGCATCGGCCGCGCCGTCGCGTTCACGTCGTCGAGCCGGCGCACCAGCTCGTCGACGGACGCATCGAGGCGCACCACCCGACCGGCGTGCAGCATGAAGTCGATGTTGTCGCCGTGCGCCGGCGCGCCGCCACCGACCGCGATGACCTGCGGACCTTGCGCGGCCACGCGACGCAGCGCCGCCGCCTCCCGCGCGCGAAAACCCGCCTCGCGCTCGTTGAAGAAGATCTCGGGGATGGTCATGTGCGCCTCCTCCTCGATCACCGCGTCCAAGTCGACGAAGCGGCGCTCCAGCTTGGCCGCGAGCAAGAGGCCCACTGTCGACTTTCCCGTCGCCATGAAGCCGATCAAGAAGATCGGTCGCAACACCTTAGTAGTGGTCGAGGTCGGCACGGTACTCCTTCAAGCTACGCAGGACCTCGGTCATCGTGTCGCCGCCGAGCTTGTCGAGCAGCGCGTCGGCGAGGACGAACGCCAGCGCCGCTTCGGCCACCACCGCCGCCGCCGGCACGGCGCAGGAATCGGTGCGCTCTTTCTGTGCGTCGAACGCCACCTTCGTCGCCAGATCGACCGACGGCAGCGGCCGCGCCAGCGTCGGGATCGGCTTCATCGCCGCGCGCACGACGAGGGGCTCGCCATTGGTGATGCCGCCTTCGAGCCCGCCCATGCGGTTGGACGGCCGCGTAAAGCGCTTGCCGTCGTGGAAGATCGGGTCGAACACCGCCGAGCCGCGCGCCTCGGCCGCGTCGAAGCCGATGCCGACTTCGACGCCCTTCATCGCCTGGATCGACATGAGCGCCATGGCGATGCGACCGTCGAGGCGCTGATCCCACTCGGCGTGCGAGCCCAAGCCGGGCGGCACGCCCCACGCGACGACCTCGACGACGCCGCCGACCGAGTCGCCGTCCTTTTGCGCCGCCTGAATCTGCGCCACCATCGCTTGACCGGCCGCCTCGTCGACGGCACGCACCGGCGAGGCCTCGGCCTGGTCACGCGCGGCGCGCAATTCGCCGTCGTCGCGCGTCGTCAACATCGGCGCCGTCGCCGCCGCGATGCGCACGACGTGACACAACGTCTCGATGCCGCAGGCGCGCAACAGCTGCTTGCACACGGCGCCGGCGGCGACGCGCGCCGCCGTCGACCGCGCCGACGAACGCTCGAGCACGTCGCGCGCGTCGTGCAGCCCGAGCTTCAACGAGCCCGCCAAGTCGGCGTGGCCCGGCCGCGGCCGCGTCAGCGCCTTCGAACGCTCGCCCGACGGCGGCGTAAACGGATCCATCACGTCGAGCCAGTTGGCGTGATCGGCGTTGCGGACGGCCATGGCCAAGGGCGCGCCCAACGTCACGCCGCCGCGCAGGCCGGCCAAGACGTCGACCTTGTCGGTCTCGATCTTCATTCGCCCGCCGCGGCCATAACCCTGTTGGCGACGGCGCAGATCCTCGTCGATGGCGGCGCGCGGCACGTGCAAGCCGTGCGGCAGCCCCTCCAAGATCGCCACCAGCGACGGGCCGTGCGACTCGCCGGCGGTCATGAGACGCAGACGCGACATGCGGCCGGCTTAGCGCGTCACGACGCTGCGGTTGATGATGCGCGGCGTGATGAAGATGAGGAGCTCGGTGCGGTTGTCGTTCTCTTTGCGCGCCTTGAAGAGCCAGCCGATGACCGGAATCTCGGCGAACCACGGCACCTTCGTGTACGACAAGCCGCTGTTGCGCGTGTAGATGCCGCCGATGACCGCGGTGTCGCCGTCGCGGACGAGCATCTGCGAGTGCGCCTGCTTCTTCTGGATCGTCGGCGTGCCGTTGGCGGCGGTGTTGACGAAGTCGGGCTCGTTACGCGTGATGAGCACCGTCATCAAGATCGAGCCTTCGTTGGTGACGTGCGGCTTGACCGTGAGGTTGAGCTTGGCGTCGACGAACATGGTGTTGGCACCGGCGGCGCTGACGACCGAGACCGGGATCGACGTGCCCTGCTCGATCGTGGCCTCGATATTGTCGAGCGTCATGATCTTGGGCGACGACACGATGCGCACCCAGCCGGTGTTCTCGAGCGCCGACAAGCGCAAGTTGATGTTGTAGTTGCCGTTGACCGAGCCGAGCGTGAGGCCGAGGGCGCCGCCCGAGCCGGTGCCGACGGCGGCCGGCATGTTGACCGCGAAGTTCGGCGACGCCGCGCCCGCGCCTTGCAGACCGGCGGTCGACGTCGCCGTGTCGGTGGCGCCGCCGCCGACGCCGAGCGTCGACGGGAAGACGATACCGGTCGGATTGCCCGTCGCCGTCGAGTTGATCGTGTTGCCGCCCCACTGGATGCCGATGTCGCGCTCGAACGTCGTGTCCGCTTCGACGATGCGCGCCTCGATGAGCACCTGCGGCGTCTGCGTATCGAGATTGCGCACCAGGTCTTCGGCCAGCGAAATATTCGCCGCCACGTCGGTGACGATGAGCTGATTGGTGCGCGCGTCGACCGACACGTGACCGCGCGACGACATCACTTCCTGAATGCGCGGCAAGATCTGCGTCCCGTCGGCGTAGCTGAGCGCGATGAGCCGCGTATCGAGCGGCTTGAGCTCGACCGCGCCTTGGCCCGCGCCACCTCGGCCTCGATCTCCTTCTCGAGCACCGCTTGCGGCGCGACGCGAATGAGGTTGCCTTCGCGCTGCATGCCGAGCCCTTTGGCGCGCAGGATGATGTCGAGCGCCTGATCCCACGGCACGTCGCGCAGGCGGATCGTGATCGTGCCCTTCACGTCCTCGGCCGCGACGATGTTCACCTGCGCCACGTCCGCGATCAGCTTCAAGATGTTGTGGATATCCGCATCCTTGAAGTCGAGGTCGATGCGCCGGCCGCTGAACGTCTTGCGCTGCCGGCCGCTGTTGCGCTGCGGCTGCGTCGGCGTCACCGTCGCCACTTGCAGCGGCATCTCGACGCCGTAAGGCGCGACCTTGGCCGGCGCCAGCGAGCGCGTGCCGCGCGGGAATTCCCAGGTCAGCGTGCCGCCGTCGCGCACCAGCGTCGGCGCCACGTGCGGCCCGCCGTCGGCGAGCGCCACTTCGACGCGCACGGCGCCCGGATCATCGGCGTCGGCGTAGGTCGACACGCTGCGAATCGGGCCCTTCAAGGCGCTGGCATCGAGCGTCCGCTCCAGCTTCTTCGGCAGATCGGCGCGCGCGATCTTCAACACCGCGCCATGGTCGTCGGCGCGCACGACCGTCGCGTCACTGTTGCCGAGCAGCTCCAAGATCACGCGTTCGGCGTTCTCGTCGTCGGCGAAGCGCACGTCGCGCACCTTGGCCGCCACTTTGTCGACGGGCAGCGCGTCCTTCATGTTGCGCGCCGGCGGCGTGACTTTGGCAGCCGCGGCCACCTTCGCCGGCGTCGGCACCATCGCCAACCGCTCGCGCGTCGTCTGCTCGATGCGCTGCAACTCCGCGCGGGCCGCCTGCAGCTGCTCGTCGAGCTGCGCGCGCTCCGCCTGTTTGCGCTGCTGCTCGGCCGCGACGCGTGCCACTTCCGCCTGCGCCGTCTCCAGCTTCTTCGTCAGCTGCGCCCGCTCGGCCGTCAGCTGCCGTTGAAAATCGTTACGCTCGCGCTCGAGCCGCGCCTTCTCGTCGGCCGACGACGCCGCCGAAGCCGCCGCCTGCGCCTTGGCGCGCTTCTCGGCTGCCAGCCGCTCGGCGTCGAGCTCGGCCAGCTGCTTGGCCACGCGCGCCGCGTCCTTCTGCGCCGCCACGAGCCGCGCGCGCTCGGCCGACTGCGCCGCCGACAGCTGCGCCAGCTCGCTGCGCGCCTGCGCCGCCTGATCGCCCGCCAACTTGGCCGCGTCCGACTGCCGGCGCGCTTCGTCCTTGAGCCGCTGCGCTTCGTCCTTGAGTCGCTGCGCTTCGTCGCCGGCGACGCGCGCGGCCTCTTGCTGCTTGCGCGCCTCGTCGCTGGCCAAGCGCGCCGCCTCGTTGAGCTTGCGCGTCTCGTCTTTTTGCTGCTGCGCCTCTTTGCCGGCGCTGCGCGCCAGCTCGGACTGCTTGCGCGCCTCGTCGCTGGCTCGCGCCGCCGCTTCCGACTGCTTGCGCGCCTCGTCGCTGGCTCGCGCCGCCGCCTCCGACTGCTTGCGCGCCTCGTCGCCGGCGCGCACCGCGGCTGCCGACTGCTTGCGCGCTTCGTCGCCGGCGCGCGCCGCCGCTTCCGACTGCTTGCGCGCTTCGTCGCCGGCCAAACGCGCCGCCTCTTGCTGCCGCCGCGTCTCGTCGCCGGCCACGCGGGTCAGCTCCGCCTGCCGCTTGAGCTCGTCCGACTGCTTCTGCACTTCGCCTTTGAGCTGCGCCAGCCGCGTCTCTTCGGCCCGCCGCGCCGTCTCGACACGCGCCGCTTCGCCGCGCGCGACTTCCAGCTTCGCCAGCTCCTGCGTGCGCTGCGCCGCCAAGGCCGCCGATTCACGCCGCACCTCGTCCAAGCGCGCCGACTCTTTGCCGCGCTCGTCGGCGATCTTGCGCGCCTCGCGCTCCGCTTCTCGCATCTTCTCGAGCGAGCCCGACGCCAACGCCGCCGCGTGCTCCGCCCGCTCCGCCGCCTGCGCGCGCTCGGCCGCGACCCGCGCCGCGTCCCGCCGCGCCTCGTCGACGCGCGCCCGCTCCGTCTCCTGCGCCGCCGTCAGCTTCGCCAGCTCGACCCGCGCCGCCTGCAGCTTCGCCTGCGCCGCCGCCGCCTCCGCCGCCTGCGCCGCCGCGTCACGCTTGATCGCCTGCAGCCGCAACGCCTCCGAGCGCGCCGCGTTCTCGGCGTCGTGCGCCCGCGTCAACGCATCGTTCGCGCGCTTGTCGGCCTCACGCGACGCCGTCTCGCTCGTGCGCGCCCGCTCGGCCGCCGTCGCTGCTTGGGCCAGTCGCGCCGCCTCTTCGGCGCGCGCATCGGCCCGCCGCTCTTCGGCCACGCGCGCCGCTTCCGACTCCGCCTGCCGCGCCCGCGCCGCCGACTCCGCGTCGGCCAAGTGCTGCTGCCGCTCGACGATCGCCTTGCGCGCCGCCGCTTGCGTCTCGGCCAGCTTCTTCGCCTCCAGCTCACGCTCACGCGACAGCGCCATCGCTTCGGCGCGCAGCTTCACCAGACGCGCCTGCTCGGCCTGCAGATCGCCCGCCGTCCGCGCGCGATCGCTCTGCGCCGCCTGCGCTTCGGCCCGCGCCGTCTCGCTCTGCGCCGTCGCCGTCGACGTCCGCTTCTGCGCTTCCGCCAGCCGCTGCTCTTCCACTTTACGCGCCGCGATGACGTGCTCGAGCTCGTCCTTGGCTGCTTGCGCGCGCAGCTTGGCCGCCGCCGCCTCGCGATCGGCGTCACCGGCGCGCGACTGCGCGTCATGCTCGGCCTCGACGGCCTTCAGCCGCCGCTGCTCGGTCGCCGCCACCTGCGCCTCGGCCTCGACGCGCTTCTTGCGCGCTTCGTCGAGCTTGGCCAGGTCGGCCGCCGTCGGTGCGGCCGCTTGCGGCGCCACTTGCGCCAACGCCGCCGGCATCGGCTCGTCGGGCGTCACCGTGATCACCAGGTCGTGACCGGTCGCCTTGACGTCGTACGTCGCCGGCCGCTTGAAGCCGATCATCAGCCGCGCCGTGCGGCTCGCCTCGTCGGAATATTGCGCCGCCGCCATCTGATTGACGGCCCACGTGTCGACGTCGACCGGCCCTTGGCCCAGCTCCGCCGTGCTCCACTTGCCGTCGGCCACGTCGACCACGATGCGCGCCGGCTTCTCCAGCCGATAAGCCGTGAAGCTCGGCGTCGCCGAGCCGTGCACGACGATCACCGTCTTGCCGCCTTCGGCGTGCGCAGTCACTTTGCTGACGACGTTCTCGCCCGCGCTCGCCACTCCGGCAAGTGCAAGCCACGTCGCCAGCCCGACAGAAGAACGCCTCATGAAGGCTCCTTTGGGAGTCTTGCTGCTCGTGTGACCTCTTTCAGAGGTCAACGAGCCAGAACGCCGATCCGCTAGCCCTACGGGCTGGTCGCTCACATTCGCTCCCTGACGGTCGCTCATTGCCCTGCTCCGATGTTCTCGCCCGCGTGCAGCTCGACCACGCGTTCGCTCAGCTTCGGCTTGCCGCCATTGCCCAAGTCCTCTTCCAGCTGAAAGAAGACCCGATCGGGCGCCACGCGCGTCACGAGCGCGTCCACCTTCGAGACGTGATCGCCACGCACCACCGTCACGCCCATTCCCGTCGGATCGACGAACATCGCCTTCGGCGTCTCGCCGTTGCCGCCGACGATGGCGATGAGCTTGAGCTCCTCGAGCGCGAACTTCTCGAGGACGATGCGATGCTGCGGCTTGACGTTCACCACCTGCGTCGCGAACGTCGTCAAGAACGAGCGGAACGGATCGCGGTTCGACGGCGACTCCTTGAAGTCGTCGCTCGTCAGCTGCCGCTTGCGCACTTCGGCCAACAGCGCCTCTTTCGACTGATCGACGCTCGGCTGGCCGGCGGCGGCCGCGCCCGCTGCCGCGGTCGGCGCCGGCGTCCCGCCCGCGTGCGGCATCGGCGGCGGCGGCGGCCCTTTGCTGGTCTCGTCGCCGCTGCAGCCAATCAGCAGGAACAGCGGCAACGACCAGACGATGAAGCGGCTCACTTGGGACCACCCGTCGAGATCGAAACGCCGGTCTTGTGCGGCCCGGCGCCGGCGTCTTTGTCGACGAACTGGAACGTCGTCGCCACGAAGTTCGCCTTCAGCTGGTTCGCCTGATCGAGCGGCGCGTTCGCTGCCGGCGCCATCGGCTCCAGCGACAAGTTCTCGATATTCACGATGCGCTTGAGATCGCCCACCTGTTTGAAGAAGTGGTTGATCTGGTGATAAGTGCCCGAGAGCGACATCTTGATCGGAATCTTGATGTACATCTCCACCGGTTGCGCCGCGTCGCGAATCGACGACACCTTCGACAACCCCGACAGCTCGATCTGCGCCTGCACGCTCTCGATGAACTGCTCGATGTCGTCGCGCTTCGGTAGGACGCGCAGCAGCTCCTTTTGTTCCTCGAGCAGCGCGTTGACCTCGTTGCGGAAGGCCAAATACTCCTGCTTGCGCTTCTCGTAGTCCTTCTTTTCGCGCTCGAGCCGGTCGCGATCTTTCTCCAGCTGCGCCTGCTCGTCGAGCATGTCGCCGTAGAAGAAGTAGTAATAGCCGCCGACCAACAGAAGCACCGCACCGACGGCGATTCCGATCTTCGCCAGCAGCTGCAGCGACGCGATCTTGTCGAAGATGTTCTGCATCGCCTACCTCATCTCCGTTCGGGCCGCGGCGCTCAATAGTTCACCCGGCACGTCACGTCGAAGGTCACGAACGAGACGTTGAGCCGCGAATCGACCTGCGGCTGCGTCTGCTGCCAGTAGACGTCCGAGAAGAACGCGCTCACCTTGAGCCGCTTCAAGAACTCGGCGACGTCTTCGTCACTCTTGGCGCCGCCATGGATCTTCACGGCGTGGTTCTCTTCGATGTAGCTCAGCAGCCACGCGCGGCGCGTGTCCCAATTGGGGTTGAAGCCGACATCGGGCGCGCGCTTGATCGACTCTTCGTACTGCTCTTTGTTGAACGTCGGGCCTTTGCCCGGCGTCAGAATGTCGGACAGCTCACGCATCATGAACGTCGGGCCCGAGCGATTGGCCTGCAGCCGGCGAATGGCGTCGCGCTGCCTGATCAGCTCGTCGCGCTGCGCCTTGATGATCTCGTAGTCGCCGATCTCCGCCTTCAGCTTGGCGATGTCGTGCGAGACCTGCTGGTTGTGCTCGCGCAGCGCCGCCAGCTTCGACGTCTCGGCGCCGTGGAAGACGATGATGCCGACCAGCGTCAGCGAAATGATGACGGCGCCGGCGAGGAGCTGCTTCTGCCCCTGCTCGCGCCGCTTGGCCGCCTTGACCGGTAATAAGTTGATCCTGATCATGCGTACACCACCGCTCGTTTCACCCGCGCGATCATTGGAACTTGTCCCCTGACGAGCGCAGCGCGAGGCCGAGCGACACGACCGCTTGCGGCCCGTGCGAGCGCAGGAACGCCGGATCGATGTGCGCCGCCGACGCGTCGCGGAAGGGATCCATGATCTCGACCGGCACACGTGCGCGCTGCTCGATCGCGCTCAACAACGGCGGCACGCGCGCCGAGCCACCGGCCAAGTAGATCTTGGCGATGGCCGTGTCGGGATGCGAGGCCAAGAAGAAGTCGATCGACTTCTGGAACTCGCCCGCCATCTGCGCCGACGTCATCTGCAACACGCGGCCCACGTCTTGCGACGCGTCACCTTCGGTGTAGGCGACCTTGAGCGCCTCGGCCTCTTCGCCGGAGACCGCGAGATGACGCTTGATGTCGTCGGTGAACGAGTTGCCGCCGGTGGTGACGTCGCGCGTGAAGGCCGAAGTCCCACCCGCCAGTATATTAATGTTGGATAACGAGGCGCCGACGTTGATGAGCGCGACGACCTCGTTGGTCATCGGCCCGTACGCGGCCTCGAAGCCGTTCTGCACCGCGAAGGCGGCGACATCGACCACGACCGGCGTCAGCTGCGCTTCGCGCGCGACGGCCGCGTAGTCGGCGACCACTTCCTTCTTGGCCGCGACCAAGAGCAGCTCCATCTGGCCCTGCGCGTTCTTGCCGCCCAGCGCCTGATAGTCGATCTCGACGTCGTTACGATTGAACGGGATGTGGTGCTCGGCTTCCCACGGTACCTGCTCTTCGAGCTCGTCCGGCGTCATCGCCGGGACGAAAATCTTCTTGATGATGAGCGCGTTGCCCGAGATGGCGAGCGCGACTTCCTTCTGCTTGATCTTGAGCCGCTCGAACAGCGCGCGGACCGCATCTACGACGCCCGAGTGGTTGAGGATGGCACCGTCGACGATGGTGTCCGGCGGGATGGGCTCGATGCCGAAGTTCAGCAGCTGAAATCCGCTGCCCTTCTTCTTCACCTGGGTGACCTTGACGGCCGAGCTCCCCAGATCAAGGCCGATGCAATTCTTCGCCATCGCCGCAACCCTCTCCTACCGGGCGCGGCGAGCAAACGCTCACGCCCTATTAGTCTTCTTCCGCATCGCCGAAGACCATGACCCGATCCGTCGGCTTCAACCCGAGGGCTTCGAGGATCTTCCGCTTCGTATCCATCCGCGCCTTCATGCCGCGCTCGACCCGGTCGATGGTGAGCGTTGAAAGTGCGGCGCGCCGCGCGAGCTCCGCCTTGCTCATCATCCGTTCCGTCCGCAACTTGCGGACGTTGTTCTTCACCTTGGTCCCCTTCGCCGCGCGCACAGGTGCGCTCGGGCTAGGCTTCGCCTCCTCCTTGGCGTCGTCCGGCGACTTCGGTTCGTTCTTCTCGTGCGCTTCCATCTGCCGACGAAGATGATGGGATCGCATCCTCCTCAGCGTCAAGAGAATATAAAAGATACTTAATTAAGTAGTCTTTCATCTCACTTCATCCCACATCTTACTACCGGTAGGACACGCGTCAAATTTTCTGTTTTCAGCGGTCATCGATGGCGTACTCCTTGATCTTGTAGAGCAGCGCCCGATGACTAATCTCTAATATTTTCGCAGCGTTAGTTCTATTTCCCTTGGTCTCGCGGAGGGCTTTGCGGATCAGCTCCTCCTCGATGATTCGCGTCGTCTTCTTGATCGACAGCTCGCCCGACTGCAGTGACAGCCGAACCCGGTCCCGGCTCTCGCGGACTTTCTCCGGCAGCCCGTCCGGCTCGATGCGCTTGCCGTCGCTGAGCACCATGGCCCGTTCGATCGTGTTCTCGAGCTCGCGGACGTTGCCTGGCCAGCGGTAGTCCATGAGCAGCTTCATGGTCTCCGCGCTGACTCCATCGATCGATGTACCGAGCTTGCCGTTCGTGCGATCGACGAAGTGGTGCACGAGCAGCGCGATGTCCTCGCGCCGATCGCGCAACGGCGGCAAACCGACCGTGATGACGTTGAGACGATAGAACAAATCTTCGCGGAACCGACCTTCGCGCACTTCGGTCGGCAGGTCGCGCACGGTCGCCGCCACCATGCGCACGTCGACCTTCAGGTCTTCGACGCCGCCGACCGGACGCACGACGTGCTCCTGCAGGACGCGCAGCAGCTTCACCTGCGGACCGAGCGGCAGCTCACCGATCTCGTCCAGGAACAAGGTGCCGCCCGACGCCTCTTCGAAGAGCCCTTTCTTGTCGCGGATGGCATCGGTGAAGGCGCCGCGCTTGTGCCCGAACAGCTCCGACTCGATGAGCGACTCGGGGATGGCGCCGCAGTTGACGGCGACGAACGGCCCGTTGGCGCGCGGCGACTGCTCGTGCACGGCGCGGGCGACCAATTCTTTGCCGGTGCCCGACTCGCCGGTGATGAGGACGGTCGTTTTGTATTCGGCGATCTTCTTGATCGTGCGGAAAATTTCCTGCATCCGCGGACCGCGCGCGATCATCGATGACAAGCCGCGCGTCTCGTTCGACTGCGACGCCTTGGCCAGCTGCTGCTTGAGCTGCAGGTTCTCGCGATAGAGCTTCTCGCGCTCCTCGGCCTTCTTGAGCACGAGCACCACTTCGTCGGGACGAAACGGCTTCGAGACGTAATCGTAGGCGCCGCGCTTCATCGCCTCGATCGCGACATCCACCGAGCCGAACGCCGACATCAGGATCACCGTGCACGACAGGCCGCGCTTCTTGATCTCGTCGACGAGCTCGAGCCCGCCCAACTTCGGCATGCGAATGTCGGAGAGCACGACGTCGTAAGGTCGCTGCTCGAGCTCGGCCAACGCCTGCTCACCCGAGGCGACCGCGGTCGCCTCGTAGCCTTCGCGCTTGAGCAGCACCGTCAGCATGTGCCGCAAGCTCTCCTCGTCGTCGACGACGAGGACGTGGCGCAGCGTGCTCACGGCGGAAGCCGACGCCGCTGTGGGCGCGCCACCTCGGGCCGGCTGCTTGTCCCTAGTCGCCTGCAACAATTCCCCTTTTGCCCCCAAGGTAGGGTGGCACCGATCACGCAAGGCCGCAAAAACTTAGCCGCCGCCACGGATGACGCGACGCCGCACGACGACCGAGAACGGTCAAGAACGACTGCGAAACGAAAACCCGAGCGGAGCGACGAAACGGCTAACCGACGACGCGATTGCGGCCGTTTCGTTTGGCTTTGTAGAGGTTGTCGTCGGCGCTCTTGATGAACGCGTCGGCGGCGACCTCGTTGACGATCGTCGCCACGCCCAGCGACACCGTGACCGGGATGCGGTCGCCCTCGAAGTCGAAGGGATCGTTGCCGACGAGCTTGCGCAGATCCTCGGACACTTTGACGGCCTGCTCGCGCGACGTCTCGGGCAAGGTCAACGCGAACTCCTCACCGCCGTAGCGCGCGAACACTTCTTCTTTGCGCACGCGCGTTCGCACGCGTCGCGCCAGCTCTTTGAGCACGTAGTCGCCGGTCAAGTGGCCGTGCTCGTCGTTGATCTTCTTGAAGTGATCGATGTCGAACATGACCAGCGACAGCGGCCGCTGATGACGCGTGCAGCGCGGGATCTCCTTCTCGAGATTCTCCACGAAGTAGCGCTTGTTGAACGCCTGCGTCAGACCATCGATGATGGTCATGCGATAAATCTCTTCGTGGTAGGCGGTCTCGATGTTGCCGCCGACCAAGAACTTGAAGATGGCGTTGCCGATCTTGAGCAGATCGCCGTCGCGCAACGTGTACTGCGTGATCTGCGCGTCGTTGACGTAGCTGCCGTTGGTCGAGCCGAGGTCTTCGACTTTCCAGCCGGCGCCGGCGCGCGTCACTTTCGCATGGCGGCGCGAGACCGAGTCGCGGTCGACTTGGATGTCGCAATCACCGCCGCGGCCGATGACGACCTCTTTCGTGCCCGCCAATTCGTAGCGCTTCCCGAGCTCTGCGCCGGCCGGATAGATGAGCACCAGGCACGCCTGTTCGGGATCGCCCGCCTGTTTTTCGACGGGGCGTATCTGGGTGATGCGCGTCTTCCAATCTTCCATGCGCGGGGAGGCGGTTGCTCGTGGTGGTCACGAGCTTCCTCGTTTCTTTTTACATCTTCTATTCTCTTACTGTCAACGTGACGTCACGTCGTGAAAACAGCTACGGTGTACGCGTGGTAGATGCAGAGCCATTTTCATTAGGGCCGCAAAGCCCGGGGACGAAGGGTGTGCTCGTCGTGCACGGGTTCACCGGCACGCCCTTCGAGATGCGCCTCATGGGCGAAGATCTGGCGCGCCGCGGCTTTGCCGTCGAAGGCGTGCGCTTGGCCGGCCACGGCGGCACGACCAAGGATCTGGCCAAGACGACCTGGCACGATTGGTATGCCTCGGCGGAAACGGCGCTGGCGCGGCTGCGTGCGCGCGTCGGCGACAAGCCGGTCGCCGTCGCTGGGCTGTCGATGGGCGGGCTCGTGACGCTGGAGCTGGCGCGCCATCATGCGAGCGACATCGCCGCTATCTGCGTCATGTCGGCGCCGCTGTGGCTACAGCCGCAAGCGATTCAGTTCGCCAAGACGATGATGCGCATTCCGATGCTGCGGCGCGCGTCGTTGCCGAAGTTGGCCGGCAGCGACATTCGCGACCCGGAGCTGAAGAAGCAGAACTCGGAAGCGCAAGGACGCGCCGGCATGCCGCTCGTCGCGCTCGCGTCGCTGGTCGAGTTCGGCGAATACCTGCGCGACAAGCTGGGCGACGTCAAGACGCCGGCGATCCTCATGCACTCCGAGCTCGATCACACGGTGCCGTTCGACAACATGGACGGCATCGCCCATCGCATCGGCAGCGCCGACTACGCCAAAGTCGTCCTGCACGACTCGTTTCACTGCATCACCCTCGACGTCGAGCGCGAGCGCGTGTTCAACGCCGCCGCCGACTGGTTCAATCGCTACTTGTGACAGGAGAAACGATGGCCCGCTTCGTAGTCGCGATCGATCAAGGGACGACGGGCACGACGGTGCTCGTGTTCGACGAGACGCTGCGCTTGCGGGCGCGCGGCTACCGCGAGTTCGCGCAGCATTTTCCGCAGCCGGGCTGGGTCGAGCACGATCCGGAGGAGATCTGGCAGTCGGTGCTGGGCGCGCTCGCCGATGCGCTACATGGCTCGGGCTCGCCGGTGGAAGCGGCCGAAGTCGCCGCCATCGGCATCACCAACCAGCGCGAGACGACGCTCGTGTGGGAACGCGCGACCGGCAAGCCGCTGCACAACGCCATCGTCTGGCAGGACCGCCGCACCGCCGACCTCTGCGCGCGCATGAAGGCCGCCTGGCTCGAGGACGAGTTCAAGAAGACGACCGGCCTCGTCCTCGATCCCTATTTTTCCGGCACGAAGCTGCAGTGGCTGCTCGACAACGTCGGCGGCCTGCGCGCGCGCGCCGAAAAAGGCGAGGTCTGCTTCGGCACCGTCGACAGCTACCTCGTCTGGCGGCTTGACCGGCGGCGCCGCGCACGTGACCGACGTCACCAACGCCTCGCGCACGCTGCTCTTCGACCTGCACACGCTCGACTGGAGCGCGCGGCTGTGCGAGCTGCTCGAAGTGCCGCGCAGCGTGCTGCCCGAGGTGTGCAGCTCATCCGAGCGCTACGGCGAGACGCGCGGCGTGCCCGGCCTGCCCGACGGCATTCCCATCTCCGGCATCGCCGGCGATCAACAGGCGGCGCTGTTCGGCCAGGCCTGCTTCGCCGTCGGCGACGCCAAATGCACCTACGGCACCGGCGCGTTCATGCTGATGAACACCGGCAATCGCGCCGTCCCGTCGCAGAATGGCCTGCTCACGACCGTCGGCGTGGAAGCTCGGCAACGACGTCGTCTACGCGCTCGAGGGCTCGACGTTCATCGCCGGCGCCATGGTGCAGTGGCTGCGCGACGGCCTCGGCATCATCGCCAGCGGCGCGCGAGATCGAAGCCCTGGCGCGCGTCGGTGCCCGACTCCGGCGGCGTGATCGTCGTGCCCGCGCTCGCCGGCCTGGGCGCGCCGCACTGGCGTCCCGAAGCGCGCGGCATCATCAGCGGCCTGACGCGCGGCACGACCAAGGCGCACCTCGCGCGCGCCGTCCTCGAAGGCATCGCGCTGCAGATCGCCGATCTGCTCGGCGCCATGCAAGCCGACGCCGGCATCCCGCTCGGCACGCTCAAGGTCGACGGCGGCGCCAGCGCCAACGATCTGCTGATGCAGTTCCAAGCCGACGTGCTCAGGTGCCGATCGTCCGCCCGGCGCTGGTCGAGACGACCGCGCTCGGCGCGGCGTTGCTCGCCGGCATCGCCGCCGGCGTGTGGAGAGACACCGGCGACGCGGCGCGCGCGTGGAAAGAGGAGCGCCGCTTCACGCCCTCGCTGCCCAAGTCGGCCGTGGACGCACACGTCGCCCGCTGGCGCGCCGCCGTCGAACGCGCCTAAAAGCGGCTGATCATTTCCGCTCGATTTCGCGCCGCATTCGCATACGAATTTATTTCCGCTTCAAACCGTCACTAGTTTCGAGTCACTCCGTTAAATGAATAACGGCGCTCGCCCGCGCGTTATTGCCGATGTGTCCTAAAAGCCGCGCCGGAGCGTGTCGGTGGCGCCACTGACGCTGCGCACGCTGTGCGACCAGGCACGCCGCGCCGCACGAAAGCCGCGGACGCCGCCGACTTCCGCGATCGGCGCGCG
Source organism: uncultured delta proteobacterium (assembly GCA_963785725.1). Taxonomy (GTDB): domain Bacteria; phylum Myxococcota_A; class Polyangia; order Palsa-1104; family Palsa-1104; genus JAQBQH01. The sequence continues at coordinate 148,875 of CAWAWS010000014.1, read as the reverse complement.
GAAAAGAACTTTCGGCCTCGGGCTTGCGTAAGTAGCGGCTGAGCGAAACGAGAGGTTCCGAACATGGGCGCTTTGCATGTCAGCTTGGAGTTGGATTATCGCGCGCTACCGGACGGCCAGCTCTTGGCCAGCGTCCTCGACAACGATCAGGTGGCCTGGAACGAGCTGTTACGGCGCTTTCGCGGCCTCGTCTTCCGCTGCATCGGCAAAGTGGCCGGCAAATACGACGCCGTTCTTTCCAACGAAGACGTCAACGAGATCTTCGGCGACGTCTGCTTCAACCTCCTGCGCGACGACATGCGCAAGCTGCGCGCTTACGACGCGACGCGCGGCGCCAAGCTCGGCTCGTGGCTGGGCCTGCTCGCGATCAATACGGCTTACGACTACTTGCGCCAGACCTCGCGCCGTCCGCTGCTCGATCGGCTCGACGGCGCCGTCGAACGCGCGGGGGACGATCCGTCGGCGCTCGACACCGTGCTCGAGAAGGAGCGCTGGCACTACTTGAACGCGCTGTTGGCCGATTTCAGCGAGCGCGATCGTCGCTTCGTCGAGCTCTATTATGGCGCGGGCCTGTTGCCGGAAGAGGTGGCGACGGCGATGAACATCAGCGTCAAGACGGTCTATTCGAAGAAGAACAAGCTGCGCTCGAAGCTGCTCGCGCTCGCCGGCCAAGCCCCACAAGCCGACGACGACGCGCCCCGCCGCGCCGCCTAACGACTACTACAACATCGTCTTCGCTATTGGAACGTGGCCGTGTCGTAGCTTGTCTGATGCGTGCCGGCAGCATTCGTGTCCGTCAGATCGGGCGTCACCGCGGTCGATTGATCGTCGATGTGCTTCATGTAAGCGCGCAGCGCGATGCGTCCCGAGCCGCCACCACCGCCGCCGCCCGCGTTCTGTAGCCCCACCAGCGCCGGCGCGTCGCCGCCTTGGGTCAAGTGCAGGCCGGGATGACCGCCGCTGGCGCCGCCGAGCGCGCCCGAGCCGCCCAAGCCGGCGCCGACGCCGCCGAGCGCGCGCGCCGTCGACGCGCTGCCGGTGGCGCCGTTGCCGCTCGCGTCGGTGACCGCGGCGCCGCCACCGCCGCCGCCGTTCGCGGCCACGACCGAGCTGGTGCCGAGCGCGATCTGCGCGCCTTCGAGCACGATCGCGCCGCCGGCGCCGCCACCGCCGCCGGCGCCGGCGGCCGCGCCCGAGCCGCCGCAGCCGCCGACGGTGATGACGCCGTCGATCTCGATGTCGCCGTCGACGGAGAATTGCACGGCGCCGCCGCCGGGACCGCCGAGCCCGCCGTTGCCGCCGAGGCCGCCGCCGCTGCCGCCGATGAGCGTAAACGTCGCGGTCGTGAGGTCGCCGTAGATGCCGCCGCCGGCGGTCGTCGTCAGCGTCGGGCCTTGCGCGCCTTTACCGCCGAGATCGCCGAAGCCGCCGCCGCCGCCGCCGCTGGCCGCGCCGAGCGCGCCGCTGGCGCCGTTCGCGCCGCCGCCCGGTCCGCCGGCCATCGTTGTCGGTGTCGCGCCGGCGAACGCGCCCGGTCCGGGATTCTGCGGGCCGGCGCACGAGCCGTTGATGGTGCCGTGGATCGTCAGCGTGCCGGCCGATGCGAGCGCGAACGCGTTGCTGCCGGTGAAGCTGATGGTGGCGGTGTTGGCGACGGTCAAGCCGGCCACGCTGAACACGCCGACCGACGGGCCGGTCGCCTGCGTCGCGACGCGAAAGCCGACGCCGCCGATGACGCCGCTGCCGGCTGCGCGCGTGACGCCGCCCGAAATGGCGCCCGTGTCGGTGTTCACGACGATGTCGGCGCTGACCGACTGCATCTTCAAGCCGTCGGTCGTGAGGTCGGAGGCGGCGACGGGTCCGGTCGGCACGAGGTGCAAGCAGCGCGGCGGCATCATCGTCGTGTCGCAGGCGTTGGGACAGCTGGCGCAGCCGCTGCCGGCGATGTCGGGCGGCACGACGTGCGTCAGAATCGGCGCCCCCCAGATCGAACACGGGAGAGCCTAGGTCGGTACCTTGGCTGCCCGAGACGGTGAAGCTGCAGGCCGCCAGTCCGACACAGCCCAGCAGCAGAGCTGGCGCCCAACGCATGGAGAAAGCTTAGCCCGATGACGCGTCGCCGTCCACGACCGTTGCTGCGGCCGCGCGGCGTTTGTCGTCTGTCGCTACAGGTCGACGGGGCCGAGATCGACCGGCGTCGTCAGCGTCTGCACGTCGCAGTAGCTGCCGGTGGCGCCTTCGGTGGTGATGCAGGCGTAGCCTTTGCCGTCGGCGGTGTCGGTGCGGCACTCGGCCGAGTCGGTGCAGCGACGACGACAGACGGCGGCGGGCTTGGGCAAGCACAACGAATCGAGCGGACAATCACCGTCGGTGGTGCAGGGCTTGTCGCAATAGCCGCCGGGGTAACCGTTGGCCGCGGTCTCGCATTGGAACGGTGACGTGCCGCAGTTGCCGTTCGAGTTGCAACGCGAGCCGATCGGCTCCTTTTGCGTATTGGAGCCGCTGCCGCAACCAGCGACGAGAAACACGAGGATCGCGCCGACCCACTTCACGGTCGCGACGATACAACAGCGCCGATCTAATGGCGAGATTTTGGCGGCGGCGGCGCCTGCGTCGCGCCCGACGGTGGCACCTTCGGCGTCGCCGACATCACGCGCACCGTCTTCGGCTTCTCCAGCTTGTCGAACGGCGACTTGACCACCGGCGACACGCCGACCGGCGTCAACGCGCCAGGAAACTCCTTCTGCTTGGCGATCTGCTCTTTGAGCTTGTCCGGCGGCTCGATCGGCTTGCCGGTGACGTCGAATCCGGCCGGCGGCGGCGGCGGGAAATCCTTCTTCAGCGGCCCGCCGATGTCGGTCGCCTTGACCTTCGCCGGCCGCTCCCACGGGATGTCCTCGAGCGGCTGCTCGCCCGCGGCCGCGTACATGAAGCGCGCCCACATCGGCACGCTGAGCATGAACGACGCGTCCTTGTAGCCGAGCTGGCGCTCGTATTTGTCGTCGCCGAGCCAGGCCGTCGCCATCCAGCGCGACGTGTAGCCGTAGAACCAGACGTCGCTGGTGCGGCTCGACGTGCCGGTCTTGCCGGCGGCGACGATCTTGGTCGCGCGAATCGGGCCCGAGTGACCTTGCGTCACGACCTCGCGCAGGAGCTTCGACGTCAGCCACGCCGTGCGCGGATCGATGACCGGCGCCGGCTCTTTGCCCATCAGCGCCGCCTGCCGATCGAGCCGCTCGTCGCCTTCGAGCCACGGATCGTCCCACGCCGCGTGATCCTCGACGACGCGGCCGGTTCGATCGATCACGCGGCGCACGAAGGTCGGCTCGATCGGCTTGCCGTTGCGCGCGAAGACGGCGAAGGCGCGCGTCATGTCGTCCATGTGCACGCAAGACGCGCCCAACGCCAGCGACGAGCAGAACTCCTTCTCGCACTTGTCGTTGGTGATGATCGGCGTCGTGATGCCGAGCTTCTTGGCCCAGCGCTCGATGTCCTTGGTGCCGAGGATGTGGAAGATTTCGACCGACGGCGGATTCTTCGACCACACCAGCGCGCGCTCGAGCGAGACCTGCGCCGAGTAGCTGCCGTCGACGTTTTGCGGCACCCACAGCTCGCCCGTCGACGGATCGACCTCCGCCTTCAGCTTGTCGTTCCACTGCGTGTCGTAGGCGTAGCCGCGATCGAGCGCCAGCGAATAGTAGATCGGCTTGAGCGCCGAGCCCGGCTGCCGGCAGGCCTGCGTGACGCGGTTGAACTCCGAGCGATCGTAGTCGTCGCCGCCGGCCATCGCCACGACGTAGCCGTCGCGATGATCGACCGCGTAGATCGAGCCCTGCACGCGCGGCGTCTGCTCGAGCGCGAGAATTTGCTGCTTGGGCGGCTTCTTCGGCTCCAGCTGCTCGGGAATCCAGGTCGCGTCGCCCTCTTCGTTGTACGTAAAGTCCGAGAAGCGCGGGATCGTCGAGTGAAACACCCATTTGACCCACACGACGTCGTGGCGATGGAGCGCCTCGCCGACGGCCGCGATCTGCTTGTCGTTGGTCGCGTCCGATGCCGAAAACGGCGCCGCCCACAGCATGTTCTCGAGCGGCAGCTGATAGGTGTGCGCGCCGACGCGAACGGTCGCCGCTTGCGGGCTCACCTTCTCGACGAGCCCCAAATACAGCTTGTCCTCGACGAGCGGCCCTTTGCCGTAGAGCTCGATCATGCGCGCCTTGAACGCCAGCGCGTTGTCGTCGGTGAGCCGCGCTTCCGGGCCGCGCCAGCCTTGCCGCTTGTCGAGCTTGCGCGCCGCGTGGTCGACGTTGTCCTGCGCCAACAGATCGACGTACGGCAACACGGTCGCCTCGACGCGATAACCGCCTTCGTAGAGCGCCTTTTGCCCGAGGCGTTTGATCAAATCGCGGCGAATCTGCTCGGTAAAATATGGGGTTAATTCGTGGAAGTAATCGGGGCGCGGGCGAATGTGCAGCGGCGTTCGCTTCCATTGTGCCGCCGCGTCCTTCTGCAGCACGCCGTTCTCGACCATGTTGTCGAGCACTTCCGAGCGCCGTTTCTGCGCCGCTTCCTCGTCGACGAACGGGTTGTAGCGCGACGGCGCCTGCGCCAAGCCGGCGATGAGCGCCTGCTGCCCCAAGTCGAGCTCGGCCACGTCCTTGTCGAAATAACGCCGCGCCGCCGCCTGCACGCCATAGGCGTAATTACCGAGGAAAATATGATTCAAATATAACGATAATATCTCGCGTTTCGAATATCGGCCCTCGAGGCGGCGCGCGAAGATGAGCTCCTTGATCTTGCGCGACCACGTCCGCTCCGACGAGAGGAACGCCTTCGCCACCTGCTGCGTGATGGTCGAGCCGCCCTGCTTGACGCCGCCGGCGCGCAGATCGGCGGCCAACGCGCGCACGAGGCCGCGAATATCGAAGCCGCCGTGCGAGAAGAAGCGGCGATCCTCGGTCGACAAGAAGGCATCGACGAGCGTCGGCGGCACGTGATCGAGCGGCACGATCTCGCGCCGCTCGGTCGACAGCTCGGCCAGGAGCGTGCCGTCTTGTCCGTAGATCGTCGTCATGCCGGGCGCGGTCGAGGCGTAGGTCGACAGATCGGGCAGCGGCGGCAGCTCGCGACAAAAGTGCAAATAGACCGCGCCGGCGATGAACACGAGCGTCGTCAAACCAGCGCAGAACGCGAAGGCGTAGAGCTTGAACAGCCAGTAAATCAGGCCGCCATCCGAGGGATTGGCGATCGCGACGCGCGGCATGGGAGTGGGGAGTCTAACGGATGCGACGGGCTGGTGCCACCGTCGCAAGCACGTGAATTTTATACGCGTTCAACTGGATTCACTGCGCCATATCGGTGCTGCCAGTCGTGGGTAGGCTCAAATCGAGCCCCGGCGATTGGCCGCCGCGCGACATGTCGACGAGGATGACGCCGCCGTCGGGGATCGCGCACAAGAACATGACCGGATCGCACACTTCGCTCGTCGTGCAGCAGGTGGTGATCTTGGTGAGCGGGTTGCTGCACGGGATGCCGCCGGTGCATTGGCACGTGCCGTTGGTGCACGACTGCGACTCGGTGCAGTCGACCGGCGTCGAGCATTTGCCCAAGAACGGCGCGACGTAGCAGTCCTCGGGATACTCGCAGCTGGTGCGCGGCACGTTGGGGTTCGTGCGGCAGCAGACGCTGGCGGGCGCCTGGCAGTTGGAGACCTGCGCCTGCGTCGTGTCGGTGTTGCTGCCGCGCGGCGGATCGCAGTCGCCGTGCAGCGTGCCGCGCAGGAAGAAGAAGTTGTCGCACGCGGCGACGAGCGCGCCGGCGGCGATGAGCGCGCCCGCGAGCACCAGCAGCTGGGTCGATTTAGTCGTCAATGGGCGTCACCTGCGGCACGCGCGGCGCCGGCGTTCCGTCGTCGACGGAGTCGCTGCGCGGGCGGCCTTTCTTGTCCTTCGTGGAGGGCGTGGCTTGCGTCGTCGTGGTGGCGTGGTGGACGGCGGGCTTCTTGTGCGACAGCCGCAACGTCAGCGACGGCGCATCACCCGATTGCACCGTGTAGCTGAGATCGTCGTAGCCGGCGTGGACGAGCGTAATCACGCGCGAGCCGCCGCGTTCGACGGGCAGCGTCATCGGCGCCGTGCCGAGCAGCTTCGGCCCTTCGAACACCTGCGCGCCGGCCGGCTCGCTGTCGAGATAGATCGGCCCGGCGCCCGCCGGCAACGTCGGCGGCGGATCGGGCTGACGGACGACCTCGACATGCGGCGTCAGCTCCGACTGCGCCACCGAGATCGTGCGCGGCTCGACCTGGGCGTGGCGCCACAGCGGCGTCGCCAGCACGAGGCCGACACCGACGAGCAGCGTCGCGCTCACCGCCCACAGCGGCCACGCGCGCGGCGGCCGCGGCGCGCGCGGCGCCTTCGGCCGAAGGCGACCCTGCGAGCGCTGCAGCGACGGCGTCCCACCGCGCGACGGCGGCGACGGCGTCGAGTCATGCACGCTCGCCGAATTCTCGGACGAGACCTCGAGATCGCGCAGCTCGACGGGAAAGATGCGCGCCATCAGCTCCGCCATATCCTCGACGGTGAAGCGCTGCGCCTGCAGGAACACGTCGAGGTCCCGCGCGAAGTGCGCCGCCCGCGCATAACGCCGCGCCCGATCGCGGTCGAGCGCCTGCAAGACGATCGCGTCCAGCTCCGGCGGCACCTTGCGATTCCATTGTGACGGCGCTGGGATGCGCTGATTCTGCACCTTCTGCAGCGTCTCGTAGTCGGTCGGCCCTTTGAAGAGCCGCCGTCCCGTCAACATCTCGTGCAGCACGACGCCCGTCGAGAAAATGTCGGCCTGCGCGCCCGGCGACTGGCCTTCGAGCAGCTCCGGCGCCATGTACGCGAACTTGCCTTTGAGCGCGCCCGTCCGCGTCTCGTCCTTCATCGTGTCGAGCGCCTTGGCGATGCCGAAGTCGACCAGCTTCACGTGGCCGTCGTAGCTGAGCATGATGTTCTGCGGCGATACGTCGCGATGGACGATTGGCCGCGCCGTGCCCTGCTCGTCGGTGAGCTCGTGCGCGTGGCCGAGACCGCGGCAGACCTCGCGCGCGATGTAGCCGGCGGCCAAAGGCGGCACCGCCGGCGACTCCGGCGACTGCTCGGCCAACGCGCGCAACAGGCGCAGCAGATCGCGCCCGCGCACGTACTCCATGACGATGAAGAATTCGCCATTTTCTTCACCGAGCTCATGTACTTGCACGATATTCGGATGGGTCAGCCGAGCCGCGATCTTGGCCTCGTTGATGAACATCTCGACGAACGCCGGATCTTCGGTGTGGCCACCCAAGATCTTCTTCACGACGACGGTGCGCTCGAAGCCGGCGGCGCCTTCGCGACGCGCGCGGAAGACGTCGGCCATGCCGCCGCGGCCGAGACGCGCCGTCAGCGTGTATTGGCCGAAGCGCTGCGTCTGGAAGGTGCTCGGCACTGGCGCGAATTTTACCACGCGCGGCGAAATCCGATCAGGGGGTGGTCACCTTCTCGCTGACGAAGGTGGGCGAGCCATCGGTACCTTGCGCGATTCCCCATACTTCGATGGGCGCGGTGATGATGTCGCCGTTGCCGTCGAAGTCGATCGGTCCCGAGGCGCCGACGAGGTTGACGTTGCTGCCGCTGAGGAGCGCGTTGACGGCGGTCTTGAACGAGATGGGCCCGACGTCGACGCTGAGCGCGTTGGCGCTCGACAGCCGCGCCATGTTGGCCGCGATCTCCGCGCCCGTCGCGCGCTTGCCGACGCCGGCGGCGGCGATCGCGATGGCGAAGGCGGCGTCGTAGGCGTTCGCGACGTGCGCGGTGTCGGCCGGATCTTCGCTCCAGTGCGCCATGTAGTCGGACGCGAAGCTGCGATAGACGGCCGCCGACGGATCGCCGTCGGGCGGCAGCCCCGGCGCCGTGCCCGAGATGCGTGACAACAGTGTGTAATCGTACGGCGCCGCGCCCCACAACGAAGGCGCCTGCGCGCTGTCGGTCATGAGGAACTTGGTCGTCGCCAGCCCCGGCGTCGCGCCGATCGCGGCCACGAGCGCCGGCGCGTCGGTGTCGGCGATGAGCAGCGCATACTCGGGGTCGTCCATCTCCGACACCGCCATCGCCGCCATCCCGGTCTCGAAGACGATCGACTTCGTCACCATGCCGGTAAATTGCTGCGTGAAGGCCTGCTCGAGCCCGGTCGCGTAGGTGTTCATGTCGACGTAGACGAGATCGAGCGTCGTCCCGGTCGTCGTCGGCACCAGCGTCGTCAACACCTTGGCCTGCAAGTTGTCGCTCGGACAGGTGCGCCAGATGAGGTGGTCGTCGTCGAGCTGACCGATCGACGGGTTCGTCGCCGACGGTGAGACGATGACCGCGCCATAACGACGCACGACCGGCGCCAGCCCTTTGACGACCTCGTCGCTCGTGCGCGGCCCGACGATGGCGACGGCGTGGAAGACTTCGACGGCCACGCGCAGCGCGTTCGCCGCCTGCGTCGGATCGCCGGCCGTATCGCAGGCGACGTGCAAGACCGGCTGATCTTCCGTCGCCAGCTGCTCGGCGGCCAAGTCGACCGCCTGGCGCACGGCATGATCGTCGGCGCCGGTGCCCGACAGCTTGTAGAGCCCGCCGATGACGAGCGTCGGCTGCCCCGTCGTCGTCGTCGGCGCGGTCGAGACGACGCACGGCGTGGAGTCGACGCACATGTGATCGCTCGTGCAATAGAGGGCCGCGCCGCCGTCGGGGCTGCGGCCGGCGCAATCGGCGCTGACGTTGCACTCGTGGAAGTCGAGCACGGCCGAGCAGCCGCTCGCGACGACCGCGAGGACGAGCGCGCCGGCTCTCAAAAGCGTCCGCTCGCGACGAGGCCGAACGCCGACGGCGCCAGCGACGGCGCGACCGCGACCGCGGCGGCGCGCTCGTGACGATAGCCGCGATAGAGGAACACGGCGGTGACGACGGCGGCGGCCGCGGTCGCGGCATAAAATCCATCGGCGGCGCCGGCGCGAACGAGCGCGTCCGACTTCAGCTGCTGCTTGCGCGCGAAGTCGACGGTGGCGCCGTAATCGTCGCGCAGCTGCAGCGCGTCGACGGAGAGCCCGACGGCGACGGCGCCGAACGCGACCGTCGCCGCGCCGAAGCCGAGCGCGAACAGCCGATCGCGATGGCGACGGCGCTGCTCGGCCACGCGCGCCTCTTGGCGCAGCTGCTCGTCGGTCACGATCGATGGCGGCGCGGCGGTGATTTGGGCGGGCGTGACGACGACCGGCGGCGTGGCCGCGGCCGCGGCCGCCGCTTTCGCCTCCGCTTGCTTGCGCCGCGCCTCGTCGAGCACGAGCAGGCGCGCCTCGGCCCGCGCCTTCAGCTTCGGATCGGCGCCCGTCGACTGCACATAGCGGCGATAGGCATCGGCCGCGCGATCGACGTCGCCCAGCTTGTCCTCGGCCTTGGCCAAGTTGTAGAGCAGCGCCGGCACTTGGCGGATCTCGTAAGCCCGCGTCAGCAGCTCGACGGCGCGATGATAGTCCGCGCCTTTGTAAGCGTTGAGCGCCTCGGCGGCCAGCCGCTCGACTTCGGCTTCGGCCGACTCCGATCGCGCCAGCGCCGGCGTCGCCAAACAGACGGCGCCGAGAGCCACCACGAGCGCGAATCGCAGACCCGGCACGGTTTTACGGTAGGCCGTCGCGCCGCCCGCTGTCAAACGCGGTAGACGAGCACGAGCGGAGGGTCAGACCGGTCGGCGGGCTAAGGATTGGCGGCGCGCGGCGTCGGCGTCGTATCGACGGTGAAGTCGGCGTCGTTGTGGTCGGTGTCGTGACCGTTCGGATGGCGCGCGATCGACGAACCGGCCGCCGGCGCAGCGGCCGGCGCGCCTTCGACGTACGCGTTGGCCGTGCCCGTGCCGTAGCCGACGGCGTCGATGACGGTGCCCGACGCGTTGCGCAGCCCGATGCCGCCGCCGGCCGCGGCCAAGGTGCCGGTCGTGTAAGTGAGATCGGCGATGGTGCTGCACGCGCACTGCGTCTCGGCGACCAAGTAGTAGCCGTTGCCGCTGATGCTGCCGGTCAAGGTGGCGATGACGTTCGGCGTCGTGCCGGTCGCGGCGAGGTGCGCGAGCGTCCAGTTGGCGAGGCTGACTGACGTGGCGCAGGGGTTGAAGATCTCGATGAACTCGTCGTCGACGCTGCTCGTGCCGGCGACTTTGACCTCGTTGATGACGAGATGGCCGGTACAGCCGCTGCTGCTGGAGAGATCGAAGACGGGCGGTGCCGTCAGATCAGGCGGCACGACCGGCGTCTGCGCCAGATCGGGCGGCACGACCGGCACGGCCATGTCGTCATTGTCATTGGCCATGTCGTGGCTCGGCGGCTGCGGCGTCATCGCCAGGTCGGCACCCGGCTCGACGCCGAGCAGATCGTAAGCGACCGGCTGCAGCGTCAGATCGAGGCCGATGGACACGTTCTGCGTCTCGGGCGCCCCGACGCCAGCGCACCCAGCGACGATGACCAACAGCCCGAGCGTGAAACAGACTCGCATCTACACTTCTTATCACGACATAGGGGCTTGCTAGGTGAATAGGTGGGTGCGTGTGTGCAACGGCTGCGCAACATCCAGCCCCATCGGCGCTGGGCGCGCCGTTTTGCCGTCGCCGGCGTGACGCGGCACCATTTCCGGCGTAGATTCCCGCCGCATGCGTGCGCGCGCCCTCAGCTTCGTCGGCTCGGCCACCGTCGCCGTCGCGGTCGCTACGGGCGGGCTCGGCTGCGTGCCCATCAACAACACCAGCGACTTCATGGAGATGCACGGTAGCTTCATCGACGGCCATAAGATCGATCAGCACCTACCGGCCACGACCGGCGTCGTGCCCAGCTTGAGCACGCTCGGCACCGTCACGGCCGTCGGCGCGCAGGCCACCGGACCCGACGACTTACGCGGCTTTCGCATCGAGTGGATCGCCGGCGACGTGCAAGCGGGAACGACCTATCCGTCGACCGTGAACGGCCCGGTCGTGTTCTTCATCATCGGGCCCGACGCCAGCACCGGCGGCGCCAGCCCGACGACGGCCACCTTCGCCACGGGCAACATCACCTTCAGCCAAGTCAGCGGCGCGCCCAACGCCGTCATCAAAGGCACCGTCGCCGATGTCGCGCTCGAATCGGACGGCAAGCCCTTCATCACCCTCGACAGCGGATCATTTCAGGCGACTCAACCATGACCAGCATGCAGCTCCTCGAGACATTTCCCGTCGGCGCCTTTCAGTGCAACTGCGCCATCGTCGCCTGCGGTGACACGAAGGAGGCGATCGTCGTCGACCCCGGCGGCGACCACGCGCGCATCCTGGAGGTCGTGCGGCACTACGATTTGACGGTGAAGTGGATCATCCACACGCACGCGCATCTCGATCACATCTACGAGACGCGCGACGTCAAAGAGGCCGCGGGCGGGACGGTGGCGCTGCACCAAGGCGACCAGTTCCTGTACGACGCGTTTGCGCAGCAGGCGGGCATGTTCGGTTGGCGGCCGCGGCAGTCGACGCCCGTCGAGCATTGGCTCAAAGACGGCGAGACGCTGGCCTACGGCAAGTCCAACGCGCAGGTCATTCACACGCCGGGGCACACGCCGGGCAGCTGCTGCTTTGCCGTCGAGTCGAGCGAAGGTCCGCTGCTGCTGGCGGGCGACACGCTGTTTCAGCGGTCGATCGGCCGCACCGACTTGCCCGGCGGCGATTACGCGACCATCGAGCGGTCGATCAAGGAGCGGCTGTACACGCTCGATCCGGATACGGCGGTCATCTGCGGGCATGGCCCCAAGACGACGATCGGCGACGAAGCGCGCCATAACCCGTTCGTGCAGGCGGATTAGACGATGATTGCGTATCCCGAACGTGTGCGTCGCGCGCGCTTGCCGACGCCGGTCGAGCCGGCGCCGCGGCTGGCGCAGAAGCTGGGCGTCGAGCTCGTGGTCAAGCGCGACGATCTGACCGGCTCGACGCTGAGCGGCAACAAGATCCGCAAGCTCGAGTTCCTGCTCGCCGAGGCGCTGGCGCAGGGCGCGGACACGGTCATCACCTGCGGCGGCGAGCAGTCGAACCACTGCCGCGCGACGGCGATCGCGGCCGCCGAGCTCGGCTTGCGCGCGCATCTGCTGCTGCGCACCGACGATCCGAAGAATCCGCCGGCGAGCGAGGCCAACATCTTGCTCGATCAGCTCGTCGGCGCCGATATTCGCTGGGTGAGCCGCGAGGAGTACAAGCGGCGGGCGCAGCTGTTCGTCGAAGCGCAAGGTCAGCTGTTGGCGCAAGCGCGCAAGGCCTACATCATCCCCGAAGGCGGCTCGAACGCGCTCGGCGCGTGGGGTTACGTCGGCTGCGTCGAGGAGCTCGCCGAGCAGCTGGGCGACCAGCCGCTCACGATCGTCTATGCCGCCGGATCGGGCGGCACCGGCGCCGGGATCATCCTCGGCATCAAGCTGCTCGAGCTGCCGTGGCGCGCCGTCGGCATCAACGTCTGCGACGACAAGGCCTACTTCGTGGCGGCCATCGGCGAGATCGTCGAGCAGGCGATCGCGCAGTGGTCGCTGCCGCTGACGTTCGATCGCGACGAGATCGAGATTTGCGATGGCCACGTCGGCATCGGCTACGCCAAGTCGCGACCGGAGGAGCTGGCGACGCTGCGCGATGTGGCGCGGCTGAGCGGCCTCATCCTCGATCCGGTGTACACGGGCAAGGCGTTTCACGGCCTGCAGGCGGAGCTGGCGCGCGATCCCAAGATCTTCGGCGAGCGCATCTGCTTCGTGCACACCGGCGGCATCTACGGCGTGTTCCCGAAGTCGGCCGAGATCGCGCCGCTCTTGTAACGTGCGTCGTCCTGCGAAGTTGCGGCGGTCGTGACGGGCGCGATCGCGGCGCTGGTGTCGGCGGCGCTGTGGGCGTTCGCCTCGACGCGCTACGCGTTGGCGTCGCGCACGATTGGATCGGCGCGCGTGAATCTGACGCGCGCGACGACGGTGCTGCCGATCTTCGCGCTGGCCACGATCGCGACGACGCGCGGTCACGTCTTCGCCGGCATCGGCGGCCACGCGGCGTTTTGGCTGGCGGCGTCGGTGCTGTGCTCGTACGCGTTCGCCGACAACGTCTTCTTCGCGGCCGCGCGTCGCGTGGGCGTGACGACGGCGCTGGCGATCGCGTCGTCGTATCCGCTGTGGGCGGCGCTCGCGGGCGCGTTCTTCGGCAGCGAGCGCTTCGGCCTCGTGCGCGCCGGCGGGACCGTCTTGTGCGTCGGTGGCGTCATCGCGCTCATCGCGCTGGCGCCGCAAGCGGCCGACGAGCACGAGCACCAGCAGTCGTCGGCGAAAGAGGCGCGCCAGGGCATTCTGCTGGCGCTGCTGACGTCGGTGCTGTGGGCGGGCAACACGGTCGCCACCAAGCATGGCGGCGCCGGCCTCGATCCGTGGCAGGCGAACCTGACGCGCTTTTTGTGCGCCTGGCCGATTCTGGCCGTGACCACGGCGCTGACGAAGCCGCCCAGCGTCGATCGCAAGGCGGCGCGCGGCACCTATCTCATGCTGATCCCGGTGTCGCTGGCGGAGACGTGCGTCGGCTCGTCGCTGTTCGTGTACGGGCTGACGCACACGGATCTGGCGGTGGGCGCGACGCTGTCATCGTTGGCGCCGCTGATGTCGGTGCCGTTTGCGCTGCTGTATCAGGAGGAGCGTTGGAGCGCGCCGCGCTTCGGCGCGGTGGCAGCGACGGTCGCCGGCGTGATCGTGCTCATCGCCGGCGCGTAAACGGCGTTCGCCGTGAGCGCGGCAGACAGCGGCCGTTACAGCGCCATCGTTGGCAGCGCGCGCGATGGAGCGGCGAGCGCATCGCCGGCAGCGAGCGGAATTGCGAACGAAAATCACTAGCGGCGGATGAAGTTGCGGACGTAATCGCCAGCTGCGAACGGCGTTACGTTCGCTGGCGGCGAATGGCGTGCGAACGTAATCGCCAGCCGCGAACGGAGTTACGTAGGCGCGGGCGAATGAAGTTGCGCACGTTTTGTGGCGGCGAACGTAGTCGCTGACGGCGGGCGAAGTTGCGGCGGAGTCGTGCGGCGAGCGGCGCGCTACTTGCGGACGGCGCGGTACGGCGTCGGCGTCGACGAGCCGGCCTGCAAGTAGCCGCCGTCGTGCGTCTGGCGCTGGAACGCGGGGAATTCGACGCCGTAGCTGCCGGCCGTCGGGCCCGCGGTCATGGCGGTGTAATCGGTGCCGTCGGCGTTGACGACGATGCTGACGAGCGACGCGTCATAGCTCACCGACGGCGGGCGCGACGTCGCCGAGAACAGCTGGCGCAGAAAGCCGCCGAAGACGTTGGACGCGCTGTCGACGAGCAGCAGCACCTGGCCGCCCGCCTTCGCCGCGTCGGTGTCGCTCGGATCTTCGGTGACGTAATAGGTTTCGACGGTCGGCGCCGCGGTGCCCATGAACGGCACGAGCGCGGGCAGGGCGACGCAGACGTTGCGCGGCGTGCCGCTCGGCGTGAGCGCGCAGGCGCCCGCCGTCTGCAGGCCCGACGACACCCAGGCGACGTTGGCGAGCGTGAAGAACGCGCTGACGTCGAGGTCGTCGCCCTCTTTGAGCGTCACCGGCGCGGGCAGCGCGGGGCCGTTCTTGCAGCCGGCGAACGAGACGCTGACGTAGTCATAGTCGGCGACGTCGCTGGAGAGCACGTTGGCGCCGGCGGTGTACCAGGTGACGCCGCTGAGGACGACGGTGCCTTTGACCTTGGCGGTGAACGACGGCTCGCCGCTGCTGCAGTTGTAGACGCCGACCGAATCGTAGGTGCCGACGTTGATCATCGCCGGCTGCGCGAACAGCTTGGCCAGCGCCGTGTTGTCGGCGACGTCGACGAGACAGTCGTTGCTCGCGGTCGGATCGCAGGAATAGAGCGTCGACGAGCCGGCGGCGCCTTCGAGCGTCACTTTGCGAATGGGCACGAGCAGGCTGGCCGGCGTGAAGCTGCCTTCGCCGGGCTCGGCGAACGCGACCGCGGGCACGGCGAGCGACAACGCGAGCGCGCCCCACATCAGCGAGCGGCGCATTATTGAACTCCCGTCAGGTGAAATGAGACCTTGGCGACATGAGTCGTCGCGCCGCCTAGATCGACACCGACCTGCGCCATGTCGGCAGGCGGCTCATTCGTAACCGAAACGTGATCGCTGCCGCCGCCACCGCAGCCTGCCGCGCACGCCAATAAGATCGCCACCAACACTTGCCGCATTACGAGCCTCCCGAAAGACATCGGGACTAGGCGGGCGAACTTTAGCGACCGCTGGCGAAAGCGGCGCCTACATCGAGCACAGGTAAGCGACGCCGGCTGACACCGCGCAATCGCCGGAGACGCGTGCAGATTCGACAGCGAGGGCGCGGCGCGGCTACTTCGGCGGCGTCAGGATCTTCGTGCCCGATGGCGGCGCGGCTACTTCGGCGGCGTCAGGATCTTCGTGCCCGACGGCGGCGCGAACTTGAACTTGCCATCCTCGACGCCGCGGTTCTGCTGCACGTCGCCGAAGCGCAGGCGATTGGTGGCGCCCGTCTGATCATAAATGATCGTCTGCTTCACCATCCCCGACTTCTCGTCGACGATGAACACGATGTAGCGATAGGCCGCCGTCCCCGTCTTCGGCACCATCTTCAACGCCAGCTCGTCGGCGGCCAGCCCGTCGACCTTCGTGAACGTGGCGTCGAACTCCTGCGCCAGCTTGCCTTCGCCGAGCAGGAACGACACCTGCGCCGGCAGCGCGTTGTCCTTGAGCGACTGCTTGAACGCCTGCTCGTCCTCGGGCTCGTACACCCACAGCGTGCCGCCGTCGGACACCATCAGCTTCTTCTCGGGCTTGGCGTAATCCCAGCGCATCTTGCCCGGCTTCTTCAGCCACACCTCGCCCGACGCCTTTTGCGCGCCACGCGACGCCGAGTCGATCTGCTGCTCGAACGTCGCATGCAGATCTTTGGTCGAGTCGTAATACTTCTGCACGCGCGCGACGAGCGTCGCCGCCGTCTCGGTCGGCTTGGCCTGCGCCCGCGCGACACCCGCGAGCGCCGTCATCGTCACTATTACGAAGGCGATTTTCCGCATGGCGAGAGTATAGACGCTCGCGCGGCCCGTTTATTGCGACTGCACCTACATATGGACGATCTGGTGCATCGACTGTTGCAACTGACACCGGCGGAGCGCCTGGAGCTGGCCCGGCAAGCGGCCAGCGAGCTCGGCGGCCTCGGCGAAGACGACGTGGTCGCCGCCTGGCGCCGCGCGCTCGAGCGCCGCTTCGGCGCCCCCGACGGCCAGCTCCCGCTCTTCGACCAACACACGGAGGTTTGACGGTTTCGTCAACCTACTTGACCATGTAGTCAAGCGCGCTTGACCATTTAGTCAGGCAAGTTGACGATCACGAACGTCGTCAACCTACTTGACCATGTAGTCAAGCGCGCTTGACCATTTAGTCAGGCAAGTTGACGATCTAGATGGCTTGGGCGAGCACTTCGCGCGGCTTCGAGCCGTTGGGCGCGCCGACGATGCCGTCTCGCTCCATCCGCTCGACCAAGCGCGACGCGCGGTTGAACCCGATCTGCAGCCGCCGCTGAATCATCGACACCGACGCCAGCCGCGTCTCGCACACCAGCCGCACCGCCTGATCGTAGACCGGATCTTGGCTGTCGTCCGTCGGCAAGCCGCCGCCGTCTTCGCCCTCTTCCTCGGCGCGCGGCTTCAGGATGTCCATGTCGTAGACCGGCTGTCCCTGCAGCTTCAGGAAGTCGACCATGCGCTTGATCTCGGTGTCGGTCACGAGCGCGCCGTGCACGCGGCGCAGCGCCTGGCCGCGATCGGTGAACAGCATGTCGCCCATGCCGAGCAGGTTCTCGGCGCCCTGCTGATCCGAGAATCGTGCGCGAGTCGATCTTCGACGCCACCTGGAACGCGATGCGCGACGGGAAGTTCGCCTTGATGAGCCCGGTGATGACGTCCACCGACGGCCGCTGCGTCGCCAGCAGCAGGTGAATGCCGACGGCGCGCGCCTTCTGCGCGATGCGCGCGACCGAGGTCTCGACGTCCTTCGGCGCCACCATCATCAGGTCGGCGAACTCGTCGATGATGACGAGGATGTACGGCAATTTACGCGGCAGCGAATTCGCGTCCTCTTTCTGCTTCTGCATGGCCGCGACCGCCGCCGAGATCTCGTCGTGGATCTCGCCGTTGACGACGCCGCCGGCCTCGCGCACCGCCTCTTCGTTGGCCGCGACCTCGACCTCGCTGCGCTGACCGTCGTCGTCCTCGACGAAGATCTTGATCTTCGGCTCGTCGCTGACCGCCGGCGCGTCGGCGAGCTGCTTCTCGACCTTCTTGTTGTACGACAAGATGTCGCGCACGCCCGCCTTCGACACCAGCTCGTAGCGCCGCTCCATCTCGTCGACGGCCCAGCGCAGCGCCAGGTTCGCCTTCTTCGGATCGGTGACGACGGGCAAGAGCAGATGCGGAATGCCCTCGTAGATCGAGAGCTCGACCATCTTCGGATCGATCATGATCATGCGCACTTCTTCGGGCGTGCTGTTGAAGAGCACGCTGCAGATCATGCCGTTGACCGCGACCGACTTGCCCGAGCCGGTGGTGCCGGCGACGAGCAAGTGCGGCATCTTCGCCAGATCGACCGCGACCGGCTTGCCGGCGATGTCCTTGCCGAGCCCGATCGTCAGCTTCGACTTCTGCTTCTGAACGTCCTCGTCGACGAGAATTTCCTTCAGGAACACGGTCGCGCGCGTCTTGTTCGGCACCTCGATGCCGACCGAGCCCTTGCCCGGAATCGGCGCCACGATACGCACGCGCAGCGCCTGCAGCGACATCGCCAGGTCGTTCGACAGCGCCGAGATCTTCGACAGCTTCGTGCCCGGCGCCGGAATGAACTCGTACATCGTGACGACGGGGCCGGGATGAATCTCGGCGACCGTGCCTTTGACGCCGTAGTCCGCGAGCGTCTTTTGCAGCTTGTCGGCCAGCGCCAGCATCGCGCCCTTGTCGATCTTGTCTTCGTGCGACTCCTCGTAATCGAGCAGCGCCAGCTCCGGCAAGTGATAGCCGCCCGCCGCCGGAATGAAGTCGACCTTCGGACCTTCGACCGGCTTTTGCGCCAGCTTCTCCTTCTTCATGGCCAGCGGCTCGACGATCTTCGGCCCCATTTGCGGCAGCTCGCCGATCGGCGCGGCCGGCGCCAGCGGCGACAATTCCGTCCGCTCGTTCTCGATGATCTCGACCGGCGCCGACTCTTCGACCGCCGCCATCTGCGCCGCCGCCAGCTTCACGATCTGCGCATCATCGTCGCGCCGCTTCTTCGGCAGCCGCGCCCGCTCGAGGATCTTCGGCTCGTTGATCTTCGGCTCGTTCTTCCCATCGAGCGCTTTCGCGTCGTCGAGGTCGACGTCGATGGCGAGCTCGCCCGCCGCCATCGGCGCCGACACCGTGTCGTCGGCCTCTTTGCGCGACCGCTTCTTCGGCGCCGGCTTTTCCGCGACGTCGCGCTCGTCGTCCTCTTCGTCGTGCGCCGGGAAGATCGACGCCACCGTGCGACCCAAGAGCGCCAGGCCACCTTTGAGGCTCGACAACGTCAGCTCGACGATCGAGCGCAGCGACAGCGGCGTCGACAGCACCAACGCCACCGCCAAGAGCACGAAGCCGAAGAGCACGGCGCCGACGCGGCCGACGAACGAGATCATCAGCTCGGCGCCGTATTCGCCGACGATTCCGCCCGGCGAGTGGCCGCGCAGACGATGCGCGCCGAGCGCCAAATGCAGCAGTATCGCCGCCGCGACGCCGCCCGACAGCGCCGCCCAGAACGCGACCGACTTCACGCGCACCGGCTGACCTTGCAGGCAGCGCAGCGCCGCGAAGCCGAGCCCGAACGCGACGAGGTACGAGCCGATGCCGCACAGCGCGTAAACGCCGAGGCCGACGGTCGCGCCGCACGGTCCCATCAGCGTGCCCGAGCCGAGCTGCAGTGAGACGACGCTCAGCCCGACGAACAGCGCCAGCCCCAACAGGACGATGCCGGCGACCTCGCGGCCGCGCGAACCGGTGGCGCCAACTTGGATGGCCCGCTCAGAACGTGATGGCATGATGTAGGATACTTACGTACGTAGACACACCTGTCAATTTTCGCGCTGCTCGTTCAAGCTAAGCTGCCGTGCCTTCTCGACTCTCATGCCTAGCGATAGGGTGCGTGCTCGCCGGTTGTGGCGTGACGCAAGCCGAATACAACCAGCGCACGACCGAGGCCGAGAAGTGCCAGGCCGAGCTCTCGCACACGCAAGTCGAGCTCGGCGCCGCGACCGCGCGGCTGTCCGATCGCAAGCGCGACCTCGAGCAGCGCGACGAGCAGATCACGACGCTAGAAGGCAACGCGCGCACGCTGGCGAAGAATCTGTCGGCGACCGAGCGCGAGATGGACGCGCTCCGCCGCGCGCACGCCCAGTCCGAGCAGCGCAGTGAGCTCTATCGCACGCTCGTCGCCCGGCTGCGCGACGCCATCGGCGCCGGCACGCTCTCGGTCGACGTGCGCAAAGGCAAGATGCTCGTGCATTTGGGCGACGCCATCTTGTTCGATCCCGGTCAAACGGCGCTGAAGACGGCGGGGCAGACGGCGCTCAAGCAGGTGGCGCTGGCGCTCAAGGAGATCCCCGATCGCGACTTCGTCGTCGCTGGGCACACCGACAACAAGCCGATCAAGAGCTCGCCGTTCGCGGGAAATTGGGAGCTCTCGACGGCGCGCGCGGTCACGGTCGTGCGTTTTCTGCAGGCCGAGGGCGTCGATCCGCGCCACTTGGCGGCCGCCGGCTACTCCGAGTTCGACGCGCTCGGCGACAACGACGACCCCGACCAGCGCGCGCACAACCGTCGCATCGAGATCGTGGTCATGCCGCGCATCGACGAGCTGCCGGCGATCGACATTACCGATCCGGCTGCGGCCGCGGCGCCGGCGCCGACGGACGCACCGCCAGCGCCAGCCACAGGCTCGCCAGCGCCGCCAGCGCCGCCGACGCCGTAAACGCCACGCGCGCGCCGGCGTGATCGGCGAGCGCGCCGAACGCCAACGACGCCGGCAGCGCCGCCAAGCCGACGACGGCGTTGAACCAGCCGAAGGCGCGACCGCGCGCGCCCGTCGGTGACAGCTCGGCCACGAGCGCCTTCTCCGCGCCTTCGACGAGCGAATAATAGAGGCCGTAGCCGATGAAGAGCGCCCAGATCTGCCACGGCCGCGACGCGAACCCGAACGCGAGATAGGTCACGGCGTAGAGCAGCCAGCCGGCGACGATGAGGCGGCGACGACCGATGCGATCGGACAGCGCGCCGCCCCACGTCGACAGCGCCGCTTTCGTGCCGTTGTGCGCCATCCACAAGAGCGGAATGAGCGCGACGGCCACGCCGCACTGTTGTGCGCGCAAGAGCAAGAACGCGTCCGAGGAGTTACCGAGCCCGAACAGCGCCACGGCCACGAAATAGCGGTGCAGCGTCGGGCCCAGCGGCGGCTTCGTCGCGGAGTGGGTCGGCTTTGGCGTGTTCGGCTGCGCGATCGTCTCTTCGCGCACGCCGAAGACGAGGGTCGTCATCGCCAGCGCGCCCGGCACGGCGGCGAGCAGGAACACCTTGCGCAGCCCGAGGCCGAGCGCGATCAGCGTCGTCGCCAACAGCGGGCCGATGAGCGCGCCGGCGTTGTCCATGGCCTGGTGGAATCCGTAGGCGCGGCCGCGCTCTTCGGGCGGCGTGGCGTCGGCGAGCAGCGCATCGCGCGGGCTGCCGCGCAAGCCTTTGCCGACGCGATCGACGACGCGCGTCGCCAGCACGTGCCACGGCTGCAGCGCCAGACCGACGAGCGGCCGCACCAGCGACGACAAGCCGTAACCCGCGACCGTCAACGGCTTACGCCGCCGCAGCCGATCACTCCAGCGGCCGGACACCAGCTTCAAGAGCGACGCCGTCGCCTCGGCCGCGCCTTCGACGGCGCCGATGAACGTGCGCGGCGCGTGCAGCACGTCGGCCAAGAACAGCGGCAAGAGCGGATAGATCATCTCGGTGCCGACATCGGTCAAGAGCGACACGACGCCGAACCAGATGACGATCGGCGGCAGCCTACTCTTCTTCGTCAATCGCCGAGACCGCGTCGTCTTCCGTCGCTGCGCCGGCTTCGTCCGGGGCCAGCTGCGCCAATTCTTGGGCGGCGGCGTCTTCGGCCACGTCGTCGCGCGGCTCGGCGGTCGCTTCGCCCTCGGCTTTCGGCAAGAGCTCGCCCTCGCCGCGGAAGTAGCGCACGACCGCCTCGGCCGCCGCGCGCGTCATTCCCGGCGCGCGCATGCAGCTCCTCGACCGTCGCCACGCGCACGTTCTTGATGGCGCCGAAGTGCTTGAGCAGCTCGCGCTGGCGCTTCTGACCGACGCCCGGCACGTCTTCCAGCGCCGAACGCAGCGTGCGCCGCCGGCGCAGCTTCTTGTGGAACGTCACGGCGAAGCGATGCGCCTCGTCGCGAATCCGCGACAGCAGGAACATCTCGGACGTGTTGGCGCGCAGCTTGATCGGATCTTTGGCGTTCATGCGAAACACGCGATCGGGCTGCTTCTCGCCGCCTTCGTCCTCGCGCTCCTTGGCCAACGACACGACGTCCATGCCGTTCATGCCGAGATCGATCTGCGCGTCCTTCAACGCCGCCACCGCGGTCGACAGCTGCCCTTTGCCGCCGTCGATGACCAGCAAATCGGGCACGACCCAGCCCTTCTTTTGCACGTTGTCGTCGGCGGTCTTCGAGCGGCGAAAGCGGCGCGACAGCACTTCGTACATCGACGCGAAGTCGTCGTTCGTCGCGCTCTTGACCTTGAACGTGCGGTACTCCGCCTTCGCCGGCTCGCCGTCCAAGAACACGACCATCGACGCCACCGTCGCCGTGCCTTGAATGTGCGAGATGTCGAAGCATTCGACGCGTTTCGGCAGCCGCTTCAAGCTCAACCGCTGCTGCAGCTTCACGAGCGCCGCTTCGGTGTCGCGCGACTTGTCGCGCCGCGTGACGAACGACGACGCCGCGTTCTTCTGCGCGAGGATGATGAGATCGTGCCGCTGACCGCGCTGCGGCACCATGACCTCGACTTTGCGCGGTGCGCGCTTGGTCTGCGCGTCGTCGGCCGTCGGCGTGCCCGAGCGCTTCTCGGTGAGCCACTCGGCCTTCACCGCGGCGTCCTCGACCGCGTCCGGCAGCAGGACCTCGTCGGGGATGAACGAGCCCAGCTCGTAATAGAGCGACACGAACGACGACAAGATCTCGGCCGTCGGAAACTCCTGGCCCTTGAGCGAAAAATTGCGCCGGCCGAGCAGCTTGCCGTTACGAATGCTGAGCACGACCATCTCGACCAGCTCGCCCTCGCGATAGAGGCCGAAGACATCCTGATCGCGCATGTCGTGCGAGACGACGCGCTGCTCTTCCAGCGTCTTTTCGAGCGCGCGAATCTGATCGCGCACGGCGCCGGCGATCTCGTACTGCTCGTCAGTCGCCGCGCGTGCGCATGCGGCCGCTCAAGCGCTTCAGCAGCTCGTCGTCCTTGCCTTCGAGAAAGAGCGCCACGTCTTGCACTTGCTTGGCGTATTCCTCGTCGGGAATCGGATACACGCAAGGCGCGTCGCAGCGCTTGATCTGATATTGCAGACACGGGCGGCGCCGCGAATTCAGGACCGCGTCGGTGCAGGTGCGCAGCTTGAAGTGGCGATTGACCACCGTCAGCGTCGCCCGACAGCTCGACGCCGAATGATAGGGCCCGAAATATTTGGCGCCGTCTTGACCGATGCGGCGCGTGACCTCGAGCCGCGGATAGCGCGCCTTCGGATCGAGCCGCAAGACGAGGAAGTTCTTGTCGTCCGCCAGCTTGACGTTGAAGCGCGGCTGATGCTGCTTGATGAGGTTGTTCTCGAGGAGCAGCGCCTCTTTCTCGTTGTTGGTGATGACCGTCTCGATGTCGCCGAGGATGCGCCCGAGCAGCGGCACGAAATCGCGCGTGTCGGTGCGATTGAAATACTGGCGCACGCGCAGCTTCAGATTCGCCGCTTTGCCGACGTAGATGATGCGGCCTTTGCGGTCCTTCATGAGGTACACGCCGGGATCGGTCGGCATGCGGCTCAAGATTTCGGCCAGCCGCTCGTCCATCTCGGCGGCGCTGCCTTCGATGAATTCCAGCTGCTCGCCGGTATGTTTCTGCGCGCGTCCCACGAGGTTCCGAGTTTAGCGTAAGACTGCGATATCGATCGCGCCTTGCCAGCCGTCCATGCTCACGATCGTTTTTTCACGTCGTTGCGGGTCGATGCGCCACAATTTGCCGGCGACTGTCACCGCGAACAGCTGGCCGTCGGCGGTCGCTGCCAGGCCGAGCGTGCCAAACCAGTTGCCGAGGCCGAGGTCGCGTTGGCTCGCGGTCGCGCGATCGATCTCGAACAGCGGGCCCTCCTTCGTCGCGATCCATAGCTTGCCGGCGGCGGCGGCGAGCGCGATCGGCCGGCCGGGCACGCGCCAGCTGCGCGACGTGCCGGCCTCGACGATGACGCCGTCGGCCTCGACGAAGAGCGCGTCGCCGGCGCGATCGACGGCGAGGCGATGGGCGCGCGGCAACGTGACGACGCGCTCGCGCTGCCCGCTCGACACGTCGATGCGCACGGCGCCGTCGCCGACGAGCGCCCACAACGCGCGACCGCCGGCGAGCGCCTTGACGTCGCCGAAGTGGCCGGGAATCGTGCGGTTGCGCGCGGCGGCGCCGTCGGCGGCGATCGTCAGCCGCGCGCCGGCGAGCACGGCGACGCGACCGTCCGCGAGCGTGGCGACGGCGCTGGCCTGCGGCGCCGCTTGTATGCTCTGCTCGCGCCCGTCTTGCAGCCGATGAATGACGCCGTCGCGAGTGAGCACGAGCAACAGGAGCGCCAACATCGCGCCTACGAGTAACATGAATCGCCGGCCGGCCGCCGTCGCCACGGCGCTCATGACCGCGGCGGCGCTGCTGTTCAGCGTCATGGCGCTCTTGGCCAAGGCGTCGGCGTCGCGGATTCCCGGGCCGGAAGTGGCGTTCGTGCGCTTCATCTGCGGCTTGGTGGCGGTGGCGTTGGCGGCGACGCGCCTCAGGCTGCGACCGCACAACTGGCGCGGCCTTTTCCTGCGCGGCCTCTTCGGCGGCACGGCCGTGCTCTGCTACTTCTTGGCGATCGAGCACCTCGACGTCGGGTTGGCGACGCTCTTGAACTACACGGCGCCGGTGTTTACCGCGCTCTTTGCCTGGCTGTTCCTCGGCGAAGCGATCGGGCCCGGCACGTTCGTGGCGCTCGTCGTGACGACGGCGGGCGTGGCGCTCGTCATCGTCGGCCGCGCGCCGCCGGGCGCGACCGTGCTCGGCGGCTGGCCGCTCGTCGGAATCCTGTCGTCGGTGCTGTCGGGCGCGGCGGTGGCGACGATTCGGCAGGTGCGCAAGACCGACGGCGCGTGGGAGATCTTTTGCGCCTTCTGTCTGCTCGGCGCGCTGTTTACCGGGATTCCGACGGCGCGACAGTGGGTGACGCCGGCGGCGCGCGACTGGCCGCTGCTCGTGGCGATGGGCGTGACGGCGGTGGCGGCGCAGCTGATGATGACGCAGGCCTTGCGCGATCTGCCGGCGGCGGCGGCGGGCGTGCTGTTTCAGCTGACGCCGGTCGCGACCTTGCTGCTGGGCCGGCTGTTGTACGGCGAGCGGTCGGGGCCGACGGCGATCGTGGGCGCGGTCGTGACCATCGCCGGCGTCGGCTGGGGGGCGTGGCTGGCGGCGTCGCGCCCGGCCGGACGGGCGGCGCCGACGCCGACGGATGATCCGTAGGGGCGCGCGGCGGCGGCGGCGGCGGCGGCGCGGCGCCGGTCGGCCCGACGCTTAGCGGCGCCGGTCGGTTGGTCGACCGCGGCTTAGCGGCGCCGGGCGGTCAGCTCGTGGTTGCGGCGTGCGGCGGAAGCGCCCGGGCGGGCTGTGCCCGCGGGCGCTGGAGCTCCGTCGGGCCGGCCAGGGGTGGATCGCGCAACAGCGTGATTGGTTTATAGCGGGCTTGGTCTCGCAGCGCCGACGTGCGCCCCCACATGCAGCGCCTGCAACGAGCACGGGTTGCGCGTCATCACGACGCCGACCGCGCCGGCGTCCGCTTGCCGCCGACCGCCGCGAAGATGAAATCGAGGTTCGCCTGCAGCCGCTCGGCGAGCAGCTTCTCGTCGAGCGCATCCTCGACGCCGTACAACAGCGCCACCTGATTCGCGTCCGCGAAATAGGCGATCGTCATGCCGTAGATCGTAATCAGGAGCTGCCGCGCATTGACGGCCTTGAGCTCGCCGCGCGCCACGGCCGTGTCGATGAACTTCACGCCGCGATCGAACAGCGGGCGAAAGAAGCTCTCGAACATCGTGCGCAAATAGCCGCCTTCGGAGCCGAGATCCATCGTCGTCAGCCGCGAGAAATTGCGATGGCGCGCGACGTAATAAAAGAAGCCGCGATAAAACTCCTCGAGCACCTGCGGCGGCGGCAGCTTCCGCGCCAAAATCTCCTGCGACAGCGCGATGAGCTCGAACAAGATCTTCTGCAAGACCGCGCGCAAGAGCTGCTCTTTCGACTGAAACCAATAGTAAATCATCGCCTTGTTGACGCCCGCGCGCTCGGCGATCTCGTGCGTGCGCACGCCCGCGAACCCCTTCTGCGCGAAGAGCTCCTCGGCGACGGCGAGAATCTGCTCTTTGGTGTCGCCCGGAAGCTCTGACGGGCGCCGCGCGCGACGACCGACCGGTCCCGGACGTTTGCGCATTACCGATGAAACAAGCTGAGGATCTTGCCGAAGTGCAGGTCGTTCTTGAAGGTGATGAAGACGATGAGCGTCAAGAACGAGAGCACGCCGACCATGTGAATCGTCGCTTCGATGCGCTGATTCACACGCCGCCGCGAGATCGCTTCCCACGCCAGAAACGCCAAGCGCCCGCCATCGAGCCCCGGCAGCGGCAACAGGTTGAACAGGCCGAGATAGATGCTGATGAGCGCGATGACCATGAACGCCTGGCGCGGCCCGTTCTCGATCCGCTTGCGCATCTCTTTGACGATGCCGACCGGACCCGAGCCATGCTTGACGATGTTCTTGATGCCGCCCTCGGCCATGGTGTGCAGGACGAAGCGCGAATATTCGATGGGATACACGAGCGCCCGTTCGACGCGCTGACCGGCCGGCACCTGCTCCCAGATCGTCGTCACGTCGAGCTGCACGCCGATGCGATATTCACCGCCGTCGAGTTGCGGCGTCACCTTCAACGTCATCGGCTGGCCCGCGCGGCGAATGTCGACGCTGATCGGCTGCCCCTTCGACGCGTTCACCAGTGGCAGCACGTCGGCCACGTCTTTGACCGCCGTCCCGGACACCGCGACAATCTCGTCCTCCGGCTGGAAACCCGCGGCCGCCGCCGGCTTACCTTCGACGAGCTCGCCCACCACCGGCGACTTGCCCGGCCCGGGAACGCCCCACGCGAAGAACATGCCGAGGAGCAGCAACACCGCGAACAGATAGTTCGTGCCCGGCCCGGCGAAGATCGTCGCCAGCCGCTGCCACACCGGGCGATTGGGATAGGCGCGCGGATCGTCCGCCGTCATGCCCTCTTCGCCCGGGTTCAGCCCGGCAATCTGTACGTACCCACCGAGCGGAACGGCGGCGAATTGGTAGATCGTCTCGCCGCGCTTGACGCTCCACAGCACCGGCCCGAAGCCGATCGAGAAGCGGTCCACCCGCATCCCCGACAGCCGCGCCACGAGAAAGTGGCCGCCTTCGTGGACAATGATGAGCACCCCTAACGCCAGGATGGCGAGCAGGATCGTTCCCGGCGTCGCGAGCAGGTTCATCCGCCCAATTTAGCATCGCCCGAGGTCGCGTGCTAGCCAACCGCCCGCAAGACTCAGGCGGACTAAAGGTTCGTCGTTTGCGGCAGAAACGCGGCGAAGAGGCGACGCCAGCTGCGTCGAGCCACCGGGCGCTTGGTCACGGCACAGGCGAGCCCGAGCGAACGCGCCCGGCGGACGAAACGGCGCTCGACCGCCACGAAGTCGCGCCGGCCGATCAACGCCGGCAACGCGCGCCACGCCAACGTGCGCCGGAACACGAGATAACGCCCGCCGAGCGCGACGACATCACGACCGTCGCGCAAGCGGCCGAGCGCGTAACCGAGCGCCGCCAACGGCGCGTCGATGCGGGCGTCGGCGCAGATGACGATGCGGCCGCGGGCGCGCTGACAGGCGTCGTGCAAGCCGTTGCCCGGCGTCGAGTGAACGACAACGATCTCGCCGATTTGCCGGCGCAACAAGATCGCGACCGCGACCGTGTTGTCGCCCGAGCCTTCGTCGGCGACGAGGATCTCGGCGCGCAGCTCGTGCGCAGACAAATAGGCGGCGATGCGGCGAAGACAGTGCCCCACGCGCTCCTCGTCGTCCAAGGCGCGCACGACGAAGGTGACGTCACAGTCTGTCGAGGTCGTCATCCCTGTAAAATTATTCACACAGGGAAAACACGGACGCAACCGCCTACTTCCGCTCCCGTATCGCCCCATAACGCCGGACCGACGTGTGCCCAATCGTGCGTGGAAGCGAGTGCGCGCGCCGCAACCGCCAGTCGCGCACGCAATGGCGCGTCATCGCGAAGCCCGGTCAGCGCGGCGGCGAGCGCGGACGCGGTGGCGTCGGCGAAGCGGGTCGTGCGCGCGTCGAGCAGCTCCGGCAGGCCGCCGGCGCGCGTGGCGACGATGGGCAGGCCGGCGGCGAGCGCCTCCAACGCCACCGTCGGTGCGCCGTCGTCGCGCGAGGGAATGGCGAGCACGTCGGCGGCGGCGAGCAGCTGCAGCTTGGCCGCGCCCGCGACGTGACCGAGGAAGCGAATGGCGCGCCGACCGGCCGCGCGCGCCTGCAGCGCTGCGCGCTCGGGGCCAGCGCCGGCGACGAGCAACGTCGCGCCCGCGGGCAGCGCATCGATCAGCAGATCGCACCCTTTGACGGCGACGAGGCGACCCAAGAACGCGACGACGAATTCATCTTCGACGGCCAGCGCCCGACGAGCGCGTGCCCGCGCGATCGCGTCGGTGGCGGCGACGATCGGCGCGACGTCGAGGCCCATCGGCACGACGCGGCCGGGCGCGCCGGGCACGCGCAGCGCGTCGGCGACGTAGACGAGATCGGCGCGCCGCGCGATGCGACGGACCAGCCGCGCGCCGCCCGGCAGCCGGCGCAAGAGCCGCACGTCGGAGCCGTGCGCGATCGCCACATGCCGTCGCTGCCGCACGCAGACGTCGGCGATGGCCGCCGACGGGACGAGCCAGTGCGACACGACGGCGTCCCATTCACCTACGCGCCGTAAGCATTCGAGCCCCAGGCGCGCCGAGAACGTCAACGCCTCGCCCCAACGACCGCGCTCGAGGCCGGCCGGCGCGCCGCCGTCGGCGAAGAGCGCGCGCGCACCGTCGGCGCACAGGACGTCGACGTCGCCGACGCGCGCGGCCAGCCAGCGGCAAAAGCCGGCGACGAACGCGCCTGCCGCGTCGCCGTCGTGGCGCGGATACGACGTCGTCAGGACGCCGAGGCGCACGAATCGGCGGCGGCCGGCGTCGCGGCGGTCGTCGTCGTCGTCGCCGGCTGCGGCTGGTCGGTCAACAAACGCCGCAGCCACGAGCGCACGAGCACGTACGACATCGGATAGACGACCGTCGACAGCCGAATCCCCGAGCGCCAACCGTCGCCATAGACCGCGCGCACCGGCACGTCGCGCACGCGCAGCTTGGCCGCGTGCAGCCGCGCCAAGAGATCGTTGGGATAGCCGTAGCGCGGAAAGAGGCCGGCGGCGTCGATGACGCCGAGCGCGCGCGCCGACGCGACGGTGTAGCCGCACTGCGAATCGAAGAGCTGCCAATAGCCGCTCGTGACTTTGGTGACGAGCGAGAGCGCGATGTTGCCGACCAAGCGCGCCGGCGGCATGACGCGCCAGACGTCGCCGCGCGCGAAGCGGTTGCCTTTGACGTAGTCGGCGCTGCCGTCGACGATGGGCGCGAGCAAGCGCCGGCAGGTCGGCCGGCGCCATCTGCCCGTCGCCGGCCATGACGACCGCGGCGTCGACGCCGAGCTGTAGCGCGCGCCGATAGCCGGTGGCGATGGCCGCGCCGACGCCGCGATTGCGCGGATGGCGCAAGACCTCGAGCCCGCGTCGGTGCGCGCGCGCCGCCTCGACGAACGTGCGGTCGCGCGACGCGTCGTCGACGACCAAGATGTGATCGGCGAACGCCGGCACGTCACGAACCGTTCGCGCCACCTTCAATTCCTCGTTGAACGCCGGGATCACGACCGCGATGCGGAGGCCTCGGAACATGGCAGCGACCGTAGCAGACGACGTCGCGCGTCGCCGCCCTTTTGATTACACTGAACACTTGACCGGATGGGGCGGTGGGAGCATGTTGCCAGCATGGCCGCCAGCGTGAACAAGGTGATCATCATCGGCAACCTCGGAGCCAAGCCCGAGCTCAAGTATCTGCCGTCGGGGCAGGCGGTGTGCGAGCTGCGAATCGCCACCAACGAGACCTTCACCGACAAGCAGCAGCAGAAGCAGGAGCGCACCGAGTGGCACAAGGTGATCGCTTGGGGCAAGACCGGTGAGAACTGCGCGCAATACCTCGACAAAGGCCGCTCGGTCTACGTCGAAGGGCGCTTGCAGACGCGCTCGTGGGACGACAAGAACACGGGCGAAAAGAAATACATGACCGAGATCGTCGCCAACACGATCCAGTTCCTCGGCGGCGGCGGACCTGGCGGCGGCCCCGGCGGTGAAGGTGGTGGACCGGCGGCGGCGGCGGTGGCGGTCGCAGCTTCGGCGGCGGCTCGCGCGGCGGCGCTCCGCGCGGCGGCGGCGGTGGCGGCGAGCCGTCGGGCGGCGATTCGTTCCCGTCGGGCGGCGACGACGACATTCCGTTCTAGCCGGTCGTCGCGCACAAAACGATTCTCGAAGTTGCCACATAGCGTTCGAGTGGTAGCTTGAACCTTCGTGCGCGCGTTCGTTCTCAGACTCAGCTTTGTGCTCGTTTTCGTCGCTGCAGCGACGGCGCACGCGCGTAAACCGGCGCACACGAAGGTCGCGAGCGCCGCCAAACCTGTCGCCGCGCCAACGCAAGCGGCCGAAGCGCCCGCGCCCAAGCCGAAAGCGCCCGAGACGTCGCCCGAGATCCTACTGACCTTCGACGACGGGCCGGCGATCGACAAGACGCCGACGGTGCTCGACACGCTCGACAAGCACAACATCAAGGCGATCTTCTTCGTGCTCGGCTCGCACTTGCAGGGCAATTCGGCGGCCGCGGAGAAGTCGAAGGCGCTCCTGCGCGAAGAGATGAAGCGCGGCCACGCAGTCGGTAACCATACGATTCATCATTACTTTTTGTGCGGCCACTTCTACATCAAGCAGGCGTGGCAAGAGATCGAAGGCAACGCCAAGCTGATCGAGGACGCGACCGGGCAGCGGCCGGAGCTGTTTCGTACGCCGTACGGCGCGCATTGCCCGCAGCTCAAGGCGGTCACCGACGGGCTCGGCATCAAGCCGATCGGCTGGGACATCGATCCGCAAGATTGGCGAGTGAAGAATGCGCCCAAGATCGAAGCCTACGTCGAGAAGCATTTGCTGACGCTGAAGGGGCGCGCGATCGTGCTCTTTCACGACATTCAAGGGGCGACGGTCATCGCGCTGCCGCACATCCTCGACTGGATCGACCAAGAGAACGCGCGGCGCACGACGGCGGGACGACCGCCGATCAAGATCATCAACTACAGCTATCTGTTGCAGCCGCGTCACCTGATGCCGCCGCTGCTCGATTCGCTCGGCCGCTTCCTCGTCGACCTCGTGAATTTGCCGGCGGCGACGCCGGTTCCGCTGTGGCCGAGCGACGGCGGCGCTCCGCTTGCCTGGCCCGCAGGCCAGGTGTAGGCTGCGTTCTCCGTCGAGAAGAGCATGCCTTTTACCATTCGCGAGGTCTTCCCCGACGACTTGGAGGGGCTGCACGCCGTCGCGGCGCACCTCAACACGGTCAATCTGCCCAATGACCGCGACGTGCTCGAGGAGCTGATCGAGCACAGCCGCAAGTCGTTCAACGGCCAGCTCGACGTCTTCAAGCGCGAGTACCTGTTCGTGCTCATCGACGAGACCGAGAAGCGCATCATCGGCACGTCGATGATCCACGCGCAGCACGGGACGCGCCGCGCGCCGCACATCTTCTACGACGTCATGCAGGACGAGCGCTACTCGGAGTCGCTCGACAAGCACTTCATCCACAAGGTCCTGCGCATCGGCTACAACTACAACGGCCCGACGGAGATCGGCGGGCTCGTGCTCCATCCGAGCTATCGCCGCAATCCGGTCGCGCTCGGCAAGTGGCTGTCGTATGTCCGCTTTTTGTATATCGGGCTGCACCGCACCAAGTTCCGCGACGAGGTGTTGTCGGAGCTCTTGCCGCCGCTCGAAAAGGACGGGACGTCGCCCTTGTGGGAAGTGCTCGGCCGCCACTTCACGGGCATGAGCTACCAAGAGGCGGATCGGCTGTCGCAGTCGAACAAAGAGTTCATTCGCTCCTTGTTTCCCGCCGATTCGATCTACATCTCGCTGTTGCCGTTCTCGGTGCAAGGGCTCGTCGGCCAAGTCGGACCCGAGACCAAAGGCGTCGAGAAGATGCTGCGGCGCATCGGCTTCGAGTACGCCAATCGCATCGATCCGTTCGACGGCGGGCCGCACTTCATCGCCAAGACCGACAACATCACGCTGGTGCAGGCGTCGCAGATGGCGCGCGTCGTGGCGCTCGCGGACGTGCTCGAGGCTGACGCCGCGCCGACGGGCCTGGTGTCGGTCGAGCGCGACCGCGCGCCCCACTTCGCCGCCGCCGGCTCGCAGTTTCGGCTCGAAGGCGGCGACGTCGGCCTGCCCGAAGCGACGATGCGGCAGCTCGGCGTGCAGCCCGGCGACAGCGTCGGCGTGTTACCGTTCGTGACATGACGCGCGTCCCTGACGAGCTCGCCGGCGCCGAACTGCGCGACGATCGCGGCCACGGCTTCTCGGCGCGCGAGCTGTGGAAAGAACGGCCGGCGCTGATCTTGTGGGTGCGCCATTTTGGCTGAATGTTCTGCCGGCAGCAGGTGGCCGAGTTTCGGCCCCACGTCGAAGCGATACGCGCGCTAGGCGTTTCGCCGTATGTCATCGGCAACGGCACGCCCGAAGAGGCGCACCATTTCGCCGAGCTCCTGCAGACGGGTGATCTGCCGATCTTGTCCGATCAGCGGCGCGTGACCTATCGGGCGATGGGCTTTCACCGCTCGCTCGTCGACACGATGCTGAAGCCGGCGACGTGGCTGCGCGGGCTCAAGATCGCGCTCAAGCATCGGCAAGGCAAGCTGATGGGCGATCCGTGGCAGCTCGGCGGCGCGGCGGCCATTCGGCGCGACGGCAGCGAAGTCTGGCGCTACGTGTCGACCTCGGGCGGCGACCATCCGACGCTCGCCGCGCTCGACGCCGCGGCGCGCGCCGCGGTCGCGTAGTATCCTCGCGGCATGCGCGCCGCCGTCGTCGCTGCTGCCGTCGCCGCTGCCGTCATCGGCGGATCGGGCGCGATCGCGCTCGCCGACAGCGGGCAGCAGCAGTTCGCGGCGGCGACGGCGTCGGAAGCGCGCGGCGATTACGCCGGCGCCGCGGCCGCGCTCGAGCGGCTCGGGCATGAGCTGCCGGCCGATTCGTTCGCGGCCGACGCGCTCTTCGAAGCGGCTGTCGTCGCCGAGGAGCGGCTGAGCGATCCGGCGCGGGCGCGACGGCTGTACGAAGAGGTGGCCGCGAAATATCCGACGAGCCGCTTGTCGCGCCGCGCCCGCACGCGCGCCGACTTTCTCGGCCAATCGCTGGCGACGGGCGAGGCGCCGCTGCGCGAATACGACGCGATCATCGGCAGCGCCGGCGCGCACGCCAACGCCGACGCCCGGGCGCGCATGGAGCGACTGCTCGCCGCGCACGCCGACTTCGCGCTCGCCGACCGCGCGCTCTTCTGGCTCGGCCAGGCCTACCTGGACGCGCACGACGAGCCGCGCGCCAACGCCGCCTTCGTCGCCTGCGAGACGCGCTTCGCCGCCACCGAGTTCGCGCCGCGGTGCAAGAAGGCGCGCGCCGATCTGCTGCTCGGCCACGGCCATCCGTTCGCGGCGCGCGCGCTCTATCGCCAGCTGTCGGCGTCGGCGGATCCGCTGGCGCGCTCGTCGGGCGCCGAAGGGCTCGCCGATTCGCTGCTGTGGATCGCGCGCAGCGCCGGCGTCACGGTGGCGACGATCTATCTGCTGCTCTTCTTCGCGCTCCAGCTGCGGGCGATTCGACCGCTGCGCCGACTGCTGACGTGGCCGACGGAGCTGCTCTATTACGCGCCGGTGGCGCTCTTGTTCGTCTTGGCGGCGCTGACGGAGAATCGGCTCATCGGCGCCGCGACGGCGATCTTGGCCGTCGGCGGCGGGCTCATCGTCTGGCTGTCGGCGGCGGGCCTGCCGGCGCGGCTCGAGCGCGGCCCGATGAGCCGCGGCGAGCGCTGGCGGCGCGCGCTGGCGCTGGCCGCCGCCGTCGTCTGCCTCATGTTCCTCGCGGTGCAGACGACCGGGTTGACCGACCTCGTCGTCGAGACGCTGAAGTGGGGACCGGAACGCTGACGCGCGTTAGAGCTGCGCGGACGCGAGATAGAGCTTGTTGTTCGACTGATCGACGATGGTCAGCGTCGGACGCGCGTAATCGGGCAAGAGCTGCCGCAACGTCTCGAAGCGCGCCCGCTCGACGACGAAGAAGACGCGCAGCCCTTTGTGTGTCTTGAAATAGTCCTGCATGCGCTCGCCGTTGCGATCGCCCAAAAACACCGTCTTCTCGAGCAGCGGCTTGGACTCGTCGTAGATCTCGTTACGCGAGTAGAAGTTCTCGCCGCGCCAATAGAGCTGCCAGGCGATGAGCGGCTCTCCGGGCTTGCGATTGGCGTAATAGGCGGCGATGACGTGCTTTTGCGCCCAATGCGGCGAGGTCTCGACGAGGATCTTGTCGAGCGCGAACCCGCTCCAGCCGACGGCGACGGCGGCGACCACCCACAGCGCGACGGAGCGCGCGCCCGGCGACGTGCGCACGAACAGCCGCGCGAAGGCGACCAGCCAGCCGAGCATGAGAATCGTCGGCCAAATCCAGGCCCAGCGGCCGATCGTGGGCGCGAGGCCGTGCTCCGTCGACGGGCCGAGGAGGAGGCCGATGCCGAGCGTCAGGCCGAACGCGATCAAGAGCGGGCCGGCAAAGCGCTGCGGCGCGGCGGTCTCGGCGCGATCGGGCAGCTCGGTCGATGTCGCCAGCTCGCGCGTGCGCCACGACGACCACCACAAGGCCGCGACGGCGAGCGCGGCGATGGCGCTGAAGACGAGGATCTGCGTGCCGTATTCGTAGCGGTCGCCGAACAGCGCCACCGTCGGCCACGGACGGCCGGTGCCGGGCATGTTGACGTAGTCGTAGTTGAACATCCAGCCGATGCGCGGCGGGAACGCGGCCAGGTCGCGGCCGGCCAGGAACGTCAGCGGCAGCGCGATGAGGGCGAGCCCCCACAGCTGACCGCGCGTCGGCGCGCGCAGCAGATCGTCGAGGAAGAGGCCGGTCAAGATCGCCAGCGCCGGCAGCGCCGGCAGGATGTAGTGGTGGAACTTGGTGTTGACCAGCGACACCGTCGAGAATTCGACGAGGAACCAGACGATGGCGAACGCCGCCAGCTGCGCGCGCACCGACCGCTCGCGCAGCTTCGTGAACGAGAGCGCGCCGGCGACCGTGACAAGGCCCGACCACGGGAACATGCCGTAGCCGATGTACTGCAGGTAATACTCGAAGGTGCCGCGATCGCCGTGGCGGCCGGCGGCGCGGTTGACGTAGTTGTCGCCGATGAACTCGCGCCAAAACGGCGCGCCGTGCAGGATCAGCATCGAGTGGTACCAAGGAAACGCGCAGGCGATGAAGAGCACGGTGCCGCGCGGCACCTCGAGCGCGAAGATGATGTCGCGCCAGCGCCCGGCGACGAGCAGATAGAGCAGTAGGACGAGGCCGGGCAGCGCGATGCCGGCCGGACCTTTGGCGAGACAGGCGATGGCGCCGAGCAGGTACGCCGAGAAGAGGTAGAGCTGGCGGCGGTTGACGGCGCGAGCGCACCACCAGACACCGACGAGAAACACGATGAAATAGGGCAGCATCGGCACGAGGCCGATCATGCGAATGCGATAGTTGAACAGGATCGCGATCCAGCTGACTTGGATCGACATGACGATCAGCTGCGGAATGACGCTGATGACGAAGAGCGCCATGAACGCCGTGAACGCCGGCGCCATCGGATAGCTGAACGCGAAGCCGCCGAGTGTAAATTCGCGGCGCGGCAGCGGCGTCGTGAACTCCTCGTCGCTGCCGAGGAGCGCGAGGCCGGCCAGCGCCAGCGCGATCGTCATCGGCGCCACGAACGGCATGTCGGTCATGGCTTGGCGCGTGATGAGCGCCCACTGCGTCGACGTCGCCAGAATGAGCGCGGCCAGCGCGCCGGCGCGCCGGCCGGCCAGGCGTGACACCAGCGACCACACGCTCCAAATCGCCGCCAGCGAGAGGAAGATGTTCGGCAGGCGCGCCGCCCACTCGACGCGCCAGCCGTCGACCATCTCCGTCGGCGGCGAGTGGCCCCATTCGATGCCGAACAGCTTCATCGACAGCGCCATGAGCCAGAAGTGCAGCACCGGCTTGTGGAACACCTCGGAGCGATCGAGCGGCGAGCCCGGCCACCACAAGCTGACCCAGTCGTTGCGATGCGCCATTTGACGCGCGATCTCGCCGTAGTGGGTCTCCCACGGATCCCACATGCCGTAGGTGCCTGCGAGCGGGATGTAGATCATCGCGCACAGGCAGAGGAGCGCCAGCGCGATCCGCTTCTCGGCCGTGCCGGCGAGCCAGTGGACGATGCGATTCACGCGGCGGAATCTAGCACGAGCGACGGCTTGAAGAAGCGGTAGCCGCCCGGCAGATCGTCGCGCGCGGCCAGGAGGACGGCGCCGTGCGGCGGCAGGGTCAGCCGGAGCGTGCCTTCGTGCAGCGCGCATTCCGGGACGGTGCCCAGCTGGTCGACGAGCGGCAGCGCATCGAAGCCGAACGCGAGCGGCAAGAACAGCGTCGTCTGCGTCGGGCGCGGGCTGGCATTGGCGACGAAAATCAGCGTCTGCGCCGGCTCTTGCGGGATGCGCGCGAAGGCGATGACGTCGGTCCCCGGCTGCGGCAAGGGCACGTAACGACCGCTCGTCAGCGCCGGATGCTCGCACCGCAGGCGACACAAGAGCCGCGTGCGCGCGAGCCGCTGCAGATTCCACTCGGATGACGGCGGCAGCGGCCGGCGACAGTCGGGATCGGAGCCGCCGAGCTGCCCGATCTCGTCGCCGTAGTAGATCATCGGCATGCCGGGATAGGTGAACATGAGCGCC
This sequence comes from uncultured delta proteobacterium, assembly GCA_963785725.1. Classification (GTDB taxonomy): domain Bacteria; phylum Myxococcota_A; class Polyangia; order Palsa-1104; family Palsa-1104; genus JAQBQH01. The sequence continues at coordinate 112,269 of CAWAWS010000014.1, read as the reverse complement.
TGCGCGACGTCGACGGCCGCTTCCGAGCCGAGCGCGGTGGCGACGCGCGTCGTGTCGTGCGAGCCGATGAGCGTCCACGAGCGCGCCAACACGTCGGCCGGCATCTCGGCGGCCAAGCGATCGAGGGCGTATTGCAGCAGCGTCGCCGGCGAGGTCGCGTGCGCGAGCTGAAGGGCGACGGCGCGTAGCCAATAGTTCATCACGCCGGTGAGCGCGCTTCCCGATCTCACCCAGCCGGCGGGATAGGCCATGATCTCGCCGACGACGCCGTCGCGGGCGCCGGCGTCGCGCGCGGCGGTCGCCAATTCCTCGGCGAAGCGCGGGCCGAGATCGTTCATGCAGTCGAGCCGCCAGCCGCTGGCGCCGCGGCGCGTCCAGCCGGCGACGACGTCGCACAAGACGCGGCGGACTTCCGCTTGCGTCGTGTCGAGCTCGCGCAGCGACGGGAAGCCGCGCCAATCGCTGCCGCTGAACCAGCTCGGATGCTCGTGCGTCCAACGGTGGCCGGCGCCGACGTGGTTGAAGACACCGTCGAGGATGAGGCCGAGGCCGTGCGCGCGACAGCCGGCGACGACGCGCTGGAACGCCGCTTCGCCGCCGAAGCCGGCATCGACGACATCGAAGTCGGTCGTGTCGTATTTGTGCGCCGACGGCGCCGAAAATAGCGGCGTCAGATAGACCGCGTCGGCACCGAGCGCGCGCACGTGCGGCAAATGTGCGGCGACGCCATCGAGCCCACCGAACGCGGCGACGAAGATTTGATAGACCACCGAGGCCACGGCCGATTGTGTAGCACGTGCACGCGGCTTTTCGCTTTACGCGCTGCCTTCCCAGTCGTAAAAATCGAGGGGCGCGTTACTGCGCAGCCCACGGCCTGTTGGGGCGGAGTCAGATGACGACGACGGCAAGGGTCGGAACGCTCGGAAGGCTCCTGCTCGCTGGCGGCTGGCTCGTCCTCGGCGGCGGCTGCGGCGGCCCGTCGACGCGTCGCAACGCCGATCTCGGCCCGCCCGACATGACGATGACGAGCCCGCTGGCCTGCGGCGGCCTCGTCGACTGCATCAACGCCGCCGGCACCGACACGACCGCGCAAGCCGCGTGCGCCGCCCGCGCCAACAGCCGCGCCGCCACGCTCGCCCAAGCGCTCTTCGACTGCATCAACGACCAGTGCGGCCCGCCCGACGCCGGCGCGACGTCGACGGGCGGCGCCTGCGACGTCGAGTCCGAGTGCGTGTGGTGCGTGCAGTTCGGCCAAAGCCCGACCGGCGGCAAGCACGGCAGCTGCGTCGACGTCGATCCGGCGACCAACAAAGATCCGCCGACCGTCACCGATCCCAAGTGCGGCCTCTGCGTCGACCCGCTCAACTCCTGCTTCTCCGACTCGGTTTGATCCGCTACCATCGAGGAATGCGAGCGTTCTCACTCGCAGCTGTGCTCGTCGTTGCAGGCTGCCTCAGCGGAGATTTCAACGCCACTATGCCGGCCGATCTGGCGATCCCCATCTTCGACTTGTCCGGGCTCGATTTGGCGGGTGCCTACAACTGCCAAGCGCTGAACAACTGCGAGAAGAAGTGCACGACGCCGGTCTGCATCTTCAACTGCCGGCAGATGGCAACGCCCACGGCGACGTTCGAGGAGATCGAGCTGCAGAATTGCTTCAGCCAATATTGCCCGACGGCGAACGACATGGGCGGCGCCGGATTGTGCGCCGTCACCGACGACATGGGCACGACCTCGGCCGCCTGTCAGATGTGCATCAACAACACCTACGTCGGCCAAGGCATGTCGTGCACCGGCAAAGCGCCCGAGTGTCACAAGTGCCTGTCGCAGGCGGCCACCTGCAGCGCCGACCCATGATCGGCTTATATCGTCGCTGGAGGGCACGTCGTGGCCGCATCTTGGCCGTCAAATGGGGCTACAACCCCAACTCGTCGTCGCTGGGCGTGGACGTGACGTTTCTCCTGTTCGGCATGGCCACGATCGCGCTGCTGACGCCGATCGTGTCGCTGTTTCTGCGCACGCGCCGACGGCTGCCCAGCGACGGCGCGCCCAAGCTGGATCCACCGTAAATTCGCGCACTGGCGCTTGCGCCGGCGCGCGGCTCCTTCATCCTCTACGGCTCAGCATGCGCGGTCTACCACGCAGCTTCTGGTTCTTGTGGGCGGCGGCGCTGGTCAACCGCCTGGGCGGCTTCGTCTACACGTTTCTCGCGCTCTATCTGCATCGCGCGCGGCACTTCACCATCGCCGAGGCCGGCTTCGTCGTCATGCTCTACGGCCTCGGCTCGTTCGCGTCCGGTCCCGTCGGCGGCTACTTGGCCGATCACGTCGGGCGCCGGCGCACGATGCTCGCCAGCTTCACGCTCGGCGCGGCCGCGATGCTGCAGCTCGGCTTCGCGCGCACGCCGTGGCACATCGCGGCCTCGACGCTGCTGCTCGGCTTCTGCAACGATCTGTACCGTCCGGCGCAGGCCGCCGCCGTCTCCGACGTCGTCGCGCCCGCCGATCGCACGCGCGCCTTCGGCTACCTCTACTGGGCCGTGAACTTGGGCTTCGCCGGCGCCGCCATGCTGGCCGGCTTCCTGGCGCGCCTGAGCTTCACGTGGCTCTTCATCGGCGACGCGGCGACGACGCTGGCCTGCGGCCTCATCGTCTATCGCTTCGTGCCCGAGTCGCATCCCGAGCGCCACTCGACGGCCAAGCGCCCACGACCGGATCCGCGCGCGCCGCTGCGTGACGGCGTCTTCATGATCTACGTGTTCGCGCAGTTCTTGGTCATGCTCGTGGGCTCGCAAGGCAACTCGACCTTGCCGATGGACGTGACCGGCCACGGCGTCCCCGAGTCGCAATACGGGCTCTTGATGGCGATCAACGGCGTCATGATCGTCCTCTTTCAGCCGCTGGCGATTCGCGTCGTGCATCGTTATCGGCGCGCCTACGTGTTGGCGGCGGGCGCGCTGCTGCAAGGCGTCGGCTTTGGGCTCACCGGCGCCGGCCACACCGCCGCTTGGTACGCCGGCACGGTCGTCATCTGGACCGTGGCCGAGCTGATCTATTCGCCGGTGGCGCCGACGGTGACCGCCGATCTGTCGCCGGCGCAGCTGCGCGGCAGCTATCAAGGCACGTATCAGATGGCCTGGGGCGCGTCGGCGTGTCTGGCGCCGGCGTTGGGCTCGCTCGTGCTCGGCCGCTTCGGCTCGGGCGTGTTGTGGAGCGGCTGTTTCGCCGTCTGCGTCGTGGCGACGGCGCTGCACATCGCGATCGGCCCCGCGCGCCGCCGCCGCTTGCACGGCATGTCGGACGACGGCGCCGCCCGCGAAGACGGCCTGCGCGCCGCCTAGTGTCCGGCGCGACACGCGCCTGTGTCAGCCCAGCCGCAAAGTCACGCCTTACGAGCACTTAGCTACGGCTCACCGACTGCACTACGCGGGCGTCGGAGGCAACGACCATGCAAGTGCTCAAGCGAATCGGCGAGCGGCTGAAGAAGACGGGATACCTCGTCCGTGCGACCTGTTGGGCCGCGCTGCTCGGGGTGATGGAGATGGTGTCGTCGGAGCGCGGGCGACGCATCCTGGCGGTGTTGACGCTGGTGACGCTGGGCATCGGCTTCGTCGCGGCCAAGCCGGTGCGCACGGTGAACCCGGGCGAAGTCGGCGTGCGCGTCAATCGCCTGACCGGCCAGGTGTCGCAGGTGCACGAAGGCTGGGCGCTGGTGTTGCCATTCATGCACGAGCTGCGTCGCTTTCCGCTGCGTGACCAGATCTACCGGCCGATGCGCTCGGCGCGCGCGGGCGGCGACGCGCCGTTTCAGACGGTCGAAGGCTTGAGCATCGGCGTCGACGTGGCCGTTCGTTACGCGCTCGATCCGGCGCATGTCGTCACCGTCGCCGAGGAGCTGCCGGCCGACGTCGGGCGCGAGCTGGTCGAGCCGGTCGTCGACGGCGTCTTGCATCGGACGTTCGCCAAGCACACGGTTCGCGAGATCTTCTCGACGCAGCGGGCGGAGATTCAGCAGCAGATCGAGGAGCAGCTGAAGCCGAACCTTTTGCCGGACGGCATCGTCGTGCGCAACGTCTTCATCGGCAACGTCGATCTGCCCGAGGATTACAAGCGCGGGCTCGAGTCGCTGCTGGCCGAAGAGCTGTCGTCGGAGAAGATGCGTTTCACGCTGGAGCTCAAGACGAAGCAGGTCGAGGAGGCGTCGCTCATGGCCGACGCCGACAAGGTCAAGCGCGAGAAGGCGGCGGAGGCGGCGGGTCAAGAGGAGATCATCGCGGCCAAGTCGCGCGAAGAGGCGATGAAGCACGTGCTGCCGTTCAAAGAGAAGGAGATCGAGCAGCGCCGGCTCGAGGCCGAAGCGTCGAAGGTGACGCGCTTGAAGCAGGCCGAAGGCGAAGCCGAGGCGCGGCGAATCGAGGCCGGCGGCGAGGCCGACGCGCGCATGAAGCTGGCGCTCGCCGACGCGCAGCGCATCGACGTCACCGGCAAGGCGTCGGCGGCGCAGATGGAGCGCGAGGCGGTGCTGATTCAGAAGAACCCGCTGCTGATTCAGAAGACGATCGCCGATAAACTGTCGGACAAGATCCAGGTCATCATCGCGCCGCCGCAAGCAGGCGGCTTTTTCGCGGGCGGGTTGATCGGGCAGCGCATGGATCAGGCGCGCGGCGAGCAAGCGCAGCCGGCGAAGCCGGCCGTCAACAACAGCGGCAGCGACGGAGAATAACGATGCTGACCTTGGCGCTCGTCGTGGCTTTGGTGACGCAGGACGCGACGCCGCTGCGCAGCGATGCGCGCGAGACGGCGGCGCGGCAGACGCAGCTCTTTGCCGGCGATTGGCTGGAAGTGCGCGGCGAGCGTCAAGGTTGGCTGCAGGTCTACGATCATCGTCACGAGCGGCCCGGTTACGTGCGGCCGGCGCAGGTGCGCAGCTATGCCGTGGCCGAGTCGAGCGCGCGCGATCTGGCGGCGGTCATCGATTTCGTGCGCGATACGCCGGGACAAGAGGCGCTCGGCATCGGCTATGCGGCGCTGTTCTTACGCGCGGCGCCGGCGAACGCGGTCGGCGGCGAGCTCTTCGACGCGCTCGGCGTCATGGCCGAGCGGCTGGGCCGGCGCGCGTCGTCGCGCTGGGCACGGCCCAACGACGCGACGCTGGCGGCGCAGCTCGACGTCGCGGGCAGCTACGGCGTCAAATTCGCGTCGTTCGCTGAGGGCGGGCGCACGCGCGTCTGCTACGACGGCGAGGCCTTTCGGCGGGTGCTGGCGCTGCCGTCGCCGCCGGCGGCCAGAGCGCGCGCGGCGCTCGGCCTGACCGATCCGGCGTGCGTCGATCCGGCGCTGCAGGCGAACACGCGCGAGTCGCTCGTCGCGTGGCAGGCGGACGTGCTCGACAAGGCCGATCCGGCGGCGCCGGCGCTGGCGGCGTGGCTCGTCGACAAGCTGCGCATTCGACGCGCGTCGGTGCAGGCGGAGCTGGCCTATGCGCGCGCCCGCAAGTCCGACGACAAAGGCGCGGCGACCGCAGCGGCGGCGGCCGCGCACGAGCTCGCGCTCGTCGACAAGGTCGAGCTGGCCGATGACGACGCGCTCGCGTTCGACGAAGCGGCGGTGCGCGTCGGCTCGGTGCGCGCGGCGGCCGAGGCGCGCCCGGCGGCGACGGCGATGAAGGCGCTGGCGGTCAATTTCGTCGCCGGCAAACCGGGCGAAACCTGCGTGCAAGTGGCGCAGGCGGGACGCGTCCTGTTCGCGCATTGCACCTACGCCGTCGTGTGGCCGGCGTCGCTGAAGCTGTCGCCGCGCGGCGATGGGCTGACGATCGCGCAGTCGCCGCTGCCGGGCTGGACCGAGCTCGTGCTCATTCGCCGCGGCGGCAGCGGCTGGTCGGCGCGTCCGCTGGCGCCGGCGGCGGTCGATCCCGAGCTCGGCTACGTCGAAGCCGCCGGCTGGTCGCCCGACGGCACGCGGCTGCTCGTCGCCCGCGAGGCGCGCATGACCGGTCCGCTCGGTCAGCCGAACACGCTGGCGCCGTGGATTTCGCGCAGCTTCCAGATCTTGCGCGCCGACGATCTCGTCGTCGAGAAGCAGGCGGCGCACCTCGACAACTTCGTCAGCTTTCGCCGCTGGGCGACGCCGGACTGGCACCGCACGACCGTCGCGCTCCGCTGACTACGGCACGATATCGACGAGCGCGCTCGCTTGCAGCACGTCGGTGCGCGCGATCGGCAGCGTCTCCAGCTGCGCCAAGGACCACGGGCGCTGCTGCAGCTTCAGCTCCGCCGTCGCCGCCGTCACCTCCTGCGCCGAGACGGGCGCGTCCGAAAAGAGCGCATAGACGCGCAATTTGCCGGTCACATGCTCGGGTGCGAACGGGATGGGCGCGCCCAGCGGCCGATCGTCGCCGAGCGGCGCCACCGCGCTGACGACATCGGGCGGATGCGGCAAGTACCAATGGATCGTCGCCCGATCGTCGAGGCCAACGGCGAAGACATGGCGAAAGCGGCCGCCGTTGCTGACGAACAGCTGCAGCGCGGCGGCGAGCGAGCAGCGCTTGCCGTCGCCGCGGCAGGCCACGCGGAGGCCGGCCGTGCGCTCGCCGGCGATCGCGACCCGCGGCGGCGGTGACGAACGGCGCCATAAAACCAGCAGCAGCAGCGCCAACGCCAGCGCCACCAGCGCGAACACGATGCGTCGCTGCACGATCAGCCGCTTGGCGTCGTCGCTCGTCACCTCCCGAATGCTACTATCTTCCGGCACATGGCGACGTGGCGTCCGCGCAGCTTTCGATACGAGCGTTTCGGCGGCATCGTGCATTTGACGCGGCCGCGGGCGCTGGTGTTCGTCGACCGTGCGCGCGCCCGCCGGCTCGGCCACACGCAAAGCCCGCTCTGGGACGCGCCCGATGCTGCCGACGACGCCGGCTGGAACGAGCCGCCGCTGTCCGGTCCGCTCGAGGCGCATTTGCAGCTGACGAACCGCTGCGACGCCGGCTGCCAAGGCTGCTACACCGGCGCGACGCCGACGGGCGCCGCCGGCGAATGGGGCCGCGACGACTGGATGCGCGCCATCGACGCCTTGGCCGCGCGCGGCGTCTTCCATCTCGCGCTCGGCGGCGGCGAATCGGCGCTGTTGCCGTGGCTCGGCGAGATCGTCGGCTACGCGCGACAACGCGGGCTCGTCCCCAACTTGACGACGTCCGGCCTCTACGGCGACGAGGAGTTGGCGCGGCTGTGCAGCTTCGCCGGCGAATTCGGGCAGATCAACGTGTCCATCGACGGCGTCGGCGCCGATTACGCGGCGGTGCGCGGCTTCGACGGCTTCGACCGCGCCGATCGCGCCGTCGTCGCGCTGCGCAAGGTCACCAAGCACGTCGGCATCAACTGCGTCATCACGCGCCGCAGCTTCGCCGGCCTCGCCGAGGTGTTCGCCTACGCCAAGCAGCGGCGGCTGCGCGAGATCGAGCTCTTGCGCTTCAAGCCGTCGGGGCGCGGCGTCAAGACCTACGACGAACTGCGCTGCAGCGACGAGCAACATCGCGCGCTCGTGCCGCTGATACTCGGCCTGGCGCGGCGCCATCGGCTGCGCGTGCGGCTCGATTGCTCGTACACGCCGATGGTCACGCATCACAAGATCGCGCCCAAGCTGATGCAGTGGCTCGCCATTTACGGCTGCGCCGGCGGCGATCTGCTCGTCGGCGCCAAAGCGTCGGGCATGCTGACCGCGTGCAGCTTCGCGCCGCCCGTCGCGGCGCGCGTCGACGCCATCGGCGACTACTGGGCGAGCGACGACGCGTTCGGGCCGTTCCGGCGTTGGCGCGAAGCGGCGGTCGAGCCGTGCCGCTCGTGCGATTATTTGTCGCTGTGCCGCGGCGGCTGTCGCGTCGTCAGCCTGCACGTCAGCGGCGACGCGGCGGCGCCCGATCCGGAGTGCCCGCGCGTCATCGACTATCGCGCGGCCCATCCGACGCCGAAGCCGGCGCTGCGCTTGCCCGTCATCGCGTAAGCCGCGGATCGAACGCGCCACCATTTGGCAGGCGGCGCAAGCGGGTCAGATGCCGCCGTCGGGGTTGCCGCTGCCGCCGTCGCTGGCCACGCCGGCGTCGGTGCCGCCGTCTTCGGGATAGAGCGCCAAGCAGTCGGCCAGCTTCGTCGGATCGATCGGCGCCGCGGGCAAAGAGGGCGGCGTCGCGAAGGCGGCGGTCGTGAAGTCGAACATGTCGCTCAGCGGATCGGCGTTGGCGTCGCGCGCGGTCAAGGCCGGGATGCCGAAGCGCGTCTCGATGAAGCGCAAGATCGACGTGTGATCGAACACCGTATGCGACACGAAGTGCGGCTTGGCGTAAGGCGACACGACGATCATCGGCACGCGCACGCCGTAGGTCTTGAAGTCGCCCGCCGGATCGCCCGGGCTCAGCTGCGCCGGGATGTCGTCGGGCGCGCACGCCGGCGGCGGCGGCACGTGATCGTAGATGCCGCCGTGCTCGTCGAACGTGAGGATGACCGCCGAGTGCGCCCACTGCGGCGACTTCAGCATCGCGTCGACGACGTCGTGCATGAACGCTTGGCCGCCTTGAATGTCGCCCGGCGGATGGAAGTCGTTACGCTCGCCGAAGTTGTTCGAATAGAGGTCGGGATCGACGAAGTTGACCTGACCCAACGTGCCGGCGGCGGCGTCGGTGTAGAACTGCGTGATCGGGAACTGGTGCGCGTCGATGTTGGCGATGTAGGTGGCGGCGAAGATCTCGAGCCCGGGCAGCGACGTGGCGTACTCGCGCCAGTCGACGTTGGCGTTGTTCATGGCCTGCATGATCGTCGGCTCGTCGTTGGTGAAGACGGCGTTGCCGGTGTGGCCGAACGACGTGGCCGCGTACAAGTATTCGCGGTTGGGGAACGTCGGGCCGAGCAGCGACGAGAAGTTGCGATCGGCGAGCGCGAACGTGTTGGCGACGCTGTAGAGCCACGGCAGATCGGCGTCGGTGTAGTAGCCCATGGCGCGCTTGCCGTCGGCGGGAATGTCGGGCGTGCCGTTGTAATTGTTGTAGATGACGAAGCCGTCCATGGCGCCGTTGTCCCACTCGCCGTGGACCTCTTTCCAGCCGTGGTTGGGATCGTCGAAGCAGTACGGCGTCAGGTGGAACGTGTTGACGACGCTGCCGTCGCTGTCTTTGTTGCTGGCGTCGGCGGGCGCGACGTCGGCGTCGGGCTGACCGAAGGCCGGCAGCGCCTGCAGCAAATGATCGAACGAGCGGTTCTCCATCATCACGATGACGACGGTGTCGATCGGGATCTGATTGCCGAGCGGCGCGTCTTGCGCGATCGACAGGCCCGGTCCGGTGCCGGCCGTGAAGGTACAGCTGGCGCGCTGGGCCGCTGCTTGATCGGCGGTCAGCGTCGAGCGCGCCAACGCCATGTCTGCCGGCACCACTGCTTGCTTCTTGTCGCCACCACAGCCCGCGAACGTCGTGCTCGCGAGGAATAGGCCGACGAACAGGGGATTGCGCATCTTCATGCCTGGCCTCACTGGGCGACATGCTAGCATCAACGCGAGCCGATGACCGAGCCGCGCCTCATCTTCGTCATCTCGGATGCCACGGGCGAGACCGCGGAGAAGGTCGTGCGCGCGGCGCTCTTGCAGTTCACGAACGTGCCGGTGCAGCTGCGGATGTACACGCGCGTGCGGCTGGAAGCGGAGATGCGCAGCATCGTCAACCGCGCCAAGCAGATGCAGGCGCTGGTCGTGTTTACGGTGGTCTCGACGGCGCATCGCGAGATCCTGCGCCGGCTGTGCGACGAGGAGAACGTCGACGCCGTCGACCTCATCGGCACGTTGATGGCGAAGCTGTCGTCGTATCTCGGGTCGCAGCCGAAGGGCGTCCCCGGCCTCTTGCATACGATCGGCGACGAATATTTCCGCCGCATCGAAGCGGTCGAGTTCACCGTGCGCAACGACGACGGCCGCGAGCCGCGCAACCTGCCGAAGGCCGACCTCGTGCTCGTCGGCATTTCGCGCACGTCGAAGACGCCGCTCTCGACGTTCTTGGCGCAAAAGGGGCTGAAAGTCGCCAATGTGCCGCTGGTGCTCGGCATCGAGCCGCCGCACGAGCTGTTCGAGATCGATCAGGAGCGCATCTTCGGGCTGACGATCAAAGGCGAGTCGCTGCTGCAGATTCGGCAGGCGCGGCTGAAGCATCTGGGGATGCCGCCCGATACGTCGTACGGCACGCGCGATCACATCGCGCAGGAGATCGCGTACGCGCAGTCGGTGTTTCGGCAGCATCCGTCGTGGCCGGTCATCGACATCACGGGCAAGGCGGTCGAGGAGACGGCGGCGGACATTCAGCGCATCAAGAAGGACCGCGACAACCAGCGGGCGACCGGCTGAGCCGTCGGCAAACCTGCCGCGCGGGCTCACGACGGCTCACGCGGCTCGATTACCGCGCGAACACGATGATCAAGATGATGGCGAGGATGATGAGCGCGCCGGCGGCGATGCCGACCGTCATCAGGCCTTTTTGCACGGCGCCGCGATCGTAGACGCGCCGCTCGGCCTCGAGGCGCACGATCGCCGCTTCGCGCGCGTTGACCGCGCCCTTGAGCTCGTCGACGCGCGCGAACAGCGGCGCCAGCTTCGGATGGTCGACGCGATTGAGGTTCAAGATCGTCCCCGCCGTGACGAAGCGCTGCGTCAGCTCGCGCTCGGCCGAGTCGCGCTCGGCGATGGCGCGCTCGCGCTTGACCTGCAAGTCCTGCAGCGTCTGCTCGTGCGTGCTCGTCGCTTCGGTCGTCTCTTTCTTCTTCTGCGCCAGCGTCGCCCGCGCGTCGGTCAGCTTCTCGGTCAAGAGCGCGATCGGCCCGTCGAGCGCTTCGGCCGCGGCGCGCGCGTTGTCGCGTGACGGCGCCAGCTTCGCCGCCTCCTGCTTGGCCGCGGCCGCTTCGGTGCGAATGTTCGCCGCCGTGTTGGCGCCGCCACCCTTTTCCGGCGGCGTCGCTTCGGCTTTCACCGCTTTGGCTTCGGCGGCGCTGATGCGCTTCTCGGCGGCGCGAATCTCGGCTTCGATGCGCGTGCGCTCGGCCTCGTGCAAGCGCCGCTCTTCCGCCTTGAGCCGCAGCTCTTCGTCGGTGGCCTTGAGCTCGGCTTCGCGACGGCCGAGATCGGCGTTGCGCTCACCCAAATCGATGCGCCAGCGGTCTTCCTCGCGCTGCGTCGCGGTCTCGGCGTCGGTCGCTTCGCGCTCGGCGTTGGCGCGGCGCGCCTCCTGCTCTTGCACGCGGCGCATCTCGTCGGCGAGCGCCGGCACCGGCAGCTCCTCTTCGCGCGCCACGCGGCCCAAGTCGCGCAAGACGCTGTCGAGGAGGCGCTGATCGCCGTGCAGCAGCGCGCGAATCGAATCCTGCGCCTTCTTGCGCGCCCAGATCGCCTTCGCCAGCGGCAGCAGATACTTCACGGCGTCGATGATCGACCCCGTGCTCGGATGCTCCGGCATCGGCGGCAGCGCCAGCGTCGGAATCGCCGGCGTCGGCCCGGGATCGAGCTGCGGGAACGAGCCGGCGTCGTTGCTGACGCGATGTCCCGGCCGCTCTTCCGGCGGCAGCGGCCGCTCCAACGTCTGAATCAGCGACGAGGGCGAGCTCGGCACGAGCGGCGGCACCGCCGGCGGCGGCGGCAGCGGCGCCGGCTCGCGCGTCGACGGCATCGGCACCGTCGAGCGCGCGCCGCTCTTTTGCGGCGACGGCGGCGGCATCGGCGGCGGCGTGTTGTTGCGCGGTCGCGGCACCGGCAGGCCTTTGGCCGGCGTCGCCAGCGAATCCTGCGGCCGCCGCGGCGGCGACGGGCGCGCATTGGTCTCGGCGTCGTCGAGGGCGTCGGCGCGCGACGTCGGACCGGTCGGCAAATCGTCGAGCGGCTCGGGCGCGTTGCCGTGCACTTCGGTGGCGCCGTCGTCGTCTTCGAAGCTGGGCAGCGGCCGCGCCGGCGTGCCGCCCGGCAGCTTCAGCGACTGCGGCTGCGTCGTGCGCCGGCCGCTGTCACGCGACGACGGCGACGCCGGCACCAGCGCGCTCGGCATCTCCTGCGCCGGCAAGCCGAGCAGCGTGCCCGTCGGCGCGCTCGTCGGCGGGCGCGTCACCGTCACCATCTCGCTGTCGCCGATGGGCCGCTTCGGCATGAGCGACGACGGCTTGACCTCGGCCAGCGGCTTCAACGTCGCGTCGACGGGCGAGGACTTGAGCGGCGGGCCGTTGCTCGCCGGCCGATCTTTCAGCGCCGGCAGCGTGTTCGGCGGAACGGTCGCGGCGAAGGCTTCGGGCGCACGTGACGGCGGCGGCGGCGCGGTCGTCACGGCGCGCGGACCGGGACGCGGCGGCGCCGGACGCGGCGGCGGCGGGCCCGGTTTAGCCGCTACCGGCGGCTTCGTGACCTGGCGTGACGCCGGCAGACGCTTGCCGCAATGCACGCATTCGCGCGCATCGTCGGGGTTTTCTTGTGCGCAAAAGGGGCAGAACCGCATACCGAGCGAAGAATCATAGGGTGCGACGCGACCCTAGTCCAGCGTCGAGCCGATCGAAATGTACCATTGGAAGTCGTTGCCATCGATGCCATAGGCGAAGTCGGCGCCGAGGAGCGGCAGGATGACGCCGCGCAAATAGAGCCGAATGCCGCCGCCGATGCCGTTGTGCCACGATTCGCGCGTGATTCCCGAGGGCGTGTCCGGCAAAAAGTCGCGAAAGCCGCCGTTGCCGCGGTCGACGAGGCGCGCTAGCGGCGATGATTGATCGGGGATGCTGCGGAACCAGGTCAAGTTGGTGTCGTAAAAGCCGAGCAGACGCACGGACAGGCCGTGCAGCGTGAACAGCGGCAAATAATATTCGAGCGTGGCGCGCACGTCGGTGTCGCCGCGATATTGGCGGCTGACGAGGCCGCGCATGAGCGGGCCGCCGGTCTCGACCTCCATCTTGAAGGGCGCGTCGAAGAAGACGTCGGCGCCCATTTTCAGCAGCAAGTTGTGCTCGTGGAAGAAGCGCCAGGCGTACATGCCGTAGAGCGACAGCAGATGATAGTCGTAGCGCGTGCCCAGCCAATCGGCGCCATATTGGTAAACCGCGTTGACTAAAAGGCCGTGCAAGACGCCGTAGACGTTGCTGCGGCCGTCGTAGGTGGCGCTGAGCGTGAACGTGTTGTCCCAGCCCGAGGACGACGGCGCGAGGCACGAGCCCTGCTCGGCGACGACGTTGGGCGTGCCCGAGCCGTCGACGTTGCTGGTGTTGTAACAGCTCGATTTTTGTACGTTGTCGTAATAAATCTTGAGCCGCAAATCCATCTTGAAGCGGCGCGTGAAGTTGACGCCGGCGAGCGCCGCGGCGCCGAAGGTGTCGACGTCGGTGGCGCGCTCGATGCGCGGGTTGGCGATGTGCTCGGGCGAGTATTCCCAGATGCTGTCGCGGCGCACCAAGCCGTCGACGCGATAATAAAAGCGAGTATTACGAATCTGCGGGTCTAAAAAGGCGACGAATAAGAGTTTCTGTTGCGTCGTATATTCGCCGAGGACGAGGAACTTCTTGTTCCTGCCGAAGACGTTGGAGTTGGCGTAAGCGAGGCCGCCGCCGTAGTTTCCCGTCGAGTACGAGAACAGCGGCGCCACGATCCAGCTCAGCTTGTCGTGCGCGCTCAAGATGATGCGGACGCCGCCCGTCGGCAATACTTCCCAATGAATATCGATATTCTTGAATAGGCCTACGGTATTCAAACGCTCGCGCATGATCTCGACCAGCTCGGGCGTCAGCGTCATGCCGACTTTGACGCCGGCGATGAACTGCACGGTCTCGTTGTCGGTGCGCGTGTTGTCGACGACTTTGACGTCGACGACGAGTTGGCCCATGCCCTCTTTGCCGTCGGCGATGGTGCCGGGCGGCAGCGCCACTTGGTCGAACGTCTTGCCGGCGGGGACGTCGATGGCGCGGATGGTGCCGGCGTTCGTGTCCGGCTGCACCGACGCGCCGCCGGTCATGTTCGGCTGCTGCGCGCCCGGCGGCAGCGACGGCTTGGGCGGCGGCAGCCGCTTGACCTCTTTGCCGTCGGGCGTGCGCGGCGTTTGCTCGTCGGGCGGCGGCGCGTTGGGCGCGGGCGCGATGTCGCCGGGATTCGCGGGCGCGCTCGGCGCGGGCGCGCTCGGCGCCGTCGGCTTCGGCGGCGGCGCGGGCGGCGGCGGCGGCGGTTTGCGCGGCGGCCACTCCTGAATCGAGGACTTCGGATCGTCCTCGCTCTGCGCGTGCGCCGGGCCGACGAGGACGAGGCCGAGCGCGATGAGAATCACACGTCGCAACGCTCTGCCATTTTCACCTCTTGCCGCCGTTAGATCAATCGCGGTTAACTCTTGGCCGTGCGTTCAATTACGTGGGCCGTCGCCGCGATCGTGATCGTTGTCGCCGTTCCCGTCGCCGCGGCGCCGATCGATGACGCGAAGCGCGCATTTTCCGAGGGCAAAGCGGCGTTCGAGCGCGGCGATTACGAGACGGCGCTGTCGTCGTATCAGCGCGCGAACATGATCCTGCCGGCGCCGAACCTCTATTACAACATCGGCGCCACGTACGAGCGGCTGGGGCGCTTTCAGGAAGCGGCGCTGGCCTTCGACAAGTATTTCGAGATGGCCGGGCAGCCGCAGAATGACGACGATCGCGCGTTTCAGACGCAGCTGCGCGCGCGGTTGGAGAACGATCGCAAGCAGCAGGATCTGCCGCAGCGGCCGCCGGCGCCGAGGCAGCAGCAGCCGCCCGTCATCGTGCAGCAGCAGCCGCCACCGCCGCAGTGGTACGGCGTGCCGCCGTATATGCCGGTACCGCAAGGGCCGCCGCGCGAAGTGCGGCTCGAGCAGGCGCGGGCGCGACGGACGCGCGCCATCGTGCTCATCTCGATCGGCGGCGCGCTCAGCTTGGGCGGCATCATCGCGACCGGCTATTACGGCGGCGCCGACGGCATCGACGGCACCACGCGCGGCGTCGGCGTTTGGCTGGGCGCGAGCGCGTTCAT
This sequence comes from uncultured delta proteobacterium, assembly GCA_963785725.1. Classification (GTDB taxonomy): domain Bacteria; phylum Myxococcota_A; class Polyangia; order Palsa-1104; family Palsa-1104; genus JAQBQH01. The sequence goes on along the minus strand of CAWAWS010000014.1, from coordinate 97,252 downwards.
CGTCGGCGTGACGTTGTGGGCGCCGGGCGCATCGTCGTTCGTGCACGCCAGCCGCGACATTCGCGACTTGTCACGGCCGGAGCCGCTGGCACCGACGGCGCGCGGGTTCTAAAAGGCGCGCCTGCTGACAGCGGCGACGATCGCGTGCTAGCGTCGCCGCCATGAACGCCGTCGACGCGAGCTGCATCAACATCGAGAAGATCCTCGGCAAGAGCCCGGCCTACCGCAAGGTCGACGACCACTTGTACGTGGTCAAGCAGGGCTCGAGCTACGTCATGATCAGCGTCGTGCCGTCGGGGCATAAGGGCAAGGTCAACGAGCGCGCCCTCGTCCGCGTCGTCGCGCAGGTCGTCGCCGGCGTCAAGCCCGAGCCCTCCCTGTTTCGGCAGCTCTTGATCTTGAACGGGCAGCTGCGGTTCGGCTCGTTCGCTTATGTGCCCGAAGGCAGCCTCATCATGTTCGGGCATTCGATCTTGGGCGGCGATTCGATGGATCCGAAGGAGCTGATCGCGACCGTGCACGACGTGGCGCTCGTCGCGGACGAGTATGACGATCGCATCGTCGCGCGCTACGGCGGCGCGCGCATGCAGGACGTCATCGAGGAGAAGGCGATGTCGCATCTGTTCGGCGACAAGCCTGACGAAGAGATCTAGCGCGCCGGGCGGGTCTGGGCGGTAGCCCACTCGGCGACGCCGGGCGGGCACGCGGTGCGTGCGCCCGGCGTCGCTCCGCCGGAATCGGCCATCCGCGGATCGGGCCACGCCGGCGCGAGGTTTATTCCGGCCGTACGCGCTCGGCAGCCACGCGCGCCCCCAAGCAGCGGAAGCCTAGCCGCACCCACGCCGGCGGCGATTGCCGCGGCTCGTCACGCGCGTGACCGCGGCCTCACGCGCTGCGTCGCGATTTTCCCGCGTAACGCCGAGGTAACCGACGAGCTTGGCATTGCCGTGTAGCGTCTTGTCGTGATACCCGATAGCGCCATGATGAAGGGTGCTCGCGCCACCGTCCTCGACGCGATTGGCAACACGCCGATCGTCAAGCTCAACAAGGTCGCCGCGCACGTCAAGAGCGACATCTACGTCAAGCTCGAGTACCTGAATCCGGGCGGCTCGATGAAGGACCGCGTCGCGATGAACATCATTCGCGACGCCGAACGCCGCGGGCTGCTCAGCCCCGGCTCGACGATCATCGAAGCGACGTCCGGCAACACCGGCGCCGGCCTCGCGCTCGTCGCGGCCATCCGCGGCTACAAGTGCATCTTCGTCATGCCCGACAAGATGTCGGTCGAGAAGATCGCGTCGTTGCGCGCGTTCGGCGCCAAGGTCGTCATCTGCCCGACCGCCGTCGAGCCCGAAGATCCGCGCAGCTACTACGAAGTCACCAAGCGCCTCGTCAAAGAGACGCCCAACAGCTTCCACTCGAACCAATATTACAACCCGGCCAATCCCGAGGCGCACTACGTCTCGACCGCGCCGGAGATGTGGGAGCAGACCGGCGGCGAGATCGACGTCTTCGTCGCCGGCATGGGCACCGGCGGCACCATCTCCGGCTGCGGCAAGTTCTTCAAGGAGAAGAAGCCCGGCTTTCAGTGCGTCGGCATCGATCCCATCGGCTCGCTCTATTACGAGTACGTCAAGACCGGCCGCATGACGAAGCCGTTCTCGTACTACGTCGAAGGCATCGGCGAGGACTTTTTGCCCGGCACGATGAACCTCGGCATCGTCGACAGCATCATGCGCGTCGATGACAAAGAGTGCTTCTTGATGACGCGCGAGATCGTGCGCCAAGAAGGCATCTTCTGCGGCGGCTCGTCGGGCGCCGCCGTCGCCGGCGCCATCAAATACGCCGAGCAGCTCGGCGACGAGAAGAAGAACATCGTCGTCCTTTTGCCCGACTCGGCGCAGAAGTACCTGTCGAAGATCTTCGACGACGAGTGGATGCGCTCCAACGGCTTCCTCGACGAGGAAGATCCGCTCGGCACCGTCCGCGATCTGCTCGCGCACAAGCAGCGCCAGCGCGCCATCATCGGCGCCAAGCGCGGCGACACGCTGCGCCAGGTCATCGTGCTCATGAAAGAGCACGGCATCTCGCAAGTCCCGGTGCTCGACGACAACGGTCGCTTGGCCGGCCTCGTCAGCGAGATCGATCTGCTGAATTATCTGCTGAAGAACCCGGGCTCGATGGATGTGCCCGTCGACGAATTGGTCGAAGCCGACTACGCGACCGTCACACCGCAGACGAAGATTCGCTTGCTGCGCAACATCTTCAACGACGCCAAGCTGGTCTGCGTGCTCGAGCGCGACGAGATGGTCGGCGTCATCACGAAGATCGATCTGATCGAATACCTGGCGTCGAAGCGCGCCTAACACTAGGAATCAGCGATGAACACCAAGTCGACGCACTTAGAGACGCTCGCCATCCACGCCGGTCAGGCGCCCGATCCGACGACGGGCGCGATCTCGACGCCGGTTTACATGACGTCGACCTACGTGCAGGCCGGTCCCGGCGAGCACAAAGGCTACGAATACTCGCGCACGCAAAACCCGACGCGCCAGGCGCTCGAAGGCAACCTGGCCGCGCTCGAAGGCGCGCGCTACGGCCTCGCCTTTTCCTCGGGCTGCGCCGCGACGACCACCATCTTCCACATGCTGCGCGCCGGCGATCACGTCGTCGCCGGTGACGATTTGTACGGCGGCACGTATCGCATCTTCGAGCGCGTCATGAAGCAGATGGGCATCGAGGTCAGCTACGTCGACCCGACCGATCCCAACGCCTTCGCGCAGGCGATGCGGCCGACGACGAAGCTCGTCTGGGTCGAGACGCCGACGAATCCGCTGTTGAAGCTGTGCGACATCGCCGCCGTCGCCGAAGTCTGCAAGAAGCACAAAGTCTGGCTGGCCGTCGACAACACGTTCCTGACGCCGATGCTGCAGCGTCCGTTGGATCTGGGCGCGACCATGGTCGTGCACTCGACGACGAAATATCTGAACGGCCACGCCGATGTCGTCGGCGGCGCCGTGCTCACGCGCGACGACGAAGTCTACGAGCGCCTGTCGTTCCTGCAGAACGCCATCGGCGCCGTGCCCGGGCCGATGGACTGCTTCATGGTACTGCGCGGTACCAAGACGCTGCACGTGCGCATGGAACGTCACGTCGCCAACGCGCAGAAGGTCGCCAATTGGCTGCAGGGCCACGAGGCGGTGGCCAAGATCATCTATCCCGGCCTCGAGTCGCATCCGCAGTTCGCGCTGGCGCAGAAGCAGATGCGCGGCCCCGGCGGCATGATCACGTTCGTGCTCAAGGACGGCAAGCAGTCGGCGCTCGAGCGCGCGCGCACGATGCTGCGCTCGACGCAGATCTTCGCCTGCGCCGAGTCGCTGGGCGGCGTCGAGTCGCTCATCGAGCATCCGGCGATCATGACGCACGCGTCGATCCCGCCCGCGAACCGCCAGAAGCTCGGCATCAGCGACGGCCTCGTGCGCATCAGCGTCGGCATCGAGCACGTCGACGATCTCATCGGCGACCTGCAGCAAGCCCTCGCCCGCGCCGACGCCTAGGCATTCCCCGCTTCGTCACACTTACATCGGCGCCTTGTCGCGATGCTCCTCGTGTCTATTTCGTCACTATGGAGCGATGCACGAAATGCCGCTTCCTGTTCGAGCCGCCCCGGCCCGCGACGACGGATGGGATCGAGGATTGCCCGCAGTGCGAAGGCACGACGGTGATCTCGGTCGAGTCGATCGAAGCCAACTTCGACTCGCAATCCCCGCCGACGCTCAAGTTCGCGACGCCGCGCGAGTAGAAGGCGGCTCGTTCAGCGCGGGAGCTGCAGCTCGACGCGCAGCCGATCGAGCAGCTCGACGAACGCCGCTTGCATCATGCGGTCGTAGACGAGCAGATCGTCCTCGGCGACCGCCGGCAGCCGCGTGACATCCGTAACCGACTGCCGCGACGTCTGCTGCAGGCGGTAGATCTCGCGTCCGCGATCGTCCGTCATCGTCAGCGTGAACGCGAATTCGAGCCCGCAGAAGCTCCGCGGCAGCCCCGACTTCGTGTGATAGAGCGCGTCCGTCGGCCGCACGCCATAGTCGAGCGCGAACGTCAGCGGCGCGCCCTGGCGGTCGTCTCCGTCATCGTGGCCGAGCTCGATCGTGCCCGGCCCGACGACCTCCGCCAAGAGCGCGCGCAGCCGGCCGCGCAGCATGAGCGCGCGATTGCGCAGCGCCGCGTCGCCGAACGCCGCCGCCGGCGCGACCAGCCCCGGCTGCGTGGCGCCGGCGAGCGCGATCGTCGGCGTGACGACGAGCCGCACCGGCGCGCCCTCGTGCCGCGCCAGCGTCTCCAGCGCCGCGACGAGCGCGCCGCCGAGCGTCGTCCGGCCCGGCGCCGACTCGCGCAGCCGAACGATCGTCCGCGCGTAGACCGCACGCAGCGCCGCGCGCGCCGCGTCGCCGTGCGGCCCGTCGGGATAGGCCTCGAGGTAGCCGCGCAGCCGCGCCGCGTTGCCGCTGTCGGCGACGGTGCGCCACGCCTGCCGCTCGGGCGCGCCGCCGTTGACCTTCAGCGCCAGCGCGAACGTCGCCGCGCCGAGGACGACGGCGAGCGCATACGCGAGCGCGGCTTCACGCCCGGCCGGCCGCGACGACGCGTGCGGCGGCGACGGCTGCAGCAGCGCCGGCGGCACGATGTCGAACCCCTCCTCCGCTTCCAACAGGCCCATGCCGAGCAGGTCGAGCACTTTGCGGCGCTGCTCGAGCACGACATCGGCCCAATCGATCGCCTGCTGTTGCCCGCGCACGACGATCTGACAGCTGGCGCCTGCGAAATTCAGCTTACAAAGCGTGTGCGAATAGCTGCCGTTCGACGTCTGATGGGTCAGCGCCACGTCGTGCAGATTCACCAGCGGCCACACGGTGACGTCGTCGATGTCGACCTGCAGCACGTGACAGGGATGCACGATCGTATAGCGCCCGTAAGGACTGCGCATGACGTGCACGAGCCGGCGGATCGACCACGCGAGCACGAGCGGCGCCGTCAGCAACAGCGCCAGCATCGCCAGGCTGCGCGGCCAGCTCCACACTTCGCCGCCGTCGAACGCCGACGACAGCGCCAGCAGCTGCAGCCCGAGCGCGACGACGAGCCAGACGATCGGCGCGACCTTGGCATTCTGTCGCAATAGGCCGCGCGACCGCGTGTGCGCCTGCTCGGCGAGCCAATCGCGCGACGACGGCGGCAGCGCCGCGATGCCGAGCCGCGTGCGCGCCGGAAACGTGTAGGCCATCGATTTACGCGACGGATCGAGCGTCCGACAGCGCGCCAGCAGGCGATTGGCGTCGGCGGAGCGCTTGAGCGCGAACAGATCCGACGCCAGCGAGGCCAGCCGCGTGGCGACATACTTCCGCGTCTCGGCGTCGTCGGGCAGCGCGCCGGCGATGCGGTCGAGCTCGGCGTCGGCCAAGTCGGTGCGGCCGCGCAGGAGCTGAATCTGCACGCGCCGCATGAGGAACACGAAGTCCTGCAGATCGACGGTGACATCGAGCGCGATGGCGCGATCGAGCTCCGCCAGCGCCGGCTCGTACTGCTTGAGCGCCACCAGACAGTCGGCGCTGGCGACGAGCGCGCGCGCGTCGCTCGGATCGAGCGCGCTCGCTTGGCGATAACAGTCGAGCGCCGGCGGATACTGATTCTGCGCGTAGTGCGCGTAACCCTGATGCAGCCGATAGGCGGCATGGTGTGGCTGCTCGCTGGTCAAGCGGGCGAACTCGCGCATCGCGTCCGCCGGCCGATGCGCGTTCAAGAACGCCATGCCCAATAGATCGCGCGCGAAGTGCAGATCGGGCTTCTCGTCGAGCACGGCGGTCAGCTCGGCCTGCGCGCGCGGCCAGTCGCCGCCGTCGATGGCCTCGGTCGCCGCCTGCAGCTTGGCCGCGACGTGCGCGCCATGCGCGTCGTATTGCGGCACGGCGTCGTATTCGGCGCGCGACTCGGGGTTGGACAAGATCTCGTAGGCCTCGCGCAGCCGCTGAAACTCGACGGCGTGCGTCTCCGGCGGATGCTTGCGCACCAGCGTGAAGTAGGCGGTCTTGATCGCCCGCTCGTCGGCGTCGCGCGCCACGCCCAAGATCTGGTAGAAGCTCGTCGGATCGGCCATCGCGTCGCGCCGTCACGCCAGCGCGTGCGCCAGCGCCTCCGTGACCGAGTCGACGAGCACGATCTGGAGCTTGGCCGTCACTTCCGCCGGCAGCTTCCCGAGCGCGTTGGCGTTGCGCCGCGGCATCAGCACCGTGCGCACACCCGCCAGCCGCGCCGCGACCAGCTTTTCGTGCACGCCGCCGACCGCTTTGACGTCGCCGTGCAGCGTCAGCTCGCCCGTCGCCGCCAGCTGCGCCCGCAGCGGCCGCTGCATGAGCGCCGACGCCGCCGCCAACCACAGCGCCAAGCCCGCCGACGGACCATCTTTGCCGATGTCGCTGTCGCCGAAGTGCAAGTGCAGGTCATGCGTGGCGATGCGCGCGTCCAGCTGCCACGTCGACGCCAGCAGCTTCAAGCACGAGAACGCCACCATCGCCGCTTCGCGACCGAGCGCGCCCAAGTTGCCGCTGCACACGAGCTGGCCGCGACCGGCGACGGCTACGGCTTCGAGCGGCGACACGGCGCCGCCGACCGCGCTCCAGCCGAGCACGCCCAGCTTGCCGATTGCCGGCGCGACGTCGGTCGGGTCGGCCGCGCCCTCGCGCACGAACGCGCGCAGCTCGGCCGCGACGGCGGCGTCGTCGGGCGCCAACGTCAACGCCGCGGCCAGCGCCGCGCGCGCTTGCGGCAGCAGACGCTGGCGACGGTAGAGCTCGGCGAGCTGGCGCCGCCAGCGCGGGTCGCCAGGCGCCAGCCGCGCCGCCTCTTCCAACTGCACCAGCGCGTCGTCGAGCCGGCCGCGGGTCACGAAGTGCGTCGCCAAGTCGTCGCGCGCCGCCGCGTCTTCGGGCGCGCCGGCGACGAGCTGGCGCAGCGTGCGCTCGGCGTCGTCGGCGCGACCGGCGCGATCGTAGGCGCGCGCCAGGAGCCGCCGCGCGTTGCCGTCGCCGTCGCCGCCGAGCGCCAGCGCCGTCGTCACGGCTGCGATTGCCGCCGCGTCGTCGCCGGCCGCGAAGTGCGCCTCGGCCAGCCGATAATGCGCGTCGAAGTGGCGGGGACGACGCACCACCTCGAGCAGCGCCGCCTCCCGGTCGCTCGGCGCCCACTCGCGCTCCAGCCGCTGCCGCGCCATCGCCTGCGTCATCGCGCGCGCCGGCTCGAGGACGACGAGCTGCGCCTCTTTGCCCGTCGACACGATCTTGGTGCGCACGTTCAAGATGCCGTTCAAGTCGTAGGTGAAGGTGATGGCGACCTTCTCGTGACCAGCCGGCGCGGGCGGAATGCCGTCGATGCTGTAGCTGGCGAGCAAGGTGTTGTCACGCGTCAGCCGCGCTTCGCCTTGGTAGACCTTGATGTCGACGACGCGCTGGTCGGCGGCGGTCGTCGAATAGACCTCGGTGCGTGCGATCGGCACCGTCGAGTTGCGCGGGATAATGGGCGAGAAGATGCCGCCGGCGCGGCTCGACGAGACCTCGACGCCGAGCGTGAACGGGCTGACGTCGGTGATCATGATGCCGCGCGCGCCCGAGATGGCAGACGACGTCGCGCCCGCTTTCAAGCCCGCTTGCACGGCGGCGCCGAGCGCGATGGCTTCGTCGGGATGCACGCCCGCGCGCGGCTCCTTGCCGAAGTATTCGCCGAGCAGCCGGCGCACCAGCGGAATGCGCGCGCTGCCGCCGACGAGCACGATGTCGCTGATGCGGCCGCGATCGAGCTTGGCGTCGCGCAGCGCCAGCGCCAGCGGCTGCAGCGTCGAGCGCACCAGCGGCCCGATGAGCTGCTCCAGCTGGTCGCGCGTCAGCTCCAGCTCCAGCGACAGCGGCTCGCCCGCGCGCACGGCCACGAACGGCAGGCGCACGATCGTCGACAGCTGCGTCGACAGCTCGCGCTTCGCCTCCTCGGCGGCGACGCGAAGTCGCAGGAGCGCCAGCGGATCGCCGCGCAGGTCGACGCCGTGCGCCGCCGCGAACTCGCTCGCCAGCCACTCGGCGACGAGGCGATCGAAGTCGCCGCCGCCGAGGTGGTTGTTCCCGGCCGCCGCCTTGACGTCGAGCACGCCTTGGAACAGCTCGAGCACGCTGACGTCGAACGTGCCGCCGCCCAAGTCGTAGACGAGGACCAGCTGCTCGGCGTCCAGGTGATCGAGCCCGTAGGCCAGCGCCGCCGCCGTCGGCTCGTTCAAGATGCGCTCGACGACGGCGAAGCCGGCCAGCTCGCCCGCCTCCTTCGTCGCGCGGCGCTGCGCGTCGGTGAAGTAGGCCGGCACCGTGATGACGGCTTCGGTGACGGGCGCGCCCAAGTGGCGCTCGGCGTCCTCTTTGAGCTGCCGCAGCACGAGCGCCGACAGCTCCTCGGGCGAGTATTCGCGGTCGCCGAGCCGCAGCTTCGTCGTCGAGCCCATGAGCCGCTTGAACTCGGCCGCCGTCCGCTCCGGCAGCGCCAGCCGCTGATGCCGCGCCGACTCGCCGACGTGCAAGCGGCCCGCGCGATCGAGCCCGACCACCGACGGCGTCAGCCGCTGCCCGGCCGCGTTGACGATGATCTCGGGCCGCTCGCCGCGCATGCACGCGCACAGCGAGTTCGTGGTGCCGAGATCGATGCCGACGACGTGGCCCACGGCCTCCTCATTCGGCCGGTTGGCCGCGACCGTTTACGCTATCAGACCCCTAGGCGGCCGGCCACTTACGCGCGGTTAGAAGTTCTTCTCGAGCGCCAGCGACGCCGCGAACAGGAGCACGTCGTCTTGAATGTCGGGGCGATTGGGCAAGAGGTCGAAGTGCAGCTTGTGCGTGTAGAGCGCTTGCAGCCGCAAATACTGCTTCACCGCATAGACCGTCGCCCCGGCGGTGAAGGCGTGGAACTGCTGCCCCGCCTGTCCGGCGTTGTTCATCCAGTCGTAGCGCGCCGACAGCTCGATCCAGGGACGCCACAGCATCGCCACCGCCTCGATGTACAAGCCGTCGCGCAGCGGCGCCGGCCGCAGCGCCAAGCGCGTCGGCGCCTCCACGGTCGTGCCCGAGCTGTAGATGAACTCGCCCGCGAGGCCGATCGGCCCCCAGTGAAAGACGCCGTCGGCCGCCAGCGCGTAAGTGGTGTTGCCGTCGGCGAATTGCAGCAAGATCGACGCGTTGAAGGCGAAGCGCGGTCGCGGCCGCCAATACTCGGGGTCGAACACCGTCGAGACCGTGTTGCCGACGGGACCGAGCGGCTCGGCGACGAGGCGCGCCGCCAACAGGAAGCCGCCTTGGGTGGTGATCGAGAGATCGCGGTTGCCTTCGTAGAGGCCGATGACGACGTGGGCGACGCCGAAGTCGTCGTCGATGGTGAGGCCGAGCCGCCGATCGGGCGCCACCGACTGCGAAATATAGGGGCGCACCGGCAGCTCCAACATCTCCACCGGCTCGTCGTGACCGAAGCTGAAGGCGACTTTACGCACGCCGATCGAGAGCACGAGCCAACGGAAGGGCGCGAGACCGACCTCGGCCGCCGTCAGCCGTCCCCATTCGCGGTGATCGGGCTGCCCCGCTTCGTCGACCGCGTAGGGCTCGTAGCCGAAGTTCCACGCGAACGCGCCCCAGCCGGTGTGCAGCTGTCCGCAGGCGGCGAGGCGCGCGGTGGCCAAGTAGACGTTGCTGCCGTCGACGGCGTCGAGATCGGTGAGCCGCACGTCGCGACCGGAATAGGGCACGCCCCAGCCTTCGACGAACGCCGACAGCTGCGCCGAGTAGGGCACGGCCGCGCCCGCGCGCTCGAGCGGCGGCGCCATGCCGTCGCCGGCGCACGAGGCCCACGCCGTGTGCGTCACGACGGTCGAGCCGCGCGCGATCTGCGCCCACGCGGCACGCGGCGCGACCGCGAACAGCGCGGCGGCAGCGACGATTCCGGCGAGGCGCGCGGAAGACGAGCGCGCTACTTCTTGGCGACGGCCTTCGGGGTCCACGCGCCGGTCGCCGCCGCCTGTCGCAGCTGCTCGACCAGCTCAGCCGGCACTTCCGGCTCCGGCAGCGTCTGAAAGATCCGGTTCGAATCGCGCGACTTGATCTCTTGATCGAACGGCCGCTGCGGCACGCGCAGCTGCACCACCGACGTCTGCGGCGGCGCGATGAAGCCTTTGGCGAGCGCGATGCCGATGCGCGACGGACAATGACAAGGATTACGCGGATCGACGTGCTCGCAGCGTGGCGCCAAGTAGTCGCCGATCTTCTTGCGCGCGCGCGACAGACGGACCTTGAACGCCGACAGCTTGATGCCGAGCGCCTTGGCGGCGTCCTCGTCGGTCTTGCTCATCACCGACGACATGACGAAGGCCACGCGCTCGCCCGGCGACAGACAGTTGATGACCGCCGTCATGCAGCCTTGCTTCAGCTCCCACAGCAAAAACTCGCGCTCGGGCGTCGTCAGCGACGAGACTTCGTGCGTGCGCGTGGCGTCCGAGCGCAGCGTCTCGTCGAGCAGATCGAAGTCGACTTCCGGCGTCGGCGGCAGCCGCTTCTCGATGACGTGGGCCGCGATCTTGAGCAGCCACAGCTCCAATTCCTTCGGATCCGCAGGAGGATGGCCGCTCTGCGCGGCGCGCTCGAAGGTCTCGAACGTCGCCTCGCGCGCATCCTGCGTCGACAGGGTCATGCGCGAGCAGAAGTTCCAGATCATCTTGAGGTAGCTGTCGATCACGTGTGCGACACCATCGCCGGGTTATCGGCCCACGAATGGTAACGCGGCGATCGGGATCGAGGCAACCCTGATTGCCTTAGGGCGAATGTGGGGTGAGCGACGTGTTGCGTTAACTGACGGGCTTGGCGGCGGCCGTGACGGCCGGCGGCGGCGGGCTCTTGCGCGTCTCGGTCGGCTCGACCATGAGCGACAGCTCCTGCGTCACTTTCTTCAGCAGATCCGCCTTCTCGCGATAGGGCAAGAACGCCGACTTGAAGCCGCTGATGATGAGCTCCTTGATGTCGTCGAGCGAGAAGCCGTACTGCTGATGCGCCAGCAACAGCTCCTTGGACACCGTCGTATCGGTCACCAGGCGATTGTCGGTGTTGATCGTCACGCGCAAGCCGTAGGTGAAGAAGAACGGCAGCGGATGCGACGCCAAATCCGGCGCCGCGCGCGTCTGAATGTTCGACGACAGGCAGATCTCGAGCGGGATGCGGTGATCGTTGAAGTAGTTGAGGAGGTCGCCGTTCTCGCGCAGCCGCGTCCCGTGGCCGATGCGATGCGCGCCGCAATAGTGAATCGCCTGCGCGATCGACTCCGGCCCGTACGCTTCACCCGCGTGCGCCGTGCAGTTGACGTTGTTGTCGAGGATGAGCTGGAACGCCTGCTTGTGATCTTTCGCCGGGTAATTGTATTCGGCGCCGGCCAGATCGAAGGCCACGACGCCGCGGTTCTTGAACGCGACGCACAGCTCGGCCATGCGCAGCGACATCGCCGGATCGATCGAGCGAATGCCGCACAAGATGACGCCCGAGCGCACGCCGAAGTCGCGCTCGCCGGCGCGCAGCCCCTGAATGACGCTCTCGACGATCGGCGCCAGCTTGAGGCCACGCTGCGTGTGCAGCATCGGCGAATAGCGAACCTCGAGATAACGCACGTTCTCGCGCGCGCAATCCTCGGCCAATTCGTAAGCGACGCGATAGAGCGACTCCTCGGTCTGCAGCACCGAGAGCGTGATGTCGAACGCCTTCAAATAGTCGTCGAGCGACTTACAGCGCTCGCCGGCATAGATGTGCTTGAACAGCGCGTCGGCGTTATCGGCCGGCAACTTGACCTTCTGCTTGTCGGCGAGATCGAGAATCGTCGCCACGCGAAGGCTGCCATCGAGGTGACAGTGCAGATCGGTCTTGGGAAGCTTCTCCAGAAATTCCAGTGTCAGGGGCGTCATCTCGGGAGTATATCGATCGAATGGATCATTCGAAAGAGTTCGTGATTTTGGTCGACGAGGCCAAAGCGCGTGTTCGCGAGATCGGCATCGAGGCGCTCGAAGAGCGGCGCCGCGCCGGCGCGCGGGTGATCGACGTGCGCGAAGACGATGAATTCCGCGCCGGCCACGTGCCCGGCGCCGAGCACATCGGCAAGGGCGTCATCGAGCGCGACATCGTCGCCAAAGTGCCCGACAAAGACAGCGAGCTGATCTTGTACTGCGGCGGCGGTTTCCGCTCGATCCTGGCCGGCGATTCCATCCGTCGCATGGGCTACAAGAACGTGTTTTCGCTCATCGGCGGCTGGCGCGACTGGCTCAGCCGCGGCTTGCCGACCGAACGATAACGCTAAGCCGCTCGGCGACGGCGCCGCAAGACGAACCAGGCGGCGATGGCGAGCGGAATGGCGAGCAGGCTCAAGACCGCGCCGACGACGAACGAGCGCGGGCGATAATAGAAGACGATGGTGTGCTTGCCGGCCGCGGGAACGCGCGCGCCCAAGCGGCCGCCATCGTGATCGCGCGCCAACTTCGGGCCGACGCGGACCATCTCGATGGGCACGCCGTCCATTTGCGCGCGCCAGTGCTCGTTCCAGTTCTCGTTGACGCTGACGGCGGCGGGCACGCTCAGGTCGACGTCGGCTTCGACGCGGTTCGGCGTCCAGCGCACGGCGAGCACGCGGCCGCTCTCGTTCGGCTTGCCGACGATGTCGACGTGCCCGTTGGCGGTGACCGCGCCTTCGGTGTCGACGCGCGCTTGCGCGAAATTCGGCCCCTCGTCGAGCACGAGCGCGCGCTGCAGCGGCGCTTCCTCGTCGCAGCCGATGGCGCCGTGGTTGGCGAAGACGTTGGCCATCATCGAGCGCCACTCGCCGACGAGCTGATAGAACGGCGTGTCTTGCGTCGCCAGCGCGCTCTTGTTGTCGAAGACTTTGCCCCAGCGCTCCCAATCGAACGACAAGGCGTCGCCCAGCGCGACCACGATGACGATCGCCGTCAGCCACGGCAGCCAGCGCTTGGCGCCGGCCAAGCCGGAGGCGCGCGCGCGTAAATCGTCGAGCGCGAAGGCGCACAAGAGCGGGAAGCCGATGGCGAAGAAGATCTGGTAGCGCGACGGCACGCGCAGATCGCGAAAGATCGGCAGCTGATGCAACAGCCACCACGGACCGAACGGCCACAAGCTGCCGGCGACGATGGCGCCACCGACGAGCACGAAGATCCACAGCGGCCGCGCGCGCTTGACGACGACCGCCCACAGCCACAAGGGGATCGTCAGCCACGGCAAGCGCCAGCCATACTCGTGGAACCAATAGCGCTTGCCGGCGACCGGCTCGATCCCCTTCCAGGTGTAAGCGTTGTGGATCATGAACCAGGGCGTATTGGCGTCGGTCTCGAAGAGGTGGCGCGGGTGGTCGAGCGCGAACTCGAGCGCCGGCAAGACGCGCACGGCGCCGACGGCGAACGCGACCGCGCCGGCCACGACCAGCGGCGCAAACGGGCGCAAGGAGCGGCGGCGCACGGCTTCGATCGTCGCCAGCGTCGCCAGGATGACCATGCACATCGGCGGCGTCGACGTGCCGCCGTCGCCGACGATCCAAGCGGCGATGGCGCCGAGCGGCAGCGTCCATTCCCAGGCGATCGGCCGCTGCTCGCTCGGCGGCGACGAGGCTTGCACGCTCTTGCGATAGAAGAACATCGCGTAGGGAAAGAGCGTGGCACCGAGGAACGTGGCGTGGCCTTCGGCGTAATGCAGCGCCAGCCAGCCGCCGCAGCCGAAGAGGATGGCGGCGAAGATCGACGCGGCGATGCTGAGGCCGTAGTCGCGCGCGAGGCGATACTCACCGTCGAAGGCGCAGAAGTGATAGGCGACGAGCATCAGCTTGATGCCGAGCGCCGTGCCGAAGACGACGATGAGCGCGAAGGTTGGCGTGGCGACCAACGACTGCGGGTTGGCGAGATAGACCTGACCGCCGCACGTCCACGGGTTCCACAGCGGAAACTGGTGGTACCAGACGAGCGAGCGCCGCCCCGCTTCGATCCAGGTCTCGAACAGCCGCCAATCGTAGGACGACGCGAACTGCGCCGGCGTCCGCAGCGTCGGCCCGAGCACGAGGAACGCCAGCGCCAGCCACAACAACGGCAGCCACCGCTCGTAGCGATTGCGCGCGTCGCTGCCGCTTTCGGCTGGTGGCGCGGTCACTGCCGGATCGTCCGCGCGCGCTCTTCGAGCCAGTCGACGACGCGCGTCTCCAGCCTACAGCTCTCGAGCCGATCGATCTCTTGCATGCCCGTCGGCGAGGTGACGTTCACTTCGGTGAGCATGCCGCCGATGACGTCGATGCCGACGAAGTAGAGCCCGTCGGCGCGCAGCTTGGGGCCGATGGTCGCGCAGATCTCGCGCTCGCGATCGTCGAGCGTCGTCTGCACCGCTGTGCCGCCGACGTGCAGGTTGGAGCGCGTCTCGTCGTCGCGCGGCACGCGCAGGACGGCGCCGATCGGCTCACCATCGAGCAACAGGATCCGCTTGTCGCCGCGGCGCACGTCGGGCAAATAGGCCTGCGCCATCACCAGCCGCTTGCCGCCGTCCGACACCGACTCCAAGATCGAGTTCGTGTTGCGATCGTCGCGGCGCACGTGAAAGACGCCGCCGCCGCCGAACTGGTCGAGCGGCTTGACGATCATCTGACCGCCTTGCGCGTCCAAGAAGTCGCGCAGCCGGGCCAGCGACTGCGTCACCCGCGTCGGCGGAATCAGCGACGGGAAGTTGAAGATATAGAGCTTCTCGTTGGCGTCGCGCAGACCGCGCGGATCGTTGACGAGCAGCGTCTTGCCGCGCGCCTGCTCGAGGATCAGCGTGTAAAAATAATAGGCCTGGTCGAACGGCGGATCTTTGCGCATCCAGACCGAGTCGTAGTCGCCGATCTGACGCCAATGGCCGCCTTCGAGCTTGATGCACGGGAAGCCGCCGCGATCGACCGCCGTCACCGTCGAGACCACCGCCGCCGCTTCACCGCGCTCGAGCTCCAAGTCTTCGCCGATGCACACTTCGACCGTGTGGCCGCGGCGATGCATCTCCTCGATCAGCACCAGCGTCGTGTCGCCTTCGGGATTGAGGTGCTCGACCGGATCCATGACGACGAGGATGCGCACCGGCTAGCCCTCTTCTCCGACGCCCGGCGCGCCCGGCGACGTTGGCGGCTTCGTCGGCAACAGGTGCTCGAGGCCATGCTTGCGCAGGCGATAATAGAGCGTCGAGCGGTTGATGCCGAGCGCGCGCGCGGCGCCGGCGATGTTGCCTTGGTTGCGGTCGATGGCCGCGACGATCTCCGCTTTCTCCTGCTCGTGCAGCCGCGCCGTCAGCGGCTGCGCCACGCCCACCGACGAGGGCGCCAGCGACGACAGTGGCGTGCCCGAAGCCGGCGTCGGCAGCGGCGTTGCCGCGCGGCGGCCGAAGTCGAGATCGCCGGCCGTCACTTCGGCGCCGCGCGAGACGATGATGGCGCGCTCGACGACGTTCTCCAGCTCGCGCACGTTGCCCGGCCAGCGATACTGCGCCAGCGCTGCCAACGCCGACGGATCGAAGCCGCGCACGCGTCTTGCCGGTCACGCGATTGAACTTGGCCACGAAGTGCTCGACCAAGCCGCGGCAGGTCTTCGAGCCGGTCGCGCAGCGGCGGCAGCTGAATCGGGAAGACGTTGAGGCGATAGTACAGGTCCTCGCGGAACTTGCCCTCGGCGATCAGCGTCTCCAGGTCGCGGTGCGTCGCCGAGACGACGCGCACGTCGACGTGGATCGTCTCCGTGCCCGCCGACGCGCTCGAACTCGCGCTCCTGCAGCACGCGCAGGAGCTTGACCTGCACCTCCATCGGCATGTCGCCGCACTCGTCGAGGAAGAGCGTGCCGCCGTCGGCGAGCTCGAAGCGGCCCGGGCGCCGCGCGACGGCGCCGGTGAACGCGCCCTTCTCGTGGCCGAACAGCTCCGACTTCGAGCACGCCCGCCGCCAGCGCCGCGCAGTTGACGCGCACGAACGGCTTGCCTTCACGCGGCGAGTTGATGTGGATCGCGTGCGCCACCAGCTCCTTGCCGGTGCCGGTCTCGCCGCGCAAGAGCACCGTCGAGTGCGTCGGCGCCACCTGCTCGACTTTGGTCAGCACCTCGCGCAAGGCCGGCGCGTCGCCGATGATCTGGCCGAAGTCGAACTCGCCGTGCATCTCCTGGTTCAGGTAGCCGGCGTACTGCTCGAGCTGCTCGCGCAGCTTGGCGTTGTCGCGGCGCAGGTGGTAACGCTCGAGCGCCTGCGTGAGCACGCCTTTGACCTCTTTGGCGTCCCACGGCTTCGTGATGTAGCGATAGACGTGCCCCAGGTTGATCGATTC
This sequence comes from uncultured delta proteobacterium, assembly GCA_963785725.1. GTDB lineage: Bacteria > Myxococcota_A > Polyangia > Palsa-1104 > Palsa-1104 > JAQBQH01. The sequence continues at coordinate 80,825 of CAWAWS010000014.1, read as the reverse complement.
GATCAGCACGTCGACGTCGGTGAACGCGGTCAAGATGATGCCGACGGCGTCGGGCCTGACGGCGCGCGCCGCCTTCAGGAACTCGAGGCCGGTCATGCGCGGCATGCGCTGATCGGTGACGATGACGGCGACGTCGTGCTCTTTTAGGAGCTGCAGCGCTTCGTCACCCGAGCCGGCGGTGTGAATCTGGAACACCCGGCGAAAGTTGAAGCGAAAGGCGTCTAGGTTGTCGGGCTCGTCGTCGACGACGAGGATTGGATATGAGCTCGGATCGGCCGGGAGCACGGTTCGCGACGTTACCACAAATTGACAACCCAATCTGACAAGGGCGATGATCTGCCCGGATGGAGTCTGCCGAGGCGGTCGCGGCCAAGCGCAGGGTGCTGATCGACGCCCTGATGATGTGCTTGGAGAAGAGCCGCGTGTGCCAAGTCGTCGATAGTAAAACTGTGCGTGGGGTCATTGACTCCGCGTTCGGCGAGCTATGGCGCGAGGGCGAGTTCCGCCTCGATCCGGTGTGGAAGATCTTGGTCGCGCAGCCGGGATTGAGCGCCGAAGAGGTGGCGCCGCCGCTGTTGGTCTTCAAGGCCTACGAAAAAGAGCTGGGCGTGCCGGTGCGTATGCCGCAGGCGCTGACGGCGATTCCGCGCGGCGAGCAGGTCAAGCTGCGCGACCAGCTCGGCATTCAGCGCGCCGACTTTCAGCGGGCGATCGACCAGATGACGGCGCTCGTGGCCGAGCAGAAGGCCGAAGACGAGCACCAGCAGATGCTGCGCGAGGCCGAGACGGCGGCGCAAGGGCCGGAAGCGGCGGTGCCGACGACGCGCATTCCCAAGGTCGAGCACGCGCCCGGCAATCGCATGGGCATCGCGGCGGCGCTGGCGGTCGTCGGCCTCATCGCCGCCGGCGTCTCGATTTGGCTGTCGGCGCGCGACACGTCGTCGACCTACGACCTGAGCGACGTCGCCGGCACGCTGCAGCTCGGCAACGGCCGCACCGGCGGCGGCTCGCTCACCGCCACCATCATCGACGGCCGCTGGGACACGATGTCGGTCGAGGAGCGCAAGCGTGCCGTCGCCGGCGTCTTCGACGTCGAGGCCGGCAAAGGCATCCGCGCCATCACGCTGCTCGACTCGGCCGGCAACAGCCGCGCGCTCGCCGGCGAAGGCCCGGACGGCCGCTTCGTCATGATTCAATGACGATATTTGCATTTTTCGTGTAATTCGGTTTACAATAAACTCATGCGCAAAGTTCGCGCCTTCACCCTCATCGAGCTCATGATCGTCGTCGCGATCATCGGAGTGCTGGCTGCCGTCGCCATCCCCAGCTTCATCAAGTACACGCGCCGCTCCAAGACCGCCGAGGCGCTGATGAACATTCGCAAAATGTACGACGGCGCCGTCGCCTATTACGTCGGTGAGCACGCCGACATCAACGGCTCGATCCAGAACCGCCAGTTCCCGACGAACGCGCCGGCCGTGCCCGCGCTCTCCGTCATCACCGCCAACGCCGGCACGAAATATCAGTCGCAGCCGACCGAGTGGAAGCAGGGCGGCTGGGTGGCGCTCGACTTCATGGTCCAAGATCCGCAATATTTTTCGTATGCCTACACGTCGAGCGGCGTCTTCACGTCGGCCACCTCGTACATGACCGCGCAGGGCGACTTCAACGGCAACGGCATCTACTCGACCTTCCAGCGCAGCTGTGCCGGCACCAACGACGGCGTGCAGGGCGGCTCGGGGCTGTTCACGCAAAACGAGCTCGAATAACGGCGCCGCTCCTCGTCTTCCTGGTCGCGTTCGTCTTTTACGTCGCCGGGTTGGCGCCCGATGTCTATTGGCTCGACTCGTCGGAGTTGGCGGCGGCGGCGTTCGGGCTCGGCGTCGCGCATCCACCCGGCCATCCGCTGCCGTCGCTGCTCGGGCGTGCCTGCGCGCTCATGCCCTTCGGATCGGTCGCGCTGCGCGTCGGCTTGGCGTCGGCGTTGGCGGGCGCGGCGGCGGCGGCGCAGACGACGCGCCTCGGCGCGCTCGTGGCGCGACGTGCGCGGCTGCCGGCGCAATCGGACGCGCGCATCGACGACGTCCTCGGCGCCGCGGCCGGCCTCCTGTTCGCGCTCTCGTATGCCGCCGCCTTCCAAGCCGTTCGCCCCGAGGTCTACGCGCTGTCGGCGCTGCTCGTCGTCACGGCGGCCTACGAATTGGCGCGCTATGACGAGACCGGCGACCGCCGGCGCGTCTACACGGCGGCGCTCGCGGCCGGCCTGGCGCTGTCGAATCATCACCTGTTGGCGCTGACGTTCGTCGTGCCGGCGGCGCTGCTGTTCGCGACCGGCGTCGGCGCGCGGACGAGCCTGCGCGCGCTCGCCGTCGCCACGCTGGGCCTCGCCATGTGGTGTTATTTGCCGCTGCGCGCCGCGCGTCATCCGCTCGTGAACTGGGGCGCGCCGACGACGTTCGCGCGCCTCTTTTGGACCGTCAGCGCGCGCGCGTTCCAAAAAGCGGTGGCGCGCGGGCAGGCGACCGACATCGCGGGCGTGGCCGGCGCGCTCGCGGCCGAGCTGTGGCTCGTCGGCGCGCTGGCGGCGCTCGGCGGCGCGTACGTGCTCATGCGCCTCGGTCGCGTGCGGCTGGCGCTCCTCTTGCTCGCCGCCGCGCTCGCCGATGCCGCGACGCCGGCGCTGGTCGGCTTCGATCCCGCCAATCCCGACGCCTACGGCTACCTCGAAGCGGCCGTGGCGCTGCTGGCGGCGTTGGCGTGCGCGCTGCCGGCCGTCATCGCGGCCGCGGCGCAGCGACCGCGCGCGGCTCGCGTCGTCGCGGGCGCGCTCGTCGTCAGCGTCGTCATCGGCGGCGGCAGCGGCTTTGCGCGCTGGTCGCGCGCCGGCTTCGGCGACACCAGCGCCACGCTCGGCCGCTTCCTCGACGCCGCGCCGCCGCGCGCGCTCGTCGTCACCAGCGACTTCCAGACCATCTTCGGCCTGTGGTATCTGACGGCGGTCGAAGGCCGGCGGCCGGATCTCGACGTCGTGCATCGCCACTTCTTGGCCTATCCCGGCTATCGCGACGAGCGCGTGCACGAGCAGCCGCAGCTGGCGCCGCTGCTCGGGCCGCGCGATGTCGTGACCGCGCAGCTCGTCTCACGTGAGCCGCGCGTCGTGCAATACGATCTCGACCTCGACCGCGCGTTGGCGAAAGAGGCCGTCGTCGTGCCGGTGACGATCGCGCTCGACGAGCCGCAGACGCTGCGCTTCGCCGCCTGGCAAGCGTTCCTCGCCGCGCATCAGGCCTGCGCGATCGGCGTCGCGCGTGAGACGGCGTTGGCACGCGCGCGGCAGCTGCTTTCGATGCCGTCGTTAAATTGCGATCACCTCGCCGATCCGAGTACGCTCGGCTCTCCATGAAGCCGCAGCTCGCGCGCGATCTCGATGCGCTCCTGACCAAGAAGCCGATGGCGCGCGCCGAGCGTGTCACCTTGTTCGAGCGCGAAGTCCGCGAGCGCTTGTCCGTCGCCGCCATCGATCTCGTGCTCGATCGCGCGCGCATTTTGTCCGAGGGCAAGCGCGCCGCCTCGCCGACGGCCGCGCAGCGCTACTTCGGCTCGACGATGGTCACGATCGACGTCGCCGAGCTGGCGCAGCTGGTGCGCGACCCGTGCGACGTGCGCATGACCGAGCACCTGGCGCAGCTCATCGGCGACGACGCGCGCATGCTGCGTCGCGTGCAGAAGCTGGCCGAGCGCGAAGCGCAGCGCCTGTGCGACGGACCAGTCAAAGTCCGCGCCGGCGAAGTGCGCGTCCGCGCGGCGGGAACGCTCATCTACCTCGACGTCGACGTCGACGAATGAAGCAGATGTACACATCGCGCGACGTGGCGCAGATCGTCGGCATCTCCGAGTCGCGCGTGCGTTATTGGGCGCAGACGGGCGTCGTCGGTCCGTCGGAGCGCTCGGGCGGACGCACGGTCTACACGTTCCAAGATCTCGTCGGCGTGCGCACGGCCAAGGAGCTGCTCGATCGCGGCGTGACCTTGCAGCGGGCGCGCAAGAACTTGGAGGCGCTGCGCGCGCAGTGGCCGGGCATCGATCGTCCGCTGGCGCGGCTGCGCGTCCGCTCCGACGGCGAGAAGCTGCTCGTCAGCGACGGCACGGCCGCGTTCGAGCCGCTGTCGGGCCAGCTGGTGATGGACTTCGCCATCGAGGAGTTGGAAGGCCAGGTCGCGGAGCTGGCCGCGCCGACGCCGCCCAAAGCCGAGACGGCGGCGACGACGCTGGCCGACAGCCCGTGGGGCTGGTTCATCGAAGGCGGCGCCGCCGAAGCGCGCGGCGACGAAGAGGCGGCATTGACGGCCTATCGGCAGGCGCTGGCCGGCGATCCGGCGCTGGCCGCGGCGCACACCAACTTGGGCAACCTGCTTTATCGGCGCGGCGAACGCGGCGAAGGGCGCGAGCACTACGAAAAGGCGCTGGCGCTCGATCCCGAGCAGCCCGAGGCGCGCTACAACCTCGGCAACCTGCTCGACGACATCGGCGAGCGGGCCTTGGCGCGCATGGAGTGGTATCGCGTGGTCTCGAGCTGTCCCGAGTTCGCCGACGCGCACTACAACTTGGGCGTCGCCTGCGCCCGCGACGGCGAGCACGACGCCGCGCGCACGCATTTGACCCGCTATTTGCAGCTCCGTCCCGACGACGCGCGGGCCCACGAGCTGCTCGCGACGCTTTGACCGGCGCCAGGTTGCAGCGCACAATTGCTCGATGCCGATCTACGAATACCGATGCGAATGCGGGGCGCGCCTGGAGACGCTGGAGCGCGTCGGCGAAGTGCGTGAGCGCTGCGGCGACCTGTGCCTGCGCGCCGCCGGCTCGCCGACGCCGACCCCAGGCGACGGTCGCGTCGAGAAGCAGTTTTCGCTCGGCATGATCCGCGGCGACGGTCGCGAGGCCAAAGAGGCCGTGTTCGACCCGTGCAAGCAGTCGAACCGTCCCGGCGGCGGCTGCGACGGCGACGAATACTGATGCCAGAAGCGACCAGCGACGCGCCGGCCGAGCTGCTGCTCGACGTTCGCGGCCTGACGACGCGCTTTTTGGCCAACGGCGCCGACTTTCGCGCCGTCGACAACGTCAGCTTCGGGCTCGCGGCCGGCGGCACGCTCGGCGTCGTCGGCGAATCGGGCAGCGGCAAGTCGGTGACGGCGCTGTCGATCATGCGCCTCGTGCGCGATCCGCCGGGCCGCATCGTCGGCGGCGAGGTGCGCTTTCGCGGCCGCGATCTGCTGACGCTGACCGAGCGGCAGATGCAGAGCGTGCGCGGCGGCGAGATCGGCATGATCTTCCAGGAGCCGATGACCTCGCTGAACCCGGTCATGACGACGGGCGCGCAGATGGCCGAGCCGCTGCGCCTGCATCGCGGCACGTCGAAGAAGGACGCGCTCGCGCAAGCGGTCGACCTCTACAAGCTCGTCGGCATCGCCGATCCCGAGCGGCGCGTGCACGATTATCCGCACCAACTGTCGGGCGGCATGCGGCAGCGCGTGATGATCGCGATGGCGCTCGCCTGCCGGCCGGCGCTCATCATCGCCGACGAGCCGACGACCGCGCTCGACGTGACCATCCAGGCGCAAATTCTCGAGCTGCTGGCCCGTTTGCGGCGCGAATTGGGCATGTCGCTGATCCTGATCACGCATGACCTGGGCGTCGTGGCCGAGACCTGCGACGACGTCGTCGTCATGTATGCCGGCCACGTCGTCGAGCACGCGCCGGCGCAGGCGCTGTTCCGCGCGCCGCGCCATCCGTACACCGCCGGCTTGCTCGCGTCGCGGCGGCCGAAGGGCGCCGGCAAGCACCTGCAGGAAATTCCCGGTCTCGTGCCGCGGCTCGACCAGCTGCCGCCGGGTTGCCGCTTCGCCGACCGCTGCCCGCGCGTGCAGCCGCGCTGTCGCGCCGAGGCTCCGCCGCTCGACACGATCGCGCCGTCCCGTCTGGTCCGCTGCTTCTACCCGGTCGACGAGCCCGATTCGGCGGCGGCATGAGCGACACGCAACCGCTGGTCGCCGTAGAGAATCTGACGAAGCACTTCGCGGCCAGCCCGGGCCTGTTCGGCGGCGCCAAAGGCGGTCGCGTCATCCGCGCCGTCGACGGCGTGTCGCTCACCATCGCCGCCGGCGCGACGCTCGGCCTCGTCGGCGAATCGGGCTGCGGCAAGTCGACGCTCGGCCGCGCCATCCTGCGCCTGCACGAGCCGACGTCGGGCCGCGTCGTCATCGACGGCACCGACGTGACCGCGCTCGCCGAGCGGCCGCTGCGCGCGTTCCGCAAGCGGGCGCAGATCATCTTCCAAGATCCCTACGCGTCGCTCAATCCGCGCATGACGATCGGCGCGACCTTGGAGGAGCCGCTCATCATCCACGCGCTCGGCGGCGATCGCGCCGGTCGGATGCGGCGCGTGGCCGAGCTGCTCGATCGCGTCGGCTTGCGGCCGGAGGCGGCGGCGCGCTATCCGCACGAGTTTTCCGGCGGGCAGCGGCAGCGCGTCGGCATCGCGCGGGCGCTGGCGGTCGAGCCGCGCTTCATCGTCGCCGACGAGCCGCTGTCGGCGCTCGACGTGTCGATCCAGGCGCAGATCGTCAACTTGCTGGTCGACTTGCAGAGCGAGCGGGCGCTGACGTTCTTGTTCATCTCGCACGACCTCAAGATCGTGCAGCACTTGTGCGATCGCGTGGCCGTCATGTATCTCGGGCGCGTCGTCGAGGAGGCGCCGTCGCAGGCGCTCTATGCGCGACCGCTGCATCCGTACACGGCGGCGCTGCTGTCGGCGGTGCCCGAGACGGACCGCGCCAGCAAACGGCAGCGCATTCTGCTCGAAGGCGACGTACCGTCGCCGGCCGCGCCGCCGCCCGGCTGCGCCTTTCATCCCCGCTGCCCGCTCTACGCGCAAAAGGGGCGGCCGGAGCTTTGCCGCACCACGTCGCCGTCGCTGGCGGCCAAGTCGACGACCGCCGAGCCGGCGCCGGCCGACGTTCATCGGGCCGCCTGTCACTTCGCGGGCGAGCTGGAAATCGCCAAGCAAAACGCCAGTCAACAATAGACGGCGCGATCGTGATAAAATTGGGATTGCGTGGCTCTCCGCATCCTGGTCGTCGAGGACGACAAGCATATCCGTCGCATCCTCGAGCAGCTGTTGACGCACGAGCCGACGCTGGCCGGGCGTTCGCCCGAGGTCGTGCTCGCCTCCGACGGCAAAGAGGGGCTCGAGCAGCTCGATAAGGGGCCGTACGATCTGGTCATCAGCGACTTGTTGATGCCGCGCGTCGACGGCTTCCAGTTCACCAAAGAGCTGCGCAAGCACAAGCACGGCGAGAAGGTGCCGCTCATCGTCACCAGCGCCATCTACAAAGATCAGTCGACCATCAATCGTCTGCAGACGGAGACGGGCGCGATCTTCTTCTCCAAGCCGTTCCAGGTGAAGGAGATGCTGCAGGCGATTCGCAAGATGGTGGGCGTGCCGCCGAAGAAGGACAGCTCGGTCACCATCGCGGCGATTCGGCCGATGCGGCCGGACGTGACGCCGACGGGGCCGCGGCCGGTGCCGGCGACGGCGGCCTCGGGCTCGATGGCCGAGCGCGCGCCGCCGCGCCTCCTGCTCGAGCTGTACGAAAAGCGCGCCGCCGGCCTGCTCACGTTACAGCGCGGCAAGGTCAAGAAGGACATCGCGCTCGTGCATGGCGTGCCGGTGTCGGTGACGTCGAACCTGCGCAACGAGACGCTCGGCCACTTCCTCATCGCGCGCGGGATCATCGACGAAGAGCGGCATCAGCAGGCGTTGAAGCGCGCGCAAGAGTCGCAAGAGCGGCTCGGGCAGGCGATGGTCGAGCTCGGCTGGCTGACCGACGCCGACCTCATGAAGCAGCTGGGCGCGCAGATGCGCGCCAAAGTGACCAACGTGCTGCGCTGGCGCGACGGCGACTGGATGTTTCAGCCGGGCGTGACGCCGCCGACGTCGCTGCAGACGCCGGTGGAAGCGCCGCGGCTGGTGTTCGCCGGCCTCAGCAAGACGGCGCACGTCGACGAGATCGCGCAGACGCTGGCCAAAGTGCGCGGCCGCATCGCGTTGACGGCGCGCGCCGAGCGTTATCGCGACGCGTTCGTGCATGTCTTCGGCGATCGTGGCCTTACGGCGCTGCAGCGGCGGCCGCTGTTGGAGGAGCTGCTCGTCGTCGCCGATCCGACGCCGCTCATGGTGCAGGTCGACGCGCTCCTCGCCTGCGGCATGGCCGAGATCGCGCCCGCGGCGGGCGAACGACGCGAGCCGCAGCATGGCGGCGACAAGACCGACCCGTTCGCGCTCGAGAACCTGCCGATCGGCGCGCCCGCCGAATCGTCGGCGCGGCCGCCCGATCGCGACCTGTACGATCAGCTGTTCGGCGACGAGCCGTCGGAAGTGCGCGTGCCGGGCGCGCCGGCTGTCCCCGGCGCCGAAGAGGCGGTGCCGCTCGAGCTCGATGCCGACGACGTGTCGGGCGTCGTCGAGATGCCGCCGCCGCGGGCCAAGACGTCGTCGCCGTCGCTGGCGCCGCTGGCGCCGCTGGTCGAGCGCGCCGCGGTCGACGAATTGCGCGCCGAGGTGCTGCACGCCTACTTGGCGACGCAAGGGCGCGACCACTATCAAGTGCTCGGCGTCGAGCGCCAGGCGACGGCGGCGCAGATCGCGACCGCCTATGCCGATCGGACGCGCAAGTTTCGCCTCGAGCGCTTCAGCGAGGTCGATCTCGGCCCCGATCACGCCCGCGTCGAGGAGCTGCATCAGCTGTGGCGCACGGCGCTGGAGACGCTGTCGTCGAAGGACACGCGCGCCGCCTACGACGCCGAGCTCGGGCAGCGGGCGAAGACGAACGCGCCTTCGCAAGCCATCGACGCCGATCTGCTGGCGCAAAAGGCCAAGTCGCAGCTCGCCGCCGGCGACGTCAACGGCGCGCGCACGCTCATCGAGCGCGCCCTCGCCGTCGCGCCCGATCAGGCCGACTATCACGCGCTGTACGGCTGGGCGCTGTTTCGCAGCGGTCCGGCGCACCTCGACGCCGCGACGGCCGCGCTGCGCGCCGCCTTCGACATCGACCGCGATCACGTCGACGCGCACGATTACGCCGGCCGCATCGCCGTCGCGTCCGGCGACGACGCGCGCGCGCTCGATCATTTGACCCACGTGCTCGACGCGCAGCCGACGCGCAAAGAGGCGCTGGCCGCGTTCGAGGCGGCGGCCACGCGCGCCGGCGATTTCCGGCGGCTCGAGCGGCAATATCGCAAGCTCATCCATCGGCTGAACGAGGCCTACAGCGTCGAGCGCGCGTTGACGTTGTGGTCGCAGCTGGCCGAGCTCTACCGCACGCGCCTCGACGACAAAGCCTCGGCGAAGGTGGCGTACGAGATCGCGGCCAAGCTGGCGCCCGACGATCCGCGGCCGCGCGACGCCTTGGCGCGCCTGTTGTCCGACGATCCGCGCGCCTGGGAAGCGGCGTCGCAGGCGCTGCGCGAGTCGTGGCGGCTGACGCCCGACGATCCCGAGCCCGGCCGCGCGCTGTTCAAGCTGCACCACGACGGCGAGCGCTGGGACGCCGCCTACGCCATCGCCGCGGCCTTGGCCGTGCGCGGCGCCGGCTCGGAGACGTCGAACGCTTACCTGAAGCGGCATCGCCCACGCTTCTTGGTGCGCGCGCAATCGCCGATTCACGACAGCTCGGCCTGGATCGACAAGCTGCGCCATCCCGAAGACGATCGCGATCTGTCGCAGCTGTTCGCGCGCATCTTCGCCGTGTGGCAGCCGCCGTTCGACTTCGCCGCGCTCGGCGTCAAGCCCGACGACGCGCTCGACGCCAACTTGCTGCCGCTGTCGTTCGGCCGCGTGCTCGGCTACTGCGCGCATCAGCTGGGCGTGGCCGCGCCGCCGGTCTATCGTCGCGGCGACTTCGCGTCCGACACGCACGTCGGCGCCGCGCGGCCGCCCATCCTGCTGGCCGGCCCGCAGGCGCTGGCGCTCGGCGACACGACGGCGCTCGCCTTCCGCATCGGTCGCGCGCTGGCGTTCCTCTTGCCCGGCCGCGCCGCCGTCGGCGCCCTGCCGGCGCGCCAGCTCAAGCAGACGCTGCTGGCGACGCTGACGCTGGCCACGCCGTCCCTGCGCGTCGACGACAGCGACGGCGAGATCGCGAAATTACGCGCGCAAATCAGCGCCGCCGCGCCCACGCTCGTGCGCGACGTGGCGCCGCTGTGCGAGCGCGTGTTGGCCGGCTCGCAGGCGACGCTCAACCTCTCGCGCTACGCCCGCGCCATCGCCCGCACGGCCGACCGCATCGGCCTCGTCTTGTGCAACGACCTCGCCGTCGCCGTGCGCATCGTCATGGCCGCCGGCGCGCCCGGCGCCGAGAACGACCTCATCGACTTCGCGCTCGGCGACACCTACCTGGCCGCGCGCCAATCGCTGGGTTTGTCGGTCAGCGTGTAGCGGACCTCACTTGCGTTTGGCGAGCGCGCGATCGACCCTGTCGGCATGACCGCGCGTGGCCATCGTCGTCATTGGGGGCTCGGCTGCCTCGCGCTCGTGCTCGCCGGCGGCTGCGGCGGTCCCTCCAGCTACGACGACTTCCGCGACCAGCTCGCCAACCGCTACTGCGACTACGTCATCCGCTGCGGCCTGCTCGGCGCCAGCGAGACCGCGCAATGCCCGGCCGCGCCGCCGCTCGGCACGACGACGAGCACCAATCTCGACATCGACACCGCGCTCGCCAACAACACCATCGCCTTCCACGGCGGCCGCGCGCAACGCTGCCTCGACGAGCTCGACAGTCTGCCGTGCAACGTCGACCAAGCGAACGCCGACGTCTTCCGCTATTGCCACGCCATCGTCGAGCCCAAGCTCGGGTCCGGTGAGGCCTGCGTCGACGACGTGCAATGCCTCGGCGGCGCCTGTCTCCAGGGACCGATCGGCTGCGGCGGCAACTGCGTCGCGTATGCCCCGACCGGCAACAGCTGCCTCAACACTCAATCCGATGCGTCGACCGAGTGCGATCCGACCGTCCACTACTGCGACGAAATGACCAGCACGTGCAAGCTGCTCGTCGAAGCCGGCGGCAAGTGCAGCGACGACACGCAATGCGCCTTCTCGCTCGCCTGCGTCGGCGGCAAGTGCGTCACGGCGCCGCGCCTCGCCGTCGGACAAGCCTGCGGCACCGGCTTGCCGCCGTGCGCCGACGGGCTCGGCTGCAGCGCGAAGCAGGTGTGCGCCGCGCGCGTCGGCAGCGGCGGCGCCTGCGCCGGCGTCGACGAGTGCAAAGACGGCCTGACGTGCGTCAACGGCGCGTGCGCCGCGTGGTCCGACATCGGTCGCGCCTGCGCCGTCGACACCACCGGCTTCGGCAGCGGCTGCCCCACCGACCAAACGTGCACCAACAGCGTCTGCGCCGCGCTCGGCCCGACCGTCGCCGGCCCCGGTCGCACCTGCAGCCCGAGCGTTGCCTGCGCCGCCGGCTTATGGTGCAACAACGGCGCCTGCACGTACCAAAAGGGCCTCGGCGGCAGCTGCAGCGTCGACGCCGACGGCGAATGCGCGAGCGGCCTCAGCTGCGACCCGACGAAGCAAACCTGCACCGAGACCGACTGCTCGATGTAAACTTGTTGATATAAGTTAGCTGAGAGCGAGGGCGGCGGTCACTTCATCGAGCCCGTCGAACGGCGTGTAGGCGGCGCCGCGCTCGTCGCACGTGCGCGCCAAGATCGAGTCGCGCACGGCGAACAGCCGGTCGGCGCGGCCGATGGCGCAGCGGTCGCTCGAGCCGTCGCCGATGAAGACGACCGGTCGCAACATGCCGCCGGCGCCGGCGCGTGCCGCGTCGCAGACGTTGCCTTTGCAGACGGCGCAGCGGGCGCAGGCGATGGCGGTGTGCGGGAACTCGACGGCGATGTTGCCGTTGGCGAAGTGGGCGCGGTTGCAATAGACGCGGCTGAAGCGGTCGAGCCGCGCGCCCAAGATGCCCTCGATGTAAAAGTCGAAGCCGCCCGACGCCAGCCACAGCTCGGAGCCGCGCGCGACGCAGCTCGTCATCAGCTCGTCGAGGCCGCGGCGCAAATGGCCGATTTCGTGCGCGTAGGCCAGCGCTTCGTGACGCTCGGCGCGCGCCAACGCCCACATTCGCCGTTGCGCCTCGGGTAGCGAGATTTCATTACGTACCCATGCGGCGTCGATGTCGCGCCACGCGGGCGGAGCAAAGCGATCGCACACCTCGTCGCCGACGTCCTTCTCGGTTACCGTGCCGTCGAAATCCAACACGATCACTGGACTCGGGACGCTCACGGTCATTATATATAGCGCGAGAAACGTCATGAAGCCGACCAAAGACATTGGGTTGACGCCGGGTAAGCGAATCCTGTTCATGACCAAAGATCCGGAGCTCATTCGCAAACAGCTGCGTGGCGAGCTGAATTTGCAGATGAAGGATCTGAGCGTCGACGACCTGCTCGACGACATCAACACCGACGCCATGACACCGGCGTGGACCTGCTTCGACTGGCGGCCGGAAGACATCGCGCGCAACGCTTACGCCGGCTTGATGGTCGACGGCGAGAAGCTGTTCCCCGAAGGCGCGCTCGCCGACGGCAACTTCGAGGTCGTCGTCGCCGGCAAGCGCAAAGGCGTCGGCTCGTCGCGCGAGACGGCGGTGCAGGCCGAGAAGTGGAGCGGCATTCGCATCACCATCGCCGAGTCGTTCGCGCCCATCCACGCGCGCAACAACATCAACCAAGGCGTGTTGATGGGCGATCACGCGCTGATCACGCGGCTGCAAGCGGGCGAGCGCGTAGCGCTGTCGGAGTTCACGCGCGGCTGGGATCCGCTGACGACGCAGATCATCGAGCACGGCGGCCTGTTCGCGTTCACCAAAGCCTACGACAAAGGCGACGTGAAGCTGGCGCCGCCCACGCACGCCGCGAAGCCGATGACGATGGCGGAGAAGATCTTGGCCCGTCACGTCGTCGGGCGCGAAGACGGCAACAGCATCGTGCAAGCGGGCGATCCGGTGTGCGTACGCGTCGACGGCGGCTATTCGCACGAGTTCACGACGGCGCAAGTGCACGCGTTCCTCGCCGAGGAGTTCGGCGACGGCTATACGCTGGCGAATCCGGCGAAGTTCGCGGTCTTCGAGGACCACCTGATCTACGCGGAGACGGCGCCGAAGATGAAGCCGTTCTCGCCCAAGATTCAGATCTTGCGCGACATGCAGCGCGCGTTCCAGCAGAAGACGGGCGTGCAGGATTTCTCGGCCGTCGACGGCATTTCGCCCGGCATCTGCCACACGATCGCGCGCGAGCGCATCATCGAGCCGGGCGATTTCATCCAGGCCACCGACTCGCACACGTGCATGGGCGGCTCGGTCGGCGCGCTCGCGTACGGCGTCGGCGCGACGGAATATGCGGCGCTGGTGAAGGCGGGCTTCACGTTCATCGTCGTGCCCGAGTCGATCCGCTTCGAGCTCACAGGCAAGCTCGAGCCCGGCGTCACCGCCAAAGACGTGATGCTGTTCATCCTCGCGCATCACGCCAAGCAGCAGCTGACGCTCGATCGCGTGATGGAGTTCGGCGGGCCGGGCTTGGCGTCGCTGTCGCCGGACGAGCGCGCGACCTTGGCCAACATGGCCACCGAGTGCGCGGCCAAAGCCGGCGTCGTCGAAGCCGATGACGCGACGCTCGAGTGGATCGTCGCCCGTCGCAAAGGCGCGCAGCTCGCGGCGTTACGCGCCAAAGTCGTTCAGCCCGACAGCGGCGCGACCTACGCCGGCGGCGTGCACGTCATCGACCTCGCGACCATTCGCCCGATGGTGGCCACGCCCGGCGACGCCGCCAAAGGCATCCCGTCCGACCCGACGAACGGCGCCTACATCGCCGACATCGGTGACGTGCCCGTCGACATCGCCTACGGCGGCTCGTGCACGGCCGGCAAAGAGGACGACATCGAGATGTACGCACGCGTCATGTCGGAGGCGCGCGCCGCCGGCAAGCGCGTCGCCGACGGCGTCGACTTCTTCATCCAGTTCGGCAGCCACGCCGTCGAGGATTTCGCGCGTAAACGCGGCTACCTCGAGGTCTTCAAAGAGACCGGCGTCAAAGTCATTTCCCCCGGCTGCGGCGCCTGCATCGGCTGCGGTCCCGGCGTCTCGTCGACGACCAAGCAGGTCTCGGTCTCGGCGATCAACCGCAATTATCAAGGGCGCTCCGGTCCCGGACAGCTCTACCTGGCGTCGCCGCTCAACGTCGCTGCTTCGGCGGTGGCGGGCAAGATCGTGGCCTACCAGGAAGGCATGTTCGGCAGCAACGACCGGTAGTGCTACATTTTAGGAGAGATCGAGATGGCCAAAGCATTGTCGCGTGAAATTTGGATCGTCGGCGCCAAGCGCACTGCGTTCGGCGCGTTCGGCGGCGCACTGAAGGACCTGACGGCGACCGATCTCGCCGTCGACGCTGCGAAGGCGGCGATCGCGCAGGCGGGCGCCGACCCGGCGACGGTCGAGCAGGTCGTCTTCGGCAACGTGCAGCAGACGTCGGCGGACGCGATCTACCTCGCGCGGCACGTCGGCCTGCGCGCGGGCCCGCCCATCGCCACGCCGGCGCTCACGGTGAACCGGCTGTGCGGCTCGGGTTTCCAGGCGATCATCAACGGCGCCGAGCAGATCCTCCTCGGCGAATCGGAGGTCGTGCTCGTCGGCGGCACCGAGTCGATGTCGCAGGCGCCGCACATCGTTCGCGGCGCGCGCTGGGGCTTGGCGTTCGGCAAGCCGCACCAGCTCGAGGACAGCTTGTGGGACTCGTTGACCGACAGCTACACCGGCATGCCGATGGCGATCACCGCCGAGAACCTGGCCGAGCAGTACGGGATCACGCGTCAAGAGTGCGACGACTACGCGCTGCGCTCGCAGAAAGCCTGGGCGGCGGCGAACGAAGGCGGGCACTTCAAGGACGAGATCGCGCCCATCGAGCTCAAGTCGAAGAAGGGGTCGATTCAGTTTACCGTCGACGAGCACCCGCGCCCGAAGACGACGGCCGAGATCCTGGCCAAGCTGCCGCCGGTGTTCAAGAAGGACGGCGTCGTCACCGCCGGCAACGCCAGCGGCATCTGCGACGGCGCGGCCGCGCTCCTCATTTGCAGCAAGGAAGCGGGCCTCAAGAACGGCTGGAAGCCGCTCGCCAAGCTGACGCAGTGGGCGTCGCGGGCTGCGATCCGAAGATCATGGGCATCGGGCCGGCGCCGGCGATTCGGCGGGCGCTCGACAAGTCGGGCCACAAGATCGCCGACTTCGATCTCGTCGAGGTCAACGAGGCGTTCGCGCCGCAGTATCTCGCCGTCGAGAAGGAGCTCGGCCTCGATCGCGAGCGCACCAACGTCGACGGCGGCGCCATCGCGCTCGGCCACCCGCTCGGCGCGTCGGGCGCGCGCATCACGACGCACCTCGTGTACGAGCTGCGCCGCCGTGGTAAGAAGCTCGCCATCGGCTCGGCCTGCATCGGCGGCGGTCAGGGCATCGCCGTCGTCGTCGAGTCGGTTTAAGCGGCGCGATTGAAGGAGAACGGGATGGGCACGGGCGACAAGAGCGTCCTTTCGAAGTCGCCTGCGGATTTCACGGAGAGCGACATCATCTACGACTGGAACGCGCTCGAACGGCGCGCCGGGTCGCTCTTCAAGCACAAGATCTCGTTCTTCGACGAGACGCTGCGCGATGGCGTGCAGTGTCCGTCCGTGGTCGACCCCAAGATCGACGACAAGCTGAAGATCGTTCACCTCATGAACGATGTCGGCATCGACTACATGGACATCGGGCTGCCCGGCGCCGGCAAGCGCGCGCAAGAGGACGTCTACGAGATCGCGCGCGAGATCCGCGACAGCAAGCTGCGCATCAAGCCGGCGGCGGCGGCGCGCACGCACGTCAACGACATCAAGCCCATCGTCGAGATCTCGCAGCGCTTGGGGACGCCGATCGAGGTCATGGCGTTCATCGGCTCGTCGCCGATTCGCCTGTATGCCGAGGATTGGACGCTCGACGGCATGCTCAAGAAGTCGTCGGAGGCGATCGACCTCGCGGTGCAGAACGGCTTGCCGTGCACCTACGTCACCGAGGACACGACGCGGGCGCGGCCGGAGATGTTGGCGACGCTGTTCCGCAACGCCATCGAGCACGGCGTGCAGCGGCTGTGCTTGTGCGACACCGTCGGTCACGCCACGCCCGACGGCATCAAGAACTTGATCCAGTGGACCAAGAACTTCGTCGCGTCGATGGGCGTCAAGGTCGGCATCGACTGGCACGGGCACAACGATCGCGGTCTCGGCGTCACCAACACCATCATCGCGCTCGAGTGCGGCGCCGATCGCGCGCACGGCACCATGCTCGGCATCGGCGAGCGCGTCGGCAACGCGTCGCTCGACCAGGTGCTGATGAACTTGAAGCTCCTCGGCGAGCTGCCCGATCACGATCTGACGAAGCTGTTGCAGCTGTGTCGGCTCGTGGCCAAGGCGACGCAGGTCTCGGTTCCCTACAACTATCCGCTCATTGGCGCCGATGCGTTTCGCACGGCGACGGGCGTGCACGCGGCGGCCATCATCAAGGCCGAGAAGAAGGGCCACTCGTTCTTGGCCGACCGCATCTACTCCGGCGTGCCGGCGGGCCTGTTCGGTCGCGAGCAGGAGATCGAGATCGGCCACATGAGCGGCGAATCGAACGTCATCTACTGGCTGCGTAAACGGCAGATCGAGCCGGAGACGCAGCTGGTGAAACAGATTCTGGGCGTCGCAAAGGCGACGGATCATCTGCTCACGGAAGACGAAGTGCAGCAGATCATCACGGATTATCGAGCCGGGGGGGAGAACACGACCACGAGCGCGACCAGCGCGTAGGAGCACCGAAGTCATATGGCAGCGTCACAGAGCGGTTCGAACAATCATCCCTTCAACGGGGTGAAGGTGTTTTCAGCGACGATGGCGCAAGAGCGCGACCAGCTGGGCGAGAAGATTACGCAGTGGCTGTCGGCGCATCCGGGCGTGCAAATCGTCGATAAGATCGTCACGCAGTCGAGCGACGAGGCGTTTCACTGCCTCGCCATCACGCTCTTCTTCAACGCGCCACAATAGCCGTTCGTCGCGCAGCGCCAGTCGTGAACCGCTCGCGCGACGCCGTCGCGCGAGCGGGTGTTCACGCGTGTCGTGAGCTCGCGATCGCCGCGATCGCGCTGAAGCTCGCGCAGCACCGAGCGTTCGGCGTGCTGCGATCGGCGGATTGACGACGAGCGGCATCGATCGTAACGGGCGCTATTGCGACTTCGCGTCGAGCGACACCGGCGTCATCGCTTGGCCCAAGGTCGCGACGTTTTGCGTCTTGAGCTCGCTCGTGGCCACGCGCGTCTTGCCGTCGGACGAGACCGCCACGAGCGTCAACGGCGTCGTATCCTCGTTCGCCTGTTCGGCGTCCTGGCGGCGCACGATCGGCAGCATGAAGCGGCTCGCGTCACCCCCGATCGGCGGCAGCTCGCGCGGCGCACGCACGAGGCCGGCAAGCTGCCAACGCGCGCCATCCCAACGCGCCGACCACGCCAGCGACTTGCCCGCTGCGCCGACTGTCCACACTTCGAACGACTCGTCGACGCGCGCCGGCCGCGTCAGCTTGGCCTCGACCATGAGCCGCTTGCTCGCGCTGCGCACGCTGACGTCGAAGTCGGGCACGTCGCCGTCGCCCGAACGCTGCCGATAGCGGCCCGCGGCGCCGTCGATGACGAAGAGCGCCGAGCGCGCGTCGCTCGTCTGCAGGACGGCACCCTCCTCCTTCGGATCGAGCGCGCAGGTCCTGTATTGCCGCTCGAGACGATCGAAGTCGAGCACGTCGTCGAAGCAGTCGGACTCGCCGTGGAAATGCTGCACGTCCGACTCGAAGCGCACAATCGCCGGCTCGCCGTGGCGCAGCGCGACCCAGCGCGCGTCCGCGCCGCCGTGATACGCGTCGCGAAGCTCGAGCTCGGTCGGCGCGTCGCGTTGCCACGTCGGCTTCTCTTCGCCCGCGCAGCTGTTGCGGCCGTCCATCGTGCTGGCGATCGACCAGCGGCGGCCGGGCTCGTCCTCGAGGAGCAGCGTCTGCTCGTCGGAATCCTCGTCCCCGCAAACGATGGCGAAGCGCTCAGGCTTGGCATCGTCGTCGAGCTGCGCCCAGCCCCAACGCGAGAGTGAGCCCTTCCTGTCGGCGGCCCACGCTTTGACCCAGCGACGGAAAGCGGCGTCCGCTTTGGGCGCGCCCGTTAGATCGAGCGGTCGTGCCGGCGCCTTGGCCGCGGTCTCGCTCGCGGCGTTCGTGTTCGTGCTCGCGCTCGCGCTCGGAGCAGCCGGAACGGCCGTATCGCCCGCGGCGAGGCCGCTGATGCAAAGGATTGAGCCAATCGCTGCAAATCGCATCGCTATGATTACCAATGAGCCAGCGGTAAACCTCCCGGTCAATGAGCGGGCGCACGCGAAAACGCGGTCCACGGCTCGACGCGAGGTCTGCGGTCGACTGGCCGCTTCGCGATTCGACTGGTCGGGGTGGTCGTCTTGCGCCGGAGGCGCGTGGGAGCGCGGTGCCGGCACGTCGACTATCGTCGACGGCCCGCGCGAGCGAGGAACCGGCCGCGCCGCGTGCAACCAAGTAACCATCTAACGTTTTAGACCGGGTAAGTGGGTTACACGGTCACAGGCGCAGCAAAGCGGTGGTTGGTTTATGACGGGCGCAGTCTCGTAGCGCCGACGTTCGCCCCATGGCAGCCAGCGCAAAGGTCAGATCAGGGAAGCTGCAAATGACCTGGCTGCGACAGCTGAATCACGACATAGATCGCGAGGATGAGGCCGAGCATCACCAGCGAGAACAGCTCGTACGGGATGCGCTCGACCATCCGCCGCGGCGTGAAGAAGCGGCCGTGCGAGCGCTTGCGAATCCGCGAGCGCACGGCGTCGGCGAAATCGGGCGGCGCCAGCTGCTTGTCGAGCGTCCCGACCGCGCCCAGCGCCTTCTTGAACGTCTGATAATCGCGCCGGCAGACGACGCACGACGTCAGGTGCTCTTCGAGCGTGGCCCGCTCTTCGGGACCGAGCTCCTGGTCCCAATAGGCGCTGAACAGCTCGGTCGCCTGTGCGTGGTCCACGAATCCCATTGTAAACCTACCCGAGGTGCCTCGCCATGTGCTCCTTGAGCGCCAGCCGCGCGCGGTGTAGCCGCGACTTGACCGTGCCCTCGGCCACACCCGTGATGCTGGCGATCTCCTCGTAGCTCAAGTTTTCGACGTCGCGCAGGACCATGACCTCGCGATGCTCCGGCTCCAGCGACGCGATCCCCTCTTGCACGACGCGTTCGAGCTGCAGCCCTTCGAGCACCGCGTCGGGGCCGGCGATTTGCGGCCGCATCGTGCTCGGCTGGGCCGCCGCCGCGTCGTTCTCGGCCGCCTCGTCCAGCTCCGACGTCGTGTTGTGCGCCCGTCTTCCCAAGTATTTCATACGGTTGCGCGTATGATTCGTGGCGATGCGATAGAGCCAGGTCGAGAACTTGGCGTCGCCGCGGAAGGTGTCGACGTGCTTGAACACGGTGACGAAGACTTCCTGCGCGACGTCCTCGGCCTCCTCGCGGCTGCCGACCATGCGATAGACGAGGTTGAAGACCTTGTGCTGATAGAGGCGCACCATCTCCGTGAACGCGCTCTCGTCGCGCTGCTGCAAGCGGCGGATGAGGAGGCGTTCGCGAAGCGTTGTCATGGCGAGCGGCGAACCGCCCATGGATGCTTAGAGTCCCGCGACGGCCGCGAGTTCCCGCGGCGCATGTCAGTTGACGACGATACGCAGGCCGAGCATGAGGAAGTTCTCGATTCCGCCTTGCACCTTCGCGCGATAGCCGAGATCGATGCCGAACGTCTGCCCCATATAGCCGAGACCGGCCGTGAGGTAAGTCGCAGGCAAGCCCGAATCCCAGACGAGACCGATGCGCACCGGCACCTTCTGCGCGATGGCCCATTCGAGCCCGGGCCCGAGCCGTCCCGTCGTCTTCTGATCGAGCGACACTTTGCCGGTGGTGCTGTCGTACTTGTAGCTTTGGTAGCCGGTGAAGTTGATGACGGCGTCGAAGTTGATCGTCAAGTTGGGGATCGGGATGTAGGCCAAGCCGCCGCCGAGCGACAACGGCGTCTCGCGGCTGCCGTGGTCCCACAAGTTGTAGCCGATGACGCCGATGTTGAACTTCGTGCCCAGCTTGACGATCAGGCCGACGTCGAAGGTGACGCCGTTGACGGCATCGAGCGTCAGCGACGACGGCACCGTGCCCTTCGGCAGCGGCGCGACCGTGCTCATGTGCAGATATTTCGCCGTCGCGCCGATGAGGAAGTAGTCGCCGAGCGGAATCGACAGCGAGAGCCCCACGACGCTGCCGCTGCGCGTGATCGTGTCCGACGGAACGGTGCCGCCCGCCCAATCGAAGCCGATCTTGGGCTTCTCGTTGATGTAGTCGTAGAACAGGCCGGCGGCGACTTTGGAGCTGACCGAGTCGGCGAGCGAGACGTGGACGTTGTTGCCGACGTCCTCGATCTTGATGCCGTACATCGCCTCGATGACGTACTGCTTGTTGAGCGACATGCCGGCGGGGTTGAGCATGATCGCCTCGGCGCCGGTCGCGGTCGCGCGCTGCGCTTCGCCCATGCCGAGCGCGCGTGCGCCGGGGAAGTCTTCCTGCGCATAGACGACGCTGCTCGCCGCGATCGACAAGAACATGCCGACCAAAGCGGCGATGGCAGAGCGATATGTCATCCGTCGGGGCTAGCTTATACAACGCCGTCCGGTGATCCAAATTCCTCGTCATTCGCGCCGCCAGCCCATGGCCGCGAAGCTGTAGTGGCCACCGCTGGAAATGATGACGTGATCGAGCAGCTTGACGCCGATGAGCTCGCCGGCCGCCGCCAACCGGCGCGTCAGCTTCTTGTCCTCGTCGCTCGGCGCCGGATCGCCCGACGGATGGTTGTGCGCGATGAGGCAGCCGTAGACGTTGTGACGCACGAGCGGGCGGAAGACGTCGCGCGCGTCGACCTGCACCTCCGACGACGACCCGACCGCGGCCACGAAGTGCGTCATGACCTGCAGGCGAATGTCGACGCCAATGACGTGCAGCTCCTCTTGCTCGCGCGGCGCCAGCCGGCCGTTGAGGAAGTCCACGACCGCGGTGCCGTTCGTCATCGGCACGCCGCGACGTAGCGGTCGATCGATCGTGCGCCGGCCGAGCTCGAGCGCCGCTTGCAGCTGACGGGCGCGCGCTTGCGGCACGCGCTCGCGCTCAAGCTCATCGAACGACGCCTGCGCCAGGCCGTGCACGCCGCCGAAGCGCGACAGGAGGCGCGCCGCACGTCGCGGCGACAGATGGCCGAGCGTCAGCGCCAACAGCTCGATGTCGTTGCACTGGTCGGGCAGCGTCGCCGGAATGATCGTGGCCTGAGCGGACATGCGGCGAGGCTCAGCACAGCGCGTGCCACGCGAGCGGCTACGCGGATTCGGGTAGTTGCGGCGGATTTCGATTCGGCAGCCGGACAAGATCCGGCAGCCGGACAGCCGGAGGCTTTGCCTAAAGACTCCTGAAGCGCTCTGACTCTTGAGGCAGCTTCCTGAAGGCGCTGCTTGTCCAATCTGCGGGGCCCGGCGTCGACGACTGCTGGCGACGCTCTCAAGGCTGAGCGGGACAGGCAAGCGGTTGCGCGGAGCTGGCGTCGGCCACATGCTCGGCTGCATGCGTTGGCTGACGAGCGAGCGCCTTCGCGAGTTCGCGTCTGAAGGTTACCTGGTGGTCCGCAACGTCGTGCCCGAGAGCCTGCTTGCCGCAGCCGACGCGGAGATCGACGCGTTCATAGCCGAGACGGCACGCGGCGAAAGCGACCGAGGACCCGGATTCATGAGTTAGCGGAAAGCGTCCGTCGTTGCGGACATCGAATCGACGCAGCGACGACCTGACGATGATCAGCTCGGCGTCCCGCCTGGCGGCAGCTGCTCTTTTGTCGTTCGGATGTGGAGATGTATCTGCGCCAAAAACCGGCGTAGCGCGCGCCGTCCGACCGCTCAGGCCCATTGACACGCTCCGCGCTCGTTGACACGGTTCGGATTTACACGCGAGGGAGCTCGATGAGCCTGTTGCCGTGGTCGATTGCCCCCAAGCCTGACGGAGCGCCGCTGAAGCCGGTGCCGCGGTGGGTGTGGGCCGTGCTCGCAGTGCCCCTGATTCCCACGCTGTTCTTCGCGCTGCTCTTCTTGGGCGTCAATCTGTGGCTGGCGATCTCCAGACCGACGCTCGCCAGCGCCGACCTGCGAATCCACGAAGCCGAAGCGGCGCTGGCGCGCAGCCCGAATGGCGTGACGCGGGTGAGCAACCTCTACGACTGCGACTTCGAAGAGACATTCGTCGGCGGCTTCGCCTGCGTCATTGACGACGACACGCTGTTCGTTCGCCTCACCGATGACTGGCGACACGGTGGCTGGTTCCTGATCAAAGCGAAGGACGCCACGCCCACGAGCGGATTGGCCGAGCGCCACCTGTCCAACGACCCGCGGGAGCTGCCGATGGAAGGGCTGACGCTGAACAAAGGCTGGCGCATCGCCTACCATCCCGGCGACTAGCCAGGCGCCACCACCGCCGCAGCTTTGCGCCAGAGCGGACGCTCATTTGCCGCAACCCGTGCGGCGCGGATGGCTCTTCACCAGTGCAGCTGCGCCGACAGCTGGGCCGAGCCCGGGCCGGCAGCGACGTCGAACTGCCAGCGCCGCTCGTGGACGTTCGCCAACTCGACCGCTGCCAGCACGGTCATGAAGGCGCCGATGAACTGCGCGCCGCTGGAAAAGAAGAGCGCCGAATGGTTGTCGCGCCTGGTGTCGCGCGCGCCGGCGGCGAGCGCCCCGAAGATGGGCAGACTATCGACCGCGCGCACGCTGCCCGGCAGCGAAAACGCGTAGGCCGTTCCGGCGATGTAGGCCGGCACCAAGACCGTCAGGCCCACCGCAAGCATCTCGCGCGCCGCGCGCTCTCGGGCCTGCAGCTCGGCTAGCTCGCAGGCGCACGGGCAGCAAGGCGTTGCCGCCAACGGCAGCGCCAACGGCAAGGGCAACGGCGCGCAATCGGTGGGTGCAGCGCTGGCCGGATGCGCGGTCGTGACCATGAGGAGCGTCAGGAACGCGAGGCGATTGGTCGTGCCCATGCTCACCTCTCTTCCGCTGCCATTTGCGCACAGCGACTGCAGCGACCATCGGCTCGCTGCCTTATTCGCGCGTCGGCTTCGCGCCCGAGGCGGTGTCGCCCGACGAGAAAGCCGACTCGGTCGACCAGTCGCAAGCGCCGTGGCGGCACGCGTTTTGTCGCCTGATGCGACCTTCGTCGTCGCGTCGGATGCGCCATCTTCGCGCGCTGACGTGCTTGCCCGGCCTCGCGATCGCCGAGCGCTTCTTCAGTACGGCCGATTCTCGACCGGGTTGCTCCGTCGCTGCGGCATGACGCATCGCTCGTCGGACCGAGACCGGAGGCGCTCGGGTTCGACGCGCCCGCGAGAAACCCGGCCGAGCGGATGGGAAGGCTTCGAAGCCGGGTGATCATCGTCGCGAGAGCGCCACCGGCGGACGTGTTAGACCAGCTGGTGATGCTGAAGTCGCTGTTGGCCGCCGTCATTTGTCTGGGGGCGCTCTTCTGGCTCGTCGTCGCGTTGGTCTGCTGTTACGCCGATTCCGGTGCTCCCCATCATCCCAACGTCGTGGTGGCGCTGCCCTGCTCGGTCGCCGCGCTGCTCTCGGCCGCCGTCGGTGTCGCGCTCCATCGTCTGCCCAAAGGGTCCGCGCCGTGGACCATCCTGTTCGTCGTGGGCATGCTCCTGTTCTTGGCCGGATTCGGGTTCGCCGCGGCGCACGCCTCCGATTCGGTCGACGCGGCCGATCGCAGCTCGCTGCAAGGCGTCGTCGGCTCCTTGCTCGGCTTGTCGCTGATGCTGCGTCCGCTGTGGCGTGCGCGTCAGAATGCGCGGCTGAAGCGCGCGAAGTAGCGGTGTCGCTCGTCGAATAGTCTGCGATCGCGTCAAGGCGGGCAGCGCCCGCTGTCGTCGGAAGCGGCGTTGAACCGGTCGATCGCTTCCCGGCGTGCACGACCCGATTCCTCGAGGAGGACGCTGATCGCCACGAAGCCGAGGGGGAACGCGGTCATCAGCGCCGCGCCCGCATCCGTTTGCGCCGTCGAGTGGCTGCTCAGCAGCAGAGGCGCGCCGACGAGGAAGGTGAGCCCGTGGGCGGCCATGCCGGTTGCGGCCGCGGCCGCGCTCAGGCGGCCGCGACGCGCTTCGGCCGCCGCGGCGCGCGGGACTCTCGCCATCGCCCGGTCGACGTCGGCCGACGAGGCGGTCGCGTCACCGAGAAAATAGCGGGTGTGCCGACCTTCGCGCCGAAAGCTCAGGCAGGGCACTCCGGAATCCTCGGGCTGCGGACTGTGCGCGCAGCCCGTCGCCATCGCCGCGCTCAGAATGGCTGCGGACAGCGCTCGCCACATCGTTGCAGCCTGACGCGTGCGCCGAGCCGT
The DNA here is from genome assembly GCA_963785725.1 of uncultured delta proteobacterium. Lineage (GTDB taxonomy): Bacteria > Myxococcota_A > Polyangia > Palsa-1104 > Palsa-1104 > JAQBQH01. The sequence goes on along the minus strand of CAWAWS010000014.1, from coordinate 56,214 downwards.
TATTCATTGCACGGGGCGCAGCCGCGATCGACGTCCGGCATGTCTCTCGTCGGAGACATCGCGCGACGAGGCGATGTCGTTCGCGCGCGAATTCGGGCACTGATCGCGTACGGCCGACTGACGTCGCCGGCGAGCCACACCAATGTCGAACCGAACATCATGGAGCACGTGGACGCTCGGCCGCTATCGCGGCGCGCCCGTGCGGCTCCACGCGTCGCTCATCCTCGGCGCGCTCTTTTTCAGCCGCGGCCAATTCGAGCCCGGCGCGTGGCTCGGCTTCGCGCTCATGATCCTCGTGCACGAGCTGGGACACGCGCTCTTGGTGACGCGCTATCGCCTGAAAGTCGTGGCCATCGATCTGCACGCCTTCGGCGGCGAATGCAGCTATCGCGGCAACGTCACGCCGTTGCAGCGCTCGGTCATCGCCTGGGGCGGCGTGCTCGGCCAAGCGCTCTTGCTCGTCGCCGCGCTGACGATCGTCGCGCTCGGCGGCGCGCCTTCCGATCGATTCTTACGCGAGCTGCTCGGCGTGTTCATCGCGCCCAACGCGCTCACGATGGCGTTCAATCTGCTGCCGATCGCGCCGCTCGACGGCGCGCGCGCGTGGTCGCTCTTCGGCCGCTTGTGGTCGCGACGTCGGGAGCGCCGGCGCCGCGCACGCCGCGCCGCGCGCTCGCCCGCCGACGTGCGGCGGCACGCGCGCGCGACCGAAGCCTTGCGCGCCGAGACGCAGGCGGCCAACGCGAACACGCTGCTGTCGGACGAGATACTGCAGGAGCTCGAGGGCGTCCTCGGCCGCGCGCGCCACGGCCACACCGACGACGACGACAGCGGCAGCAAACACTGAAGCAGTTACTTCAGTAATATCGGTTGACGGCGGTGCGCAGCGCGGCCGCGGCATCGCGGTCGACGACGAGCCCGTGGCTGGGAATGAGGCGCGTCAACGCCGGCGTGTCGGCGAGCCGCCAGAGGTCGCGCGCGAGGGCCGCTTCGTCGCTGACCGCGCGCAGCTCGTAGAACGGCGGGGCCTTCAGCTCGTCGCCGGTGAAGCCCATGAGCTTGAACATGAAGCCGTTGACGCCGCGGCCCGGTCGCGAATTCTGGATGGCGTCGCAAAAGAGCAGGCTCGCGCGCGCGCCGCTCTTGACGACATAGGCCGCTTCGCCGAATTTCGTGCCCGCGAACGACGCGCCCACCGTCTACAAGAGCTCGCTGATCTGCTTGAACAGGCTGTTCCAGAGCACGCGCTCGCCGACGGGACCCTCGAGATCCCACACCTTTTGCGCCGAGAGATCGGCCTCGCCTTGGTAGACGCTCGGCCGCGCGACGACGACCGTCTGCCCGCCCGTGTGGTTGAGCTGCAGGAAATATTGGCGCGTGACGTCGACGGCCGTCGCCTGATACGCGTTACCCACGGCCACCGCGCGGATGACCTTGCGCGCCGTCAAGATCGTGCCCTTCTCCTCGTTCTGCGACGCGATCTGATAGCCCTGCGCCTTCAACGCGCCGATGGCGGCGGCGAACACTTTGGGCTTCGACGCCTCGAACGACTTGGTCCCGAAGCTGCCGATCTCTTGATCGGACATGACGGCGGCGTTGCTTCCGGCGCAAGCAGCGACAGTCGAGAACGCAGCAAACACGAGCGCAGCACGAGCGAGCTTCATTGATATTTCTCCCCTTGAAGTGGGCGATTGAAGATCGACGTCGCGTGACAGTCAATCGCGCGTCACTGCTTTTTTCGCAAAATCAGCGCTAAAATGCCGGGAAATGGCCGATCAGCCCAAACTAGCGCCGTCCCAGACCGACGCCGACACATGCTGTCTCATTTAGGCGACAGTCGACCAAGCGACAATCGGCCGCAGCTGCGCAATCGCGAAGGACGACGCACCGATCCGCAGCGCCGCTCGTCGGGCGCGCCCAGGGCCGCAGCGTGCGAGGGTACGCGCGTGACGAGATCGGTCGTTCTCGCAGTCGTCTCGCTCGCCGTCGGCTTGGCCGCGCCGGCGCGCGCCGCGGAGTTGCCGCCCGACGCGCGCAAGCTGCTCGCCGTGCTCGACGGCGCGCACGTCGAGCAGCATTGGCCGGCCGAGCAGCACGTCGACTGGCGCACCGGCATCCCCGACGGCAAGCCGGAGCACGGCACCGGCGTCCACACGCACTGCAGCGCCTTCGTCGCCGCCATCGCCGAGCGGCTCGGCATCTACATTTTGCGGCCGCCCGAGCATAGTCAAGTGCTGCTCGCCAACGCCCAGCACGACTGGCTCGGCGGCGCAGGCGCGCAAGCGGGCTGGCACGCGCTCGCCGACGGCGCGGCGGCGCAGGCGGCGGCCAATCGCGGCCAATTCGTGGTCGTCGTCTATCGCAACCACCGCGACGACAAGCCCGGCCACATCGCCATCGTCCGCCCGAGCGGCAAGAGCGCCGATGCCTTACGGGCCGACGGCCCCGAGATCACGCAAGCGGGACGGCACAACTATACGGACTCGACGGTGCGCGTCGGGTTCGCGGGCCATCCGGCGGCGTTCGTCGGCGGCGAAGCGGCGTATTACGCGCACGCCGTCGATTGGCCGCGCATCACCGTCGCACCCGCGCCTTAGACTTTCTCGCCCCAGTCGATCGCGAGCGTGCGGTCGCCGCTGGTGTTGCCGCCGCTCGTGAACGACACCGTCGCGTTCGGATAGCCGGTCGCCTTGACGACGGCGAGCAAGCAGCCGCGCTGATAGGACCAAAAGCCGGGATAGATGGCGCACACTTTTTCGTACGTGACCTGGCACTGCCGATCGCCGATCTGCTTCGTGTGCAAGAGGCCGTTGTTGCGATTGTAAGTGAGCCACAGCTTCGAGCCGCGCTCGATGACCCACGCCGGCGAGCGCAGCCGCACGAACAGTCGATAGAGCGTCTTCAAGTCGTGAAAGAACGCGCGCCGGCCCATTTCGATGAGCTGCTCTTCGTCGCCGCCGAAGCCGTGCGTCAGCGCCGTCGAGACCAGCTCGGCGTAGCGATCGCAGGGAATCCACTGCAGCGGCAACGGCGGCGTCTTCACCAGCGCCGCCGTCGGCGACGGCAGCTTGCTGACGACGTGCGCGAACTTGTCCGGCCCCAACATTTCGCGCAGGACCGTGGTCACCGTCACGAAGCCGGCCGCCTTGGCTTCCGGAATCTCCCCCGCTGCGACTTGCATCAACCCCGCCTCGCCCACTGCATGAGTTACATCGGGCCAAGAGCGCACGACTTTAGCACTCCTGTCACACGTCTGACATGTCGCTAAATCATAACCAACATCGGCTACTTGCAGACTTGGCTGCGTTCGTAGGCGACGTAGAGCTCGTCGTCGGAGAGGCGGAACAGCAGCCAGGCGGGCACGTGGGCGTTGCGGCGAATGTAGTCGCGCTGCGAGCGGTGCGTGTCCCAGCCGCGAATCTGCTGCGCCGGATCGACGTGCACGGCCAATTGAGGTGCCGGCTCGACGGCGGCGACGTGACGGCCGCGCGCGCCGCCGAACACGCGGGCCGCGCCGCGCGGGGCCAAGATGTAGACGAGCCAGCGTGGCGGCTGTGCGTCGTGGCCGACGGCGCAGAAGGCGTCGCGCGTGGCCGCGCCGATGCGCACGTGGTCGGGATGGGCCGAGAAGCCGCCGGCGGGATCGAACGTGAGGACGACGTCCGGCTGCCAGGTTCGCAAGCGATCGACGATGCGCGCCTCGAGCTCGCCGGCGGGCGCGGCGGCGACGTGGCCGTCGCGATAGGGCCAGACGTCGACGTCACGCACGCCGAGCAGCGCGGCGTGCCGGCGCAGCTCGGCGGCGCGCACGCGCGGCAGGTCGGCGCGCAGGAATTCGGCGGAGACGATGCCGCCGTCGCCCTGCGCGGCGCTGATGATGCGGGCGGTGACGTCGTGGCGCCCGCCGGCGTCGGCGAGCAGGCCGCAGACCTTGATCTCGTCGTCGGGGTGCGCGAAGACGGCGACGATCGAGCGCGCGTGCAATTCGTCGACGAGCGAGCCGATGCGGCGGGCGTTCGGCTCGTGGAACAGCGAGCGCGCCCACAACAGCAGCAGCGCCAAGAGGACGACGATCGCGAGCGCAATGACGACGATGACCCGCGTCATCGCCGGAGATTCACGTCATTCGTGGAGTTGGAGACGACGCGCACGCTGCGGGCGCCGCCGGCGAAATCAGACTTTGGTGTCGCGACGAAAATGCGGGCGAACCCAGACCAGCGACACCAGCAGATACAGGCCGACGGCGGTCAAGATGCCGGCTTTGGCGACGGCGAGGTGCGACGACATCGTCGGATAGACGGCGTGGTAGAGGCTGTAGCCGCCGCAGCCGGTGGCGATCGTCGACAAGACGAGGCCGGCGCGATGGGCGATGCGAGCGCGGAAGAAGAGGCCGATGCCGGTGAGCGCGACCGCGGCGCCGCCGCCGATGAACGTCGGGCTCGGGATGAGACCGACGAAGCCCCAAGCGACGAGACCGGCGCCGAGAAGCAAGAAGGCGAGGCCCGTATTGCGAATGGACGGCTTCATGGGTTTGTCCCTTTCGACTATAGATTCTACCGTGGATCGGCTGGCATTCTCCCTTTTCTTGCTGCTGGTGAAGGTCGCGGGCGGCCCGTTCGTCATGGGCGGCGGCGACGAAGCCGACGAGCAGCCGCGCCGAACCGTCGTGGTGGCGCCGTTTTACCTCGATCGGGACGAGGTGACGCGCGGCGAATATGCACAGTGCGTCGCGGCCGGCGCCTGTAAGCCGCAGCCGGGCGCAGCCGACGTCGCGGACGTGCGGCTGCCGGTGACGAACGTCAGCTGGAACGACGCCAACGCCTACTGCCACTATGCGCACGAGCGTTTGCCGACCGAAGCCGAGTGGGAGCGCGCGGCGCGCGGCACGGACGGGCGCATCTTCCCGTGGGGCGACGAGCCCGACTGCACGCGTGGCAACTTCGGCAACTTCGACGGCGAAGGCCGCTGCCCGCGCAACCCCGGCAAGCCCGTCGTCGTCGGCAGCTACGGCGGCGAGCTGCACGACTTGGCCGGCAACGTCTGGGAGTGGGTCGCCGACTGGTACGACGCGCGCTATTACCGCCATGCGCCGCGGACGAACCCGAAAGGGCCGCGGCGCGGCGACCGTCGCGTCGTGCGCGGCGGCGCCTGCTGCTCGATGTTCGGCCTGCCGCGCGCCAGCAACCGCCTGGCGTTCCCACCCGACTATCGCGACGGCGACATCGGCTTTCGCTGCGCCAAGAACGACTGAAGTTGCGCTTGGCGTGACGACTGACGCTGCATGTGCAGCGAATCGGCACCATATTTGCTCTCGTGGAACAACGGGCGGCGCGGGTCATGGTGGAGGCGCAAGTGGCGGCACGCGGCATTCGCGACGTGCGCGTGCTGGCGGCGATGGCGTCGCTGCCGCGGCACATGTTCGTGCCGGCGCCGATGCGGCCGTTCGCGTACGAAGATCGGCCGCTGCCGATCGGCTTTCAGCAGACGATTTCGCAGCCGTTCGTCGTCGGCTGGATGACCGAGCTGCTCGAGCTCGACGGCGATGAGCGCGTCCTCGAGGTCGGCACCGGCTCCGGTTATCAGGCGGCGCTGCTCGGGCGTCTGGTGCGCGAGGTGTTCACCGTCGAGCGCATCCCCGAGCTGGCGCGGCGCGCGCGCTGGCTGTTGACGGCGCTCGGCTACGGCAACGTGCATGTCGTCGACGGCGACGGCTCGGTCGGCCTGCCCAACGAAGCGCCTTATGACGCCATCCTCGTCGCCGCCGCGACGCCGGCCGTGCCCGATGAGCTGATGGCGCAGCTGGGCCCGTTCGGACGCTTGGTCGCGCCCGTGGGCCCGGGCGCGCTGCAGTCGCTGCGCGTCGTCAGGCGCACGGCGCGCGGCATCTCGATCACGCGCCAAGGCGGCTGCATCTTCGTGCCGCTGCTGGGCGCGCGCGGCTTCCCGGCGTAGCTAAGGCATCGGCCAGGCGCCGGTCTCCCAAATGCGCGACTGCAGTGCCGACTCGAGCCACGCGAGGTGGCGCTCTTCGTCCAAGAAGTTGTCGTGCACGAGCTGCGCGATATCGGCCGGGAAATCGAGCGACTGATGGTGCAGGTAGGCCCTGACGAGGACGCGCTCGTTGGAGTGCATCGCCTTCAAGATGAGCTCGGTGCCGCCCAATTCGGCCACTTTGGTCATCGTCTTGCGCGCCAGGCCTTTGAAGTCGGGCTTGTCGACCGGCTCGGCGCCGAGGCGGCGGACGATCGCCGACAGCTCGACGATATGGCGCTCGTGATCGGCGCGAAACAGGATCAACGGCTCGCGCGCCGACGACTCGTGAATGCCGGCGATGGCCGTGTCGTAGGCCCCGATGGCGTCGTAGTCGAAGCGGATGAGCTCGTTGAGCTCCTCGATGACTTTGTCATGGCTGAGAACCATAGTGTCGCCTCCTCGTGCCACTGGAAATACGTCGACGAGAGGAGACGTCAAGCAGACGAGCAAACGCTCGGCCGATCGGCAAGCGAGCGAACGGCTGGGACAGCTAACGGTAGACTTTGCGCGCTTTGTGCAGCAGCGCTTCCGGGATCTCGAGGCCGATGAGCTGCGCCGTCTTGGCGTTGATCGTGAGCGCACCCGGGCTCGTCGCCAACGGCGGCAGCGGCAGCCGCTGATCGGCGGGCCGGCTGGCGATGCCGACGGCCATGCGCGCCGCGCGCCGGCCGCTGTCTTTGCCGTCGGGCGACAGCGACACCAGCGCGCCCGCCGCCGTGATCGTGTCGGCGAAGCCGAGCAGCGCCAGCTTCTTCTCGAGCGCGAAGGCGACGACGCTCTTGGCGCTGGCGTCGTCGAAGAGCTTGCGATCGGGCACGAGCCACAGGACGTCGATCTGCGGCGCCAGCTCGGCGAGCGCCTTCAGGACTTGGCTCGGGTCGGACACTGGCCGCGTCACCAGCGTCAGGCCGAGCGCGGCGGCGGCTTTGTTGGCGTCGGCGAGCGCGGCGCCGGACACCTTCGGATCGTAGACGACGCCGATGCGCAGACCGTCGAAACGAATCTGCTTCCACTGCGCGAAGAGGACGAACGGCGCCACTTCCATCGCCACGCCCGTCACCGTCTTGGCCGGCGTCACGTCGGCCGCGGGCACCATCGCGTAGACGATCGGACGCTCGGGCGCGACGGTGCGCGCCATCGTCAACGCACGCGCGCCGACGGCGAGGATGACGTCGGCGTGGCGCAGCTGCTCGGGCGCGTCGGGCGATTCCAGGTCGGCGTAGGAGAAATCGGGCGCCGATTGGCGCGCGGCTTCGATCGTTTCCTTGGCGTCGGGCTCGTGATCGTTGCCGAGGACGACTCCGGCAGCGGCGGCGATTGCGGGGCAGAGCCACACCACGATCGAGACCAACGCGGTCCAACGCACTGCCTTCACTATAGTACAATCGAGAGACAATGAGTGCTGTCTCGGCGATTCCGTACCTCATTCCTTGGGACGCCGCGCTCCTGGCCAACGCACCCTCGCCAGTTTACGGGCGCGAAATACCGATGGAACGAATGACCCGCATTTTACTGCGGCGAAACGACCCGGTCGTGCTCGTGCTGGCGGAGTCGGGCTGCGGGAAAACCGGGCTCGTGCGCGGCTTGGCGCGGGCGGCGCTCGACGGAAAGATTCCGGCGCTGGCCGAGTACACGTTCGCGCAGCTCGATTTGGGGCAGATTTTGACGTCGGTGGTGCTGGGCAAAATCGGCACGGCGGCGCTGACGGACACGCTGGTGCAAGTGTCACGGCTGCCGAAGACGATCCTGGTCGTCGACGATCTGCACCTCTTGTCGGGACAGCCGGGCGCGACGCCGCTGGTGAACGATATGACGGCGTGTCTGCGGCCGCTGTTGGCGCAAGGGACGCTGCGCGCGGTGTTGACGACGATTCCGAAGGAATACGAGACCAAGCTGGCCGGCGACTCGCTCTATTCGCGGCGCACCTCGCTGTTGTACGTCGAGGAGCTGGCGGGCACGTATCTGCGGCAGGTCGTGCAAGACGCGGCGCGGTCGCTCGAAGCGCATCATCACGTCGTCATCGATGATGTTGCCGTCGACGAGGCGGTGACGGCGGCCGGGCATCATACGATCCCCTATCGCCCGCCGGGCTCGTCGGTGCGGCTGCTCGACGACGCCTGCGCGCACGCGCTCGTGCACGGGCAGACCAACGTCGATCCGGTCGAGGTGCGCGAAGCGGCGCGCACGCACGTCGAGGCGGCGCTGTTGTGGGATCGGCCGCGGCTGCGCGGGCTCGAGTCGGCGCTGTCGGAGCGCGTGCTCGGGCAGCCGGAGGCGGTGTCGGCGGTGGCGCGGCGCATGCGCGTGACGAAGCTGCAGCTCGATCGCAAGCCGCAGCGTCCCGACGGCGTGTTCCTGTTTTTGGGACCATCGGGCGTCGGCAAGACCGAGCTGGCCAAAGGGCTCGCGCAGGTCTTGTACGGCGATCTGAACCGCTTGGTGCGCCTCGACATGAGCGAATACATGGAGCAGCACGAGTATTCGAAGATGATCGGCTCGCCGCCCGGCTATCTCGGCTACGGCGAGGAGGGCCACCTGACGGGCGCGGTGGCGAAGCTCGGCCACTGCGTGATCCTGTTCGACGAAGTGGAGAAGGCGCATCCCAATTGTCTTCGGCTGTTCCTGCAGCTGTTCGACGAAGGCGTGCTCACCGACGGCAAAGGCAAGCGCGTCGACTTCTCGCAGTGCGTGATCGCGATGACGTCGAACCTGGGGCGCGAGCTGTGGGCGGACGAGAACTCGCAGCTCGGGTTCGCCAAGGCGCTGTCGCCGGGAGAGCCGAGCGCCAAGCGCGTGCTCGACTATTTGTTGAAGACGCTGCCGTCGGAGTTCGTCAATCGCATCGATGATCTGGTGCCGTTTCGCAACTTCCTGCGCGAGGATCTGTTGGCGATCGCGCGCAAGATGATGAAGGAAGAAGAGGAGCGCTGGGATCGACGCGGCAAGCGGATCGCTTACGGCGAGGCGGTGTTGGAGCTGTTGGTGGACACAGGGTACAACGCGCGGCTGGGGGCGCGGCATTTGTCGCGCAATCTGGAGCGGCTGGTGTCGCAGCCGATGTCGGAGGCGGCGTGTCAGGATTCGTGGCCGGAGATTCAGACGGTGGAGATGCGGGCGGCGGGCGAGACGGTCGCGCTGGAGTTTTCGCCGCCGCTGATTGCGCCGAAGGCGGTTGCGTAGGGCGCGACGGGCGCTTGGTCTCGAAGCGCCGACGTTCGCCCCCAATCGCGGCGCAAGAAACGAGCACGGCAGTCAGCGTCAGGTAAGATTCGCGGATGGCGCGGCTGCGGCTCGATCGCGACGGAGCTCCGGCGGATGACGAAGACGGGCGGACGACGGCGACGTTGCGCGTTCTGACGACGGGGGCGGCGCCGCGCTGATGTTGCCGACGCTGCCGCGCGAGTCGTGGATCGTGCTGGCGACGGCGGGCGTGGGTCTGGCCGCGCTGCAGACGGCGCGGCTGTGGTGGCGCGGGGCGGCGCTGCGTTGGCGGCTGCGCTCGCAGGCGGCGCACGCGGCGGCCGGCGAAGTCCGCGCCGAGAAGCTGTTGGCGCGCGCCGGCTATCGCATCGACGCGCGCCAGGCGGTCACGACCTGGACCGTCCGCGTCGGCGGCGACGAGCAGCCGGTGCAGCTGCGCGCCGACTTCGTGGTCACGCGCCGCCGCCGCCGCTACGTCGCCGAGGTCAAGACCGGCCAAGTCGCGCCCGACATCGCCGCGCCCGCGACGCGCCGCCAGATGCTCGAATATCGCTGCGCGTTCGCCGTCGACGGCGTCCTGCTCGTCGACGCCGACGCCGCCCGCATCCACACCGTCGACTTCACGCTCCCGACGACCGCCGCCCCCGCGCTGCGCGCCATCGTCACGGCATTCGCCGCCGGCCTCATGTTCGGAGCTGCGCTCCTCGCCGCCCTCACGCACGCGCGCTTCTAAGCCGTGCTCGTTTCTTGCGCTGCAATTGGGGGCGAACGTCGGCGCTTCGAGACCGAGCCCGCGATAAACCAATCACGCCGTTGCGCGATCAACCGATGTCCGGCCCGACGGAAGCTCCGGAGCGCCGGCCGCAGCTAAGTAAACGGCTGTTTACTTACCGCCGCGCCGGCGACCGCCGCCGCGTTACCGCTTGGACGGCGTGCTCATTGGCAACACCTCGTTCCCGTCCGCCAGCCCATACACGACCACCGCCACCGCCGCCGTATCCACCGCGATATCGAGCGGGTCGATCTTATCGAACGTATCCGCCGCCGTATGATGCCAATCGAAATACGACTCCATATCCTGCTCCAGCGAGAACAGCGGCACCTTCCCCGCCAGCGGCGTCAAATCCGCGCCCGCCTCCTCCGACGGCACGACCTGCGTCACGCCGATCGTCGCCAGCGGCGCCGTCAGCCGCTTCAACAGCGTCACCGCCGCCGCGCCGCCGATCGCGCCAAACCCCGTCGCCCGCCCTTCACCGGAGTCGATCTCGATCGCCGCGACGTGCTTGCCGAGCTCGCCCGCGTGCTTCTCGGCATACGCCTTGGCGCCCGACAGCCCCATCTCCTCGTTCATGAAGAGCACGACGCGCAACGTCCGCTTCGGCGCGCGCCCGACCGCGCCCGCCAAGCGCGCCGCGTCCATCACGATCGCGCAGCCGGCCGCGTCGTCGATCGCGCCCGTCGCCAAGTCCCACGAATCCAAATGCGCGCCCAGCAGCACGATCTCTTGCGGCTTCTCGCGCCCGGGAATTTCGCCCACGACATTCGCCGAATCGACCTCGCCTTCCATATGCGACGTCAGCTTCAGCTTCATCCGCACCTTCTGCCCCGTCGCCAGCAGCCGATGGATCATCTCGGCATCCTCGACGCTCAACGCCGCCGTCGGAATCTTCGGCACCGCCGGGTCGTAGCGCAGCGCGCCTGCGTGCGGCAGCCGATAATTCCCCGTACCCGCCGACCGCACCAACGCCGCCAGCGCGCCCGCCTTCGCCGCCGCCGACGCGCCGAGCGCGCGCAGCCCGACCGCGTGCCCATATTCCTCGAAGCCGTGGCTGCGCTTCATGTCGTGCTGAAAGAGCACGATCTTGCCCTTCGCCGCGTCGCCCAGCTGCTTCAGCTCGTCGAAGCTGCGCACTTCGATGACGTCCGCCGTAATGCCGTCACCCTCCGTCGCCACGCTGGGCCCGAGCGCCGTCAGCGCCAACGGCTGACTGGCCGGCGAAATCAGCTCCGCCGACGCCTCGCCGCGCACCCAATGCGGCACCTTCACCGCCTCGGTATGCACGTTCTTGAACCCCAGCGCCTTCATCTCCTGCACCGCCCACTGCACCGCGCGCGCCGCGCCCGGCGAGCCGGCCGGCCGCGCGCCGACGCCGTCGGACAGCGACTGCGCGATGCCGAGCGCGCGCCCTTCGCTCATCGCCTTGCCGAGCAGCCGCGCCGACATGCCGTCATCGCCGCCCGCGCCCATGAGCGCCACGGCCATGAACCCCAATCCGATTCGTTTCGCGGTCATTGAAATGAGTTTCATATTTTATCGAAGTGCTCGTAGGGGTTTTCGATCCACTCTCGCAATACACGCGCCATGACCGACGCATGAAAGCCATCGATGAATCGGTGATCGAACGTCGCGTTCACGCGCATCAGCTTTCCCACCGCCAATTGCCCGTGATGATCGACGATCGGCTCGTCCTTGACCGCGCCCACCGCCAACAAGATCGGCACGCGCGAATAAGGAACCAATGGGACGAACGCCGTATCCAATCCCAGCGTCCCGATATTCGTAATCATCATGCTGCCGAACGGATCGCGCGGTAAGCCGAAGCGGGATAGATCGAGGTTGAGCGTATACGAGAGAAACGAGATCAGCCGCAGGACGAAGTTCAAAGCGAGATAAGGAATACCCAAGAACGTCTGCCGCGACCTCTCCAGCGCCGGATCTTTACGCGCCCGAACCGCCGCCACTTTGTCGTTGAACTCGTCGTAAATCTCGCTCAGCGACTTCTTTTCGACGTCATAGAGCGTCGCGCCCGACAAATCGGCCTTACCGGCGCCTTCATCGGTCAATACGACTTGAAAGAAAATGCCGATTCGCTGGCGCAGATAAACGCGATTCCAGCGCAGCAGCGCGTTGGCGTCGGGACATTCGAGCAAGACCATCGCCGCCGCTTTCGCCAACAAATGCGAAACGGTCAGCTTCTTGCCGGTCTTCTCGCGGAATTCGTGGATATAGCGAATGGCCGATTCCATTCGCAGCTCGATCGTTCCATAGACCGACGGATCGTACGCCGTACGCCAAGTGCCGATGGCGATCTTGCGAAAGCTGGAGACGTCGTCCTTGCGAACGAGCTGCAAATGCGCCATTGGCGACACGCCTCGCGCGTGGAAAACGAATTAACGAGCGGTGCCGAATACGCGCGGAATCAGCTCGCCGTTGACGTCGAGCGCGGTCAATTCGTGCAGACCGCCGACCGGCTCGCCGGCGATGAACAACAGCGGAAACTCGAGCTGCTTGGCCTGCGTCGTCGCCCACGAGCGCGTGGCTTCGTCGTCCGTCAAGTCGAGCAGCTTGAAGGGAATATCCTTCGCATTCAGCAGCTCTTCCATCTTGTTCTTGGTGCGGTGATCTTTGCCGTCGAAATAGAGCATGACCGGCGCCGGCTCCCGCTTGACGGCCGTCTCGACGATCGCCGTGTGCCGGCGCTCCTCCAATTCCGACTGCGCGCAGATCGGCCGACCGCTCAGGTCATTCGCCGTCGCCAGCACTTCGCGCAAAAGCTTCACAGGCTTGAATTGATCGCCATAAGACGAGGTCAGCACCTCGTTGAGGCCGGTCCGCAATTTATCGGTGACGCGTTGGAGCAACATGCGCCGTGAGTACCGCGCCACGTCGGTGCCGTCAAGCCGCGGGCTCGCGAGGTTACGCCGTACTTACATCGGCGGGACGTTGACCTACACTCTCACGCGAGCGGCGCGCAGCATTTGCCGGCTGTTACGCTCGGTGACGCTTGAGCATCCCCGCCTGGCCCGTCGCTTGCTGTGTATACGTTGCATGCGTCACCAATCGCCGCCAATCGGACAACCGCTTCACCCGATGTCCATCTCTTTTCCTACATTCTTGCTAGTACTTACGCCCATATTCGATTTAGTACGCCTGATTACCGGCGATATCATCTGGAGCGAGGTCGCATTCCTGCTCGCGTTCGCCGGCGCCATCGCCGGCGCGCTCGTGGCGTTGCCGGCGTTCATCGATTGGCTGGCGCTGCCTCGACGATCGAGCGCTTGGCGAGCCTCCGGCGTGAGCTTCGCGTTATTGACCGCCGCCGTCGTCGTCGCCACGGCCAGCGCCGTCGTTCGTCTGCACGCCGGCGCGACGACTTTCGCGGCGGTGCCGTTCGCGCTCGTGCTCGGCAGCGTCGCGCTCCTGCTCGTCGGCGGCTGGCTCGGCGCCGACGGTCACGACGCGCCCGCGGCCGCGCCGTCGCGGCGGGTCGCCGGCATGCGCGCCCCGCCGTCTCGCCCGCATCACGCCTAACGCCAGGAAACCCACGCAGCTCAGCTCATTTCGAATCGAATCAACACGCGAACGACGAGCAAGTAAACGGGCGTTTACTTCTTACCAGCCGATCGGCTTACCCTTCAGCTGCTCGTCGAGCCAGCCATCGAGCGGCTTGAAATACTCCATCAGCGCGCGCGTCGACAGCGGCTCGCCCGTCGCTTCCGCGATGACCTCGCGCCACGGCCGCGTCGCGCCCAGCTGCAATATCGAGCGCAAGAAATCGCCGACCTCTTTATGTCCGTAATAGCTGCACGAATGCGGATCGGTATGCAGAATCACGCGGCAAATATGATCGTGTAATTGATATTTGATGACCGCCGCGATCGCATATTGGTAATAGGCCGCCGGGTTATCGTTGATATGCGTCTTCGTGCACGCGTCGCAGCCATCGGCCGGCCGCTCCGACGGCGGCGCCACGCCTTGGAACTCGGCCACATATTTCCACCAACGCTTCTGCCATTCACTCGGCGGTAAATCCTTCTCGTATAGATCGTGCTCGAAGTGCGCGATCGTCCCCGCCGACCAGGCGACGAACGGGATCGCCGACGTCAGCGCCTCGTCGAGCAGCTGCTTCTGCTGATCGAGCTTTTGCCCCTTCGGCAGCACGCCCACGGCTTGCAGATACGTCGGCTGCTTGGCCGCGATCGACGCCAGATCGCCGACCGCCTCGTGCATCGCGCGACACAATCCCTGCCGCAGAATCGGCGGAACTTCCGGCCGTGAATAGGACAAGAAATAATAGATATGACCCAATTCATGATGGGCCGTGAAGAACCACTGCGAATCCGCCGTCACGCTCATCAACGAGCGCACGTCCTGATCGAGATCGATATGCCAGGCCGACGCATGCGCGTTCTTGTGGCGCTTGGAGTCCGCCGGTAATGCATATAGATCCGATTTCTCCCAAAACGATTTCGACAGCGCCGGGAATCCCATCGACGTATAAAACCGCTCCGCCGTCTGCACGATCCACTCCGGCTTCTTGTCTTTGAAGAGCGGATCCAAATCGACCGCGCCGTCGACCATCCCGTCCCACTCTTGCGACCACCGATTGTTGATCCAATGTGCCGGAATCAATTTGGGAATCGGCTGATGATAGCGCTCGGCCAACGACGCGCGAACCCAGGCGTGCAGCTTGCGATAGAGCGGCCGCGTATCGGCGACGAAGCCGTCGAGCAGCTTCATCATCTCGGCGTCGGTCATATCGTAGTCGGCCACTTGGAGCGCGAAATAACCGGTATGTTTCATTTCGCGCGCGACCTGATTACGCAGCTTTTGCAGCTGCACCAGACCCGGTTTCAGCGGCTTCCCAATCTCTTTCGACGCTTCCCAGGCTTCGCGCCGCTTCTGCAAATCTTTGGAGTGCTGCAGCACATTGTCGATATCGTTGGCGCTCGCCGGTTTGCCGTCGAGATGGAAGGTATACCCGTCCATGACCGACGCCTGGCGCGACTCGGCCGCGACGCGCGCCGCCGTCACCGTCGGAATCGTGCCCGGCCCTTCGGCGGCGCCGAGCAGGATCTTGTCGAGCTCGCGCGCTTCCATCGGCGGCAACGCCGCGCGATTGGCGAGGAAGGCGCGCGCCGCGTCGATGACGGCGCGATCGCCGCCGAACACCGCCGCCGCCGTATTCGCCGCCGTGCGCGCCGCTTCATGCGCGTCACCCACGTCGGTCGACGCGATCCACGACGCCTCGCTCGCCGTCCGATAAAGGCCGGTATAAATCGAGTTATACAGCCGTAAGAATGCCGCCGCCGGCGAAGTTCCCGTCGCCGTAGGCGTCGGCGCGGCGGCCGCTGGCACGGCGCCGACGAGGATGACGAAGAGCGCGAGTCGCTTCATGCGCGCACAATAAACCGGTTATTACGCGATTTGAATTTCGTTTCGCGCGCGATTGCGTGTGCGCCCGAATCGCGATTAGCTGTCGGCATGCGCTATCGCAAGCTCGGCAAGAACGGTCCCGAAATCTCCGTCGTCGGCTTCGGCTCGTGGGCCATCGGCGGCGGCATGTGGGGTGGTCGCCGCGACGACGACGCGCGCTCGGCGCTCGCCCGCGCCTTCGATCACGGCGTCAACTTCGTCGACACCGCGCTCGTTTACGGCGACGGCCACTCGGAAAAGCTCGTCGGCGAATTCGCGCGCGCGCACAAAGACCGGCTGCACGTCGCCACCAAAGTGCCGCCGAAATCCTATCAATGGCCGGCGAAACCGGGCTCGCCGCTGCGCGACTTCTTCCCGGCGGCGTGGATCGTCGAGTGCACCGACAAGAGCCTCGCCAACCTCGGCCTCGAGCGCATCGAGCTCCTACAGCTGCACGTGTGGGCCGACGCTTGGACCGACGACGACGAGTGGTTCGGCGCCGTCGACAAGCTGCGCCAGGCGGGCAAGATCGGGCTCATCGGCATCTCCATCAACTCGCATGACCCGAGATCGGCCGTGCGCGTCGTCAAATCGGGCCGCGTCGACGCGCTGCAGGTCTTCCACAACATCTTCGATCAGTCGCCCGAGGACGAGCTCTTCCCGGCCTGCGTCGAGCACGGCGTCGGCGTCTTGGCGCGCGTCCCGTTCGACGAAGGCAGCCTCACCGGCAAGCTGCGCGATGACACCACGTTTCCCGCCGGCGATTTCCGCGCGCAATATTTCGGCGGCAAGCTGCTCGGCGAGACCGTGCGCCGCGTCGAGGCGATGCGGCCGATCGTCGAAGGCGCGGCCCAGACGATGGCGCGCGGCGCGCTTCGCTACTGCCTATCGAGCCCGGCCGTCACGACGGTCATCCCGGGCATGCGCTCGGCGGCGCAAGTCGACGAGAACACCGCCGTCGGCGACGAAGGCCCGCTATCGCCCGAGACGCTGGCCGCGCTCCGCCCGCACCGCTGGGTTCGCAACCCGTACTAACCGATTAATCCGCGGTTTTCACGCGCTGCGCGCGATCGATTCCTTCTGCAGCAGCAGGACGACGCGCTCGTCGCGCTCGCGGAACGGCGCCGGCGTCACCGTGCCCGGCTTTTTCGCCAGCGTAAACACCGACTGCACGATCCCCGCCGCGCCGAGCACGATCGACCGCGTGAACCTCCCCGCCGGCGGCTGCTTCAGATGCATGCGGATCGTATCGTCCGTGCGATCGACATATTCGAGCTGCAGCCCTTGGAAACAGAGGTTCCAGATGCGCGGTGTCCAGCGCGCGTAGCCGCCGACGCTGGCTTTGACGAACACATCCGACGCCGCCCGCGCCGCGCGCACGATGCCGGTCTTCAACATCACCATGCTGGCCGCGTGAATGACGCGCGAATATTCGATATCGCCGAGCTCGCGATGGCAGACGTCGATGATGCCCATGAAGTCGGCCTCGTCGACCCAGCCGATTCCGGGCAGGCGCACAATCTTGTCGACAGGCCCGCCGCTCAGCTTCGTCAGCAGCTGTTGCGTCTTCTCCGTCGGCTGCTTGTTCAGCACGTTCATGAGCGAGTGCACGACGCCCGCGCGGGCACGGAACAGTTCCGACATTTCCCGTACTGTGCCACGCCACATCCACGGCGACCGTGCGATCCCCGACAATTTCTGGCACATTCGGCGACGCGATAGCGACAACCTACGTAAAAGCCTACTTCTGCCACTCCGTGCGCTGCACGACCGGCAGCTGCAGCGCGCGCTCGCGATCGAGGTCGAGGTTGCCGACGTGCAGCGACAGCGGCGCCTGCACCCACTTGTAAATCGACTGCGTGAACAGCCGCGCGAACTTCGTCGTCCACGCGCGCAGCGTCTCCGGCGCGTGCTCGGGGAACATCGCCACGAGCGCCATCTCCACCTCGCTCGGGCGCCATCTTCTCGCCGGCGTAGAGCGCGAAGCAGGCGTCGAGCACGGGGAACGGCATCAGATCCTTCTCGTCCTCCATGTCGTCCGCGAGCTCGGCCGAAGCGGGCTTGACCAGCGTCAGTCGAATGCCTTCCCAGTTATGTCTTCGTACAAGATAGTCGAGCAGGTAGTTGACGACCGTCTTCGGCAGGTTCGCGATCACCGCCAGCGCGCCCTCGCCGTCGCCGCCGATGGTGCGTGTAGCCGACCGCCTTCTCGCTCATGTTGCGCGTCTGCAAGAACAGCCCGGCCGCGCAGTTCGACCAATTCCACATGCGCTCGGCGCGCACGCGCGCCTGCAGCGTTCTGCCGCGCCATCGGCGTCAGCTTCTCGCCCGGCTGCAGCATCTGCTCGACGGCGGCCAGCTCCTGCGCGAACGACTCGTCGACAGCCACGATCTGCAGCGGCACGTCGAGCTCGCGCGCCGCCACCTCCGCCGCCAAGCGCGTCTCCGCCGACGAGAAGCGCGACGGCATGAAGAACGCGCGCAGGACGTCGCGCGGCTTCGCGCCCGCTGCGCACGCGCCCAGCGATGCGCGATGATGAGCACGAGCAGCGAGTCGCGCCCACCCGACAGCGCCACGCCGATCGTCTTGAACGCCGCCGGTCTTCTCGAAGTAGTCGCCGACGCCCAGCGCCAGCGCGTCGAGCAGCTCGTTGCAGAACTCGGCGCGACGCGAGCGCGGCTGATCGGGTGCAGGCAGGAAGAAGCTCTGCTGCGGCGGCGCCGGATAACGCAGCGCCTCGCGGCCGCTCGTTGGTTCCGTCACTTTGACATGAAGTATCGCCGGCGCGCTGGCCGCGAACGTCGCCTGATCGGTGCGCCAGGTCGTGATCTCGCGCCGCAGCCGCGCCGTGCGATCGAGATCGACCGTCGCCGCCGTGATGCCTTCGACGAAGCGCGGCGCCGAGTGCACGAGCCGGCCGTTCTGCGCGATGAAGCCGCCGCCGTCGAAGATGAGCCCGTCGTTGGCGCCGACGAGCGTCGCGTAGGCGACGACGCATTGGTTGTCGCCGGCGCGGGTCGAGATCATCTCGCGCCGCGTGTCGTAGACGCCGAGTCGGTACGGCGACGCGCTGATGTTGACGACGAGCTCGGCGCCCGCGTAGCAGCGCCGGCGCATCGGACCGTCGGGCGACCAGATGTCCTCGCACACCTCGAGCGCGAGGCAGCCGAAGTCGAGGTCGAACACGAGATCGCCGAACGGGACGCCGTGCAGTTGGTCGTGCAGGCCGGGAACGCCGCGCGAGAACGTGCGCCCCTCGTAAAAGACGTTGTAGGTGGGCAGCTTTTCCTTCGGCACCAAGCCGTAGATGCGGCCGCGATGCACGAGCGCGGCGCAGTTGTAGACGCCGTCGCCGCGCGCCACGGTCACGCCCGGCACGAGCACGCAGCCGAGCGCCTTCGTCGCCGCCGCGAAGCGCTCGAGCTCGACCCACTGCGCGTCGACGAAGCTGCGCCACTGCACCAAATCCTCGGGCGCGTAGCCGGAGACGAGCTGCTCGGGGAACGCCACCAGCGTCGCGTTGTCCTTGGCCGCGGCGTGCGCGAGCTCGACGGCGCGATCGACGTTCGACCGCACGGCGCCGACGGTGGTGTTGACGTTGCCCAGCGCGATTCGGATGAGCCTCATCGCTGCCTCGACTTATTGTACATATGACGTAACCATTTCAGACGCTCGTCCATCCTCATACCGTCGCGGTCATGAAGCGCTCGACTTGCGCGGCCAAGCCGTCGCTGGCGACGAGCGGCCACAGCGGCGCGGCGCCCGGCGCCGGCGTCGCCAGCGCGCGCAACGGCGCCGGCAGCGCGGCGATCTCGGCCTGCGCGTACTCGCGGCTCGCCGGCAGCTTCGGCTGCGGCAGCGCCTGACGACCGCGCCACACCGGCTGCAAGAGCGCCCGCCCGCCCGACGGAACCGCCTCATCGGCGAGCGCCACCAGATCGTGATCGCTGAAGCGGTAGACTTGCAAGCGGCCGGGAAGTGTCGCTTTTCCCGTGCCGCGCGCCAGCTTCATCGTCAGCTTTCCGTAGCCGTTGACGGTGAGCTTGGCGACCGCGCCGACGCCCGCGGCCGCGTCGGGCGAGCAGGTGATGTTCTCGCCCACGCCGAAGCCGTCGACGCCGCTGCTGAGCCCAGCCACGCGCTCCTCGTCGAGCCCGTCGCTGACGATGATCTTCGCCTGCGGCGCGCCGAGCTCGGCGAGCAGCTGGCGCGCGCGCGCCACCGTCGCCGGCGTGACGTTGGAGTCGAGGCGCACGCCGGTCAGCTTGCCGCCCGTCGCCTCGACGGCGTGACGAATGCCGAGCTCGGTCTCGTAAGTGTCGACGAGCATCGTCGAGTTGCGCGGGAAAACGCTGAAGAAGCGCGCGAACGCCTCGCGCTCGCTGTCCGGCCACTGCTCGCCGACGTGCTCCGACGACTGCACGTAAAAATGGTCCATCGTGCCCTGCACCGGCACGCCGTAGCGGCGCAGCGCCGCCAGGTTCGACGACGCGGCGCAGCCCGCCAGATACGCGGAATAGGTGGCGTCGACGGCGGCGGCCGGATGCGTGCGCCGCGCGCCGAACTCGAGCACCGGCTTGCCCGCCGCCGCCAGCACGATGCGCGCCGCCTTCGACGCCACCATGCTCATGTGATTGATGCGCCCGAGCCACGGCGTCTCGATCAGCTTCGCGCGCAAGAGATCCGTCCGCACCTGCAACAGCGGCGTATAAATCCCGATGCGCGTCTCCCCGACGAGAAACGGCTGGCCGTCGCTGCGCAGCGACGGGCCCGCGAACGCCGGCGTGCCTTCGGGGATGGCGTCGATCTCGCCTGCGAAGCCGTCGAGCGCGCGCAGCTGCGCCAACAGTTGCGGCCGCTCACGCAACGGCGGGCCGATCAGCGGATCGTCGAGCAGCGCCTGCAGGTCGCCGTCGTCGAGCTGCATCGCCGCCGCATGCTCGAGCAGCGAGCGCAGCCCGCAAAAGAGCACGAAGTTACGGTGGCGCGGCATCTTACGGAAGAAGAACGCCATCTCGACCAAGGCCGCCGCCCGCCCGGCGTCGGCATGCGCGATGAGCGTCGTCAGCTGATAGGCATCGACCGTCAACGTATCCAAGCTCATGTCGTCTCCGCGCCGTTACCTGTGCCTGTACCCATAGAAAACCCGCCGCAAACGCGCGGCGCCGTAAGAGCTCGCGCGTCGTCGCGCAGGCTGACCGTCGACCGCGCGCTCACTGCAGCACGCCGCTGTCGATGACGCGCACCCCGTGGCTCGTCAGCTCGGCGTCGACGCGCGCGCGTGAGGCCGGGTCGACGGCGCGCGTCAGGTCGTCGAGCACGTAGACCTCGAGCTTTTCGGCAGCGCCGTCGACGGCCGTCGCGCGCACGCAGAAGTCGCGCGCCAAGCCGCACACGAACACGCGCGAGACGCCGCGCGCGCGCAAGAACGCGCCCAGGCCGGTGCTGGCGCCGTCGTTCTCGGCGAACGCGCTGTAAGAGTCGACGTCGAGGCGCGTACCTTTACGTAGAATTGACGTAACCAGCTCGTCCGGCAGCAGCTCGTGCAAGGCCGCGCCCGGGCTGCCGGCGCGGCAGTGAATCGGCCACGGCCCGCCGCGCTCGACGAACGACACGTGCCCCGCCGGATGCCAGTCCTGCGTCGCGATCACCGTCGAGAAACGGCGCGCCAGCTGGGCGATTGGCGCGGCCACGCGATCGCCTTCGGCCACGGCCAGCGCGCCGCCGGGCATGAAGTCCGGCTGCAGATCCACGATGATCAGGGCGTCGCTGTGCGAGTCGATCCGCATGCTGTTACCTCGTGCGACTTATTGTAAGAGTGACAATAAGTATCGTCAAGCGAACCGGAAGAGGCGCGCCGGTCGATAGGCCTGCCCGCGCCGCACGCGCCCGGTATCCTTGACGAGCCCGATCGCTTGCGCGCGCCGCTGGAAGTTACGGGCGTCGAGCTTCGTGCCCAAGATCGTCTCGTACAGCCGCTGCAGCTCGCCGAGCGTGAACGTCTTCTCCAAGAGATTGCGCGCCACGTCGGTGTACTCCAGCTTGGCGCGCAGGCGCTTGGCCGCATACTTGGCGATCTGCTCGTGATCGAAGGCCAGCGGCGGCAGCTTGGCCAGCGGAAACCAGCCGATTCCCGTGTATTTGTCGGTCGTCGACAGCTGCACGTCGCCGCGAATGAGCGCCATGTGTCCGACGGAGATGCAGCGCGCGTCGGGATCGCGGAACGGCTCCGAGAACGTATACAGCTGCTCCAAGTAGACGTCGCGCAGGCCGGTCTTCTCGCGCAGCTCGCGCTCGGCCGCCGCTTCGACGGTCTCGTTGCCGCGAATGCGGCCGCCCGGCAGCGCCCACTTGCCGGTGAAGGGCTCGCGCTTCATGCGAATGAGCAGCAGCTCGAGCCGCTGCTCCTGCACGGTGAAAATGGCCAGATCGACGGCCACACCCATCGCCTCGCGCGAGCCGCGCGCCCCGTGCGCCTCGCCGCGGCCGCGCTGGTAACCGGCGACGACGCGCTCGGTTCCGTCATTCTGACGTGATCTCGGTCCCGATTCTGTCGGATCCATCGCGTGTATGCTCGCACAGGTCACGCGAGAAATCCGCAATCGCCGGCAACGGATCGTGCGAAACGCCGTCACGACGACGGCCGTGCACGTTCGCCGAATTTGTCGGCGACTTATTGTCCGAACGACGTAACTACGGCGAGCGCGCGATCAGGCCGTCTTGCACCCAACGCGCGAGCAGCTGGAACGCGAAGGGGCCGGCCTCTTCCATCGACATGTGCTCGCTGACGAGATCGCACACGGCGCCGAACGTCGCGCCGGCGGCGGCGCGCGCCAGCGCCGCATCCTCGAGCGGCTCGAGCGGTCGGTGAAATACGAGCAGCTCGTGACGCCAGACGAGCATGACGCGCGCCTCGGCGGTGGGTGCGGTCAGCGCGACTTCCCTGCTCGCCGACGCGCCATCTTCACCGCTCGCCGACGCGCCATCTTCACCGCTCGCGACGGCGCCATCTTCACCGCTCGCCGACGCGCCATCTTCACTGCTCGCCGACGTTCGGGCTTCGACGGCGCGCCAGAAGTCGTCGACGGCGTGGGTCGCTTCTACGCGAATTCGGTTGGGAATGAGCGGCAGCTTCAGCGTGACGAACGCTTCCGGCGCCAACGTGCGCAGCTCGTCGAGCACGAGCGTCTCGGCGTCGGGCCCGTCGAACACTTCGAGCCGCGCGCGCTCGAGCCGCGCCAATTCGCCCAGCCACGGCCGCTCGATGCCGAGCGCGTGACCGTCGAGGAACTGCGGCAGGCGCTGCCCGACGTTGCGCACCGACGGATGCTGCGACGGACACACGAGCAGATAGTCGGTGACGAGGTTGTGAAAGGCCGTGTCGCCGACCGCCGCCAACACCGCCTCGTAATCGGCGCGCAAGATGTCGAGCAGCCGGTAGAAGTACATGTTGGCGTAAATGTCGAGCCGCTCGACCGCATCGAGCCGCTCGTCGCCGCGCAAGACGTCGCCGAGCACGAGCGACTTATTGTCATCTTGACGCAAAGCCGACGCGACGCCTTCGGGCGCGCTGATCAGCTTCCAGAACAGCTGCTCGGTCTCACGCAGCAACGACGTCACCCAAGACTTGGCGTTCGAGCTCGGCCGCCTTCTTCGACTCGGCCTGCAGCTCGGCGAACGGCGGAATCGAATCGTCCCACTCGACGAGCGTCGACACGCGGCCGAAGCGCTCGAGCACGCGGCGGTAGAGCTGCCACACGCCGTCGCAGACCGCGTGATCGTGCGTGTCGAGCAGGTGCGTGCCGCAGTCGGAGTGGCCCGCGAGGTGGACTTGGCCGACGCGGCCGCGCGGAATGCCGTCGATGAAGTCGCGCGCGTCGAAGCCGTGATTGAAGGCGCTGACGAAGACGTTGTTGACGTCGAGCAAGAGGCCGCAATCGGCGCGCTCGACCAGCGCCGCGCAGAACTCCCACTCGGTCATCGTACTTTGCGTAAAAGTGACGTAACTGGAGACGTTCTCGATCAAGATCTGGCGCTTGAGCTTGTCCTGGACGCGCAAGATGCGATCGGCGACGTGCGCCAGCGCCTCTTCCGTGTACGGCAGCGGCAAGAGGTCGTGCGATTGGTGGCCGCCGACGCGGGTCCAGCACAAATGATCGGACACCCACGCCGGCTCGACTTCGTGCGCCAGCTGCGCCAGCTCGTCGAGATAGCGCGCATCGAGCGGATCGACCGAGCCGATCGACAGCGACACGCCGTGCAGCACGACCGGATGATTCTCGCGTACCGCACGCAGGACGCGGCGAGGATTGCCACCGGCGACCATGAAGTTCTCGCTGATGACCTCGAACCAATCCACCGCCGGCTTGTCGTCGACGATCGTCGTGTAATGCGGCGTCCGCAACCCGAGGCCGTGGCCGATATAGGGGAGATTCAGCATGGTTTATTTGGGTGAAACGGCCGTCAGCCGCCCACGACCGAGCCGCGCGCGGCTGACGGCATCAGCATTTACTTCGCGTCGGTGACGACGGTGCCGCCCTTCTTCGTGCAATCGGCGGAGGACATTTCGTTCCAGCCCTTGCCCTTGCACTCGTTCATACCCTTACACGAGCTCGCGGCGCTCTTGCAGGCGCCCTTGCCCTTGCAGCTGTTGGTGCCCGAGCACTTGACCTTGCCGGCATCCTTCGCGTGAGCGACGGCGGGCACGGCGGCGGCGAACATACCAGCAACTGCAGACGCGACGACAGCTCCCTTGATGGTCATAAATCCCCTCCTAGTGGGGCGCAATGTTAACTCTCGGTACGTTTACGCCGCAACTTCGGACCGGTTCCGGTCGAATCTGCGTGCGCGGCGCAGGCGGCGCTTCGTAAACACCCGCCCGGTCGCGATTGTTCGGGTTGCGCCGTCGCAGCGCGCGCAAAAGAAAACGGCGGAGGCTTTCGCCCCCGCCGTTCGGTAGACCCGAAGTCTTAGCGCCGAATGCTTACTGGCAGTAGCCCATGACGCAGGCTTCGCCACCGGCACCGCACTGCTGGCAGTCGTTGGAGTTGAAGCAATGCGCCGCGCAGAAGGCGTTGACGCACTCGAGGCCGGTGCCGCAATCGGCGTTGGTGTGGCACTGCGGCGTGCGGCCCGTGTTGGCGACGCAGGTGCCGGCGATGCAGACGTCCTCGGCACTGCAGTTGTCGTTCGTGGCGCACGCGCCGTGGCAGACGCCGTTGATGCAGGTCTGGCCCGACGCGCAGTCGGTGTTCAGCGTGCAGGTCGCGCCGCCCGTCGGGTTGTCGACGCAGTGGCCGCCCGCGTCGCAGACGTAGCCGGTGCCGCAGGTCGACGAATCGGTGCAGCTGTCTTCGCACTGACCGTTGACGCACAGGCCGTTGGTGCCGCACTCCGCGTTCTGCGTGCAGCCCGTCGGGTTCGGCGAGTTGGTGCAGACGCCGTTTTCGCAGACGAGGCCGGCGGCGCAATTCGCGTCGATGGTGCACGTGGTCGGGCCCGGGTTCGAGGGCTGGCACGTGTTGTTCACGCAGATGTAGTTCGCGCCGAGGTGCGAGCAGTCGCCGTCGACCTTGCACACGCCGGTCTCCACGCACGTGTTGTTGCTGTTGCAGTAGCAGCCCAGCGCGCAGCCGGTGCCGCCGTCGGTGCCGGCGCCGCAGCTGGTCGGACCGGAGACGCAGGTATCGCGGTCATCGCAGACCATGCCCGGCCCGCAATCGGTGTTCGTGGTGCAGTTGGTGCTCGGCGTGCACTCGCCGATGGCCGGGTTGCAGTAGAACCCGGGCTTGCAGTCGTTGTTGGTGCTGCAGGTCGAGCCGTTGCCGCCCGTCCCGCCGACCGGCTCACACGAATGACGCGTGGTGTCGCAGATCATGCCGCCCGAGCAGTCCGAATCCGTGTTGCAGAAGCCGGCTTCGGTACATGTGCCGTTGGCTGCGCAGTAACAGCCCTCGCCACAATCGTTGTTATTCTTGCAGTTTGAGCCAGTCGGAGCGCCCTGTGGCACGCAGCCGTTCTGATCACAGGTGTAGCAACCGGTCGCGTCGCAGTAGGTATAAAAACTGTCCTTGTGGCCGAAGAAATCGCAGCCACCTGCCGCGAACACGAGGAGCGGGAGCACCGCCATCAGAATGCGCTGCATAGGACTCGCCTCCATTCCGGGCTGCCGTGGAGCAGGCCCCGTGCCAGTGTTGGATCGCGTCCATTCCCGTCGAGAGAGAGAAAGCGGCGCGAGATCCGTGAACAGTTCTTCACACGTCGCGTGTATCTACTCGTTCGCGATCAGGAAATCGAGCGCTCGGTGTGGACGGCCCGAATCGTCTCTTTGAGGGTGTGCCGCGCCTTGAAGCCGAGCTGGTCGCGGGCGCGCGTGCCATCCACCATGCAGACGTAGCGGATGTGGTCGAGCTCGGGCACCGGGAACGACGTCAGCTTGCCGCGCCACAAGGTCGTCAACACGGCGTGCGCCAGCGGATGCGGGATCGGCACCGTCTTCTTGTCGAGCTCGCGTAAAATCGTCGACAGCGGCAGCTCGCCTGGCCCAACGACGTTGAAGATTCCGCGTACTTTAGGCGTCAGCGCGCAGACGATCGCGTCCACGACGTCGAGCTCGTGGATGAGCTGGACCATCGGATCGAAGCCGAGCAGCGTCGGCACCCAGGGCAGCCGGAAGTAGTTCGAGGGGGCGTTGCGCACGCCGCCCAAGATGTGAACCGGCCGCAGGATGACCGTGTCGCAGCTCTGCTGCTTCCAGAAGAACGACGACGCCAGCATGTCGACTTCGATGAGGTCGCGAATCGCCGGGAAGTGGAGGCCCGCATTCAAAGGCGCGTCTTCACTCAAGAACTGCGGATTGTCGGGACCCGGGCCGTAGACGTTGGCGCTCGACAGCACGATGACTTTGGGGACGCCGTAGCTGGCGCAGGCGTCGAGCAGCCGCGCCGTGCCCTGCACGTTCCACGAGTGGTGCTCGGCGGCCGTCATGCGCGGGTCGTGCATGAGGCCCATGTGAATGAGCGCCTTGACGTCCTCGGCGCGGAAGATGTCGCGCGCCTTCTTGCTGCGCAGGTCGACTTTGACGTGCTCGATGTCGCGCGGACGGCCGGGAAAGTCGCGCCGGTCGATGCCGATGATCGTGCCCACGCCTTCGCGATGGAGACGACGCGCGAGCAGCCGGCCCAAGCGGCCGGCGATGCCGGTGATGATGATCTTGTCGCGAACGACTCCTTGGCCTCTGCGCCGCGTCGACATGGCTCACCAGAAAATGTGGCGACGTTCCTTGAGACCGAAGCGAATCATGCTCTGGATCTGATTGCGCACGTGCAGCACTTTGTCGGCGATGACGTCGTCGTCGTCGTCGGGATCGCCGTCGAAGCGCTGCGGCTCGCCGAAGTAGAGCCGATATTTCGTCGGATAGGGCAAGATCGGGAAGAACGGCGGCAGCGGCATCACCGGAAACGCGGGCGCGCCGAGCAGCTTCGCCAGCGACTTCAGATTGACCGCCGGCGCTTGCTCCTCGGCGCCGATGACCGCCACGGGGACGATGGGCGTGTTCGTCTCCAGCGCCAGCCGCATGAAGCCGAGCCCGAATTCCTGCAGCTGATAGCGCTGCGTGAACGGCTTGGAGATGCCGCGCGCGCCTTCGGGAAAGACGAGGATCGCCTCTTCGTCCTCGAGCAGGCGGCGGCAATTCTCGGGCGTGCCCGTAATTTGGCCCCAGCGCGCGAACAGATAGGACGCGAACGGCACGGTCTGGATGTACTTCTCGATCATGGCGCGGACGATGCGCGGCGGATCGTGATCGAAGAGCAGCGCGCCGCCGATGCCGACCGCGTCGAACGGCAGCTGGCCCGAGTGGTTCGACACGAGCAGCACGCGCCCCGCCGGCACATTGGCGACGCCGTGCGCCTCGACGCGAAAATAGCGGCGATACAAGAAATCGGTGACGAGCGCCGCCACCTTCGCCTCGTCGCGATGGAAGCCGAACGGATCGTAGCCGTACTCGTTCTGCCGCGTCGGCAGCGCTTTCAGCTTCGCCCGAAAGACCGGATCGAGCTTGGAGTCGACCCAACCCTGGACGCGCGCTTTCATCCAGTCGACGGCGCTCATTTGGAGGTCGCAATCTAAGCTGTAGTAGAGTGCTTGTCCATGATCGTCGACGTCAGCTGGGACGGCGTGAAATTGGCGGCGGGCGCGCAGGCGCGCGAAGAGGACAGCGGCTGGTTCGTCGAGCTGGAGCAGCCGATGCCGGTCGGGACTCGGCTGACGCTCGACGGTGACGCGCGGGCGACGGTGCGGGTGACGCGCGTGCACGAAGGGCTCGGCGCCGGCATGCTCGTCAAAGCCGAAGGCGCGGCCAACGTCGCCACGCCGGCCGTCGACGCGACCAAAGCGACGGAAGATGGCGCGCAAGCAGCGAGCGACGACAAAGAGCCGGAAGACGCGGCCAACGGCGCCGGCGGCGCGAAACGCGATCGGCGCAAGCGCAAGAAGCCGAGCGCCTAGCGATTTTACGCGGCCAGCTTCTGTCCCGACGCAGCGGCGAGCGCGACGGCCCACTCGCGCTCGCTGGCCGTCACTTTCGACCACAAGATCGCCGCGCTGCCCGGCTGGATCAGCGCGATGAGCACGCGCCGCAGCACCTCCTTCGGCGGCAGCGTCGGCTGAGCCGCGCGCAGCTGACGATAAGGCGCGACCGCCAAGCCGACGTCGATCACCAGCACGTTGACGTGGCGACTGCGATGCGCGCGCGCCTTTTCGTAGTCGCCGCCGTGGATCGACGCCAACGCGGCGCGGTCGGCGCTGATCTCGAGGTCGATGCGGCCTTCGTTCTCGTCGCTGTACCAGCTGCAGATGCGCTCGTCGTCGTTGACGCGTAAGAGCTCGCGCGCGGCGTCGATGAAGCGATCGTTGTTCATCGAGTCGAGCTCGCCCGTGAACCAATCGCGCTGCAGCCGCAAACCGCCGGGCACGCTGCCGCTGCCTATGCCGTCGAGCAGCGACTTGACCGCCGCGATCGGGTCGGCGAGCGCCGGCGCACCGAGCGCGCGGAACTGCTCGGCGAGGCGAAAGAGCGAGATGATCGTCGACGTGCCCAAGCCGACGTCCAGCAGCGCCTTCTCGTGGTGAACGGAGCAGTGGCTGCCGGCCGCTTCGTACGCGGCGATGCCGCGCAAAAGCGCCGTCTCCTCGGCGACGCTGAGGCCGTCTTCCCACGCGAAGCGACGCTGCGGCGTGAGCTGCTCCCGATGATATTCCGCGGCCTCGCGATCGACGCGCTTGACGTGCCAGCGCCAGGCGACATAGCCGACCGCGCCCACTACGATGACCTTGAAGAGCATGAGCTTCCCCCGTTAATGGGCGTGGTGCGCGAGCCAGTACCAGCCGCCGCCGGCGAGCAAGAGGACGACGATGATTCCCGCCGTCCAATTCAAGAGCGCCTGACCGCGCCGATAACGCGCCAGCCGTTCGTCGAACTGCGCCAGCGCCTGACGCACGGCTTCGTCCTGCTTGCCGAGGCGCAGGCGCGTGGCGATCGTCGACAGCCGCGACGCCGCCGCGTCCGACACCTCGTCGGCGTCGCTGTCGCGTAGGAGCACGAAGCACTGCAGCCCGCCTTCGATCAGCACCGACGCGTGATGCGGCAAGAAGCCGGTCTGCAGCAGCTTGAGCTGCTCCTTCTTCGACGCGTATTGAATGAGCGAATGTAAAAAGCGCAGCGCGTGCAGCTCGTCGTCGAGCGATTCGACGGCGGCGGCGGTCGTGCCGCAAAAGCGGCACAAGAGGTCCGTCTGCGCCGCGCCGCACTGCGCGCAAGCCGTCGCCGCCACTACAGCACGGCTTCGACGGCGGCGGCGATGAGCTGGAACTCGCTGGCATCGAAGGACGAAGCCATGCCCCACCACTTGCTGCGCGGCATCGTGCTGATGGTCAAGAGCGAGCTCGACTCGAACGGCGCCAAGCTGAAGAAGCGCTGGCTCATGATGGTGGTCTCGCCGAGCTTGTAGCGATCGCGGACGAACTTGTTGACGCGCTTGATGAGCGGCTTGTCGGCGTTGAGCTTGGCGACGGCGGTCGGCTCGCCGTCGAACTTGCAGCGGAAGAACATCTTCTCGTTTTGGTCCTGCAAGCGCACCGGACCGCGCACCGGCTTTGCCAGCACCTTCGAGTAGAGCAGTCCGCCCAACATCACCTGTTTACCGTCGGTGAGGACGTTGACGCGGACCTCGCCGCCGTTGTCGGGCACGGCGAAGCGCAGCGTGTAGACCGGGCGCAAGCCGCTCGTGCCCAACAGCTCGAGCGCGGCGTCGCCGGCCAAATCAGCGAGAAAGCGGCCGATCGAGGTCGGACGCACGCTGCCTTGCACTTCCGCTTCGTACGCCAGCGGCGCCGTCTGCTTGAGCTCCTTGCGCAGCTTCGATTCGATGCGCGGCGCGTTCTTTTCCAGCTTGTTCGAGTAGAAGAGCATGTGTTTTCCCCTATTCGGGCGCGTCGAAAGTGGCCCGTACTGGGAAGACAGGCGCCGCGCTTCGGCTGTGCACGGAAATCGACCGCCGCGGCCAACGACAAGCGGCGCAAGGAGTTGGGCGAGGATCAGCGAAGCGGACGCGGGCGCTGGCCGTAGTTGGCGATGAAGTGGCGGCGCACGTGGCTGGAGGCGTCGGCGGCGTAGATGGTGCGGCCGTCGGGCGCGATGCCGAGGCCGAAGACGCGCAAGAGCGGCGCGTCGAAGAGGCGGCTGTCGGCGTCGTTGACGACGTCGTGGCGGCGCAACTCGGAGCCGGTCCAGTAGGCGATGGTGCGACCGTCAGGGTACCAGGCGAGGTTGTCGCGCTGTTGAATCGGCAGCCGGCGCGCGGCGCTCCACGGCTCGGCCGCGCGCTTGACGAAGACGTGCTGCTCGACGCCGGCGTGGACGGCCACGCTGTAGTCGCGCGCGGCCAACACGATCTCCCAGCTGCCGTCGAGCTCGCGGCGCGGCTCACCGCCGGCCAGCGGCACTTGCCACACGCCGGGCGGATTGGCGTAACGCACGAGCGAGATGTGCACGACGTCGTCGGGCCCGACCGACAGCCAGCGCACCGGCTGCGGCACGCTGCCGACGAACCGTTCGGCGCCGCCCGCGCGCGGCACGGCGAAGATGCGCGTGACTCCGGCGGCGAAGCGCGTGAACACGACTTCGCGCTCGTCGGCGCTGAGCACGGGCGTCGCTCCGTCGGCGAGGATGTGCTCGTCGCCGTCGGGCAGCGCGTGGATGACGAGGCGCGGGCGGCCGTTCTGCACGACGCCGAGGATGAGCGCCTGGCCGTCGCGCGTGGGCACGACGTTGACGACGTCCTCGACCGCTTGTGTGAGCCGTCGTCGCGCTGTGCCGTCGGCGGCGTACGCGTAGAGCGGCGACGACGGCTCGGCGACGTCGAACACGACGCGGCTGCCGTCGCGCGCGACGTGGGCGGCTTGATCTTGGCCTTCGCCGAACGTCAGCTGCTCGACGCGACCGCCGACGAGATCGCGCTCCCACAAGTTGACGTGCCCGTCATGTTCGGCGGAGTAGAGGACGCTCTGGCCGTCGGGGTGAAACGTCGGGCGGCGGGCGAGGCCGTCGAACGTCAGGCGCTGCGCGGCCTTGTCATCGAGGCCCATCCACCATAGATCGCCGGTGCCGGGGACGGCGCCGCCGCCGTCGCTGAGCAGATAGACGAGGCGGCGGCCGGCGGCGTCGCAGTCGATGCGCGAGATGTTGCCCGGCGTGCGCAGGAGCTCGCGTTCGCGTGGGTCGTCGACGCCGCGCAGGACGATGCGCTCGCAGCGGCTGCAGTCGGGCACGATCGGTCGCACCAGCGCCAGCTGCTCGCCGCACACGGCGGCGTAGGAGACGTGCTCGGCGACGAGCTCGCGCGCGCCGCCGGCGGACGGCATGCGGAACAGGCGAATGTTGTCGACGAAGTAGATGAAACGGCCGTCGGCGCTCCACTTCGGCACCCAAACGCCCCAGCCGGGCGGCGTAATCGCGACCGCTCGTCCGCCGCTGGTCGGCTGCCGATAGAGCCGCCAATGACCGTCGCGATCGGAGGCGTAGAGGAGCCATTTGCCGTCGGGCGAGAAGAGCGGCGTGTCGGCGTTCTCGTCGAACGTCGGCAGCTGATCGGCGAGCTGCGCGCGCCACGGCGCCGGCGTTACGTGCGACGATCGGACGCGCACGATCGCGAACGTCGCCACGACGAGCGCCAGCGTCGTGGCCGCGAACAGCAGCGCGCGCAGACGACGGGCCGGCGCCGCGGCCGCGGCCGTGATGCGCGCGCGCGCGTCGTTGAGCTCGGCCAAGAGCGCGTTCGCCGACGCCGGACGCGCGGCCGCATCGCGCCGCAGGCAACGATCGATGACGAGCGCGAGCGGCGCCGGCACCTCCGGCGTGCGCACCGTGACGTCGTGATGAAGCGCCTTTTCGCGCACTTCGAACAGGCTGGCGCCGACGTGCGGCGGCGCGCCCACGCACAGCTCGTGCAACAGCGCGCCGACGGAATAGATGTCCATTTGCGGCGTCGACGCCGCGCCGCGCCACGCCTCGGGCGCCATGTACAGCGGCGTGCCCAAGAGCGCGCCCGTCGCCGTCAGCGACGGCAACGCGCCCGCCGCCGCCTCGGCTACGAGCGCCTTCGACAGCGACGACGGCGTACGCGCGCTGTTGGCCTCGATGAGCTTGGCCAGCCCGAAGTCGAGCAGCTTGACCGTGCCGTCATGGGCGAGGATGGCGTTGGCGGGCTTGATGTCGCGATGGAGCACGCCGGCGCGATGCGCCGCCGCCAAGCCGCGCGCGAGGCCGACGCCAATGTCGAGCGCCGTCGACCACGGCACCGGCCGCTCGACCTGATTGAGCCCGCGCCCACGCACCAGCTCCGACACGAGAAACGGCCGACCTTCGATCTCGCCCGCGCGAAACACGGCCACGACGTTGGGATGCGACAAGCGAGCGACGGCGCGCGCCTCCATCGCGAAGCGATCGCGCGTCGCCCCCTCCGGCTCGACGGCCAGGAACTTGATGGCGACGGGACGATCGAGCCGCGTGTCGATGGCGCGATAGACCTGCCCGACCGCGCCTTGGCCGATGCGCTCTTCGACGCGATATTCGTCGACGATCGGCGGCGGTCGCCACTCGGCCGGGCGTTCGCGCGCCGGCGCGTTCGCGGCTTCATCCAACGCGTCCGACGTCCGGGCGGCGCGCGCGACCTCGCTCAGCAGCACGAAGCAGCTCCGGCAGCCGTCGAGGTGGTCGAGAAGCTGCCGCGAAAACTCCTCGGTGACGCGCCCGTCGAGGTACTCGACCAGGTTGGATTCGTCGAGGCAGCCCGATGTGATGCGCGGCGCAGCCAACCGCGAAAAGATAGCGTGTAATGCGATCGTTGGAAACGGAGACCGACGAGCTGCTGGATGATCTGTTCGAGTCGGGACGCGCGGCCTGGCCCGACGTCGACTTGTCACGCGCGCGCTTCGTAGCGTATGCGCGCGAGCGGCTGCCGGCGCCGGAAGCCGGCCAGCGGACACGCCTCGAAGGCGCCGATCTCTACTTGGCGTGCGCGTGCCGTCACGAGATCGCGGGCGCGCTGGCGACGTTCGAGCGCGTCTTCCTCGTGCGCGTGCCGTCGCTGTTGCGGCAGATGGATCCGTCGCCCGCCTTCGCCGACGAGGTCTGCCAGAAGCTCCGCGAGCGGCTGTTTCTCGGCGGCGACGAGGCGCGCATCGCCAGCTACAACGGTCGCGGCTCGCTGTTTTCGTGGCTGCGCGTGGCCGCGGTGCGCACGGCGTTGAACTTGCTCGAAGGGCGCCATCCCGAGCGCAACCTGACGCTCAGCCACGCGACGATGCAGGCGATGCCCGACGACGATCCCGAGCTGGAGGCGATCAAGACGCAGTATCGCCAGCCGTTCCAAGCAGCGTTGGCGCGCGCGCTGGCCGAATTGCCGCTCGAGCAGCGACGGGCGCTCAAGCTGCACCTCGTCGGCGGCATGACGACGACGCAGATCGGCGTGCTCATGCGCGTGCATCATTCGACGGTCGTGCGCTGGCTGGCCGCGGCGCGGGCCGAAGCGCGCGCCAAGGCGCTCGAGGCGCTGCGGCTCGAGATCGGCGGCAGCATCAGCGAGCTCGCCAGCTTGGCCGGCCTCTTACTCAGCCGCCTCGACGTCAGCCTCGGCAGCTGCTTGGGAGACTAGGCTTTCGCGCGTCGTCGACGCCAGAACCAACGCGCCGTAAACGCCAACACCAAGATCGTCGCCAAGATCGCGCAGCCGACGCCGTAATCCTGCAGCGCGCGCAGCAGTCGCGGCCACGATTCGCCGACGGTGAGCCCGAGCAGCAGCAAGAGCGCGTTCCACATCAGCGCCGACAACGTGCCGTAGACGATGACCTGCCACCAGGGCAAGCGCGCCATGCCCGCGGCGACGAAGAAGAGCCCGCGCAGCGACGGAATGAAGCGATTGATCGCCAAGTAGAGCCCGCCGTGACGGGCGAAGCGGGCGATGATGTCGTCGAGTCGCGGGCGCAGTCGCTGCAAGCGCCCGTGGGTCCAGCGCGCTTCGGTGCGGCCGAGCCAGCGGCCGACGGCGGTGTCGAACGTGAACCCCAGGATGCTGCCGAGCGTTACGGCGCCGAACACGGCCGGCCCGCTCCAGCCGCGGCGCACGACCAAGAAGGCGCCGAACACCGTGATCATGTCGCCTGGAAACGGCGGAAACACATATTCGATGAGCGCCGAGAGGAGCAACAGGCCGAGGCCTAGCGTATTGTGATTGCGTACGACGATGTCGATGAGCTGCTCACCCCAATGCATGTGATTCGACCGCCGCGGATTGGTCCGGGAGCGCGCGTCGCGGTCGTGGCGCCGGCCGGGCCGGTGCCGCGCGAGCCGTTCGCCGCCGGTGCCGCGATCTTAGGGGCGCGCTACCGGCTTGTCCACGACGAGCGCATCTTCGCCCGCGACGGCTTCCTCGCCGGCGACGACGCCGCACGCGCGCGCGAATTGCTGGGCGCGCTGAGCGATCCGACGATCGACGCCGTCTTCTGCGCGCGCGGCGGCTGGGGCAGCCAGCGCATCCTCGATCGCCTCGATGCCGCGGCGTTTGCGCGCGCGCCGAAGCCGATCGTCGGCTTCTCGGACATCACGACGCTCTTGGTGTGGGCGGCGCGCGCCGGGGTCGCCAGCGTGCACGCGCCGGTCGTCACGCAGCTCGGCAAGCTGCCCGCCGACGACGTCGCCGCGCTGTTTTCACTGCTGGAATCGCCCGATCCGCCGCCGCCCTTGACCGACCTGCGCGTCGTGGCGCCCGGTCGCGATGTCGAAGGCCGGCTCTTCGGCGGCAACCTGGAAGTGCTGACGCGGCTGACCGGCACGCCGTGGTCGCTGCCCGTCGACGAACCGTGGCTGCTGCTGCTCGAGGAGGTAGGCGAACGGCCGTATCGCATCGATCGCCAGCTGACGCAGCTCCTGCAAGCGGGCGCGCTCGCGAATCTGGCCGGCGCCGTCGTCGGCGACCTCGTCGGCTGCGCCGAGAAGGACGGCAGCCCGCCCGACGCCTTGGCCGTCATCGCCGAACGCTTGGGGACACTAGGCGTTCCCGTGCTCGCCGGCGCGCCCGTCGGCCACGGCACGCGCAACCGCGCGCTCCCCTACGGCGTGCGCGCTCGCCTCGACGTCGCCCGCGGGCGCGTCGAATTCCGAGACGCCGCCGTCGCGTAAACGGCTGTGAGCGCTAATGAAATGTTTGTTCGTCGGGCGCTAGCTCGATGACGCCGAAGCGCTCTTCGTAGCGCTCGACGTTCTTCAGCAGCGCCTGCAGCAGCCGCTTCGTATGCCGCGGCGACGAGATGATGCGCGAGCGCACCTTCGCCGTCCGTCCGGTCGGCTGCAAATAAGCGAAGTCGAGGACGAATTCGTTCTCGCTGTGGTTGATCATGACGAGGTTGGCGTAGGTTCCCTGCGCCGTCGTGTCGTCGATTTGCAGCTGGATCGGTGCAGGCTTGGGCTCGTCGCTCATCGGGGCTCCGGAAAAAAGAAAATGGCGGAGAGCTGTGCGGCTCGCCGCCATTTTCACGTTCATCAACTCCGATATTGTCTAGACGATCAAGCCCTAAATCGGCTCGGGCTGCTCGTCCTAGTCGTGATCGGCCATGTCGACCACCGGCGGGGTGGTCTTCGAAAGATCCTCGCTCACGCTCAGATCTTGCGTCGGGCTGCTGCTGGTCGTGTCGTCGCCGCAACCGATCGTCGTGAGACCGACGGCCGCTGCGAAGAGGAGCGCCGGAGCTGCCACTTTGAGAAACGTCTTCATGTCCATGTCACCTCCCTTCTTGAGGAATCCGCTGTAAGTCGTGGACCGTCGACTCCGCGTAGGTCGGGGAATTTAAACAACCGTGCAACATCGACCAAGCAGTTTGTAACGCGGTGTGTCGGAGCTCGTGAGCGGCGCATGGCGCAAAACGACGAACTCCGCTAGGCTGGCGGGCGTGCGGGTCCTTGGGCTCGACGTAGGGAGCCGGACCATCGGCGTGGCCGTCAGCGACGAGCTGGGCATGGCCGCGCATGGCGTGACGACGCTGCAGCGCCGCGGCACGGTCAAAGACGTCGTGCAAGTCAAAGATTTGGTTAAGAAATACTCAGTCGAGAAGGTGATAGTGGGCATGCCCTACGAGATTGATGGGTCGGTCGGGCGACGTGCCGAGCGGGTCAAGGTGTTCTACGACGCGCTGGCGGCGGCCGGGCTCATCGTCGACGAGTGCGACGAGCGCTTCTCGACGGTCGAGGCGACGGAGACGCTGCTGCAGGCCAACATGTCGCGGGCAAAGCGGAAAGAGGTCATCGATCAGATGGCGGCACAGGTCATCTTGCAGCGCTGGCTGGACGCGCGGCCGCAGTCGGAGACGCAAACGTGACCGTGGAAGCGCAGAAGAAGGCGGCGGTCATCGTGGCGACGACGGTGGCGCTGACGGTGGCGGTCGTCGGCGTAGCCGCGTTCGTCGTGCTCGGCTATCCCAACGGGCATCCGTCGGGCGCGCCGCGGCAGGCGCGAATCGTCGTCGAGAAAGGGCTGACGCTGGCCGAGATCTCGCGGCGGCTGGCGGAAAAAGGGCTCATCGACCATCCGAGCTGGTTCCGCTTTTATGCGAACGAGCGCGGCCTGGCGCAGAAGATTCGCGCCGGCGATTACGCGCTGACGTCGACGATGTCGCCCAAGGAGCTGCTCGATCGGCTGGTCGAAGGTGTGCCGGTCGAAGAGATCGCGGTGACCATCCCCGAAGGCAAGAACATGGAGCAGGTGGCGGAGATCTTGGGCGGCGCCGGTGTGTGCTCGGCGGCGGACGCGCTCAAGGTCATGCGCGACGCCGGCTTGGCGCGGTCGCTCGGTGTGCCGAACGCCACGTTCGAGGGCTATCTCTATCCCGACACCTATCGCTTTCGCGCGGGGACGACGCCGGCAAAAGTGGTGACGCAGATGGTCAAGCACGGCCACGACGTGCTGGCGCAGCTGACGAAAGCGCATGCCGACGGCGTGGCGATGCTGAAGAAGCAGTACAACTTCGACGAGCGCGAGATCGTGCTCATGGCGTCGCTGGTCGAGAAAGAGACGGCGCGCACCGAGGAGCGGCCGCGGATCGCGGGCGTGTTCTTGAACCGCTTGCGGCTGCCGACGTTCGTGCCGCATCTGCTGCAGACGGATCCGACGATCGTCTACGGCTGCACGGTGCCGGTGAAGAAGAGCGTGGCGTGTCAGAAGTTCGAAGGCCGCATTCGGCGCGCGCAGCTCGACGACAAAGACAATCCCTACAATACGTACACGCACGAAGGGCTGCCGCCGGGGCCGATCTCGAACCCGGGGCGCGCGGCGCTGCTGGCGGTGCTGCAGCCGGACGAGACGCCGTATTTGTACTTCGTGTCGAAGAATGACGGGACGCACTACTTCTCGAAGACGCGCGCCGAGCACGAAGCCGCGGTCAACAAGTACCAACGCAACAATTGAGCAGGAAACCGAGCGCGCATTGCTTGCGCTCGCTCGTCGTCCAATCCACAATCGACCGCGGCCGTGAATTTCGCGCGCATCGGCAAGTCCCCGCACAAGGTGCGCTGCAAATGACGCGAAGAATGCGGCCGTGACTTTGCGTGCACGACGCTTAGATCATTCGCTGGCAGCCCCGCCGTGCTATGATTGAAGCGCACCCACCCAGGAGACGAGAATGGACCTGACCTCGAGGATCGCGGCCCTGCAGGACTACCGCGAGTACGAGGAGCTGAATTGGACCGGCTCGTTCGAAGATTACCTCAAGGTCGTGCGTGAGAATCCCAAGGTCACGCGCACGGCGTTCCAGCGCGTTTACGACATGGTCCTGTCTTACGGGCAGGAAGAATATATCGACAACAAGAAGAAGCTGGTTCGCTACAACTTCTTCAAGGACGAGCAGCACGGCGGGCGCGATGCCGTTTACGGCCTCGATATTCCGCTGATGAAGCTGGTCAGCTGCTTCAAGTCGGCTGCGCAGCGTTACGGCACCGAGAAGCGCGTCATTCTTCTGCACGGTCCGGTCGGCTCCTCGAAGTCGACGATCGCGCGGCTCTTGAAAAAGGGCATGGAGGAGTATTCGCGGACGCCCGAAGGCGCGCTTTATACGTACGAATGGCATATGCCGACGGAGCTGCAGCAGATCACCGGCGGACATGAGGTGTTCGCGTCGCCGATGCACGAAGATCCGCTGCGGTTGATTCCGGCGGAGTGGCGCACGCGCGTCTTCAAAGAGCTGGGCCTCGGCAATGACCAGTTCCAGATTTATCTCGAAGGCGATTTGAATCCGGCGTGCCGGCAGATCTTCCGCGAGCTGATGCTTCATTATAAGGGCGACTGGTCGAAGGTCGTCGGCCATATCCGCGTAAAGCGTTTGATTCTGTCGGAAAAGGATCGCGTCGGTATCGGCACGTTCCAGCCGAAGGACGAGAAGAATCAGGATTCGACCGAGCTCACCGGCGATATCAACTATCGCAAGATCGCCGAATACGGCTCGGATTCGGATCCGCGCGCGTTCAATTTCGACGGTGAATTCAATATCGCCAATCGCGGTATCGTCGAGTTCATCGAAGTGCTCAAGCTCGACGTCGCCTTCTTGTACGACTTGCTCGGCGCTTCGCAGGAGCACAAGGTCAAGCCGAAGAAGTTCGCGCAGACCGATATCGACGAAGTCATTCTCGGCCATACCAACGAGGCCGAATACAAGAAGCTCCTGAATAACGAATTCATGGAGGCATTGCGGGATCGCACGATCAAGATCGATATCCCGTACATCACGCGCCTCAATGAAGAAGTGAAGATCTACAAGAAGGATTACAACCGCGACAAGATTCGCGGCAAACACATCGCGCCGCATACGTTGGAGATCGCGGCGATGTGGGGCGTGCTGACGCGCCTCGAGGATCCGAAGAAGCACAATTTGACGTTGCTGCAGAAGCTCAAGCTTTATGACGGCAAGACGCTGCCGGGCTTTACGCAGGACAACATCAAAGAGCTGCGCAAAGAGACGCAGCGCGAAGGATTGGACGGGATTTCGCCGCGCTATATCCAGGACAAGATTTCGAATGCCTTGGTGAGCGAAAAGGGTGAAGGCTGCGTCAATCCGTTCATGGTGATGAATGAATTGGAGGCCGGTTTGCGCCACCATTCGCTCATCAATAACGACGAGATTCGCCGGCGTTATCACGAGATGATGACGGCGGTGAAGCAGGAATACGAAGATATCGTCAAGAACGAGGTGCAGCGCGCGATCTCGGCGGATGAAGACGCCATCGCCAAGCTGTGCTCGAACTATATCGACAATATCAAGGCGTATACGCAGAAGGAAAAGGTCAGGAACAAATATACCGGCCAAGACGAGGAGCCGGATGAGCGCTTGATGCGGTCGATCGAGGACAAGATCGATATTCCCGAGTCGCGCAAAGAGGATTTCCGGCGCGAGATCATGAACTACATCGGCGCGCTGGCGGTCGAAGGGCGGCAGTTCGATTACCGCACGAACGAGCGCTTGCATAAGGCGCTCGAGCTCAAGCTGTTCGAAGATCAGAAGGATTCGATCAAGCTGACGTCGCTGGTGTCGACGGTCGTCGATAAGGACACGCAGGAGAAGATCGACGTCGTGAAGAACCGCATGATCCGTAATTACGGCTATTGCGAGATCTGCTCGACGGACGTGCTGAACTTCGTGGCTTCGATCTTCGCGCGCGGAGACGTCAAAGAGTAAGCAACGCAATTCTTGGCGGGAGCCGAATGGATCCGAGAACGGGGCCGGTCACACTGACGATATCCGGGACGTCGGCGGCGTTGTTGGCCCGCTTGGCCTCGGACCCGACGCTGGGCGACGATCCGGGCGCGATCATGATGCGCGCGCTCGGATTGTTCGACCTAGCGCTCAAGGCGAAGCGCGAAGGAAAACGAATCGGGTTTTACGATCCCGAACGCGACACGCTGGCCGAGGTGGCGTTCTAACATGGCGCTCAAG
Source organism: uncultured delta proteobacterium (assembly GCA_963785725.1). Lineage (GTDB taxonomy): Bacteria > Myxococcota_A > Polyangia > Palsa-1104 > Palsa-1104 > JAQBQH01. Next base: position 16,252 of record CAWAWS010000014.1, on the reverse strand, counting down.
CGCGAGCTGCTTTGTCCGCGCTGCGACGGTCGCGCGGTCTGGCATATCGCGAAAATGCACGAACGCGGCGAAGCGAGCGCTTTCGAGAAGCCGATTCAGCCGCTCAACGTCGTGCTGCACGAGAAATTCTTCAAGCTCTACAACGGCGTCGGCTATTTCGAGACCTATATCTGCAAAGCGTGCGGCTATACCGAGTGGTACGCGCACGGATTGGATGAGCTGCAGGAAGATCCGGAAAAGGGCGTCTTTCTGCTACAAGGCCAGCCTGACGACGAAGGGCCTTATCGATGAGCGAGCGCCCGCGAGCGAATGTGAGCGCCCGGCCCGTCGGGCCAGCGGATCGACCTGCTGGTCATCGCGCTCCGAAGGAGCATCGGTGAAGCCCGACGTCTGCCATCGCTGTGGCGGCAGCGAACATTGGCTCGTGAGCGACATGAAGGAGCACGGGCTCGCCACTTACATCGCCGCGAGCTTGGGCGGCGACGACTTGCGCCTGTCGACGCTGATTTGTCGTGGCTGCGGCGTGCTCACTTGGTATGCGACGACCGAGCATTCGCAGGCGTCGATCGAGCGGCACCCGTGCATCGGCTGCGGCTCGACGCGACGGGTGCGTGCTGCCGACGCGCCGCGACGGCGGTTACGCTTGCCGCTCGGCTACGACGACGGGGCGACGAATGGCCGGCTCGACTGCGAGGCGTGCGGCGACTGCGGGCTCGTCGAATGGCGCGTCAGCGACATCGCGTGGATAGGCGCGACACCGGCGCCGCAGCCCGAGCGTCGCGAATGCTCGCGCTGCGACAACGGTGGCAGCTGGCGCATCACGCCGCTGCTCGAGACCGGCGGCGATTGGTTGCCGGCGCTCGTCGTCGGCGCGGAGCGCTACGGCCGCTTGGAGTTACGATTGTGTGGCGGCTGCGGGCTGTGCACGTGGAAAGCGCGCGCGGTCAAAGATCTCTTTACCGACGGCACGCGCGTACGGTTGTTGACGGGACGACCGCGCGCCGCGTCGTCCGCCGGAGGACCCTATAGATGAGCGTCGAGCGGAAGCGAGCGAAGATGAGGGTGGCCGGTACTGCTCGCCGAGAGGTGCAGTCGTGAGCTTGCGCATTGACCAGGACCATCGCCGCTTTCGCGAGATCGTCCGCGGCAAAATCAAACAGAACCTGCGCAAATACATTACGCAGGGCGAGATGCTCGGCAAAAAAGGCAAAGAGGTCGTCTCGATTCCTTTGCCACAGATCGATATTCCGCATTTCCGCTTCGGCTCGAAGCAGACGGGCGGCGTCGGTCAGGGCGAAGGCGATCCCGGCGATGCCGTCGGACAAGGGCAGCCGCAGCCGGGCGAAGGCAAGGCGGGCGACAAGCCGGGCGAGCACTTGCTCGAAGTCGATATCACGATGGAAGAGCTCGCCGCGATCATGGGCGAAGAGTTGCGACTGCCGCGAATCGAGCCTAAAGGCAAAGAGCGAATCGTCGCGCGTAAAGATCGTTATACCGGCGTCAGAAATACCGGTCCCGAGTCGCTGCGCCATTTCCGGCGTACGTTCAAGCAGGCATTGCGGCGACAAATCGCGTCGGGCACCTATAACCCGAAGAATCCGCTGATCGTGCCGGTGCGCGAGGATAAGCGTTATCGCAGCTGGCGCTCGGATCCGCTGCCGCAGTCGAATGCCGTCATCATTTACATGATGGACGTCTCCGGCTCGATGGGCGACGAGCAAAAGGAAATCGTCCGTATCGAGAGCTTTTGGATCGATACCTGGCTGCGCTCGCAATATCAGGGAATCGAGAGCCGCTACATCATTCACGACGCGATGGCCAAAGAGGTCGATCGCGAGACGTTCTTCCGCACGCGCGAATCGGGCGGCACGATGATCTCGTCCGCTTACAAGCTGTGCAGCAAGCTGATTACCGAAGAATATCCGCCCAGCGAATGGAACATCTATCCGTTCCATTTCTCCGACGGTGACAACTGGTCCGTCGACGATACCGTCACCTGCATCGAGATATTGAAGACGCACGTGTTGCCGCACGTGAACCTCTTTTGTTACGGACAGGTCGAATCGCCTTACGGCTCCGGTCAATTCATCAAAGACTTGCAAGAGCACTTCGATGAAGAGGGCAACCTCACCACCAGCGAGATCAAAGGAAAGGAGTCAATCATGGACTCGATCCGCGACTTCCTCGGGAAGGGCAAATGACGCTGCCGCTGGTTGCACGACTATTCGACGGGCGCATCTTGGCGCGCGCGGCCGGCGCCGCCGGTCTGCTCGCGCTCATCGCCGGCGGCTTCGACACCAATCATCGCGCGCGGGCCGTGCCGTCGCCGGTGTGGACGAGCGGCTGCGCCACGCGCATGAATCACGTGCGCGCCGAGCTGCGCCATTATTCGCGCGATTTCCGCCATGCCGAAGTGCGTAGCGGGGAATCGAATGACACGGCGCGCGTTGAATTGATATTGCCGCCACAATATATGGCGCGCATCGAATATCGCGGCGATCAGGACGAGCCGCCGGTGTTCGATTGGGAAGAGGTGGCGACGCCGGTCGCCGGCTCGTTCGCGCTCCATCGCCGCGTCGGGCGCTTCGACTTGACGGTCGTCGCCGATGACTCCGACGAGCGCGGCCTGCGCTTCGCGGCGACGATGCAGCCGCTCTTGGACCAGTGTTTGATGGACGCGGCCGAGTAACGAATGACCAATACCGCGCGCAAGAAATGGGTGAATTGAGATGATGCCAAGGGCCAGCTCGCTGCCCGCTTATTTGGCGGATATGCAGCGGGATATCGAAAAGTACGCGCGCGATTATGGTCTCGATTTCTTCGACACCATCTTCGAAGTCCTCGACTACCAGCGCATGAACGAGGTGGCCGCTTATGGCGGCTTTCCTACGCGTTATCCGCACTGGCGTTTCGGAATGGACTTCGAAGGACTGGCCAAAGGCTACGAATACGGCCTGTCGAAGATCTATGAAATGGTCATCAATAACGACCCTTGTTATGCCTATTTATTGGAGGGCAACTCGTCGGTCGATCAGAAAATGGTCATGGCGCACGTCTATGGCCATTGCGACTTCTTCAAGAACAACTTTTATTTCTCGCGCACCAATCGCCGCATGATCGACGGCATGGCCAATCACGCCATGCGCATTCGCCGCCATATCGAGCGTCACGGAATCGAAAAGGTCGAGACCTTCATCGACGTTTGTCTGTCGCTCGATAACTTGATCGATCCGCATTCGGTTTATGTCGAGCGGCGCACGAAGACGCGCAGCGAAGAGGAAGCGGCGGTCAAAGAGAGCGAGAACGCCAAAGAAGTCCCGAAAATGCGGGCCAAGTCCTATATGGACAAGTACATCAACCCGCCCGACTTCATCGAGAAGCAGCGGCAAAAGATGGAGAAGGAAAAAGAGAAGGAGAAGAAGTTTCCCGAGCGGCCGGAGCGCGACGTTCTGCTGTTCTTGACGCAGAATGCGCCGCTCGAGCGTTGGGAGCGCGATGTTCTCGAGGTCATTCGCGCCGAGGCCTATTACTTCGCGCCGCAGGCGATGACCAAGATCATGAACGAGGGTTGGGCCACGTATTGGCACTCCAAGATCATGACGGAGAAGGCGCTCAACGCGTCCGAGATCATCGATTACGCCGATCATGCGTCAGGCGTGACGGCGTCGGCGCCGGGGCAGCTCAATCCTTATAAGCTCGGCGTCGAGCTTTATCGGCATATCGAAGATCGCTGGAACAAGGGGCAATTCGGTAAAGAGTGGGACGAATGCCAGGATATGGCGGCGCGTAAATCGTGGGATCGCCGCTTGGGTCTCGGCAAGAAGAAGATCTTCGAAGTGCGTAAGCTCTACAATGACATCACGTTCATCGACGAGTTCTTTACCGAGGAGTTCTGCCGCTCGGAGCGCTTCTTCTCGTTCGGCTTCAACGAGCGCAGCGGCAATTGGGAGGTCGAGAGCCGCGAGTTCAAGAAGGTCAAAGACAAGCTGCTCTTTCGACTGACGAACTTCGGGCAGCCGTTCATTTATGTCGAGGACGGCAACTTCGAGAATCGCAGTGAGCTCTTGCTGAAGCATAAGCACGAGGGCGTCGATCTGAAGATCGATCACGCGCGCGATACGCTGGAAGCGCTGTCGCGCGTGTGGAAGCGGCCGGTCAATCTGCTGACCAAGGTCGACAACAAAGGCAAGCTCATGCGCTTCGATGGGCGCGATCACTCGGAGAAGGGCGCGGATTATTCGCCCACGTAGCGTGTCGTCCTAACGCAGGATCTCGCGTACGAAGCCGCGCAGCGCCAGCACCGCCGGATCGCGATCGGCGCGCATGTGCCAATGCATCGACACCATCAGCTTCGGTAACGTCAGCGGCAGCGTGAACACGCGCAGCGGAAAGCGCGCCGCGTAATAGCGCGCCAGCTTACCCGACACGACCGCCAGGCAATCGCTGGCGGCGACGACGGCGCAAATGGCGCCGTAATGCGGCACCGTGAGGACGACCCGGCGCGCCAGACCGCGGCGCGCCAGCGCGTCGTCGACCTCGCGACCACGGTTCGGCATGACGCGCCCTTGCACATGCGGCAGGCGCAGGAACGTCGCCAACGTCATGCGTCGTCGCGCGGCCGCGTGATCTTTGCGCATGATGCCGACCATGTCGTCGGCGAACAGCGGCTCGTCGCGCCACGCCGGCGAATGCTTGCCGGGAATCCCGACGTAGAGATCGATCTCGCCCGTGGCCAGCGCGTCGGTCGCCGCCATATGCTCGAGCGTCACCACGCGCAGCGACGCGTTCGGCGCCTCGACGCGCAGCCGCGCCACCAGCGCGGGCAAGAGAATCGGCCCGTACAGCTCGGCGAACGACATCGCCCACTCGCGCGTCGTCGTGCGCGCATCGAAGCGCGGCGACTCGCGCGTCACGGCTTCGAGCGTCGCCAGGGCCGCCTCCAGCTGCGGCTGCAGCGCCAGCGCGCGCGGCGTCGGGATGAGCCCGCGGCGCGTGCGCAAGACCAGCGGATCGCCGAGCAGCGCGCGCAATCGCGCGAGCGCATTGGACACCGCCGACTGCGTGACGTGCAGCCGGGCCGCGGCCCGCGTCGCGCTGCCTTCGGCGAGCACCGCTTGCAGCACGACGAACAGGTTGAGGTCGAACGTCGAGAGATTCATATGAGTGATATTATGCGTTAGCATTCGTGATTGGTGTGAATGACACGGGCGACGCATGCTGTGGGCAGGAGGACATCATGCGAGTCTTGATTACGGGCGCGACGGGCGGCGTGGGCGGCACCATCGTGGAGCAGCTGTTGGCGGCGGGCGTGACGGTGCGCGCGTCGTCGCGTGCGCCGGCGCAGGCGCGGCTGCCGGCGCACGTCGAGGTCGTGGCCGCCGACTTGGACGCGCCCGCGTCGCTGACGCCGGCGCTCGACGGCGTGGACGCGGTGTTCTTGTACGCCGCCGGTCGGGCGCCGCGCGAGCTGGCGCAGGCCATTCGTCGCGCCGGCGTCGGCAAAGCGGTCGTGCTGTCGACGATCGACGCGGGCAGCGATCGGCCCTACGCGCAGTACAACAAGCGCCGCCATCTCGAGGTCGAAGAGGCGATGGCCGAGGCCGGGCTGCGCGTCGTCGCCTTGCGGCCGGGCGCGTTTGCGCGCAATGCGCTGCGCTTCTGGGCGCGCTCGATCGCCGAGGAGGGCTTGGTGCGACTGCCGTTTCCCGCGGCTGAGCAGGCGCCCGTCGACGAGCGCGACCTGACCGCCGTGGCCGTGCGCGCGCTGGTGTCGCGCGAGCTCGATGGGCAGGCGATCGTCATCACCGGTCCGCAGTCGCTGTCGCAGCGCGATCAGGTCGGCATCATCGGCGCCGCGCTCGGCCGCCCGCTCGGCGTCGTCGCGGTCGACGAGCCCGAGGCGCGCGCGGCGCTGGCGCGCATCGTACCGCCGGCCTACGTCGAGCTCTTAATGGCGCAGTGGCGCGACGAAGTGGGCGTGCCGGCGGTCGTCACCGACGCCGTCGCGCGCATCACCGGCCGCGCACCGGCGACGTACGCCGAGTGGGCCGCGCGCAACGTCGCCCGCTTCGGCGCGCGGCCGTGAGCGCCGACGCGCTGCGAACGTGGAGCGACTTCTTCGTCGCCGTCGCGGGCGCGGCGGCGGCGTTGACGGGGCTGCTCTTCGTCGCCGTGTCGATCAGCCTCGGGCGCATCGTCGCCAGCCGCCACTTGCCCGAGCGCGCGCTGGAGACGCTGTCGTTCTTCGGCGCCGTGCTGTTCGTGGCGCTGTTCGGCTTGGTGCCGGGCCAGCCGATGCGCGTGCTCGGCGGCGAGATCTTGGCGACGGGCCTGTGCGCGTGGCTGGCGGCCGTGCGTCCGCAGCTGCGGGCGCAGCGCGATCCCGACCTCGAGGCCTCGGCGCGACGCTGGCTGTGGCTGCGCGCGCTGGGTGCACAGGTGGCGAGCGTGCCGTTCATCGTAGGCGGCGCGCTCTTGCTCGCGGGAGACGCGCGCGGCATCTTCGGCGTCGTGCCGGGCGCGATGGGCTCCTTCATCGCCGGCGCCTTCAACGCCTGGGTGCTGCTCGTCGAGATCCAGCGCTAAATGGCCGATCGCGATTGGATCGAGCGCGCAACGCGCGCGTCGGCCGGAAGTCCGGCCGCGCGGAGGCTCGACTGGCTTGCCGATTGAGCGGCGCTTGCGCCCCGTCGCTCGATGCTAAATCAGCTTCGCCGATTAGCGAGCGAGCTTGCGAACGACCAGCGCGACGAAGAGCGCGAGGAGCAGGCCGAGCGCGCCCGCTTCGCCGCCGCCGCCGAAGCCGACGTCGCAGCCGCTCGACTTCTGCGGCTCGGGCGTGCCGCCGAGGCCGGTGCCGGTGCTGCCTGTCGGGCCGCTGCTGCTGCTGCCACCATCGATGCCGCCGTCGAGCACTGGGAGACCTCCGTCGGGATAGCCGTCCGTGGGGCGTTCGAAAGCGCCGACGTCGTAGTGGGCGCCTTGCGGCCGCGTGATACCGTCGAAATCGGTGGGAACGTCGGCCAGCGTGACGCCGGTGTCGATGGCGGGCGCCGTCGCGAGCAAGCGGAAGTTGGCGGTGGCGGTGTCGATGAACCAGGTCGTGTCGGCGTTCGCGGGCAGGGTCAAGTTGCCGCTGCCGGTGCTGGTGACGCCGGCGGCGAGCGTGGGCATGACGTTGAGGATGACGTTCGAGATGTCGGGCGAGCCCATGCCGCTGGTCTCGACGGAACGGCCGCCGCCGCTGCCGTTGTTCCACAGCGTCGCATTGTGCAAGTTGACGGCGCAGGCGTTGGCGAGGAGCGCGCCTTCGAACGTCGTGTCCCAGACGACCGCGTTCGACACCAGCGACGACGAGACCTCGCACGACGTGCTGATGGTGCAGGTCGTGCCGTTGGACACGGCGCCGCGCACTTCGCACGCTTGCGACGGCGGGCCGAGCGCCAAGCCGATGGCGGCGTCGGCGACGGCGACGCTGTCGACGAGGACGTTGGACGAGTTGCCGCGCACGGCGATGCCGTAGACGGTGTTGACGCCGGCGCAGCCGAGCGCGTCGACGGCGACATTGTGCACCGACGCGCCGCGCACGGCCCAGCCTTGCGCACCGACGATCTCGATGCCGGCGTACGTGCAGCCGGCGACGGTGGCGGCGCGCGTCACCTCGATCGACTGCAGGCTGCCGCCGTCGCAGTGCGCGTTCGTGTCGGGCCCGCCGCAGTCGGCGCGGATGCCGGCGACCGCTTGATCGCTGAAGAGCGCGTTGGAGACGACCGCGTTTTGGCCGGCCGTGATGAAGCGTAAGCCGTAAGTGCCGCCGCTGAAGTCGATGCCGTCGAAGATCCAATACGGCGTCTGTACGAGGATGGCCTCTTCGGCGCCGGGCGCGGCGATGACTTGCGCGCCGTGCGCCCGCAGCGCCGACGTCAGCCGAATGGGCGCGCCGACGGTGCCGGCCGCGGCGGTGACGATGGCCTTGTCGAGGATGTAGGTGCCGTCGAGCAGCGTGATGGTGTCGCCCGCCTGCGCGTTGGCGACGGCCGCTTCGAGGTCGCTGCCGTTGGCGACGGTGATGTCGGCGGCCCACGCCGGCGCCGCGGCCAACCCGACGACGAGCGCAGCGGCCCATTGCGCACGCATCAGGTCTCCTCCACCAGTCGCGTCATGTGCAGCGCGCGCTGACCGCCGTCGTAGCGACCGTGCTCGCCTTCGACGAACGTGAAGCCGAACTGGTGGAACAGCGCGCGCGCCCGCGCGTTCGGCTCGGCGACGGACAGGCGCAGCTCGGTCACCGGCAGCCGTCGTCGCGCCAGCGCCGCCTGGCCGACGGCATGATCGAGCAGCTGCTTGCCGACGCCGCGCCCTTGCGCCGCCGGCGCGACGGCGATGGCGAGCAGGTCGGCGACGTATTCGTGCTGCCGCGGCGCCGCGGCCGAGTAAAAGCCGAGCATCGTGTAGCCGACGGCGACGCCGCCCTCCTCGGCGATGTGCGTCAACACGCCGTCATGCAGCAGCCACGTCGGTAAGATGCGCCCGTAATCGCCGAGCTCGGCGAACACCTGCTCGGCCACCGCGCGGACGAAGGCGCCGTCGCCGGTGCCGCCGCGACGAATGCGCACGATCGCCGGCGGGCCGGGCCAGCGCTCCTTCACCGGCCGCCGCCTTTTTTGCCGCGGCTCTTGGGCGGCTTGCCCTCGCCGTGCGGCTTGCCCGGCTTGCCGTCGGCGTGCGCTTTGCCCTCGGCGTGCGCTTTGCCCTCGGCGTGCGCTTTGCCCTCGGCGTGCGCTTTGCCCTCGGCGTGCGCTTTGCCCTCGGCTTTTTCGCGCGGCGCCTTGCCCTCGGCTTTGTGTTCGGCGTGCGGCTTGTGGTCCGCCTTGGCGTCCGCGTGCGGCTTCGGGTCGGCTTTGCCGTCGCCGTCGGCCTTGTTCGACGCCTGCGCCGCGCCGTCGCTGCCGAGCGCCTTGATCGCGCGCTTACCGTCGCTGCCGGCGCTGATCGCGTCCAGCTTGCCCGTCGCGCCGCCGCTCTTGCCGGCATCGTTGGCGACGTGGATCAAGACGACGGTGATGTTGTCGTCGCCGCCGCGATCGTTGGCCAGCTCGACCAACAGACGCGGGACATCCCGATAGAAACGCGACGTCAGAATGCGCGCCAACTCATCGGTCTCGACGTAGTTGCTGAGCCCGTCGGAGCAGATGAGATAGCAGTCGCCGGCCTGCACGGGAATCGCGGCGCCGTCGACGAGGACCTCGCGCTCGAAGCCGACCGAGCGCGTGATGATGTGACGGAACTTCGACTCGCGCGCTTCGTCCTCGGTCATCATGCCGGCGCGCACTTGCTCGGAGACCCACGAATGATCGTCGCTGAGCTGCTGCATGCGCCCGTCGCGAAAGAGATAGGCGCGTGAATCGCCGACGTGCGCCAAGTAGGCGCGGCCGCCGTGGAACCACAGCGACGTCAGCGTCGTGCCCATCCCTTGCAGCGACGGGTCGGCCTGGGCCGCGTCGAAGATGGCCGCGCCCGCCGACTGCGTCGCCTGCCGCAAGCAGGCGAGCACGTCCTTGCGATCGGTCACTTCTTCGGGTGGCTTGAGCTCGCCGGCAAGCGTATCGAGCGCCATCCGCGACGCGCGCTCGCCCGCTTGATGGCCGCCCATTCCGTCCGCGACAGCGAATAAACCGACGTCGTCGCGCACGAGGTACGAGTCCTCGTTGTGATCGCGTTTTCGCCCGACATCGGTGAGGGCATAAGGGATGATCTTCATCACGGCGCCGGCCTCTTCCTATTTTACAGCCAATCGGGCTAGGATCGAACTAAGGGGGTGAAAACATGCATCCGGTGGAAGTGGTGGTCGATATTCCGGCCACCGTCGCCGTCGTCGCGGCTATGGTGACATCGCTTACAGCTTCTTGGTTTGCCTGGAAATTTTCGCGAACCGTGGGCGGCGAAATGGGCGCTGCCTTCAAGTGGGTGATGGTCGGCGTCATCCTGTTCGCTTTTACGCGCGTCGACGACGTGCTCAAGGTCAGCGGCACCTACGCCAAGATGAACGTCGACTACAAGCACGTCATGTGGCTGCCGCACAGCATCGCCGTCCTGATCTGCTGGGGCTTCATCACCTGGGGCTTCTACAAGATGTATCGAACGTTCACGGTCTAGCCGTGGAACACAAGTTCGTGGAGCGGTTGGTCGGCACGTTCGCGGCCAAGGTGGGTCCGCCGGCGGCGACGCTGGCGGCCAAGGTGTTGGGCAAAGGCGCCGACGTGAGCCCGTCGGGGCGCGTCGATCCGGTCATCAAGTCGCCGGAAGCGGTCAAGGACGCCTGGAACAAGATCGTCAACGAATACTCGCGCGCGCTCGGGACCAACTTGGTCTACGCGCTGCTCAACAAGCTGAAGACCGAGCTCGGCATCAAGTAACGAAGACGAAACCTCGCGCGTTGCCGGATCGCGCGCGCTTGGGTGTCCGACCGTCAAGGCAGTTTTCTCGACGGGAGGGCCATCCATGTTCGATCGTTACGTGTCGGGTTCGAAGCCGAGCTGGAAGCGGCGCGCGGTGTTGATGGCGTCGCTGGGCGCGCATGGCGTGTTGGGGATCGGGCTGCTGGTGGCGGGGCTGCTTCATGTGACCGAGATTTCGCCGCCGGCGTTGGCGATCGTGTTCGTGTCCGCGCACGAGCCGCCGGCGCAGGCGACGAAGGTGCCGCCGCAGCGACGGCAGCAGCAGCAGGCGAAGCGGACAGCGGCGGCGGCGAGCGCGCGGCCGCTGGTGCAGCCGACGTCGCCGATGGTGCAGCCGACGCCGACGCCGGAAGTCGCGCCCAGCGACAACTCGGGTCCGCCCGACGTCGGGCCGGGCGGCGGCGGCGATCCGGGTGGGCGTGACGGAAGCGGCGGCCCCGGCGGCGGCGACGAGCCGGGCGGTCCCGGCGTCGGCGTCGGGCCGCCGCGGGCGCGCAACGTGGCGCCGCATCAGCTGGACGCGCAGAAGATCGCGGGCGCCGATCCGCACCTGCCGGAGTTCGTGAAGCTCGCGCGGCGTGGGCTCGGCGACAACGCGTTCGCGGCGCGCATCTGCGTCGACCAGGCGGGCAGCGTGTCGCGTGTCGACGTGCTGTCGGGAATTCCCGGCGCCGACGAGGCGATCGTGGCGGCGCTGCGGCAGTGGCGTTATCGGACGCAGCCGATTCCCGTGTGCTTCGTCAGCCGCTTCGTGTTCGACGTGCAGTAGCCGATCGTCAACCGGGTTTACCATATTAAAAAACCGAGTTGACGATCGAGACAGCTACTTACGTGCAGCGCGCTCGACCGTCCCTAGCGCCGAGGCGCCGTACCCTGGCGCGCCGCCGACGACGTAGACGTAGTCGCCGATGACGTTCGATGTGTGCTGCAGGCGCGCAGTGTTGAACGCGCTGGGGACTGCCGCGAACGCGCCCAAGGTGCCGGTAGGATCTATGGCTGACTTCTCGAGACTAGGTAGCGAGCCGTTGAGAGTCCCATTGCGTCCGCCCGCGACATAAAGCGAACGACCGAGCACGAAACCGGTGTGTTGACTGCGCGACGCCGTCAGCGAGACCGGCGCAGTCGTGAACGCCGAAATGATCGGATTCACCGTCGCGACTTCGACAGAGCTCAAATAGCCGTTCGCGAGACCGCCGATCACGTAAAGCTGATCGCCAAGGACCGCCGTCGCGAAATTGCCGCGAGCTTGCACCAAGGTCGAGGCGAGATTGCTGAAGGTCGAGGCGCCATCGCTAGAAAATCCCCCTTGCTGGACGACATTTGAGACGACGGAACCGCTCAGCCCTAATGCACTACCGATGACTAAATCCGCCCCACCGACGTTAATACCGGCTGCACCCGAAGTCGGTGCCGTGAGCGATACTCCATCGACGATCGCAAAGCTGGACGCAAAAGTGCCGTCGTCATTGAGAGTGGCCGATTCGACGCTGGTCAGCTGGCTCCCGCTGCTCTCGCCGCCTGCGACGTAAACAACGCCGGCGCCCGAGAAGGTCGTATGCAACGCACGGGGCGTAACCAGCGTGACGCCCGGAACTGGAGCGAAGGTCGTGAGCGAGCCATCGGGTAAAATCGTGGCGTCCTCGACGTCGCCTCGCGGCGTGCCGCCTACCGAGGGCGAACCGCCGATGACATAGAGGTGGTTACCCACAACGAAGCTCGAGTGCCCGCAACGCGGCGTCGTCAGCGTAACTCCATCGACGATGTTGAAGTTGGACAGGTCCCCGCTGTCGTCCAAAGAGGCATTCTCGACCGAGCTGTCCCAACCGGAAGAGAAGAGACCACCGATCACGAACAAGTGGTCGCCGACGACCGTGAATTGCGCGTTCGCAAGAGGGTCGGCCAGCGCGAGCTCGTCTACAACAGCGAAGCCGCCGAGCGTATCTCCGGTGAAGGACGCACGCTCGACGCTCGCTAGACCCGTTCCGATGCTCGCTAGCTCCGTTCCGGTCGAGTACGTCCCGCCGATGACGTAAACCGAGTCACCGATGACTAAGGTGCCGTGGGCTGAACGCCCCGTCGTCAGAGTGACGTTGTCGACGACCGTGAAGGCACCCAGACTGCCGTCAGCCCCGATGGGAGCACTTTCGACGGTGGTCAATGGCTCGACATCGACGCCGCCAATGACGTACAGACGATCGCCGCGAATGACCGCCGACGCGGCCCCGCGTGGTGTCGTTAGTGTGATTCCGTCGACGGCGGCGAACGGAGACAACGTCCCATCCGGGTTGATGACCGCTCGTTCGATATCATCGAGCGGACCACCACCGAAGCCGCCTATTTCGTAAAGATAGTCTCCGATGACGACGCTCATCTGCTGGGAGCGACCCCTCTTCAGGGTGACGCCAGGCACGGGCGCGAAGGCAGAAATAGTATCGTCGGCGGCAACAGTGGAGCTCTCCACGCTGGCGAGCTGTGCTCCGGTGGTGTCGACGCCGCCGATCACATAGACGAAGTTGCCGATGCGAACGCTCGTGTGTGAGTAGCGCGGTGTCGTCATCGTGACGCCGGGATCGCGGACGAGGCCGGCCAGACTTCCATCCGCATTGATGGTCGACGAGATCGCCGGCAGAAAGTAATTTCGGCCCGAAAGCCCGCCGAGAATATAGACGCGTTGGCCGACGGTCACGGAAGTTCCACCCTCGATGAACCAACCGTAACTGAGCTTACCACCGGACGCCTGGTCCAGATTGAGAGCAAACGGGCCGAGGCCGAGCTTGTAGAGCGCGTGGTGAAACGGCAACGGACCTAGCGTGCTCGTGTCCGTCGTGACCGTGAGGTCGCCCGCGGTGGCGCCGTCGGGCACGACGACTTGCGCGCGATGGGCGCCGAGCACCGAGGCCGGCACCTGCACGCCGCCGGGAAAATTGACCGTCGCCGTGGCGCCGAACGTGCCTTCCAGCGTCACGATCGCGCCGGTGTTGGCGGTGGTGGGCGCGATCGCGTTCAGCTGACAAACGCCGCCGCAGAGCAAAATGCCGCCGCACTGATCGGAAATCGTGCCGCAGCCGACCGTCGTCGGACACACGGTGATCGGCGCGCACAAAAGGTCACTCCCGGCCATGTCGGGCGGCGCGGGCGATTCGAGATCGGCGGCAACCGAGCCGTCGAGACCGCCGCTGCCATCGGTCGTCGCATGCAGCGTGACGTACAGCGTACGATGCTCGCCGCTCGCCAGCGTGAACGACTGCGGCGTGCTCGCAAAGGCGTGACCGTCGAAGATCGCGGCCACGCCCGCCGTCAACGTGCCTGCCGGCGGAGCCGCGTCGAAGATGACGGCGACGCCGAGCGGGAGCGACAAGCGGCGACCATCATCCGCCGTTGAAGCGGCCGTGCCCGCGCCCGAGATGACGCTGACGACGACTTGATCGACCTTTTGCACGGCGGTCGAAGGCTCGATTTGCAGCGCCAAGCAGCTGCCTTTGACGCCGGCGCAGGGATCTTGGAGCTGCAGGCCGCAGCCGGCCACGACGAAGCCGATGACGCAGAGCGCGCTCTTCATGGTTGATGGACCTGCACCGTCGTCTCGTGCGGGCGCGACTCCACGATCCCGATGACGACGGCGCCAGCCACGACCGCGGCCACACCGGCCGTCGCCGTCCACACCCACCAGCGATGGCGCAGCGGCGTGCGCTTCGCGGCGTCGTCGTTCGTCGCCACCAGGTCGAGCGCGGGATAGCCGCCCTTGCCGATTCCGCGCGGATAATCGTAGCGCCGCATATGCGCCGACGAGACACTCGCCATCGCGCCCGCCGTGATGTCGAGCGCGCCTTCGAGGTAGCAGTCGTGCAGTCGCTTGCTCAGCCGATAATGGCCGGCTTCGAGCGCCAGCTTTTGGCCGCCGCGAATCGACTGCAGCTCGGCCACGATCGGACCATTCTCGCGGCGCACCAGATACCAGCCCGGCTCGGGAAACTGAAAGAGGCCGAGCTGGGCCGTCAAGCGTCCCGGTCGCGTCAGCACGAGACCACCGCGACCGCCCAGCTCGTAGCGGAAGGTCGGATGTTGCGGGCCCATCTGCGTCGCCGTCGTAGCCACGACCGTGCGCTCGGAGGCGTAGGCGAAGGCCTCTTCGATCGTGACCGCGCCGTCGTCGTTCTTGTCGCCGGCGCCCATCAACGCCGAGGTCAGAAAGTGCGTGAACAGCGAGCTGCCGACCTCGTCCGACTCTTGCGCATTTTCGTCAGCGGCGCTCGAGGTCAGGATGGCCAGGCCGCGCACGCCGATGGGCGCATCGAGGTGAACCGCGAAGCCGGGGCCGGGATGGCCGCCTTTGACGCGCGTAATCGTGCCCGAGCGACAGGCGTCGACGACGAGCACGCGCGCGCTGGCGGGAATGGCGGCGACGGCGTCGCGCAGCTCGTCGAGCGGGAAACGCTCGCCGCCCAAGTGCAGCCCTTCGGCGTCGGCGTGGCCGGAATAGAAGACGACGACGAGCGACTCCCCGGACACGTCCGCCGTTCGCGCGCGCACGACGTCGAAGGCGTGGCGCAGCTCGGTCGCGGTCGGATGCGCGAGCGTGACGACATCGGCGGGATCGAAGTCGCCCATCGTCTGCAGCACTTCCCCGATGCGACGCGTCTCGCTTTCGGCGTAATGCAGGCCAATTTCGTAAGGCTCGCCGCGGTTGGCACCGACGAGCAGCGCGAACCGTCGCGGCGCGGCGTGCGCCCTCGCCGGCAACAGCAGCAACGCCAAGGCAACGAGCAGCGACAAGCGAAGCATGACTGACGCGCGCCAATACCATTCGCGCTCGGGCTCGGCAATAGCGCAGCCACGCAGTCGTCGTCGAGCGCCGGCACGCAAAGAGGACGTCGCTATCCGACGGCGACTCATCCGCGGCGCTGCAGCGACGCGAGTGGGCGATTCAGTATTGGCCGAGCGAGAACGTCGCCCAAGTCGCGATCTCACCGGTATTCGCCTCGTTCACTTGATCGGTCAAGTGGCCGGTCGCATCGAGGCTGAACAGATGCATCTCCTCCTCAGTCGGAATCGTGTAGCTGGCGATGGCGACGGCCGGCGCGACGGCGTTGGCATTGGCGCGAACCGTCGGCGTGCCCAGCGTGCCTTCGTAATTCGTATAGTCCACCACCTCCAGCGGCACGGCCGTCGTGCTGCTCGGCGCCAGGCTGATCATGTCGTGGATGCGGTAATAGCGACTGCTGGTGCGAGGCGTGCGCGAGAGCGCGACCACCAACAATGTCGATGGTGCTGATCAAAATCGCGGCCATCTGATTTTTGTCATCGGCGCGGCGCACGCGGTCAACACCGGCAACTGGCATCCCTTCATGCCCAACGGATTCTCGGGCATGCTGACCGGCGCGGCGATCGTCTTCTTCACCTACATCGGATTCGATTCGGTTTCGACCGCGGCCGAGGAATGCCGTAATCCGCAGCGCGATATGCCGTCGGGATCATGATGACGCTGGTGGTCTGCGCGATTCTCTACGTCGCGGTCGCGCTGGTGCTGACCGGCATCGCGAACTGGGAGACGCTGAATACCGACGCGCCGGTGGCCGACGCGCTGAAGGCTCTGGGCTACGAACCGGCATTCGCGGCTGGTGTGACCGTGGGCGCGCTGATGGGCATGATCTCGTCGCTGCTGGTCTTCCAGTACGGGCAGGCGCGGATCTGGTTCGCGATGTCGCGCGACCGCCTGTTGCCGGGGCTTTTCTCGCGTGTTCACCCGCGCTACAGTACCAGCAATACGTAGGGTTGAAGGTACAGGTACATAACAT
>CAWAWS010000013.1:0-99198 GCA_963785725.1 uncultured delta proteobacterium | reverse complement strand
ATGTATTGCTGCGCCGGCGGGACCGGAACCGCCGGCGGCGCCGGGACGGCCGGCGGCGCCGGAACTGGCGGCGGCACCGGCACCGGTGGTGCCGATGCGGGGACCACCACGGCGCCTCCGCCGTCGAACGCGCAGCCGCTGTTCGACGCCAACGTCGCGCCGATCATCATGGCCGACTGCTCCAACTCGGCGTGCCACGGCAACGCGGCGGTCACCAATCCGCCGCCGTTCGCCAGCGGAACGCAAGCGAACCTGTACGCGACGATCCTGAACTACGCCGACGTGCTGTTCCCGAACTTCGAGCCCACGACGGCGCCGATCCTCACCAAGATCGCGGCCGGCCACAGCGGCGTCACGTACTCGGCCACCGACGTCACCAACATCACCAACTGGCTCACTGCCGAGAAGACCGCTCGTGCCGGCTCGACCAGCACGACCAGCCCGCGCGATGCGCTGCTCGCGAAGTTCTCGGGCTGCATGACGCAAACCGACTTCGACTCGGCGGGCGTGGCCACGGCGTGGGCGAACAAGACCACGAACACCACCAACACGGCCTGCCAGCAGTGCCACGTCAACGCCAGCTACTTCCTCGCCAACGCGGACTCGACGCGCATGTTCCAGATTCTGAGCACGGCGGCCAATCCGCAGGGCGGCTGGTTCATGGAGTACTTCTTCACCGTCGATACGACCGACCCGACGAACCTGAAGATGGTCATCAATCGTGACTACATCAATCAGGCCGCGACCGGTCTCGATCAGCACGAGAAGTTCAACATCGACACCGACAATGGCGGCGGCACTCCGTCGGCGTACACGCGGTTGACCACGTTCTTCAACGCCGCCATGGCGAAGATGACCGCGGGCACCTGCGGTCCGTCGACTCTCGGCACCACCCCTCCGTAACCGGTTTCACTCGGTCCTTCTGGGACGAGCGTTGCACGCCAGCTCCCTCGCTCAAACGTGACGATGCTCGTTCCAGAAGGGCCGCTTTCTTTACTCCGCCCCAGCTCTTCTTCACCACCGACTATCCTCGCCAGCGCTGCCAAGCTCCTGTCAGCAACCTTCGTCGTCAGCCTGGCGAGCGCGAACGCAGACGCGCCGGCCCAAGCTCGACCCGGCTATGGAGCGACGATTGGCGCGTGAACGTTGGTGGGGATGACGCCGTCGCGTGGGTACAGTATCGTGCTCGGACCGCATGCGACCCCGTGCAACGCGAGCGCTGGCCGTCGTGCTGGCGATGCTGCTCGCCGGCTGTGCGGCGCATCGACCGCGTCCCGCGCGTGTGGCCGAGTGGATCGGCGGCGGCGTGGCCATCGGCGGCACGGTCATGATGATCGGCGGAGTCGCCGAGTATACGGGCTGTGGCGACGGCGATTGCCAAGGCTCAGGCGGCTTCAGCACGCATAAGACCATCGGCATTGCACTCTTGGCGGCGGGCGGCGCGGCCATCATCGGCGGCGGCGTGCTGTGGATCATGATGTTGCTCGAGCTCGGAAGGCCAGCGAGCCCGACCGTCACGACGCATTGAGCGTCGACGCTCGAAGCAGCTGAGCGCACCGAGAGAGCCGACGCGCGCAACGGCCATCGACGACGTCCGTGGGATGCTCGGGAGTGCCTGGCTGGCGCGGTGGATCGCGGGCGAGCGCTGGATCGCCGTCGCTACTCCGCAATCTCGATGCGGGTAATGCCTTTGACGAGCGTTTCGTCGGAGACGCCCGATTGCATCCAGTTGGCTTTGTACTGGCCGCGATGGCTGAGACGCATGATGAGCGTGCGCCCCGGATCGTTCCAGGCGCGCTCGTCGATGGGCACGCGCCGGTCGTCGGTGGCGAGCGCCACGATGCGCGCCTTGGGACCGAGGATGGACTGCGTGAGCGGCTTGAGCAGCCAGGCATCGCGCTGCTCGCCGTTCTGATTGGTCAGCGGCAGCGATGGGCCGGCGGCGATCCGCTCGGGCGTCCAATCGGGCGCCGGCTTGCCGTTGACGATGATCTCGATCGGCGAGCCGGCGGCTTGGCCGTCCGCCTCGCCGCCGGCTTGGTGATGCACCCTGGCGGCCTGAGCCGACGCGGCCGGAGCGGTGCTGGCCGCCGGCTTGGCTGGCGCGCGATGACAGCCGGCCGTGAACGTGATGGCGAAGACCATGAGGTAACGACGGGTCATGAGGGCTCGATGTGCGAGCGCCGTGCCGGCGGCCGAGAAGTGGAAGTCCCCGAATCTACTGCCAGACCAGTCGTGAAGCCCGGGGCCGAAAGCACCACACCGGCGACTGCACGTCCCTCCTCTCCGAATATCGAGCCGGCGGCCGGCGCTGTCATCCTCTCCTGGGATCCGGGTACAATCGAAGCTTGCCCTGGGGGAATGCACACGTGATTCGGACAATGGCAAATACGCGCCTGTTCGTAAGCCTCTTCGCACTGATGGCAGCGCTGACCTTTACTGAGACCGCACGGGCTGCCGAGGACGTGGCCAAGGCGCGCGCTCTGTACGATTCGGGAATGTCGCACTACAACCTGAGTGAATTCGACAAGGCGCTGACCGACTTCAAGGAAGGCTATCGGCTCAAACATGATCCGGCCTTTCTCTTCAACATCGCGCAGTGCCAACGGCAGCTTGGCGACCAGGCCGGCGCGGCATTGACCTATCGCGCCTATCTGCGCGAGTCGCCCGACGCACCGAATCGTGTCGAGGTGCAAAAGCTGGTGGAAGGAATGGATCGCGCGGTGGCAGAGCAGCGTGCGCGTCAGCCGCCAACCGGAGTCACTCCGCCGGCGGAAACTCCGGCCCAGACCACGGAGCATCCAACTGTGACACAGGAAACCTCGCAGCTCGATCCTGCGCTCCAGCAGCGCAATCGGACGCTGCGCATCGCTGGCATCGCGACCGGCGCCGTTGGCATTGGCTTGCTCGTCGGCGGTGGAGTATTTGCTGCCGAGTCCAAGTCGGCGGCCGACCAGCTTTCGCGGCCGGGCACGTTCGATCCGTCGGTCGACGATCGACGCAGCACATTTCAAACGCTCGACGTTGTCTTCTTCGCGGCGGGAGGTGTGGCTCTCGCCGCCGGCGTGACGCTGTTCGTGCTCGGCAAGACCCGGCCCGAGCGCCGCCGCGTCGCTGCCAGTCCGTCGCTTCCGCAGCGCAACTGGGTGCTCCGATGAAGCGAATCGGATTGCTCTTCGTGATAGGAATGGCGCTCGCGAGCTGCTTCAAAGCCCACCCAGTCGACGGCACGCTCTTGTGCAGCTCCGACCCGAACCGGCTCTGCCCGAGTGGCTACGATTGCATCAGCGGCGCCTGCTACCAGCACGGCCATATGCCGTCGACAGACATGAGCGCGATGAGCGGCGACGATCTTAGCCCGCCGCCAGCCGGCTCCGATCTCTCGCCTGGCTCCGACCTGCTCGGTATTCCACCTTGCGCCAATGGCGTTAAGGATCCCGGCGAGACCGATGTCGATTGCGGCGGAAGCATGTGTGGTCCCTGCGCGGTCAATAAGGCCTGCGTCACCAACACCGATTGCAGCACTGCCCTGTGCAAGTATTCGTTTTGCACGGTGACTAGCGGGCCACCCAACTGGGTCACGTTGGCGGCGGCGCCTTCGCCGCGTTCGTTTCCCGCGCTCGCCACGGTGCCCGACGGACGAATCGTCGATATCGCCGGCCAGGGACTGCCACCCGCGCAGGTAGATACTGCCGAGGTCGATTACTACGATCCTGTCGCCAATAAGTGGACTCCTGGGCCGCCCAACCTGCCAGCGGCAATCCACTCGGCAGGTGGAACAGTATTCCAGGGTATTCCGCTAGCCGTCGGCGGCGGTATGAATGGATCTGGGAGCCAGACCATTTATCAATTCTATGCTGGCGGGCCCAGTTGGGGCGCCGCGACGTTTCAGATCCCCACCGCGCGCTCGTATGCGGGCCCAGTGGTCGGCCCCGATGGCAAGCTCTACGTGATCGGTGGCTCGACGCCGGCGAGCATGACGTATGGCAAGCTCGTAGAGGTGTATGACGCGACCAAGCCGGCTTGGTCGACGGCCGCGCCGCTGGCCTATTTCCACACGCAGTTCCAATCGGTGGTCGGCGTCGACCAACGCATCTATGTGCTAGGCGGCGGCGACGGCTGCTCGAGCCTACCGGCGGACTACGAGCATGGCGAGGTCTACGACGCGACCAAGAACAGCTGGAGCGACGTGCCCACGCTTCCCAATCCGCGCAGCAACCACGGCGTCGTCGCGGCTCCGGACGGGCGAATCTATCTCGTGGGCGGTTTTCCCTTCGCCTCGAACGTCCCTCCACTCACGACCGATCTCGACCTGGTCGACACCTACAATCCAATCACCAAAGCCTGGGTGGCAGCGCCCACCATTCCCACCGGAGATGAGGGCGCAGCGACGCTCGGAATCGACGGCCGCATATTCTTCCTCGGATATACCGGGCAGTTTCTATCGTACGGGCCGCAGGTCACATTGAGCGCCACTTCTGCCGCCGGTGGTTCCACGATCACCGTCAGCGGCACAAACTTCGGCGCCAGCGCGAAGGTCAAAGTCCTGTTCGGCACGAACCCGACGCCCGTCGCTACTAGCACCACCAGCGCCACGGGCGCGCTGCCGTCCGGCGTGACCTTCACCGTGCCTGGATTGTCACCGACGACGTATCCAGTCGTGATCGTCGACGATCACGCCGTCTATCCCATCACCATCAGCTTCAAGATTACGTCCTGACGTTCAATAAGGTGCGCCCGCCTCAATCCAGGCAATGAATGCCAATCGCTCGGCGTCAGTTGGAAACGGTCCCTTGCCGAGCGGGAATTCGCCCGGGTGTGGTTGAGGGCCGCAACCTGCAGACGGATGACTCGGGGGCGCCATTCCGCAGCGAATCAGCTCGGCCGTGCCAATCACCTCGGCGTAGCGACTGTAGTCGAGTGGCGCCTTCGCACCCGCCGGGCTGTGGCACCGGATGCAGTATTGCCGGCAGAACGGCTCGGCGAACGTGCGCCAGGTGCGCTCCGGTTTTGGCGAACGTGCGCAGCTGGCCAGCAGTAACAGCATGGGGAGCGCGCGTCGCATGTGGCCCTAGTATGCCGCGCGTGCCCATGAGCACCTCGGGAAATCGGCGGGACGGCTCGTGCTGCTGAGAGGAACGACGCCGTCAAACATGCGGTCTGCGGCTTGTCATTTTCTGGGCCGAGATGACAATGAAACGCATGAAGCTGTCCATTGCACTGGTCGCGTTCTGTATCAGCGGTGCTGCCTTCGCGGAGGGTGGCGGTGCCCATCCCAAGGCGCCACTTCCACCCGCGTGCCAGTCGATCGAGACGGCGTGCACGGCAGGCGGCTATCACCACGGCGGACACAAAGAGCACAAAGGGCTATGGAAGGACTGCATAGCGCCACTTCTCGACGGCAAGGCGGTCCCGGGTGTGACTGCGAACGCCGATGACGTCAAAGCGTGCGCCGCCAATCGTCCGCACGACCGCACCTGATCGAGCTGCTCTTCGTTGGCGTTGAACGACGTCGAGCCAAGGCGACGTGTGCTCGGTGGAGAGTGAGCGACTTGTCGACGTGCTCACTTATCGCGCATATCGATGACGACCGCCGGCACGAAGAGAGCGCCATTCGCCGCGAAATGCAAAGGCGCGTCGACGTGCGTCCCGTGGTGCTCGGTCAGCTCCCACTTGTTGGCATTGACGCCGTTGTCTGCAAGCGCGGCGATGGGCGCGATGCGAAAAGCAAACGTCTTGCCCTGCGCCGGAGTGAACGGAAATTACGGCGACACGCAGCGTAAAGTGCGCCGGCGTCCTCGACGCCTCGGGCGACTTCGAAGCGCAGGCATTGCTCGGGCGGCCTGCAGCTCGGCGCCGGCCGCGCGGTAGGCGTCCACGATGGCATCGCGCGCAGTCGCCGGCACTTCGTAGCGAATGTATTCGACGATTGCGTCCGATGTTTTGCGTCGGGGCGCCCGGCGATACAACGCACCAAGCGGTAAGTAGAGGCCACTCGCTCGGTCCGCCGGCGCTATGGGAAACACGGCAGCGTGCGGCTAAGCTCGGGCGCGTGACGACGCCAACCGTACTGGTCGCGACGTGGGAAGACGGCCTGTTCGTCGTCACCGAAGCGACGCGCGCCCATGAGCTCGCCGGGCAATCGATCAATGCGCTTGCGTCCGACGGCCGCGGTGGCGCGCTCGCGATCGTCGGCAAGCGCTCGCTACGGCGCCGCGATCCATCCGGGGCATGCAAGACGATTACGCTCGCGGACGAGCTCTCGTGTTGCGTGGCGGTCGGCGACGACCTCTACCTCGGGACCGACGAAGCGCGGCTGTTGCGCGTCGAAGCAGATGGGCGCGTCCAGCCACTTCGCGCCTTCGACACGGTCTGCGGGCGCGAGCGCTGGTACGCAGGCCAAGCGGTAATCGACGGTCGCGTGGTGGGCCCGCCGCTCGGAGTCCGTTCGATCACGGCGACGTCGGACGGCGTGCTGCTCGCCAACGTTCACGTCGGCGGTATTCCGCGATCGACAGACGGTGGCGCGACCTGGACGCCGACAATCGACGTCGAAAGCGACGTGCACGAAGTGTGCGCGCATCCGACTCGCGCGGACGTCGTGGTCGCCGCTGCCGCGGTCGGCCTCTGCATCAGCCGTGACGGCGGCGCGACCTGGGAGATCGAAGACGCCGGCCTTCACGCTCCGCATTGCTCCGCCGTCGCCTTCGTCGGCGACGACGTCTTCATATCGGCCGCGACCGACCCCTTCGCGAAACAGGGCGCGGTCTATCGACGACCCATCGACAGCCGCGGTCCTCTCGCTCTCGTCGGCGGCGGACTGCCTGCTTGGATCGAGGGCAGAGTCGACACGCGCTGCATCGCGGCGCGCGGCGAGGCCGCCGCGATCTGCGACGGCGGCGGCAACCTCTACGTCTCGACGGACACGGGCCAGACCTGGTCGCTTCGCGCGCGCGGGCTGCCGTTTCCGAGCAGCGTTCTCATCGTGTGAGCCGAGCGCCGGTCAACCTATAGTCGAGCGAGAGCCATGGCCCATAGCCTGAAGCGTCGATTTCTTGCGGGGTCGAGCTCGCCATCGAGATTCTCGGCGGCAAGTGGAAGCCGGTCATCCTCGCGCACTTGAAGGACGGCGCGCTCCGCTACGGTGAGCTGCATGCCCATCTGCCGCAGCTGAGGCGAGAATGCTGGTCCAGCGACCGACTTACGCCCCGTTCGTCGACAATGAATGACGAAGAGTGCGGCATAATCGGTCGCTGAACGATGGCGACGGGGAACCAGGACGACGACCGGCCGGAGGCGACGCCTTCGGACGCGCCGCGTCCGGACGGCGCCGCGCTGCGCATGTTCGTGCCCGGCGACGTCGTTGCCAGCCGCTATCGCGTGGTCCGCTTCATTGCGCGCGGCGGCATGGGCGAGGTCTACGAGGTCTACGACAGCGAGCTGTCGAGCTCGGTCGCGCTCAAGACCATCCGCGCCGACCTCGACGACAGCCCGGCGCTGCTCGAACGCTTTCGCAGCGAGATCACGCTCGCACGCCGCGTCACGCACACCAACGTCTGCCGCCTGTTCGACCTCGGCTTCCACGACACGGCGCGCGGTCGCATCACCTTCCTGACGATGGAGCTGCTCGCGGGCGAGTCGCTGCGCCAGCGCATTCGCCGCGCCGGTCGCTTCGAGCGCGCCGAGGCGCTGCCGCTCGTCAGGCAGATGGCCGCCGCGCTGGCGGCCGCGCACGCCTACGGCATCGTCCATCGCGACTTCAAGAGCGACAACGTCATGCTCGTGCCCGTCGCCGGCGCGCCGTTGCGCGTCGTCGTGACCGACTTCGGCATGGCGCGCTCGGCCGAGTCGTCGCTGTCGACCAAGTCGGGCGAGCTCAAAGGCACGCCCGCGTACATGGCGCCCGAGCAGGTGTCGAACGGCGCGATCAGCCCAGCGACCGATGTTTACGCGCTGGGCGTCGTGCTCTTCGAGATGATGACGGCTTCACTGCCGTTTACCGGCGATAACGCGGTGGCTGTCGCCATCAAGCGGCTCACGAGCGCGCCGCCGCGGCCACGGCAGTCGACACCGAGCCTCGATGCGGGCTGGGAGCGCGTCATCCTGCGCTGCCTCGCGCGTGAGCCTGCGCGTCGTTTCGGCGACGTCGATTCGGTCGTGCGTGCGCTCGTGGCTGGTGACGTGCCGGCCAAGCGGCGTCGTCTGGTGTTGCCAGCGGCGATCGCGCTCATGACGGTCGCGTTCGCCGGCGTTGCCGGCTGGAGACATCATGCGCGCGCCAAGCTCGCTGCCGCGGTGCCGACGCCGCGCCGGTCGTTTGCCGTCCTCGGGCTGCGCAACCTGGGCGAGCGCGCCGACCGCGCCTGGCTGGGCACGGCGCTCTCCGAGCTCTTGGCCGCAGAAGTCGCCGCAGAGAACGAGCTGCGCCGCGTTCCGACGGGCAGCGTCGATCGACTGCGCCGCCAGCTCGACGTCCCCGACGGCGGCGGCCTGGGTCCCGAGGCGCTCAACCGCGTCCGGGCAGCGCTCGACGCCGACTACGTGCTCGCCGGCGACTACCTGGCGACCGGCGACGGTCAGCTGCGTCTGGACGTCACTTTACAGGACAGCGCCAGCGGCGAGACGCTCGCTGCCGACAGCGAAAGCGGCGCCGAGTCGGCGCTGCTCGACCTGGTGTCGAAAGTGGGCGCGCGATTGCGCCGGCGGCTCGGCCTGAGCACGCTGTCGAAGGTCGATTTCGAGCTGGCCCGTGCCGCGCTACCCGCCGAGGCATCGACGGCGCGCGATTATGCCGAAGGCCTCGAACGGCTGCATCGCTTCGACGCGTTGGGCGCGCGCGATCGGCTCGAGTCGGCGACGCGCGCCGATCCCGATTTTCCGTTGGCTCACGCCGCGCTGTCGGAGACCTATCGCAGCCTCGGCCGGCAGGCAGATGCAGAACGAGAGGCGATGCTGGCGTTCGCGCACGTCGCCAAGCTCGACCGCGCCGAGCAACTGCAGGTCGAGGCGAACCTGCGCGTGACCAAGAAAGAGTGGCCGCGCGCCGTCGAAATCTATCGCGCGCTGTACGAGTTCTATCCCGGCTCGCTCGACTATGGATTGGCGCTGGCCAACGTGCAGACCGACGCCGGTCATGGACGTGCGGCATTGACGAGCCTGGCGCAGCTCGCTCGCGACGTGCCGGCGGCGGCGCGCGACCCGCGGCTCGAGATCGCCGAAGCGGGCGCTTCGGAGCTGCTCGGCGATTCGCGCGCCGAAGACGCGGCCGCGCGAAAGGCCGAGGAAAAGGCCCGCGCCTTGGATGAGCGCGAGCTCGTCGGCGACGCGCTCTTGTACGAGAGCAATGCCGCGCTCACGCTCGGCGATCGAGCGCGCGCGGCGCAAGCGGCGGACGCGGCCTATCGGCTGTTCAACGAGCTCGGCAATCCGCTCAGCGTCGGTCAGGCGCTGCGAGCGCGCGGTCATGTCGCGTGGAAGACGGGCCGGCTGCCCGAAGCACGCGCCCTCTTGCTGCAAGCGACCGCGCTCTTCGCGAAGCTCGGCGATGGTGATCGGCTGGCGCGTGCCGACAACGCGCTGGCCGGCGTCGAGAGCGATCTCAACCATCACGACGAGGCGTTACGACTTTATCGCGCGGCGTTGCCTCTGATGGAGAAGGCAGCCAATCGTCCGGGCCTGGCGGTCGTGCACTTGAACATCGGCCAGCAGCTCGCCAATGCCGGCAAGCTCGACGAAGCCGAGCCCGAAGAGCAGGCCGCGCTGGCCTTGACGCGCGAGCTCGGGCAGCGCCGTATCGAGGCGATCGCGCTCGAGAGCCTGTCGGGGCTGTATCTCGACCGCGGTGAGCCCGAGCGTTCGCTGGAGACGGCGCGACAAGCGCTGGCGGTGGCGACGCAGATCGAAGACGCGACGACGATGGCGCAGACGCGCAACAAGGTCGGTCAGGCGCTGCACGCGCTTGGTCGGGTCGATGAGGCGGAAGCGGCGCTGCGTCAGGCGATCGGGCAGCTGCAGCAGCTCGGCGAAGGCTATCGCGCGGGCAACGCGCAGCTGCGCTTGGCGCGACTGCTGCTCGACGTCGGCCGGCTGCCTGAAGCCGAGAAGCTGGCGACGAGCGCCGTGGCGCTCCATGAAAAGGGCGGCGTCGACACGGCGGAGTCGGGCGCGCTGCTGGCGCGCGTGTTGGTTGCCCAAGGTCAGACGGCGGCGGCGCGAGCTGCAGTCGAACAGGCGCGCAAGCACGGTGGCGTCGAGCCGCTCGAGCTGCAGACGGCGCAAGCGGAAGTAGAGCTGGCCGAGGGGCACGCCAACGCGGCGGTCACGCGGATCCAACAGGCGCTGGCGAAAGCGCCGCCCGAGGTGTCGCCGCGCTTCGACGCCGAGCTGGCGCTCGTCCGCGCCGAGCGTGCGGCGGGAAGGCAGCGCGCCGCCAGCGAGTTGCGCCAGCACGTCGTCGAAGACGCGACGCGACGTGGCTTCGGCCTCGTCGCTCGCCGAGCGGCGCGTCTGTAGTCGCCGCAAACGCTACGCGCCGGCGCTCGTCGCGCGATTTCCGTCGAGGGGCTGGCTCGCTCGCCGGTCAAACGCTCCGCAACCGGTGCAGCAGTCTCGCGAGTGGGTGAGCTCGTCCTCATCAAAGACGCGAAACCGAGCGCGGGCGATGAGCCGCTCGGCCGACCGCGACCCACCTCACGCCGCCCGCGCGAACGGCAGGGTATGATGCGCGCATGAAAGATCCGATTACGGCGTGGGCAGCGGCCGCGCTCAAGCGCGCGCCCGCCGCCAAAGCGCTGCGCGCCAAGCTCGACCGCAAGCCGTCGCCACTCGCCGCGCGCTTCGCCCTCGATCCGCTCGAGCGGCGGATCCTCGAGCTGGCGCACGCCGTCGAGCGCGCCTTCGACGTCGCCAAGATCGCGCGCGCTGCCGCCGGCGGGCTGACCGTCGAGCTCGTGCGCGCCACGCTCGGTGACGACGTCGACGCCGCGCTGTCGCCCAAGCGCGCCCTGCGTCGTCACGCGCTGGTCGCCGTCGGCAACAGCGGCGGCCACGCCGCCGCGACCGATCTCGTCCGCACGGCGCCCGGCGTGTCCGCGCGGCTCGACGGCGCCGCCGATCCCGAGGCGCTGTGGCTCGGCGTCGCCCGCATCGTGCCCAACGGCCGCGGCGAAGTGCCGGCGCGCGTGGCGGCGCTCTTGCGCGACCTCGACGCTGCGACGGCGACGCTGGTGACGCTCGACGGCTGTCCGCGGCGCGAAGCGTACGAGCTGGCCGCCGGCTTGGCGCGTTCGCGCGGTCGCGGCGTCCTCCTCGTCGACGGCGAGCTCCTGGCCGACGCCGCCGATCCGGCGCTGCTGCTCGCCTGTGCTCGCCGCGACGCCGACGTCGACGGCGACGCGCTCATCGTCTGCGCCGCGGCGGCGCTGGGCGAGCGTTGGCGCGCGCTCTTGGCGCCGGCGGCGACGGCCATCGCGCCGCCGCTCGTGCTCCTGGCGGACGCCGAGCGCACGCGCGATCCGGTCGCCGCCGCGCCCTTCGTCGTGCGCCGCCTGTCGCTGCATCCGCCGGCGCCGACCGCCGCCGCGCCCGTCGCCGAAGCCACGCGCAAAGAGGAGCCGCCCGTCGACGACGGCCTCGAGCAGGTGCGTCAGCTCGCCATTCGCGACGCCGAGCGCGCGCTCGGCATCTATCGCGCGCCGCCGCCCCCGCCACGCGCCGCGCCGCCGCCGTCGCCGCGCGGTGCGCCGCTCGTCCCCGCGCCGCCAACTGCCGCCGACGCGCCGGCGCCGGTGGCGCCCGCTGTCGTCGCGGCGCCGCCGGCTGCCGTCGCGGCTGCAGCGGCACCGCCGGCAAATCCGCCGGCCCTGCCGCGCAAGATGTCGGCGAAAGCGATGCAGCACTTCGCCGCCAAGCTCGGGATCGATCCGTCGGCCGCCGCCGCCGACGCGCCGGCCGCGCCGCCGCCCGAGGCGCCGGTCGTGACGCCGGCCGCGCCCGTCGCTGCGCCGGTGCCGCTCGCGACCGTCGTCGCCGATGCCGCCGAGCTCGTCGACGGCACGCCGCTGCCCATCGCCGCCAACGCCACGCCCGACGAGCTCGCCCGCGCCGCGTCGACGAGCCCCAGCGCCAGCCAGCGCATCGAGCTCATCGGCCGCATTCGCCTGCACAAGACCGCGTCAGTCGTCGCCGCGCTGCGCGCCAACGCCGCCAACCCGCATCCCGGCGTGCGCGCCGCCGCCGAAGGCGCCATGGCGTCGCTGTTCGGCCCCAACTGGAACACGACGCGCCCGGTGCCCAAGCCCATTCAGCGCCCGCCCAGCGACGACAAAGACCGCGGCCCGCCCGGCGGCTACTGACGATGGCGACCGCGCCGCTGTTGCCGCCGTGGCTCGCCCGCGAGCTGCCGTTTCGCCGCGCCCTCATCGACGTCGGCGACGGGCTGCGCATGCACGTGATGGAGCAGGGCAGCGGTCTGCCGGTGCTGCTTCTGCACGGCAATCCGAGCTGGAGCTTCTTGTGGCGCAAGGTCGCCCTTAGGCTCGCCGACGCGCCGCTGCGGCTCGTCATGCCCGATCTCATCGGCCTCGGCCTGTCGGACAAGCCGCGCGATCCGACGCGCCACACGATCGCGCAGCACGCCCGCTGGCTCAACGCGCTCGTCGACCGGCTGGGCCTCGATCGCTTCGTCCTCGTCGCGCAAGATTGGGGCGGCCCGATTGGGCTCGGCGCGCTGGCCGACCATCCCGAGCGCGCGCTCGGCCTCGTGCTCGCCAACACCGTCATCGGGCCGCCGCGTCCGGGCTTTCGTCCGACGCTGTTCCATCGCTTCGCGCGCCTGCCGCTGCTCGCGGATCTGGTGTTTCGCGCGGGTTTTCCGCAGAACGCGATGGCGTTCGCGCAGGGCGATCGGCGCAGCATCGCCGGCGACGTCGCGCGCGCCTATCGCTGGCCGCTGCGTCGCGTCGCCGACCGCGTGGCGCCGCTGGCGCTCGCCCGCGCCGTGCCCGACTCGCCCCGTCATCCGTCGATCGCGATGTTGCAGCGCTGCCAAGCCTTCGTCGACGGCTTCGCCGGGCCGATCGCGCTCGTGTGGGGCACGCGCGATCCGGTGCTCGGCCGCGTCCTCGGCTTCCTCGAGCGCCATTTGCCGCAGGCGACCGTGACGCGCACGCAAGCCGGCCATTTCCTGCAAGAAGAGGTGCCGGACGAGCTGGCGGCGGCGATCCGCGACGTCGTGGCGCGCGCGGCGCCGCCCGATGCCGCCGTGCGCGCATGATGATATCGTGGCGCGCATGACGACGACCGTGCACCTCATCGGCGGCGGGCCCACCGCCGCCGCCTTCGCCGCCACGCGCCGGCACATCAAAGAGGCCGTCAAATCGCTCTCGATCAAGAAGCCGCTCGTCGCCTACGTCGGCGCCGCCAGCAACGACAACGTCGGCTTCCGCAAGATGCTGGGCGCGCTCTTTCTCGGCACCGGCGCGCGCATCGAGCCCGTCAACCTGGCGCGCAAGAACGCCAAAGTCTCGGCCGCGCGCCAGCTCTTGCACGACTGTGACGTCGTCTTCATGAGCGGCGGCGACGTCGAGCACGGCATGAAGATCCTCGACGATCGCGGCGTCAGTGACGACCTGCGCGGCCTCGCCGCCGCCGGCCGGCCGTTCGTCGGCATCAGCGCCGGCTCGATCATGACGTGCCACTCGTGGGTGCGCTTTCCCGACGACGACGACACGCGCGCCGAGCCCTTCGCCTGCCTCGGCATCGTGCCCGTGCACATGGACGCGCACTCCGAAGCCGACGACTGGAGCGAGCTGCGCGTGCTCATCGCGCTCTTGAACGCCAAAGGCGAGAAGACGATCGGCTACGGCGTGCCGTCGAAGGGCTGCCTGCGCGTCGAGCTCCACGGCGACGGCAAGCCGCACAAGCTGGCGGCGCTCGGCGCGCCCATCATTCGCGTCGCCCGCCCGCGCGACAAAGCGCCGTTGGATCCGGCGTAACGCTTACGGGCGCGACAGCTTCAGCAGATTGACCGCCGCGCGCAGCTGCGAATCCGCCGCCAGCCGCTTCTCGGCGTCGCGCATGAGCACGATGCGCGTCGTCTCCTTCGGGCTCATCTCGACCTCGACGTCGGGCTCGAGCCCTTTGCCGTCGAGCATCGCGCCCGACGGCGGCCGGAACCACGCCACCGTCAGCTTCGCCGCCCAGCCATTGCTCAGCTCGGCCAGCCGCTGCGCGTTCCACTTGCCCATCGTCCGCTTGCCGACGACGCGCGCGCCCGCCGCCTGCATCGCGCCGGCGAGCATCTCGGCGCTCGACGCCGTATCGCCGTTGACCAGCACCGCCACCGGCACGCCGCTGACCACCGGCTCCGTCGACGTGCGGATCTCGTCGCTCTTGCCGCCGCGATGCTGCGCCGTCACCACCAGCGCGTTGCGCGGCAAGACGAGCCCGGCGCAGTCGACCATGCGCTCGAAGAGCCCGCCCGGATTGTCGCGCAAGTCGAGGATGAGCGTCTTCAGCCCTTGCGCGCGCGCCTTCTCGAGCGCCGATCGCACGAGCTGCGGCGTCTTGTCGCTGAACATGCGCACCTGCACCAGCGCCACGCCGTTGGGCAGCGTCAGCTGCGTCACCGGCTCGAACACGAACTTCGCCCGCTTGACCGTGCGCGTGAAGATCTGCGTGTCGCGCAAGACGGTCAGCGTCACGTTCGTCCCGGCCGGCCCGCGAATCGAGCGCGCGACGGTCTTCTCCTCGATGCCGCGCACCGGCCGTCCGTCGACCTTCAAGATCTGATCGCCGGCGATCAAGCCCGCCTTCGCCGCCGCCGTGTTGGGAATGACGCGCTCGATCGTCACGACGCCCGCCGCTTCATCGGCCGTCATCTGAATGCCGAGCCCGACCATCTCGCCGGCCATGTCGGACTTCAGCTCCGCCAACTCCGTCGGCGACATCAGCTTGTCCCACTTGCCGTTGCCATCGCCGACGAGCAGGCCTTCGGTGGCTGCGCGCCACAGCTTGTCGTCGGTCAGCTTCTCGTCGACGTAGTCGTGCGCGAGCAGATCGCGCACCTCGCGAAACGCCTTCTCACCGTCGGCAAAGTTGTCATCGGACCGCGCCGGCAGCGCGATCAGCGTGAGCGCCGCGCACGGCAAAAGAATCGCGACAGATTTCCACATCCTGGGCTGCATCGTCTCCGCTTGGGGCTACTACAAGAAGTGCAAATTCTCGGGCGTCGCCCGCGCCGTATCGATCGAGTCGGGCGACTCGAGCCGCGGCCGCGTGCTCACGGGAACCACTTGCAAGGGCGGCGTCATCGGCGTCGCCAGCTCGACCGTGCTCGCGCCTTTTTGCACGCCCGCGCGATAAACGAACGGCGCCGCGATGAGCAGCGCCGCCGCCGCCGCCGTCGCCGACCACGCCATCCACCGTCGCTGCGGTGCGCGCGTCGCCGGCATGAGCTCGCTCGCCGCCGCGCGCATCACCCGCGCCCGCAAGAGGTCCGACGGCGCCGGCGCGTCTTCTCCGGCGTCGATGGCGCGCTTCAACATCAAATAGGCGCCCACGCAGCGGCCACAGCCGCACAAATGCGCCTCCACGCCTGCGCGCGTCGGCCCGTCGAGCGCCGACAGGTGGAACGCCACCAGCTCCTCGTCTACTCGCTTGCAGTCCACGCCTGCATCTCCTTCTTCAGCTGCGCCACCATCTCGTGCATCCGCGACTTCACGGTTCCGAGCGGCACGCCGAGCACGTTCGCCATCTCTTCGTACGACAACCCGTTCGCGCGCAGCCGATAGACCTCGCCCAAGCTGCGCGGCAGGCGGGTGACCGCTTCGTCGAGCGCGTGCCGCGCCTCGCGGCCGGCGATGTTGTCGATCGCCACCGGCAGGCTCACGCGCTCGATGTCTTCCGCCTGGCGCGCCCGCGCCGCGTCGCCGCGCCGCCGCGAGCGCAGCCGGTTGAGACAGGCGTTGCGCGCGACCTGCAGCACCCACGCCTTGAAGCTGCCGCGCGCGAAGTCCGCCGGCGCGCGCAAAACCGTCATGAAAATTTCGTGAAAGACGTCTTCCGCTTCGGCGGCGTCGTCGAGATAGCCGCGAATGAAGCCATAGAGCCGTCGCTCCCAGCGCACGTACAACGCATCGAACGCGGGCAGCTCGCCGCGGCGAATACGCTCGAAGAGTGCTTCGTCCGACTCCATGTTCGAGTGAAACACCAAAGAATGACCGAGGTTCGGCCAATCGGCGGCGAGAGTACAGCGTTACGATCGCGCGCCGTTACCGAGCGTTCGATGTAAGCATAGCAAGATCAGCCGGTTGCGGTGGTCACCGTTTATTGCCGGGCGATTTCGGCGGGGATGCTGCCCATCTTGCCCGAGCGGAAGTCGGCGAAGGCCTCGATCAGCTCCTCTTTCGACGTCATGACGAACGGGCCATAGCGCGCGACCGGCTCGTTGTGCGGCACGCCGCCGATGAGCAGCACTTCGGCCGCTTCGTCGGCGCCGAGCTCGATGGTGTCGCCAGCGCCGAAGATGCCCATCTGTCCGTCCTCGAGCGTGCGACCGCCGGCCTGCATGCGACCTTTGAGCACGTAGGCGAAGACGTTGTGGCTCGCCGGCGCCGCCTGCACGTGACGCGCGCCCGGCTGCAGCGAAAAATGCAGGTAAAAGATCGGCGTGCGCGTGTCGATGACGGCTTTGTGACCGAGCGACTCGCCGGCGATGACGCGCACCGTCGTCTTGCCGTCGCTGCTCGTCGCCACCGGAATGCGCGCCGCCGGCACGTCCTGATAACGCGGGCGCATGCGCTTGTCGGCCTTGGGCAAGTTCACCCACAGCTGAAAGCCGTGCAGCCGACCGCCTTTGTCACGCAGCTCCTGCGCCGGCATCTCCGAGTGCACGACGCCGTCGCCGGCCGTCATCCACTGCACGTCGCCGGCCTTGAGGTGCCCGGAATTGCCTTGCGAATCGGCGTGGACGAACTCGCCCGAGAGCAAATAGGTCACCGTCTCGAAGCCGCGATGGGGATGGTCGGGCGCGCCCTCGGCTTGCCCGGGACCGAGCTCCATCGGGCCCATTTCGTCGAGCAACAAGAAAGGATCGAGGTGATCGATCGACGCCGTCGGAAACGGCCGGCGCACCGCGAAACCGGCTCCTTCGAGCGTGCGGATGGAGTCGATCACCTTCGCTATCGGCCGTGCTTGTGTCATGCCACGAAACGTAAGACTTGAAGTTGGCAGCCGCAATCGCTACACCCGAACGATGGTCGACTCCATCGATGATGCCGAGCGCCGCCGCCGCCTCGACGCTCTGTCGCACGCTCTGCGCCCGTTGCACAAAGCGCTGGTCGACGTCGTACAAGCCGACTGGGAGCGCACGCACGGTCGCATCGGCGGTCCGGTGCAGCTGTTTCAGCTGCTGACGACCGATCCCTTCTTCCTCTGGCTGCATCCGATGTCGGCGCTGATGGCCGAGATCGACGAGCTGGCGGACCAAAAGGAGCCGATCGCCGCCGCCGACGCCGCCGCCGTGCGCGCGACGCTCAAGAACCTCGTCGCCGACCACGGTGGTGAAGCGCCGCCCGAGAGCTTCGTCGCGCGCTATCTGGCGATTCTGCAGGCCGAGCCCGACGTCGTCTTGCTGCACGCGGCGATGCGACGCGTCGCCGATCACATCCAGTAATCGTTAGTCGGAGTAGGGACTCAGTCGATCAGTTGATCGAGCGGATCGTCGACGGCTCCAGCGCCGGCGTGGCCGGCGACGCCGTGCCGCGCGCCTGCTCGAGCAGCGCCATTTGGCAGCGCACGGGCGGGCCGGGACGCTGCGACGGCGCGTAGGTGCCGTCGGCTTGGAGAATGCGCGCCTTGACGTTGTCGCGCAGCGCCGTGCCCAGCACCTCGTTCAAGAGGCGCGTCTTCAACGCCAGATCTTCGATCGGGCACATGACCTCGATGCGCCGCACGAAGTTACGCGGCATCCAATCCGCCGACGCGATGTAGATGTCGCACGCTTCGGCCGGTCCGAACGCGAACACGCGGCTGTGCTCCAAGAAGCGATCGACGACGCTGGTGACGCGAATGCGCTCGGACAGCCCTTTGACGCCCGCGCGCAAGCAGCAAATGCCGCGCACGAGCAGGTCGATCTCGACGCCCGCCTGCGACGCCGCGTAGAGCGCGCGAATGGTCGCCGGATCGACGAGCGAGTTCATCTTGGCGATGATGCGCGACGGCTCGTTCCGCTTGGCGCGCTCGGCCTGCTTGTTGATGTGACCGATGATCTGCGCCTGCAGATCGAACGGCGCCACCGCGAACCGCTTCCAATGCGGCGGCTCCGAATAGCCGGTCAAGAAGTTGAACAGCGCCGACGCGTCCTCGGCGACTTCGGGCCGCGCCGTCAGCAGCGAGAGATCGGTGTATTGCCGCGCCGTCGTCGGGTGGTAATTGCCGGTGCCGACGTGAACGTAGCGACGGATGGTCTCGCCTTCGCGGCGCACGACCAGCGCCACTTTGCAGTGCGTCTTGTAGCCGATGAGGCCGTAGACGACGTGGACGCCGTTCTCTTCCAGCCGTCGCGCCCAGGCGATGTTGTTGGCCTCGTCGAAGCGCGCCTTGATCTCGACCAGCGCCGCCACCTGCTTGCCGTTCTGCGCCGCTCGCGACAGCGCGCGCACGAACGGCGAGTCGCCGCCCGACGTGCGATAGAGCGTCATCTTGAGCGCCAGCACGCTCGGGTCGTCGGCCGCCTCGTCGACGAAGCGCACGATCGGATCGTACGACTCGTACGGATGGTGCAAGAGCACGTCGCCCTTCTTGACGACGTCGAAGATCGGCGTCTCCAAGTCGCGCAAGGACGGCGGCGTCACCGGCACGAGCGGCTCGACGCGCAGCTCCGGCCGCTGATCGTATTTGTCGAGCGCCACCAAGTCTTGCAGCTGGAACGGCGAGTGCGTGCGATAGATGTCGGCCGGCTCGACCTTCAAGGCCGCCGTCAGCCAGCGCTCCACATCGGGCGACGCGTCGGCCGCGAGCTCGAGGCGAACGGCGGCGCCCAATTCGCGGCGGCGCAGCTCCTCCTGCATCGTCGACAAGAGGTCTTCGGACTCTTCGTCGTCGACGAGCAAGTCGGAGTTGCGCGTGACGCGGAACATCGCCGTCTGCTTGACGTCGTAGCCGGGAAAGAGGTCGCCGGCGTGCGACTTGATGAGATCGCCGAGCAAAGTAAACGTCTGTTTACCTGGCTCCGACGGCAGCCGCACCAAGCGTCCGAGCACCATCGGCACCTGCACGACGGCGAGCAGCTGCTCCTTCGGCGTGCGCGTGCGCCGTCGTCCCGTCGACTTGGCGAGGATGACCGCCAGATTCAGCGAGCGATTGCGCAGATGCGGAAACGGATGGCCGGGATCGACCGCCAGCGGCGTCAACGCGGGAAAGACGCTGACCGCGAAGTAATTGCGCGCGAACGTGCGCTGCTCGGGCGAAAACGCGTCGGGCGAGATGACGGAGACGCCGGCCGCGGCCAACTGCGGGCACAGCTGCTCGCGCCAGATGCGGTCCTGCTCGGCGATGAGCGCGTGCACCTTCTCGCTGATCGCGAACATCTGCTCGGCCGCGGTCATGCCGTCCGCCGGCGTGTCGACGACGCCGCCGAAGATCTGCTGCTTGATGCCGGCGACGCGAATCATGAAGAATTCGTCGAAGTTGGACGAGGCGATGCCGAGGAACTTGAGCCGTTCGTAGAGTGGCAGCGACGGATCGCGCGCCTCTTCCAGCACGCGCTCGTTGAAGGCCAGCCACGACAGCTCGCGGTTCAAGAACAGCCGCGGCTCGGACTCGACGTGAGATCCGTCGGCGGCCGGCTTGACTATCTTGAGGTGGTCGGCCCGCCGCGATAACAGGTCGTCGGGATTGGAAGAATCCATGTGAACAGCAAATTGTAGCACGCCTACGAACGCCTACACGGTGACGTTTGGGTGACGCCTTTTGTCCTGCGTTATCGCTGATGTTGCCCATTCTTCGCGTGACCGGCGCGTGAGCGGCATGCGGTTGATACGCGGGATTATTACAGTTCTGGTATGCGCGTCCTCGCTTGCTTGGGGCTCGTCGTCGTCGGCTGCGGCCCGCCGCTCACGGCCAGCACGACGGTCGCGGCGCGCCACGCGACGCCGGTGCCGACGCCGAGCGCGAACGCCGAGCGGCTGGTGCAGCCGGCGCAGATCGACCGCGTCATCCTCGTCACCGTCGACGGCGTGCGCGCCAAAGACGTGCTCGGCGAGGGCGCGCGCCAGCGGCTCCCGAACCTGTGGCGGCTCGTCGATCGCGGCGTGGCGCTGGGCGCTCCCGGATATGGCGCGCCGATTGTCGCGTCGGGTCCGCGCTTCGTGTCGCTGCCGGGTTATCGCGAGATCCTGACCGGCCGGCGCGGCAACGGCTGCACCGACAACGAGTGCGCGCCGCTGGCCGAGCCGTCGCTGCTCGACGACGCGCGCGCGGCGCTCGGCCTACACGGCGACGACGTGGCGCTGATTGCGTCCTGGCCGACGCTGCAGCGCGCCGCGACCAACGATCCGACGGCGGTCGCGATGTCCGTCGGCCGTCACGGCGGCCCGACGCGCGCCCGCTTTGCCGTCGACGACGCGGCGACGGCGCTGCTGGCGCGCGGCGAGGCGACGCTGTCATTTCCCGGCGAAGACGACTATCGCCCCGACGCCGTCACGGCGCCGCTCGCGCTCGCCTACTTACACGCGCGCCAGCCGCACCTGTTCGTCGTCTCGCTCGGCGACACCGATGAATGGGCGCATCGCGGTCGCGTCGCCGACTACTTCGCCGCGCTCGCCGCCGTCGACGATTTTCTCGGCCAGCTGGCGACCGAAGTGGCGGCGCTCGATGCCGACGGCGGTCGCACGCTCGTCGTCGTCACGTCCGACCACGGCCGCGCGGCCAACTTCCGCGATCACGGCCGTCAGCCGGAGTCGCAGCCGGTGTGGCTCGTCGCCGCCGGCGGGCCGATCGTCGCCCGCGGGCTCGTCGCCGCCGCCGGCCAGCGCCGCTTGTGCGACATCGCGCCCACCTTGCGCCTCTGGCTCGGCCTCGACGCCGACAGCTCGCCCCGCGCCGGCCTGCCCATTCCCGAGCTGACGACGCGCGCGGACATCGCCTCTTTGCGATAGAATCGTGGGTCCATGGCGCTCCCTGTCGAGCCACTCCGGCCCTCGCCCTCGCCTGGCGGCGCAAGGAAGGCAGCGCCGCTCGTCGTGCGGCGCTGATGCGCGTAACCTTCTACGGCGTGCGCGGATCGATCGCGACCCCGGGCCCTTCGACGGTGCGCTACGGCGGCAACACGGTCTGCGTCAGCGTGCGCACGGCCGACGACACGCAGATCATGCTCGACATCGGCACCGGCGCGCGCGTGCTCGGCGACGATTTGCTGGCGTTGCCCGAGCTGCCGTCGCCGATTCACGTGTTCATCACGCACGGCCATTGGGATCACATCATGGGCGCGCCGTTCTTCGGGCCCATCTACCGCAAAGACGCGCACGTCATCCTGCACGCGCTGTCGCCGCGCGCCGAGGCCAGCATCGCCAAAGCCGTGCTCTTCGACGGTGAGCATTTTCCGGTGCGGCTGGCCGACATTCCGGCGCGGCTCGAGCGACCACGCTTCGCCGGCAGCTCGATGCGCGTCGGCTCGGCGACCATCCGTACCATCCCGCTCAATCATCCCGGCGGTTGCGACGGCTTCCGCATCGACGACGCCGACGGCGCCAGCTTGTGCTACTTGACCGACAACGAGCTCGCGCCGTCGCCGCTGATGGTGACGACGCCGTCGGAATTGGCCCGCTTCGCGCACGGCTGCGGCCTACTCATTCACGACGCGCAATACGTGGCCGCGGATCTGCCGCAGAAGCGCGGCTGGGGCCACTCGATCGTCGACGACGCGCTCAAGCTCGCCGCCGAAGCCGAGGTGCGCACGATCGCGCTGCACCATCACGATCCGTGGCGCGACGATCACGCGCTCGATCTCATCGGCTTGCACGCGCGGGCGTGGTCGCGCACG
The DNA here is from genome assembly GCA_963785725.1 of uncultured delta proteobacterium. Lineage (GTDB taxonomy): Bacteria > Myxococcota_A > Polyangia > Palsa-1104 > Palsa-1104 > JAQBQH01. Next base: position 77,156 of record CAWAWS010000013.1, on the reverse strand, counting down.
AACGCGCCGGCCTTGTCGACGCTGGTCGCGTCCGAAGGCCTCATCCTCGACGTCACGCCCTAGCCGTTCTAGCCTCGCGCCTCACGCGCGCAGATCGAACTCTTTGATCTTGCGGTGCAGCGTCGCGATGCCGATCTTCAGCTGCGCCGCGGTTTTCGTACGATTTCCGCCGTTCGCCCGCAGCGCCGCGCGGATGTATTCGTGCTCGACCTCTTCCAGCGTGCGCACCGCGCCCGGCGCGTAGACCGTCGCCAGCGCCGCGCGCACCTCTTCCGGCAGATCGTCCGGGCCCAGCTGCGACTCGGTCGCCAGCGCCACCGCGCGCTCCATCGCGTTCTGCAGCTCGCGCACGTTGCCCGGCCAGTCGTAGCGCACCAGCTGATCGGCGGCGCGCGGCGACAGCCCGACCATCTTGCGCTTCATGCGCTCCGCCGAGTCCGCTAAAAACGCGCGCGCCAGCGGCAAGATGTCCTCACGCCGCTCGCGCAACGGCGGAATCCGCAGCTCGACGACGCGCAGGCGATAATACAGATCCTTACGGAAACGGCCGGCGTCGACCTCGGCCAGCAGATCGCGATTGGTCGCCGCCAACACGCGCACGTCGACCGGCCGGCTCTTGTTCTCGCCGACGCGCCGCACCTCGCGCTCCTGCAACACGCGCAGCAGCTTCGCCTGCATCGCCGCCGGCACCTCGCCCACTTCGTCGAGCAGGAGCGTGCCGCCTTGCGCCGACTCGAAGAGGCCGCCGCGATCGGTCGTCGCGCCCGTAAACGCGCCTTTGGCGTGCCCGAACAGCTCCGACTCGAGCAGCGTCTCCGTCACCGCCGCGCAGTTGATGGCCACGAACGGCCGCGCCGCCCGCGACGACTCCTCGTGAATCAGCCGCGCCACCCGCTCTTTGCCGACGCCGCTCTCGCCCGAAATCAGCACCGTCGAATCGACGCGCGCCACGCGCCGCCCGAGCTCGACGACCTTCTGCATCGCCTCCGAGCGCATGACCATTCCGGCCGGCTCGTCGACGTCGGCGTGGCGCGACAGCTGCTGCTTCTTGACGCGCAGCTTCTGCTCCGTCTGCTTCAGCTGATCGGTCACTTTGACGAGCCCTTCATTCAGGCACGACTTGCGGAAGTAGCTCAGGTGCTCCTCGACTTCCGCGGGCGCCCATTCCTCGCGCGGCTTGCCGATCATGTGGCAGGTGGCGTCGCCGCGACCGACACAGCGCGACTCGATGCACACGATCTCCTTGCCGTTGCAGAACGACAAATAGCCGCTGGCGAAGCCGATGAGGCTCCAGCACACCGGATCTTCCGAGCGTCCGAAGTGCAACAGGTGCTGCTCGGCCTCGTACGAGTCGTGCCAGATGGCCTCGGCGAACGGCTGCGGCTCGCCCGGCGCGCGCGTCACCGGCTCGACGCGCACGAGCCCTTGCAGCGTGTGCAGCCGACCGCCGGCGATGCGCCACTCGCGCTCGTTGCTCCACGGAAATTGCTCGCGCATCGCCGCCGCCGTGCGCCAGCCGTGCGCGTAGCCAAAGCGCGTCAGCACGCTGCGCGCGCCGGTGATGCCGACCGTGTCGATGAGCTCGCGGCGCAGGATGCCGAGCGCCACCGCGTCGAGCAAGATCGTGCGCTCGCCCGAGAAGCGCAGGACACCGCCCTTCGGTTCGAAGTCGAGCAGCTCGCGGAGATCCAAGTCGTCTATTTTCACGTCATCACCTTGAGACCTGACTATATCATTTTGATACACATGCGGCAAGGTGGCTGTTTAAAATCAAATACTTATGACTTGGCGTGGTCGATGCTTTGGTAGCGGGCAGGAGGTATCGACCATGGCCAACTGGACGTTCGACCCCACCCACTCGGGCATTCACTTCGCGGTCCGCCACTTGATGATCAGCAAGGTGCGCGGCTCGTTCACCAAATGGACCGGCACGTTCGAATACGACGACAAGGATCCGACCAAGAGCCAGATCGCGGTCACCATCGACGTCGGCTCCATCGACACCAAAGAGCCGCAGCGTGACGGTCACCTGAAGTCCGCCGACTTCTTCGACGCCGAGAAGTTTCCCACCATCACGTTCAAGAGCACGTCGATCGGCAAGGACGGCGAGGATTTCAAGCTCAACGGCGACCTGACGATTCACGGCGTGACCAAGGCGGTGTCGCTGAACGTCGAGAGCCACGGCCAGGGCAAAGATCCGTGGGGCAACGAGCGCGCCGGCTTCACGGTCAAGACGTCGATCTCGCGCAAGGAGTTCGGCCTGCACTGGAATCAGGCGCTCGAGACCGGCGGCGTCGTCGTCGGTGACAAGGTCGAGATCGAGTGCGACGTCGAGGCGATCAAGGCGGCGGTGAAAGCGGCCTAATCGCGTCTCGTCCGAACCAACGAGGGCGACCATGATGACGATCAAACGCGGCTGCGAGCGCGGACACGGCCGATTCGGCTGGCTCGACTCGTTTCACACGTTTTCTTTTGGTCATTATTTCGATCCGCAAAGTATGGGGTTTTCCGATTTGCGGGTGCTCAACGAAAATCGGGTCGCGGCCGGCGAAGGCTTCCCCACGCATTCGCACCGCGATATCGAGATGTTGACCTACGTCCTCGAGGGCGCGCTCGAATACAAGGACACGTGCGGCGGCGGCGGCGTCATCCGCTACGGCGACGTTCAGCGGATGAGCGCCGGCGCCGGCGCGACGTGCTCGGAGCACAACGCGTCGCGCACCGAGCCGGTTCACTTGTTGGAGATTTGGCTGAAGGCGGCGTGCAAGGGAGCGCCCGCCGGTTACGAAGGGCGGCACTTCGCGCCGGCCGACAAGCGCGGGCAGCTGCGCGTCATCGCCGCGCCCGACGGCGCGGCGGGCGCGCTGACGATTCGGCAGGACGCGCGCGTCTACGCATCTATCCTCGACAATGGGGCCGAGGTGATCCACACCTTCGCCCCCGGCCGCAAAGGTTGGGTGCACGTGGCGCGGGGCGAGGCGCTGGTCGGTGGGCAGGCGCTGGCGGCGGGCGACGGCGCCTCGCTGATCGACGAAGCGTCGGTCACTTTGGCCGGGCAGCTGAACGCCGAGCTCCTGCTGTTCGACCTACAGCCATGAGCCGCAACGACTTACGTCGGGCAACGCGTGGGGCTGGCGTTTGTAACTGGAGTGGTTACGTTGACGAGTCCCAAAGCGCCGAACCGTTGGAAGTGGCTCGGGGACGTAAGTTGCAGGAGGCGAAGTAACGATTAGGCAGGGAGACGGCATCCAACGACGGCAGCAACCAGAAAGGTGGGATCGATGCGCATGATGACGGGCTACTTGATGGATGGTCGCGGGCAGGCGGCGGATGGCCGCCGCAAGGCGACGCCGGCAGTCGTTTTGGACGACGCGCCCGACGCCGTCGAGGACACGCCCGCGCTCGATGCCGATTGGTCGGAGGACGACGACGTGACGCTGCCGGCGGAAGCCGACGCGGAGACGAGCGCCGACATCCTGCCGATCAAACCGGTGCGTGCAGTGGCGGCGGCGAAGGATCCGTACGCTGCCTACATGGCGTCGCTCAAGGATGTCGAGCGGCTGGACCGCGAGCAGGAGCACGAGCTGGCGGTCGCCTACCTCGAGCATCACGACGCGGAGATCGCGCGGCGTCTCGTGACCGCGAACTTGAAGCTGGTGGTCAAGCTCGCCCACGAATACTCGGGCGCGCACAAGAACCTCCTCGATCTGATTCAGGAGGGCAACGTCGGCTTGGTGACGGCGATCGACAAGTACGATCCGAACCGCGGCGTCAAGCTGTCGAGCTACGCGGCCTGGTGGATCCGCGCCTACATGCTGCGCTGGCTGTTGCAGAACGCGCGCATGGTGCGGCTCGGGACGACGGCGACGCAGCGCAAGCTGTTCTTCAACTTGCGTAAGGAGAAGGCCAAGCTGGAGCGTCAGGGCTTCGTGCCGAACGCGGCCAACGTCGCCAAGGCGATGCAGCTGCCGGAAGGCGAAGTGGCCGAGATGGAGCAGCGCCTCGGCTCGCCGGACGCGTCGCTCGACGCGCCGATCGACCGCGAGGACAACGGTCGCTCGCGGCTCGACGTCATCGAGTCGGGCCTGCCGCGCCCGGATGACGCGGCGGAAGCGGGCGAGTTCCGCCAGCGGCTGCACGAGACGCTGGTGACGTTCGGCGGGCGGTTGAAGGGTCGCGATCGGCAGCTGTTCGACCAGCGCCTCATGACCGACCAGCCGCGCACGCTGCAGGAGCTGGGCGACGACTTCGGCATCAGCCGCGAGCGCACGCGCCAGCTGGAAATGCGCCTCATGGCGCGGCTGAAGGTGCACCTCGCGTCGTCGCTCGGCGACGCCGTGCAGGCCCACGCCGCCTAGTCGCGCGAACGCCTAGTCTCATAAGCGCTTGGATGACCCGCTCATCCAGGCGCTTTTTTTGCCCGTGCGGTCAGCCGATTCGTTTCGGCGGATTGAGCGACGCTTCGGCCGGCTCGTCCGTCACCAAGCCCTTGACGATCGAATACAGCACGCGCAGGCGACCGCCTTCGGGCTTCCAATATTCGGCGCGCTCGATGTCGAGCTTGAGCAGGACGATCTCGCCGTCGTCGGGATGGGCGTCGCCGAACCATAATTTCCAGTCGGGCTTCCACACGCTCTCGATCACGTCGGGGTTGCGCTCGACGCGGGCGCGGGCGCTGATGGTGATGTAGGCGCCGTCGCGGCTGCGCAGGCACGACAAGTTGACCTGGCGGTCGTGCTCGATCTCATGCGTCTTGCCGCTGTCGTCGGCGCTGGCGAGCCATAGGTCGCAGCCGGGAATTTCGCCCGGCTTCTGCAGGCTCATCGGACGCGCGCGCAGACGGCCGTCCGCCTCGACGGTGACGAGCATCGCCGTGTCGAAGTCTTGCAAGAGGTCGAAGAGCTCCCGCTTGTTGCCCTGTTCACTGTCGCTCATGCGGAAAGCATAGGGCCGCTTGCTCTTCGTCAAAGCGCGGGCGCGTGAGCGCGGCGACGCGCAAGCGAAGGTCAGCGCGAGGCGATCGGCTTGTGATGCTTGGCGTGCTTGTGCTTGGCGTGCGGCGCGTTGACCGGGCCGTAAGCGACCGCGACGGTCGTCGCGGCGGCCGCGGGCGCGACGACATGCGCGGCGGTCGTGGTCGCGGCGGCCGGTGGCGGGGCTTCGGTCGCGTGCGTGGCGGCGGCCGGAGCGCTGGCCGACGTGGCCGAGATCAGCGCGTCTTCGATCGACTTGGCGCCGCCGAAGGTCAGGAGGCCCAGCGCGGCCAGCACGAGCGTCGCCAGCGCCATCAGCGCGCCGGCGGCACGCCACAGGCGGCGATCGCTGGCGTTGAAGTTGGGCTCCTCGGTCGGCACGGCAGCGGCGGTCGCGCGACCGGTGCCGTGCTCTTGCCACGTGTGCAGATCGCGCAGCACCGTCGAGTTGATCGGCGAGCGCATCGGCTGGAACGCTTCGCGCGGCGGCGGCGGCGGCGAGGACGAGACGACGAGGTCCCGCCAGCCGCTGTCGACGTCGGAAGGAGCCCAGGGATCGGCGACCGGCGCAGGCGTGGGGGTACGCATCGCTGGCGATTCGAGCAACAAGCGCGCCACGCTTGCGGCGGAGGGCGCGTCGACGGTGACGCGCGGCGACGGCTGGAGCCAGCTGTCCCACGTGGGCCCCAATTTGGGGCGGGCGCTCCCAGTGCGACATGTCGGTGACGATGCGGTCGAGCGGCGGATTTCGGTGGCGGAGGGTGGGCTGGCGGAAGTGCGGTTGGGCTTGCGGCGGCTGCGAGCGAGCGGCGGATTGGCACGCGAAAGTGCGACGCGAGCCCGGGCCGCCGCGCCGCGCCGTTCACTCGACGCTGACGAGCCCCTTCTTGACCGCCAGGCGGACGAGCTCGGCCTGCGACCTCAGCCCCAGCTTGCGCTGCAGGTTGGCGCGATGGGTCTCGACCGTGCGTTTGCCGATCTGCAGCCGCTCGCCGATCGCCGCCGACGTCAGCCCCTCCGCCGCCAGCTGCAAGACCTCGCGCTCGCGCGTCGACAGCGTGTCATACAGATCGAGCGGCGCCGCCTGGGCTTCGCGCTGCCAGCGCTCGAGCTTGTCCTCGGTCAAGGGCGGCGACAAGTAGCGCCCGCCGCTGCGCACGGCGCGAATGGCGTCGACGAGCGCGCGCGCCTCGGCCTGCTTGAGGACATAGCCGGCGGCGCCGTTGCGCAAGGCCTCGACGACATACGCGTCATTGGCGTGCATCGACAGCACGATGACGCGCGTCTCGGGCGCGCGCTGCCGCACCTGACGCACGACCTCCAAGCCGTTGAGCCCCGGCATCATCAGATCCACGACGAGAACCGCGGGCTTGAGCTGGAGCACCTGCGGCAGCACCTGCAGCCCATCGGTCGCTTCGCCGACGACCTCGAGGTCCTCCTCGCAGGCCAAGAGCGCGCGCAAGCCGTCGAGCACGACGCGATGATCGTCGGCGAGCAGGATCTGCGTCTTCATGGCTCGCTCATCTTGCGCACACGCCTGCCGCTCGGCAAGCGGTCAAAGCGTGCGCCGAGTCGCCGCGCTGCGGGCATTGGTCTACTGTATCAGCCGGGAGGCGCGACAGCATCCATGGGCAACGAGGCCGCGATCGCGATTCGTGGCGTATCCAAGTGGTTCGGCACGCACGCGGCGGTGAACGATCTGACGCTGACCGTGCCGCGCGGCTCCGTCTACGGCTTCATCGGCCCCAACGGCAGCGGCAAGACGACGACGCTGCGGATGACGATGAACATCCTGTTCCCCGACGAAGGCGACATCATCGTGCTCGGCGAGCGCACCACCGCCTCGGCGCGCGATCGCGTGAGCTATCTGCCCGAGGAGCGCGGCCTCTACAAGAAGATGAGTGTGCGCAGCCTGCTGCGTTATTACGGGCGCTTGAAGTCCGTGCCGCGCGCCAAGCTCGACCAGCGCATCAACCATTGGCTCGAGCGGCTGCACATCAAGAAGTGGGCGGACGAGAACATCGAAGTGCTGTCCAAAGGCATGGCGCAAAAGGTCCAGTTCATCGCGTCGATCGTGAGCGAGCCGGAGCTGCTCATTCTCGACGAGCCGTTCACCGGGCTCGATCCCGTCAACGCCGAGATGCTCAAGGACGCGATCTTGTCGCTGCGCGAGCGCGGCACGACGATCGTGTTCTCGACGCACGACATGATCGCCGCCGAGCGCTTGTGCGACCGCCTGTTCATGATCTTCAACGGCAAGAAGGTCCTCGACGGCACGCTCGCGGAGATCCAGGCGCGCTACGGCGCCGACACCATCCGCGTGCGCACGTCGGGCGGCCGCGCCGTGCTCGACGGCATCAGCGGCGTCGAGCGCATCGTCGACCACGGCAACGTGCAGGAGCTGCGCTTTGCCGGCGACGCGCAGGTGTTCCTGCAGACGCTGGCCGCCAAGACGGTCGTGCAGCAGTTCGAGATTACGCGTCCATCGCTGCACGACATCTTCGTGCGCATCGCGCAGCCGGTCGAGGTCGCCGGCTCATGATCTCCGTCGACAAGATCTTCGCGGTCGCCGGCGCCGAAGTGCGCGCTCTCATGCGGTCGAAGGCGTTCCTCGTGAGCGTCTGCATCGTGCCGCTGTTGACGCTGACCATGAATTTGCTGCAGCGCCGCATCGCCGGTCACGCCGATCCGGCGCCGCGCGAGCTCGTCGTCCTCGATCCCGGCGGCCGCTTTTTCCCGGCCATCGCCCTGGCCGCGCAGGCGCGCAACGCCGCGCTCGATGCCGCCGGCGCCGCGACGCCGCGCTTCTTGCCACGCCTCGCGACGTCGCCGAGCGCGGTCGAGTCGCTGCCCGAGCTGCGGCTGCAGCTGTCGGACGATATTCGCAAGGGCGCGCTCTTTGCGTTCGTCGAGATCCCGAACGAGCCCGATCGCGAGCCGCTGCGCTATCACTCGGACCATCCGGCCTACGACGATCTGCGCGAATGGCTGGAGAAGACCGTCGACGACGCGCAGCGCGCCGAGCATTATCGCGCGGCCAAGCTCGATCCGGCGCTCGTCGACGCGCTGTCGCGCCACGTCAAAGCCGATTCGCTCGGCCTTTACGAGGGCAGCGTCGGCGGCAAGCAGGCGACGGCGGCCAAGCAGGACCTCCTGCGCGCCGTCTTCATCCCGATGGTGCCGGCGTTCATGCTCTTCTTCTTCGTGGTCCTGTCGACGCCGCAGCTGATGCACGCCGTATTGACCGAGAAGATGTCGCGAATCTCCGAGGTGCTCCTGGGCTCGGTGTCGCCCTTCGAGCTCATGGCCGGCAAGCTGCTCGGCTCGTTGGCGGTGTCGCTGTTGCTGGTGTCGGTCTACGCCATCAGCGCCGTGTCGGCGGCGGCGCGCATTGGCCTGGCGTCGGCGATTCCGCTGTCGCTCATCGGTTGGTTCGTCTGTTTCCTGCTGCTGGCGCTCTTGTTGTACGGCGCGGCGTTCGTCGCCATCGGCTCCGCCTGCACCGACGTCAAAGACGCGCAAAATCTGATGCTGCCGATCATGTTGCCGCTGACGGTGCCGCTGATGCTGTCGGCGTCGGTGGTGGAGTCGCCGTCGAGCTCGCTGGCGGTGGGCCTGTCGATGTTCCCGCTGTCGGCGCCGATCGTCATGCTCTTGCGCGTGGGGCTGCATCCGACGCCGCCGGTGTGGCAGGTCGTGCTCTCGGCGCTGTTGACGCTGGCGACCACGGTCGGCTGTGTCTGGGCCGCCGGACGCATCTTCCGCATCGGCCTCTTGAGCCAAGGCAAGTCCGCCAGCTTCCGGCAAATGGCGCGCTGGATCTTCGAGCGCTGACGCGAATTCGCGGCCGCGTCGCGCGACGGCGGCCGAGATCAGCGCATGCGCTGCTGCACGCTCACGTCGAGGGCCACGCGCCGCTCGAACCAACGTGCCAGCGCGCGCATCGACAGCGGCGTCGGCGGCGTCACGCCCGTCTGCGCCCGCACGATCGCCGCCAGCGCCGCCCAATCGTGCTCGCGCCGCTTCCAGCCGACGACCGGAAACGCCTCGTAGCGATCGCGCGTCAAGCGCGACGGCGTCAGGATCGAGAGGCGCGCCTCGGGATGCCACAGCTGCAGATGGCCGAAGCCGCGCGGCAAGAGGTAGCGATAACGCGGATCATCGGCGGCGAAGTCGCGCACCTCCCAGTCGTCGACGTGGCCGACGAGCACGCGCTCGGTCGGATCGTGCGGCGGCGGCGGTCGATCGGCGCCGCGCCGCACGAGCGGCACGGTCACGACGACGCACCGCCGGAGACGCGGCCGTTGGCGATCTGCAGCTCCAGTCGCACGAGCGCGTGATGCAGCGCCACCAGCAGCGACTGCGCGACCTCGGGCGTGCTGCGGACGGTGATCGCGCCCAGCGTCAGGTGCAAGACGCCGCAGTGGCAGCGCTCGATCTTGCAATGCGGTCCGGCGGCGAGCTCTTCACGCTCGCACGAGGCGCGAGGCAGGGCGAGTAAGGACATGTCGACTCCGTGGCGTCCGTCGTAGCGGTCGCGGTCTGGGGTTGGCGCAGCTGTCGCAATCGAGCAGCATTCACGTAATGAAATTAATAATGATATTCAATTTCATTACGGCATGAATACGACGGCCGCGCGCCCCTGTCAATGCCGCGCAGTCGCCGTGTCATTCGCACAGCCTCTTCGCCGTCGAGCTCGTCGGCGGTTGCGTAATAGCGGGGCGCGCGTCTCGGTCGCGCTACGGCGCGTCGTCTTCGGTCGCTACAGCCATGGCAGCTCGCCGAGGACGCGGCCGATGAGCCAGGCGCTCGCCCGCTGTCGACGGGCCTTCATGCGCCGCCGCAGCTCGGCTAGGCGCGCGCGAATCGCGTGATCGCAGCCGCTGTGCGCGAGCATGTTGGACGCGATCAGCAGCAGCGACTGATCGACCTCCTCGAGCCGCGCCGCCGAGCTCACGTCATCGATCGCCGCCAACACCGGTCGCAGCCGATCGAGCTCGGCGCGCGCTTGCTCGATCGCCGCCCGGTATTCGTCGAGCATCGGCCGCAGTGACGTCGCCGGCACTTACGACCGCCGATCCGGCTTGATGCGCGTCAGCTCGTTCAGCCGCAGCGGCGCCTCGTCGTCAGGCTCGCCGCTCGCCTCGCCGGCGCCGGCTTCGACGATCTCCGCCGCGTAGTCGCACCAATCGCTGGCCTGCGCGCGATCTTCGTAAAACAGCGGCACGCCCACCGACCGATCGACCAACGACGGCTCGCGCGTCAAAATGCTGCGCCCTTCGGCGCGAATTCGCCGCGCGAGCCACAACAGCCACGCCCGCGTCTTCGGATGCGTCACCGGCTTCGGCACCATCTCCCCCGCCCAACCAATGGCGACCCAGCCGCGGCCGCCGTCCTGGCTCTTGCTCGTTGTGGATATACACACCACAGAACAAAGACGCTGACAAGTGACGAAGGTACATGCAATTTAGATTTTTGCAGGCCGACTGGCTGGCTGCGTGGGGTTTGACACCACGAGCTGATGGGGCGATTAGCGGGCGAGGAGGCGGTCGACGAGCGCGACGTACTGCTGCATCGCGGCCGGCTTGGCCGTGCCTTTGACCGCCGCCCACGCGTCCCACTTGGCGCGCCCGCGGATGTCGAGCATGCCGGGGCGCTTGCCGTCGACGTCGCCGACGGCGCCTTGTTTGTAGAGCGCGTAGAGCTGCAACAGCACATCGGCGCCGGGCACCGCCGGCAACGTCTTCACCCGCGCTTGCGCGTCGGTAAACTGCTCTTCGATCGTCATGGCGCGAGACTACTCCGGCTGGCGCGCCGGTCGCAGCGAATCGTCGCCGGCGTGCCACCAGCGTTCGAGGCGCGGCCCGATCCAAGTCGCCAGCGCCGCGGTCGCGAAACCGGCCGCGACGTCGATCGCGTAGTGCATGCGCAGATAGAGCGTCGAGACGTAGAGCCCGAGCGCGATCGGCAAGTACGCGAGGAACGCCCGGCGCGAGAAGCGGCGCGCGAACACCAGCACGACCGTCGTGTGCGCCGTGTGCAGCGACGGGAAACAGTCGCGCGCGTAGCCTTTCCAGGCGTCGATCGTGTAGATGAACGACGACTGGCTGGCGAGACCGCCGCCGGGCAGCCGACTGCCGTTGAATAGCTGCGCCTGAAAAACGTACGGGCCGACGGCGGGCACGAGCAGATAGCCGCTGTAGCCGAGCAGCGTCGTCACGCACAGCGAGACTAGGAAGTCGCGGAAGAGCTGGCGCTGGCCGGTCCAATAGATCAGCGCCGCCAAGATCGCCGGCGCGAAGAAGTAGCTGAGGTAGCAAAAGACGAGATAGCGGGTCAAAAGCGGCGTCGCGAAGCGGCCCATCCAGACGGCGACGTCGACGTGGAAGAGCCGGCGATCGATGGCGATGAGGGTGGCGTCGACGACGTCGTGACGAATGAGCGGCGTCAGATCGTGCAGCGATTCGTAGAGCAGGAGCGCCAGCAGAAACGGCGTGAAATCACGGACGACGGTCAGCGCCGGCGGCAGCGCCGTGCGAATCGCCGACCAGCCATAGCCGTCGGCGCGCACCCAGCCGCGCGCCAGAATCAGCAGCGCCAGCGCGAGAAAGCACTGCAGAAAGCGCACGTGCATCGTGCTCGTGAAGCTCCAATGCCCGGTCACCGCCATGATGGCGACGAGCGCCACAGCGTAGATGACGAGCAGCGCTTCTTCGGGCCTTATGCGCGCGCGCATCGCCGAATGGTGATGAAACGGTGGCGCCAATGCAACGACGAAGTGCCAAAGCCGCTGCGGAACGGCTACGGATGCGCGCGCTTCGGCGGCCTAATCGTGTGTGTAAAGTGCGCTCGATTCGTGCGGCAGCGCGCCGGCCGGACCGCCGACGCGCACGAGGAGCGAGCTGCGACCCCACTGGCCGATGCGCTGCACGTTGCACTCGAGCAGCGTCGGCACGAGCGCGGCTTGCACCGCCGGCGCCAGCGCCGCCAGCTGCGCGCGCCCTTCGACGGTCGCTTGGGCCACGTCCTGCGCGCCGGCGATGCGCATCGTGCCCGCCAGCGTGTCGTCGTTGGTGCCGTGCAGGTCGAAGTAGCGGAAGCCGACGCGGCCCGACAGCGAGGTCGCGGTCAGCTTGACGTCGACGGCCGAGTCGCCGGCGGCGGCGCCGATGCGACCGGTGACGTGGCGGCCGTCGGCCTCGTCTTTGGCGTTGAGCTCGACGGCCATGTTGCCGTCGATGAAGCCGACGAGCTGCACGTTGCCGCCGCGCGCTTGGACGTCGAGCATCAAGTCCATGCCGCACACTTGTCCGCTGATGCGTCCCGGTCGCTGCTCGAGGTCGAACGGCTGACCGGCATAATGAACGGCGGGACCGGCCGGCGTCGTGGCGCAACCTGCCGACAAGAGGCTCGCGAGGATGATGCGGCGCATGAGCGCAGTATAAGCGCGCAATTCAGCCGCGGCGACGGGGACGGCGCGCGGTCGGTCGCGGCGGGTGCGCCGGCTCGCGAAATCCTTCGACATTCGCGTCGACCAGCGGCATGAGCACGTCGAGCAGCGGCGTCGATCCGCGGCTGGACGCGAAGTGCAGCGCCGAGCCCAAGTAGACGGCGAGCAGCGCGCGCGCCAAGCGCTCGCCATCGCGACCACGGCCGAGCTCGCCGGCGACGACCGCGGCGCGCGCGTCGGCGATCATCTCGGCCAGGATCTCGTCGAAGAGCCCCTCGGCGCCGCCCGAGACGAGCGCGTTGTCGAGCGTGGCGCTGAAGATGGCGCGGGCCAGCTCGCGGCTGCGCGCGGCCTGCTCGCCGAGCGACTGAATGGTGGCGCGCAGCGCCGCCAACGGTCCGCCGCCGGCTTCGACGACCGCGGCGCGAGCGCGACGGGCGCCGCGCATCTGCCGAATCTGCAGCTCGCTGATGACGGCGTCCTTGGTCGCGAAGTGAACGAAGAACGTGCCCTTGGCCACGCCGGCGCGCTTGACGATGGCGTCGATCGTGGTGTCATGATAGCCACGAACCTCGAACAGCTCGACCGCGGCGGCGAACAGCCGAGCGCGCGTATCGTCGGCACGGATTTGGCGAGCGGAGCGGATGGCGGCCATCGTTCTCGATGACCATAGGTCAGTGACCGCCGGTCAGTCAAGTGCGCCGAAATCTTGTTGCTCCGACCGAGCCGCGTAATACGATCGAGGGGCGTGGCTGCCGCGAACACGATCTTGCTCATCGAGGACGACGACGGCATCCGCGAGACGATGGCGGCGTTGCTCGAGGACGAAGGCTTCGCCGTCGTGCAAGCGGCCAACGGCGCCGACGGCCTGGCCAAGCTGCGGCAGGTCGACGGGGTCTGCTTGGTGCTGCTCGATCTGTGGATGCCGATCATGAACGGCTGGCAGCTCTTGGCCGAGCTGCGCGCCGACGATCGGCTGGCGCAGCTGCCGGTGGTCGTCATCTCGGCCGCCGGCGAGCAGCCGCCGCCACCGGGCGCCGCCGCCTTCCTGCGTAAGCCGATCCGCCTCGACGTGCTGCTCACGGCCGTCGAGACCCATCGCGTCCGCGCCGCCTGACGCTCAGCCGCGCTTGTGCTTCGTCTTCGGCGCCGGCAGCGGCGGCGCCGGCGTCGGCGGCTCCAGCTTGTCGAACACGACCTGCTCTTGCAGGCTATGCGTCGCCTTCTGCACGGCCGCGCGAAACTGCTCGTAGTCGGCGACGCTGATGTCGCTGCAGCGGCGCACGAGATCGATCTGCAGCGACAGCGCCTGCCCGTCGACGTGCCCTTTGCGCGACAGCGTGAAGCAGGCGTGCTCGACGCTCATGTCCTTGGGCGCGCGCACGATCTTGTAGCCCGCCGGCACCGACGCTTCGATCTCGTAGTGCGACACCCCCGGCGGACCCAAGCGCAACGGCGTCTCGCGCTGCTTGATGTCGATGATCGACGGCGGCAAGCCCAACAGCTCCGGCAGCCGCAGGCGCCACTGGGTGTCCTCGGCCTGCAGCGCCGCCGACGCGTCGACGTCGAGCGACAAGCTCACCGGCTGCCACGTGTCCTCTTTCGGCGGCGTCTTACCGCTGCGCAGCGTCGCGCCCGGATAGAGCTGCGCGATGATGCCTTCGTAGGCCTTCTTCGCCAGCGCCTCGTTGCGCACGACCATGCGCAGGAACATCGCCGACGCGCCGCGAATCTGCAGCTCGTCCGTCGCCAGCGCCTCCGTCGGTGACTTCACGTCGATGCGGATCTTGTGGCGATCGAAGTCGAGCTCCGGCGCTTGATAGGGAATGTCGATGAACTCGAAGCGACCGCTCGCCGGATCCATCACCAGCGACGTGGCGCCTTGATCGTCGGCGCGCAGGTTGCCCATGTCGAGCCCGTCCGACGTCGGATCCATGAAGAACGGCTGCTCGATGCCCTTTTGCGCCGGCACGTAGACGATGGCGTGGTTGAACTGCTGATTGGGCACGTCGCGCCGGATCTTGCCGGCCGGCGTCGTCCGCAAAATGGCGAAGCGCAGCTCGAGCCCGACGCGCTTGGCCATCTGCATCAGGAGGACCGCCTTGTCCTTGCAGTCGCCGTAGCCGCGCTCGATGACCGCCGACGCCGCGTGCGGCCGCACGCCCGCGATCGAGTTCTCGTAATCCTGCTGGTAGCGAATCTCTTGCGCCGCATAGTGAAACAGCCGGTCCAATTTCTCGCGCGGCGTCTTGGCGCCGACGATGAGCCCGTCCACGAGCGCGTCGATCTTGGGGTTCGTATGAAACGCGTCGGTCAAGAGCGCGCGCTCCCAGCGCGCGTAATCGTCCCAGCTCTCCACCGTCGAGGCGTCGACCTGCGCCAACAGATCGATCGCCGGCGACATGTGCTTCTCCGGCAACAGCGCCGGCATGTGCTGCGCCGTGAAGCGATGGATCGTGTAGCCGGGCGCGTCGCCGTCGACCGACTGCGCCTCGGTCACTTTGCCGATGATCTGCCGGTGCAGCGTGCGGCCATCGGGCACGAGCAGCACGAGCTGCGCGTCCTCCAGCTGCGCCGACGAGCTCTGGAAATACCAGCTGCGCGCCATCGCTCCCGGCAAGTAGGTCTGCTGCGCTTCGTAGTCGACATATTGCAGCACCACTTTGCTGCCCACTTGCAGGTTACGAAAGCGGACCTGCCCGTTGCGAATCGACGACGCCTCTTGCCGCTCGCCGCTCGCGCTGATGGCATACGCGCGCAACACCTTGAGCGACGGGTGCTTCGGCAGCTGCACTTCGGTCAGCGCGTCGCGGCCTTGCACGTTGAACGGCGTCGCCACCGTCGTCACGACGCGCCGCCAGCTGCCGTCGTTGTGAATCTCGACCACTTCGCTGTCGAGCAGGATCGCGCTCTGGCTGCCGGCGCCTTTTTGCGGCGTTGTCCTGAGCGCGCGATCGATGGCCGCGTCATCGGGCACGTATTTCTCGAGAATGCCGAGACGCGTCGGCTCCAAGAGCTCGATGCGCTGGGCGACGGCGCTGTTGTTGGGATCGCGCTCGTGCGCCGCTTTCCACAGCGTCAACGCCTGCGCCGGCTGCCGCTCGGCGTAGGCCAAGAGCGCCAAGTCGGCGTAGGCCGTCGGCCGCTCGGGCGCGAGCGTGACGGCGCGCTGCCACTGCCGGCGCGCCGTGGCCGAGTCGCCGCGCCGGCGCGCCAGGTCGCCGAGCTCGTCCGCGTAGACCGACGACCAGGGATCGATGCGCTGCAGGCGCTGCAGATCGCGCCGCATCGCCGATAGATCGTGGAGCCGGCGATCGAGCGCCAGCTTGCGGCCGACCGCCGCGTCCGAGCCAGGCTCGAGCGCGAGCACGCGCTCGATGTGGCGGCGCTCGACGTCGTCGTAGCCTTGCGTGTCGGCGCAGCGCGCGGCGGCGAAGCGCAACGGGACGGCGTCGGGCCAGCGCGTCAACGCCGTGTCGAGCACGCGGCAGGCGTCGACGGCCCAGTTGCGCTCGGCGTACAGCTCGGCCAGCTTCAGCTGCGACTGCCGCGTCCACGGCCCGACCGCGACGGCCGCCAGCAGATCGATCTGCGCCTTCTCGAACAGCTGCTTCTGCATGTAGTACTCGGCGCGATAACGCAAAATGGCGCTCGCTTTGCCCGCGGTCGCGGTCACGCCGGCGTCGAGCAGATCGATCGTGCGACCGAGCTCGTCGTTGCGCCAGGAGGCGAGCGCGCCGTAGTACATCGCCATCAGGTTGTGCGGCGCGTCGTCGAGGAACCGCTGCAGCGACGACAGCGCCGTGCGATCGCGGCCGGCGCGCGTCGCCTGCTCGGCCCAGAAGAAGTTGCGGCGATTCTCGGGACCCTCCTTGAGCGACGACGGCGGCAGCGACGACGGCTCGGCGCGCGACGGTCCCGGCTCGTACTTCTGCGCCGCCGAGGAGGCGGTGAGGCCGCTCAGCGCTGCCCCGTCGGCGTCGGTGAGGCGCGCGCGCAGCCACCAGTCGCCGCGCCGCTGCGCGCTCTTGACGAGGATCTTGTTCCAGCCGGCGTGCAGCGTCACCGGCGCGTTGAGCGTGTCGAGGTCGCCGCGCGTGACGCCCTCTTCCGACAGCACGAGCCCGTCGTTGCACCACGCGCGCAGCGGGCCGCCCGACGACAGCCGCAGCTGCGCCTCGCGCTCGCCGTCGCTGTGCACCCAGGTCACGAGATAGGCGAGCGCGTATTCGTGCGGCCACATCATCTGCGCCAACGGCACCTCGCCCGTGCGTGCAGTGGTCGCGTGGCGCCAGGTGAGCGGCACCAGCGGTCCCAGAACCTTGGCCGCGAAATCGATCGGCGTCGGCTTCTCCGGCGCGTATTCGGTCAAGAAGCCCTTGCCTTGGTCATTCTCGAGCGCGCCGAGGACCATCCAATCGTCGAGGAAGCCGAGCGAGCGGCTGAGGCGAATGCTGTCGTCGAAGCGGCCTTCGAGATCGGCCAGCGTCAAGAGCTGCAGCGTCGCCATCGCGCGCACGGCGGCGCGCGGATGATTTTGCGCCAGCCGCTCCTCGAGCGTGCGCCAGGCGAGGCGCTCGGCGCGGCTGCCGTCGCTGGCGTGCTGCCACAAGTAGACTTCGGTGACGTCGGAGCGCAGGTCGGCGGCGGCGGCGAGCAGATGGCGCGACGACTCGTCGGCGTTGCCCTCGAGAAATGCGGCATAGGCGGCGACTTCCTCGGCGCGCGCGTCGCCGGGATGGCGCGCGATCACCTGCGCGGCGCGCGCTTGGATGTCGGGGAGCGTGAACTGCGCGCCCCAAAAGTCGGCGACGAGCGCGGTGACGTCGGCGTCGGCGCCGCGCGCGGACGGCAGCAGCGGCGGCACGACCAGGCGCGACGAGCCGGCGCAAGAGACACAGAGGGCCGCGATCACGAGCAGCGCGAGCGGACGATCGACAGGCAGAGACTGCGACTTCATCGCCGCAAAGTATCGACGATCCGCGGCATAAAAGGTGTGACCGGCGTCGAATCCTAGTTCGTGGAGATCCAGTCGACCGGCAGGAGCTCGCGATTCTGGTGGCCGGCGTCCCAGCGAACCGTGCCGTGCACCGTCACCGTCTGATTCACCTGCGGCAGCGTGACGCCGGCGGCGTTGTACATCGGCTCGACGTCGACGTAGAGGTAGGGCGACGTGTCGAGCCGGATCTCGAGCTCGCCGTCGGCGCCCGAGCGCGTCTGCTGCACGGTGCCGCGGATGCAGACCTCTTTGCCGGCGGCGTAGATGCCCTTGAAGACGTCGGCGATGGTGACGGTCGTCGGGCACTGCGGGCTTTGCACCATGCACAAGCCGTTGGTGCAGGCGTCGCCGGCGTGGCAGTCGGCGTTCGAGGCGCACACGCCGGGATGCAGGCAGCTCTCGTCGATGCAGTAGGGGCAGCCGGATGGGCCGGCGGCGCCGGCGCAGCTGGTGAACGTGGCCGGCGTCGTCGCGGTGGCGCAGGCGTACAAGACGTCGGGCGCGCCGTCGGCGCACTCTTGCGTGCCGCCGTAGGCGAGGACGGCGCAGGCGCCGGCTTGCGTGCAATAGGAGCCGGGGTCGCAGTCGCTGTCGCGGGCGCACTCGGGGTTGGGCGATTGGCAATGGCCGGTCGCGGAGTCGCACACGAGCCCGCCCGCGCACAGACCGCCGGCGCCGCAGCCGGCCACGCACAACCCGGCCGAGCAGATGGTGCTCGGCACGTTGGGGCAGTCGGCGTCGCTGTTGCACGAGATGGCGGGCGGCGTCAGCGTCGGGCAGCCGGCGGCGCCGGGCGTGCAGCAGTGGCCCGACGACGCGTTGCAGACGTCGTTCGACGCGCACACCGGGCTGACGGTGCAGCCGGGCTGACAGGTGCCGTCGGACGTGCGGCAGACGACGTCGGGCGGATCGCAGTCGTTGTCGCTGGCGCAGTGCGAGCCGATGGCGCCGCCGAGACACTCGCCGGTCTTGGCGTTACAGGTCGATCCGCCGACGCACAAGCTCGGGTTCTTGATGCAGCCGGTGACGCAGCGGCCGTCGGCGGAGCAGATCGTGGCCGGCGGCTCGCAGTCGCGCGAGGTGCTGCAGCCGAGCGTGCCGATGATGTCGTCGTGATGGCAGCCGGCGAGGCTCGCGGCCAGCGCAGCGACGGCCAAATAAGCGCGCGCCGTCATGTTCGTCGTTCGGCCGTTAGCGACAAGCGGCGCGAGCCGCACGTGCGCGCGCCGCCCACGGTGCCGCCGGATGCGCCAGCGCCGCGTCGAGCTCGCGGCCCGCGCGCCGGCAGCTGTTGTGATCGCTCGCCATCAGCAGCGTGCCGCGCACGAAGTGCATCTCGGCCGAACGCAGCCCGCGCGGATGCGCCTTCAAGTAGTCGGCGATCTCCGCTTCGGCCGTGCGCGTCCGCGACAGCGCCACCAAGGCGTCGATGATCGAGGTCTGCGCTTCGTCGGCCAAGATGCCGTTGGGGAAGCGATCGCGCTGCCGCTCCCAAATGCCGAGCGCGAACGCCGGATCGTGCAGCGCATGCATCCGCAAGAAGCCGGCTTGATAGAGCGCGCTCTCGGCCTGCGTCGCGTCTTTGGCGCGATCGGCGACGGCGAGCCAGCACTGCACGGCCTCGTCGTCGGGCCGCTTGTCGCACGGCAGGTTCGTCTTCGCCGCCGCGCTCGGCGACGGCACGGGCGACAGCGCCGCCGCGTCCACGCCTTCGAGATCGGTCGCGCCCATGCGCTCCAGCTCGCCCGCCGCCGGCGCGTCGGTCGACGTCGTCGGCCAGCGCTGCCCCGAGCGGACGATGCGCGCCGGCTGCCCGTTCGGCGTCACTTCGACGGCGCCGTGACCGACCGCCACCGACGCCGAGCCGTCCTCTTGCGCCGTCACGCGCAGCACCGTGCCGACGACGCGCGCCGTCAGCTGTGCCGTCTTGATGATGAACGGCGGCTTGCCCGCGCGCGGCCGCACGTGCGCCAACAACGAGCCATGCTCGAGCGTCAACGTCACCGCGCCGTCTTGCCGCGACAGCCGCGCCAGCGTCGCCGGCCCGGCCACGATGCGCCCGTCGCCGTCGAGATCGATCACCGCCGGCTCGGCCGACGACGCGATCGTGAACTGCGCCTGATGCTGTGTCCGCGGCACGAGCACCAGCGCGATCGCCGCCGCGCAGGCCGCGCCCGCCGCGAACATGGCGTAGCCGAGCCGCCGCCGCGACGGCCGCTCGTGCTCGCGACGCCGCCCTTCGCCGATGGCCAGCCAGACGCGCGCTCGCGCCGCCGACGGCGGACCGATGTCGAGCCGCGCCGCGCGACGGACCAGCTCCGCCGCGGCCTGATCTTCCTCACGCCACGCCCCGTTCACGACTTTTCCTTTCGGGACCGCGCCTGCAGCCGCTCCGAGAACTCCTTGCGCGCGTAGTGCAAGCGCGACCAGACCGTCTCGGTCTTGGAGCCGACGAGCGTGGCGATCTCCTCGCAGCTCAACCCTTCGAACTCGGCGAGGATGAAGACCTCGCGCTTCTTCGGGGCGAGCTTGTCGAGGAGCTCGTAGGCGATGCGATGCGCGTCCAGGACCTCGGCACGATCGACCGAGCGCACCGGCACTTCGCTCCGATCTTCGCTCAGCTCGAACAGCCGGCGAATCCGCATGCGCCGCCGAAGCGAACGCACGATGTTGAGCGTAATGCCGTAGAGCCAGGTGGTGATGAGCGACGAGGCGTCGAAGGTGTGCAGCTTGCGAGCGACCACCATGAAGACTTCTTGCGCCGCGTCCTCGGCGTCGATGCCGGGACCACCCAGCCGCGCCGCCTGGCGGAACACGAAGTCGAAGTGGTCGCGGTAGACGTCCTCCAACGTGAGCGGGACCGGCACCACGCGTGATTTCTCACGGTCGGTCGGCATGATCCGCAAAATGGAGGCCAGCAGCATCCGTCAATCTCCAACTACTCTATGCTTCGTCGCTGGAGCCGGCTTCAAAATTTAATTCGCCAAATCGTTACAAATTGACGCCGAAGGCTATGAGCGGCCCCAAAGTGACCCAGGGCGTGCGCGCGATGACGCCGGCGCCGGTGACGGTCAGGTCCTCGCGCGAGAAGGCGATGGAGCCGGCCAGGCCCGCCTGCAGGAACACGCGGCTTATATCTAAATGATAGAGGATGCGAACGTCTGCGGCCGCGGACAGGACGAGGGACGTGCTCGGACGCGGCACGCCGCTCGTGCGGACGCTGTAGAGCGGCAGCGTCGGGCCGGCCGAGAAGCGCAGGGCGCCGAAGCGTAAACCGACGTCGGCGTGGGCTTCGAGGGCGACCGCGGCGCGACGGACGTCGACGCCGATGACGCCGGCCGACGAGGTCAGCTGCGCGGTCCAGTCGTTCTCGATGGCGCCGCGGGCGGCGGCGCCGAAGCGGCCGCGCCGAAAGCCGATCGCCAGCTCGCCGCCGGCGGTGTCGAGGTTACGGCCGAGGCCGAAAGCGCCGTACGCGTCGGCCCACAGCTCGCCGACCCAGCGGCCGGCGGGACCGCGCGTGCGCAGAACGATCGTGCCCGGCTCGGTGGGCGCGCGCACGATCTTCACGGTGGTTGATGGCGTCGATGGCGCTGATTGCGGGAACAGCTGCGGTGTTTGCGCGCGCTCGTCGGTCGCCGGACGTTGCGGCTGGGTCTGCGGCGGCGGCGTCGTCGCGGTCGCCGTCGGTGGCGGCGGCGCGTGCGTGGCCGGCGGCGGCTCGGGCGGGCTCGTCGTGTGCGCTGGCGTCGTCGTCGTCGGCAACGTCGTCGCGACGGGCGGCGTATGCGCCGGCGGCGTCGGCTGCGGCGGCGTATGCGGCGGCAGCTTGTGGTCGGGCTCGCGCCAGTTGAGCGGCATCGCGGCGCGGACGACGATGAGCGCGGCCACGTCGAGCGCCGTGGCGCAGTCGGCGTCGGAGGGGACGAGCCGGCGCGCGCTGCCGACGACTTGGCCGCGCGCGTCGCGGGCGACGACGTCCACGCGAATGTTGGCGGCGTGCTCGCTGACGCGCACCTCTTGACGGCTGCCGCGCACGGGCGCGCCGACGGTGACGGGCAGCTCGCCCACTTTGGCGCGCACGTGCTCGGCCAGCTGCGCGGCATCGAAGCAGCGACCGGCGAAGGGCGCGACCACGATCGGCACCGTCGTCTCGGCGCGGGCGGCCGACGTCGCCGTCAGCACGAGCGCGAGGAGGACGGGCCGCATGGCCGCATACATTACACGGAACCTGGACGCGCCCGACGTCACCGCACCATTTGCGCGTGAAAACATGAGCTTGTAGAGGTTGTCGCGTCGCATGGAACTATTTTGAAGACATCCTCCTACCCGTGACATACACCGGCACCGAGGAGGAGTTCCCGATGTATAAGCAGCTCACCATCTTGGCTTTTGCCTGTACGCTCGCGGTCGGTTGCCGCGACAATTCGACCACCACGACCACCACGACCGGCGCCGATATGGCGACCGGCACCGGCGGCGGCGGCGGCAGCGCCGGTGGCGGCGGCAGCGCCGGCAGCGGCGGCGACATGGCCGGCACCACCTATAGCGTTTCGACGATCAAGGCCATGCGCACGGCCGGCACGTACGGCACGTTCGAGCTCGACAATGTCGTGCTGCTCGCCGTCAACCCGTCGGGCACGCATATGTACGTTCAGGACGGCGCCGGCGGCGATCTGTCGGCGATCGACGTGCAGTGCTCGGGCTCCTCGCATCCGTGCACGCTCGCCAGCACGAACGAGAACTACGTGCCTGGTCACTCACTCACGCTCAAGGGACTTTACGAGAAGGGCAGCGCCGCGAACGCGGGCTACGAGACCTTCTACCTCGCGACGGCGACGGACAATGGCGCGGCGGCGACGGTTCCGGCGCCGGCGACCGTGACGATGGCCGACATCCTCAAGACGGCGGGCACGGCCTCGCGCGCCTTGTGGAGCCAGAAGGTCACGCTCACGCTGACCGACGACCTCGTGCTCTACGACTACAGCCCGGCCGAGTTCAAGTACACGCCGACCGCGCCCAAGACCTGCCCGAACAACTTCGGCTTCGGCATGGTCGCGAAGACCGGCGCGCCGGCCGCACCGGCCGCTTGCGACGCCAGCTGCGCCACGATCACGACGACGACGACGCCGGTGCCCGCGGCTTGCGTGCAGCCGGCGCCGAACGCGACGGCCAACGCCGGCGAAGTCCTCATCGGCACCGACTTCTACTACGGCTTCACCATTTCGGCGGATTGCGCCTGCTACGAGCAGCACATGGATACGGCTGTGACGTCGACGAACGCGGTCGCCAGCGGCAGCACGATTCAGGGCATCCTGATTCACAGCAGCACCACGTCGGACTCGGCGACGGGCGGCTATCTGTACCTCGCGCCGACGTCGAGCAAGGCGGTCGGCACGACGCCGGCCGACTTCGTCTTCACCACGCCGTAACTTCCGCTCTTCACCCCAGCGCGCTCTCCACTCGGGCGCGCTGGGATTCCATCTCACCGAGCTCTCGCTGCCACGTTCGCGGGTCGTCCCAGTCGGGGAAGGCGCGCGTGAACGCCGGATCTTGCCAGCGCTGCGCGATCCACGCCGCGTAACGCAGGATCCGCAGCGCGCGCAGCGGCTCGACGAACTTCAGCGTGCGGCGGTCGAAGCGGCGCATGGTCTCGTAGCCGTCGACGAGCAGCGCGCGCTGCCGATCGGCGTCGTCGTCGCGGCCGGGCGCCAGCAGCCACAAATCCTGCACCGGCGGACCATGCAAGAAGTCGTCGAAGTCCAGGAAGAACGGGCCGCTCGATCCCCACAACAAGTTGCCGAGGTGGCAGTCGCCGTGGATGCGGATCGACGTGAGCTCGCCCCATTTGCGCGCGCAGGCGTCGACGATGCCGCGGCCGGCCTCGGCGAAGCGCGTGCGCATTTCCGGCGGCACGAAGCTCGACATCGCGTCGTCGCCGAGGAGGATGCGCAGCGACGCCGCGCCGTAGCTGTCGGGATCGAGCCGCGGCCGCGACGGCGCGGCGTGCGCGTCGCCGATGTTGTGCAGCCGCGCCACCAGCCGGCCGAGCTGACGCAGCTGATCGTCGGTCAATTCCTCGGGCGCGCGGCCACGCACCTTGTCGAACACGGCGAACCAGATGACGCCGGCGTCGAGCTTGAGCTCGCCGAGCGTGCCTTTGCCGTCGAGATCGAAAGGCGGCACGACGGGAACCTCGGCGTCGTGCAGCTCGGCGACGAACTGATGCTCGGCCAAGATCTGCTCGCGCGACCAGCGGCCGGGCCGATAGAACTTGGCGACCAGCCGCGACGAATCCTCGTATTCGACTTCGTAGACGCGGTTCTCCAGCGAGTTGAGCGCGAGCGCGTAGCCGGTGGCGCGGCGACCGCCGAACTCGACCGAGTCGAGGATGCGCTCGGGCGTGAGCGCGAAGAACTGCTCCTCGATTTTCATCGCGCGCCCGCCCGCGCGCTGCGGCCGACGACGGCGATCAAGCGCGTGCGGCCAGCGCGGCGCGCACGATGCGATCGGCGTCGGCGCCGAGCTTGGCCAGGGTGTCGGCGGGCGTGGCCGGATGGCGCGCTACCAAGGCGCGCACTTTGACGTAGTCGCTCGCGGCCAACTCCGCCAATCGCGCCGGCTTCGTCGCCGGATCGGCCGCGTCGCGCAGGCCGGCGTCGAGATCGTCGGCGCGCTCGTTCGCCTGCGCCGCCTCTTCGCGGGCGATCCACGCGGCAAAACGCGCGCGCGTCGCCGTCCACGCCGCGGTGACGTCGTCGCCGCTGGCCTTCTTGACGGCCGCGATCGCCGACGGCGGATCGTCGTCGTCGCTGGTCAGCGTCAGCGTCGTCAGCTCGCCGTCGAGCGGAAACTTGGTGGCGCCGCGGCCGGCGGCGAGCGCGCGGGCGACGATGAACGTGGTCGAGCGGTGCGTCTTCGACGCGGCGTCGGCGATCTCGGCGGCGATGGCGCGCGGCAGCTCGACGGTCAGCGGCTTGGTTTTGGCGGACACGAGGCGACGATAACACGCCGCCAAAAAGCGGAAAGTGGTGGGCGACTAGGACGTTGCTGTGGTGCTACTTGGACGCGGTGCCGGCGAGCTGCAACACGACGCCGCCTTCGGCGCCCGGCTTGTCGGCGTCGATGATGAGGTGATATTTGCCGCCGGGAATCTTCGTCAGCACGTAGCTGCCGGTCTGCGCGCCGTTCGACGTCGTGCAGTTGATGACGGTGCCGGCGTTGCACGCTGCGGCGTCGTTGACGTCGGGATAGAGCGCGAAGTCGTGGTTACCGGCCTGCGCCCACGCGATCGTGAGGTCCGTCGTCGCCGGCAGCTGGAAGTCGACGTCGGCGTCTTGGCCACCGACGGCGGAGACGCAAGGCGCCTTGAACTTGTCGCCGTTGCCCGCCGTCTGCACCGTCGTCGACACGGTCGAGCTGTCGAGCGGCAAGAGCCCGAGCGACTTGTCGGGGTTGCAGGTGTACTGCTGGCACAACGGCGACGTGAAGCAGGCCGGATCGGCGCAGTCGATGAGGCCGTTGCCGTCGTCGTCGATGCCGTTGTTGCAGATTTCGAGCACCTTTTCCTGCTCGCCGAACAGGGTCAAGTTGACGCTGCCCTCTTGACCGGCGGCGAAGGCGTCGACGAGCACGTGATAAACGCCCGGCTGCAGGTTGGGCATGATGAAGTTGCAGCCGAACGGCAAGGTCGTCGGATCGGCGCAGTTGACCGGGTTGGCGTCGCAGGCGTCGAGCGGCTGCAGCTGCTGCGTCAGCTGGAAGACCTGCGAGCCGGTCTCGTTGCAGTCGAACCCGAGGCCCATCGGCTGCGTCAGCGTGACCTTGACGATGCGGCTCTTGCCGCCGCCTTGCGCGCACTGCGCTTCGTAGTACGTCGTGCCGCCGGTGACGTCGAGGACGGCGGTGCCTTGCGAGCCCCAGCTGAAGTTGCCCAAGTCGACGTCGGCGGTGCAGATCGGCGGCCGGCAGCCGTCGATGCCGAAGCAGGCCGGATCGGCGCAGTCGACGAGGCCGTTGCCGTCGTCGTCGATGCCGTTGTTGCAGATCTCGGCCTGGCGATTGACGAAGGCGCTGACGTTGATCGTCATCGGCCCGTTGCCGCTCGGGTTGATCGACTTGAAGATGAAGATGTAGTCGCCCGGTGGTCGCGGTGAGAAGGCGACGCTGCCGCCCGAGTCGCCGCCGGGGTAGAAGCAGCTGAGCTGGCCGTCGCCGTCGCAGGCGACGCCGGCGGGCGGCGTGTTGAAGATGGAGATGACGTGATCGGCGCCGGCGCCCTGCGTCCAATCGACGAGGATGCCGGCGGTCTCGTGCAGCGTGAAGCGGACGACGATGTCGTTGCCGGTGGAGGCGCCGGCGCAGGTCGGGTGATAGCGGTTCGACGACGTGCGCGTGTCGAAGCTGGCGGTGACCGGCGGCGCGCCGACGACGATGGCGCCCAAGTTGATCTCCGGCTTGCACTCGAGGTCGACGCAGTTGGGCGCGTTGACGCAGGCGTAGTCGGCGCAGTCGATGAGGCCGTTGCCGTCGTCGTCGATGCCGTTGTCGCAGATCTCGGGCGTGCCCGACTTGCCGGTCGAGATGCGCACCGTCGTCGCGCCTTGCGTGCCCGGGAACGACTGCACGATGACGTAATAGGTGCCCGGCTGCAGCGCGGCGAACGTGTGCGTATCGGTCGCGACCTCACCGGCGTCGAGGCAGTAGAGCTCGTTTTGATCGCACAGCTGATCGAAGCCGGCGCGATTGAGCGTCACGACGTGCGCGCTGCCCGACGGCTGCGTGAAGTCGAGCCGCACGTCGGTCACCGTCGTCAGCTCGAACTCGCCGACGCGCGCCGTGCCGCCGGGAAAGGCGCAGGTCTGATAGGACTCGGTCGAGCCGACGGTGTCGAAGGTGCGCGTCTGATCGAAGTTTTGCGGCGTCACCGTGCCGAACTCGATCTCGGGATTGCAGGTCAAGTGCAAGCATTGCGGCAGCTGGTCGCAAGGCGCGCGCGAGCAGTCGACCATGCCGCCGGGGCCGATGCACGACGACGTGCCCAGGTCGCCCACGGCCATGTCGCCGACGCAGTCGGGGCTGTTGAAGCACTCGGGATCGGCGCAGTCGATGAGGCCGTTGTCGTTGTCGTCGATGCCGTTGTTGCAGATTTCCTGGCCGGGCGTGACGCAGTTGGGCTTGCCCTGGCAGCTCGGATCCGTGCACGAAATCGTGATGCCGCATTGCCCGCCCGGCATGTCGGTCGGCTTCATGTCGCTCGGCGTGAACGCCATGTCGCCCGGGCGATGCATGTCGTCGCGGCCGCCGCTCATGTCGTGCGACGTGTGGCCGCCCATCGCCAGATCGGGCGGCACGATGCAGATGGCGCCGATGGGACAGCCAGGCTCGGAGCCGATGGGCGAGGAGCGGCCGCAACCGAACAGGCTCAACGCGCAACCCAAGAGGGCGACGCGCGAAACGAGATGCTGCATGGCGGTTATTCTACTCTTAAGTAGGCGGTTGAATAGGGAGCGACATCACTTCGAGCTCAGGCGACGGCTTCCAGGCTCCACTCGGCTTTGCCGCCGGCGAGCGGCTCGCCGCAGAAGTTGCACTTGGCCAAGTCGGAATCGGCCAAAGGTCCGCCGCAGTTGGGACAATCGAGCGAGCTCAGGCCGCGCCTGGAGGTGACGCTCGTCAGTCGCGTGAGAATGACGCGGCTCGTCTGATTCGACGGCCCGCCGCCGTTGATGCTGGCGCTCCACACGACGTCGATTTCGACGCGGTCGTAGCCGCCGTTGTCGACCTCGACCGACACGAGCTCGGCCGAGCCGACCGCGACGTCGCGCAGCTGCACGTGATCGATCGGTGGCTGGCCGGGCATGAGGCAGAAGCGCTCGAGCTTGACCCGCGAGCCGGAGATGCGCGCGTCGATCCATTTCCAGAACACCACCGAGGCGCGATCTTCCAGCTCTTGCCGGCTGATGGTCGCGTCCTTCTGCTCGAGCGCGGCGAAGCCTGGGATCTCGTCGCTGACGCTCGACGGACGCCACTCTTCGGGCTGCGTAATCTCGGCCAACACCCAGTCGTGCTCGCCCGAGTTGACGACCGCCTTGCAGAACTGGCAGCGCACGACGTCGGACAGCGGCAGATCGGCGCCGCAGTTGGGGCATTTGCCTTCGAGCGCGGGGACGCCGGCCTTCGACTTGCTGCCGCGGCGACGCAGGAACGACCACACCTCTTGGTACTGCCGCTGCGGCGCCGACTTCGCTTTGTCGGCCGCTTGCTGCGCCGTCAGCGTCGCCGGCACGTCGGCGTCGCGCGCCGAGCCCGTCATCCGCATGTGCACGGTGTCCCACTGCGCGTCCGACTCGGCCTGCAACAGCTCGCCGCCGATGACGCGCCAATCGGCCATGGCGTTGCGCAGCCCTTGCTGCTTCAGGATCTGCAGCTGCGCCTGAAAGCGAACGTACACACCGTCGGAGATGAAGCGGCGCGCCGGGCCCATGTTGCCGCCGCACCAGGCTTCGTTGACCTTGGCCATGATGTCGGCGACGCGCGTCGTGAAGGCGTTGATGTCGAACGACGGATCTTGCGCGCGCAGCGCGGCCAGGCCGACGTCTTGCGCCGAGCGGTCGATCTCGACGGCGCCGCGCGCATTCGACAGCGCGCTCCGCTTGACCAGCACGACGACGACGACGATGGCGACGATGATCAAGAAGATCAGCGCCTCGCCTGGCGAAATCTGGCCGCCCGACGAATAGCCGACCGGGCTCGGCCCGTACGAGTGCGACGGCGAGTACGAATGCGACGAATAGGACGACGACGAGCGCGACGGCGCCGCGTGGTAGCTCTGGCCGCCGCCCGGGCGCGCCAGCGCCACGAGCGGAGACGCCAACAGCGCGCCGAGCAGCAACAGCGCCGCGACCCGCGACCTCACGCCGCCACCTCGCGCACGAACTCTTCGTTGTCGCGCTCGACCCAGTCGCTCGCGCCGCGCACGAACGCGCGATCCCGGCCGATGATGACGCAGCTTTCCACGATGCCTCCCCCTTGTTCGTCGACGAAGATGCCGAAGCGGCCGCCGCGCAGCGACGAGCCGGCGAGGCTGACGATGGCGCGGCCGCGCACGCTGACGGCGGCGACGGCGCGCCCGATGACGGTGCAATCCTCGACGGTGACGCCGCCCGACGCCACGACCGAGACGCCGACGAGCGCGGCGTCGATGGTGCAGCGGCGCAAGATGGGCGCGGCGTTTCTGCCGACGGCGACGCCGGCGGCGCCGATGCGCGCGAGCGTGCAGTCTTCGAAGCGGCCGCGCCCGCCCTCTTCGGCTTCGATGCCGGCGGCTTGCGCGCCTTCGATGTGACAGCGCTGCACGAACGGATCGGCGCCGTCGCGCACTTCGATGCCCGCTTTCGGGTTGTCGCTGATGCTGCAGTCGATGACCTCGCCGCCGCCCGAGCGATCGAAGACGAGGCCGCTGTCGCGATTGCCGCTGATGCTGCAGCCGCGCAAGGCCGGCGTCGCGCCCGATTGCACCAGCGCGCCGGCGCGCTGGTGACCCATGATCGCGCAGTCGACGAGCTCGCCGCGCGCGTGCGAATGCGCGTAGAGCCCGCTGCCGCGGCCGTTGCGCAAGGTGCAGCGCACGAGCTTGGTCTCGGCCTCTTCGCGCAGCTCGACGTTGGAGAGCGCGTTGGCGAAGATCTCGCAGCCGTCGAGCGTGCCTTTGCCGCCGTCGAGCGCCATCAAGCCGCCCTCTTTGCCGTCGCGGATGTGGCAGCGGCGCAACAACGGATCGGCGCCGCTTTGGATGAACAAGTTGGCGAGCGCGTGGCCGGAGATGTCGCAGTCGTCGAAGCGGCCGCGCGCCGAGTCGTGGACGTAGAGGCCGCCGCGCTTGCCGTCGTGGATGCGGCAGTGGCACAGCTCGGGATCGCTGCCGTCGTCGCGCACTTCGACGTTGGACCAGCCGGAGCCGCTGATCTCGACCGCTTCGAAGCGGCCGCGACCGCCGGCGGCGACGAGCAGCCCGACGTGGGTCGCGTCGCGGACGATGACGCGCGTGACGTGCGGCGCGCCGCCGCGCACGTGCAGCGCCGAGCCGCGCGAGCGGTCGATGGTGAAGTCGCGCAGCTCGGCGGCGGCGGTGATCGTGAACGACGCGCGGATGACGACGCTGTCGGGCGGCCCGTCGCCGACGATCATCAGCGCGCGATCGAGGCGCAGCTCGTCTTCGTCATAGCTGCCGGGACGCACGACGATGCGCGCGCCTTCGTCGGCCGCTGCCAGCGCCGTCGCCAGCGTCGGGTAATCGCCGTCTCGGCCGACGATGAGCTGCACGCCTCGGATGCTATCACGAAGCGGCTTTACGACGACGCCGGCGCGGCCGACCGGCGAGAAGCGCGATCGTGATCAAGGTCAACGCCGTGATGGCGCCGCCGATCTGCATCGGCACGTTCGACAGCTCCATCGTGATGCGATGCACGCCCTTTGTCAGCGCCACGCCGCGCAGCGCATAGTCGACGCGCAAGAGCGGCGCCGGTCGATCGTCGACCGTGGTGCGCCAGCCCGGATACCACGGCTCACCGACGACGAGGATGCCCGGTTGGCTCAGCTCGGCCTCGATCTCGAAGCGCGTCGGCCCGATGCGGAACAGCTCGCGCACGGTCGCGGGATCGGGCAGCGCCTCGGTCGGCGACGGCGCCGGCACGCCCGGCGCCGGCGGCTCGCCCGACGGCAAGGGCTCGACGATGGCCACGCGGCTCGGCCGCCACGTCGGCGACGCCACCGCGAGCGCGGCCGCCGGCTCGTCGGCGACGACCTGCGCGCGATAGACGACATAGGCGCGCGGGAAGGCATCGATGTTCTCCCACACGTCGAGGCCGTCGGCGCCGGTGTAGACGAGGTGGAACTGCTTGGCCGTGATCGGTCGATCGTGCGCCGTCAACACGCGCCGCACGCCCAGCAGATCGACGATCGGCGACGAAAAGCGCCACAGCCCTTGCGCCGTCAGGTCGTCGTTGAGCTGCGCGTGCGGGTAGGGCTTGCCGTGATTGGCGATCCACAAGAGGTGCAAGTAGCGCCAGATCGGCAGCGACGAATAGCCGCCCGCCGCGTCGAGCCGCCAGCGCAGCCCCATGTTGTGGAAGGGCTGCGGCAAGTGCACGTCGTTGATGACGCGATCGGGCTTGTGGCCTTCGCGCAGCCAATCGATCGCCGGCGGATGCGCGTCCGCTTGCGCCAGCGTCATCGTCGGATTCTCGGCGCGCCAGGTGTAGCCGAGCTCGCCCGCGACCGCGCACAAGAGCAGCGCGGGGACGACGATCTTGGCGCGCGCCGGCAGCCGCGCCGTCACGGCGTCGAGCCCATCGGCGGCGAGCAGCGGCGCCGCCAGCGTCCAGAGATAGAGCGCGCGCGCCGGGCAGCGCAGCGACGACAGAATGTGCGCGCGAAAGAGCAGCGGGTGCAAAAAGCCGTGCCCGCCCAGCGCCAGCTCGCAGGCCACGAGCGTGGCCGCGAAGATCGCGATCCGTTCGTAGCGCCGCTCGCGCTCGATCAGCGACGCCAGCGCCAGCAGCGTCGCCACGAGGCCGATGCCGTAGCCGCACAGCTCCCACTGATCGCTGGCGCCGACATAGGTGTGGCGCGCGTCGTCGCCGTAGAACGTCGGCAGCGCCAGCGTCACCAGGTAGCGCCACGATGGCCACGAGTAGCTCGACGCGAACTCGTAGGTGGCGCCGAGCGCGCGCGGCGACAGGCGCGCATGGGCCAGCGCCGGCAGCAGCTGCGCCATGGCCAGCGCGACGGCGCCGGCGCCGCCGAGGACGACGCCGACGACGAAGCGGCTGCGTCCGGCGCGCGGCGTCGCCAGCGTGCGCGCGGCGGTCACGATCAGCATGAGCTCGAGCGCGAACGGCAGCATCGACCAGCCGCCCGCCAAGATGGCCGCGCCGCCGGTGAGCGCGATTGCCAAGACCTCGTCGCGCCGCTGGTGCGACTGCCAGCGCTCGGTCGCCCACCACAGCCACGGCAGCCACGCCGTCGTCGCCACGAACATGGCGTGGCGCAGCTCGAGCACGCAGAACGCGCCCAAGGTCAGCGTCAGCGCCGCCAGCGCCGCCGCTTCCGGCGAG
The DNA here is from genome assembly GCA_963785725.1 of uncultured delta proteobacterium. Classification (GTDB taxonomy): domain Bacteria; phylum Myxococcota_A; class Polyangia; order Palsa-1104; family Palsa-1104; genus JAQBQH01. The sequence continues at coordinate 45,617 of CAWAWS010000013.1, read as the reverse complement.
CGACCGCGCGTCCGCGCCAGCGCCCACATGCCCGCGGCACCGACGGCGATGTGGAACAGCTGCAGCCAGGCGTAGAGCCGCGCCGGCGACAGCAGCAGCCACAGCCAGTTGGGCGGATAGAAGCAGCCGACCTGCGGATCGCCGACCAGCGGCTGTCCCGCCCACGCGCCCGAGTCCCACGTCGGAAAGCCGCCGCCATGCATGGCGCGCGCGGCGGCCGCATAGAGCGGCACGAAGTAGGCGGCGATGTCCTCGAAGTACCAGACGCGACCGACGAGCGGCGCGCGATATTGCCAAGCGATCGCCGCCACGACGAGGATCGCCGGCCACGCACGCAAGAGACGACGCGCCATCATCTATTGATTGCCACTGGTCGCTTTGATACGTTGCCGGGCTCATGGCGACCACGCTGCGCACTTACACCTTCCTCGACGCGCTGCAGCCGCAGCTGGCGAGCTTCATGGGCAAGACGGCGCGCGGCTTCCTGCCGCTGCCGGGCATGGCGTCGCTGTACGTGGAGATCGCGCCCGGCATCGCCATCAACCGCGTCACCGACGTGGCGCTGAAGGCGACCTCGGTCGTCCCGGCGATTCAGGTGGTCGAGCGCGCCTACGGCCTGCTCGAGGTGCATCATCCCGACCAAGGCGAGGTGCGCAACGCGGGCAGCGCCATCCTCGACCACTTGAAGGTGTCGGAGAGCGATCGCCTGAAGCCGAAGGTGTTGACCAACCAGATCATCCGCGCCATCGAGCCGTATCAGGCGCAGATCATCAACCGCAACTCGCAGGGCATGATGATTTTGCCGGGCCAGTCGCTGTTCATGCTCGAGACCGAGCCGGCGGGCTATGTCGCCTTCGCGGCCAACGAAGCGGAGAAGGCGGCCGACGTCTTCCTCGTCTCGGTCACGCCTTATGGCGCGTTCGGGCGCTTGTACATGTCGGGCGACGAGGCGGAGATCGACGCGGCGGCGCAGGCGGCCATCGCCGCCATCGAAGGCATCACCGGCAAGATGCCCGACAAATTCGTCGACAAATAATTTCTCGCAACTCTCGTAGCAGAGACAAGGACGGACAATGGCTGACGCACTCGGAATGATCGAGACGAAGGGCTTCGTGGGCATGGTCGAGGCCGCCGACGCGATGGTGAAGGCGGCGCAGGTCGAGCTCGTCGGCTACGAGAAGATCGGCGGCGGCTACGTCACCGCCATCGTGCGCGGCGACGTCGCGGCGGTCAAAGCGGCGACCGAAGCCGGGCAGCGCGCGGCCGAGCGCGTCGGCGAGCTGGTCTCGGTGCACGTCATTCCGCGCCCGCACGCCAACATCGATCTCATCCTGCCGCTCGGTCGCGCCGGGCGAAGCGTCCGGCGGCAAGACGTCGTCGGGCGGCTCCCGCTAAGTCGCCGTCATGGTCCTGGGCAAGGTCGTCGGGACGGTCACGGCGTCCCGCAAAGAGGACGAGCTCGTCGGGCTCAAGCTCCTCTTGGTGCGCGCCTGCGACGTCGATGGCAAGCCGAACGGCGCGCCCATCGTCGCCGTCGACGCGGTCGGCGCGGGCGTGGGCGAGGTCGTGCTCTACGCGTCGGGCTCGTCGGCGCGGCAGACCAAGGTCACCAAGGACCGCCCGGTCGACGCCACCATCATGGCCATCGTCGACGAGATCGCGATCGAAGGCGCCGCCCGCTACTCGAAGGCAATTCTTAGTCGCGCATGGCATTCCGCGAGCCGAGCCGCGCGAGGCGAGATGCCACTCCGAGGCTGTGCCGAGGAGGTTGCCGGTGTCGATAGACGAAAAGCGGATCCAAGAGATCGTCGAGAAGGTGATGGCGCGGCTGGGGAGCGCCGATTTGCCGTCGACGCCGCTGGAGGCGATCGAGCGCGCCGTCGTGCAAGCGGCGCCGCGCGCGCCCGCTTACGGACAGCCGCGCCCCGACGAAATGCGCCACAAGAACGTGCGCGTGCCGGCGGCGCGGCGCGGCGTATTCAGCGACGTCGAATCGGCGGTCAAAGCGGCGCGCAAAGCGTTCGAGGCAGTACGAGCGCACGTCGCTCGAGACGCGCAACGAGATGATCGCGGCCATGCGCAAGACGACGCTCGATCACGTGCGCGAGCTGTCGGAATATGCGGTGGACGAGACCGGGCTCGGGCGCGTCGAGGACAAGATCAAGAAGAACACGCTCGTCGCCAACAAGACGCCGGGCACCGAGATCTTGCGGCCCATCAGCTACTCGGGCGACGACGGCATGATGATCATCGAGCGCGCGCCCTACGGCGTGATCGGCGCGATCACGCCGACGACGAACCCGACCGAGACGATCGGCTGCAACGCGATCGGCATGCTCGCCGGCGGCAACGCGGTCGTCTTCAACATGCATCCGTCGGCGTGGCGCGTCTCGGCCTGGCACGTTCATCTGCTCAACGAAGCGATCGTCGCCGCCGGCGGTCCCGAGAACCTGATCTGCACCGTCGCCGAGCCCACGATCGAGTCGCGCGCAGGCGCTGATGAAGCATCCGCTGGCGCGCATCTTGGCGGTGACGGGCGGGCCCGGCGTCGTCAAGGAGGCGATGAACTCGGGCAAGCGCGCCATCGCCGCCGGGCCGGGCAATCCGCCGGCGGTCGTCGACGAGACGGCGCACCTCGAGCTGGCGGCGCGCGGCATCGTCGAAGGCGCGTCGATCGACAACAACATCATCTGCATCGCCGAAAAAGAGGTGTGCGCGGTGTCGTCGATCGCGGACGCGCTCAAGCGCGAGCTGGTCCAGCAGGGCTGCTACCTGTTGAACGACAAGCAGGTGCGGCAGCTCGAAGGCGTCATCCTCGAAGGCGATCACACGAACAAGAAGTTCGTCGGCAAGAACGCGAACGTCATCTTGAAGCAGATCGGCGTGCACGTCGGCGACGAGGTGCGGCTGGCGATCGCCGAGCTGCCCGAAGAGCATCCGTTCGTGCAGCACGAGCTGCTCATGCCGGTGCTCGGCATCGTGCGCTATCCCGACGTCGCCGCGGCCATCGCCGGCGCCAAGCGCGTCGAGCACGGCTTCGGCCACACCGCGGTCATGTACGGCACCAACATCGACGCGCTGTCGGCCATGGCGCGCACGATCAACACGTCGATCTTCGTCAAGAACGGGCCCAATCTAAACGGGCTCGGCTATCGCGGCGAAGGCTACACGTCGTTCACGATCGCGTCGCCGACGGGCGAAGGCTTGACGACCGCGGCCAGCTTCACGCGCGAGCGGCGCTGCACGCTCAAAGATCACTTCCGCTTCGTGTAGGAGAGAACATCATGGCGCATGAGCTGCTACTGCAAGAAGTGGATGCGTCGGTGCTCGTGGCGGACGTGCGCAACTTCGCGCCCATCGTCGCCGAGCTCGGCCCGGTCGAGCTGAGCCTGGCGTTGAGCCGCTTCTACGAGCACGTCGGCGAGATCATCGAGGCCCATCGCGGTCGCATCGTCAAGTTCGTCGGCGACGCGGTGCTCGGCGTCTTCATCGGCGGCGATCATCGCCTGCACGCGCTGGAAGCGGTGGCGGCGGCGGTCAGCCAGCGCCAGGCGTTCGTCGACCAGAGCGGCGCGCGCAAGATGCCGGTGCTCGACTACTGCATCGGCGTCGCGTCGGGCAATCTTTTGGCCGGCGAGTTGGGCACCGACAAGCTGCGCTTCTACGACGTGCTCGGCCAGCCGGTGAACCAGGCGTTCCGCGTCACCGCGCTGGCGACGCGGCGCAACGTGTCGAACCTCATCGACGCCGGCACTTACGAGGGCGTGAAGTCGCCCGACAAGCGGCCGGCCGCGATCGAGACCGACGCCGCCGAATTGGCCGCCGACAAGCTGCGCCTCTTCAAGCTCGAAGGCTAGGTTGTCGGGACCTTTCCAGCGCCGGCAAGGGCAGGGCGCGAACGTCTCCGGGCCGGCGTTGGGCGTCATCGAGACGTCGAGCGTCGCGCGCGGGCTCGCCGTCGCCGACCAGATGGTCAAGAAGGCGCCGGTCGAGCTGGTCTTGGCGCGGCCGGTGTCGTCGGGCAAGCACGTCATCCTCATCTCCGGCGACGTGGCGTCGGTGGAAGAGGCGATGGCGATCGCGCTCACGACCGCCGGCGGGCTGCTCGTCGACCGGCTGCAGCTGCCGCAAGCCGCCGACGGAGTCTTGGCCGCGCTGCGCGAGACGCCGGCGCCGCCGCGCGACGGCGACGCGCTCGGCATCTTCGAGACCTCGAGCATCGCCGCGTCGCTGCTGGCCGCCGACGCCGCCTGCAAAGCGGCCGAGATCGTGTTGACCGAGCTGCGCCTCGGCGACGGGCTCGGCGGCAAAGCCTACTTCATCCTCGCCGGCGAGCACGCCGACGTCGAAGCCGCGCTCTTGGCCGCCGAGCACGCGACGCCGACCGCCGTGCAGCTCGGCCGCGAGCTCATCGCCCGCCCGCACGACGACTTCCTGTCCTACCTGCGGCGTTAAGGGCCCGCGAATGGCTGAGTCGATCGAGTTGTGCGAATAAAGGTCGCGCGCAGGATCGACAAGGACAACCGGGCGTGATCTACCTTCAGGGTGGGCACCGAAGAGCTGGTTCGTCAGAAGTGGCGACTGTTGAAGCCGACGATGGACGAGCGGGCGCGTCGACTGTGGGCCGGCGCCGAGGCAGGCGCCATTGGCTACGGAGGTGTGGCCGCTGTGGCGCGGGCGACGGGAATGGCGATCAGCACCGTGCGCAAGGGTCGCGACGAAGCCCGCGCCGGCGCGCGCCCAGAGGACGTGGTCAAGGTCCGGCGCAGCAACGGGAAGCGACCGTTCGAAGTCGCGCATCCGACGGTATGGCCAGCGCTCGAAAGGCTCATTGATCCGGTCACGCGGGGCGATCCGGAGTCGCCGCTGCGGTGGACGAGCAAAAGTACGCAAGTGCTGTCAGCCGAGTTGTTCGCCCAACACATGATTCGGGTCAGTGACCGGACCGTGGCTAAATTGCTCCGCAGCCACGGCTATAGCCTGCAGGCACCGAACAAATCGGTCGAGGGAGCGCAGCATCCAGACCGCAACGCGCAGTTCGAGCACATCAACGCGAAGGCTCGAGCGTGCGTCGAGCGTGGCGTGCCGGTGATCTCCGTCGACACGAAGAAGAAAGAGTTGGTCGGCAACTTCAAGAACGGCGGGCGCGAATGGCAGCCCAAAGGAGAACCGGAGTTGGTGGACGTACACGACTTTCCCTCGGACGCAGTGGGCAAAGCGATCCCGTACGGCGTCTACGATGTGGCCGCCAACGATGGCTTCGTGAGCGTGGGAGTCGACCACGACACGCCGGTATTCGCGGTGACTTCCATTGAGGCATGGTGGAACCGCGTCGGCCAGAAGCGATATCCGAAGGCGCGAGACATCTTTATCACCGCCGATTCTGGCGGCAGTAACAGCTATCGGTCACACGTCTGGAAGCAGCAGTTGCAGCGACTGGCAGATAAGATCGGGTTGGCAGTCCACGTCAGCCATTTTCCGCCGGGCACCAGCAAGTGGAACAAGGTCGAGCACCGACTGTTTTCGTTCATATCGATCAACTGGCGAGGGCGACCGCTGCGGTCGTACGAGACGATCATCAACCTCATCGGTAACACGACGAACGTCGGCGGGCTCGTGGTGAGTGCGCGGCTCGATCGTCGCAACTATCCAATTGGCAAGAAGGTCACGGCGAAGGAACTGCGGGAGATCAAGATCGACAGGCACGACTTCCACGGTGACTGGAACTACGTGATCAAGCCGCGTGACGCACAAGGTTGAACGGTCGACTTGTGCATTCGCGGGCCCTAACTCCTACGGCAGCATATACTCCGCGCGTCGATGTCCAATGACGCGCTGAAGTTCGCTCGCCGCCTGCTCGTGCCCGACGTGCTCCTGCTCTTCGCCGAGCTGGCCGTCGTGTTCACGCCGCTCATGTTCTTCTTCAGCCTCGACGAGCGGCAGTGGGCGCTCATGCCGCGCGTCGTCGCCACCGTCTGGTTCGCCGGCCTGGCCACGTGGCTCGTCGTCACGCGCGTCTGGCGCGCGCCGCTCGCGCGCGCCTGTCGCCGCCGCCTCAACGGCGAGACGCTCGACTCCGAGACGCGCGCCGAAGCCTTGGCCGCGCTCTTGGCCTTCCCGCGCCGCGCGCTCATCCTGCGCGTCGCCTTGTGGTCGATCGGCGCCAGCATCGTCGCCATCACGCTGCATTTACGCGCCGGCTTTCCCATCTTCGCCGTCTTCACCGTCGTCTCTGTCGCCACCGCGCACGCCTCGGGCGTGGCCGTCTTCCGCGCGCTCGCCTACGCCCGCATCCTCGACGGCGTTCGCGACGCGCTGCTCGCCGACTCCGACGCGCTGCGCGCCTTCGCCGACTCCTATCGCATGCGCCTGTCGCTGGCCGCGCTGGCGACGGGAACGCTCGGCATCTTCGGCATCGCCGCGTTCACCTACTACTTCATCCCGGTCAACCTCGAGCAGTATGTGCGGCTCGAGACCTACTTCCCGCTGACGATGGTCGTGCTCTCGGTCGGCTGGTGGCTCTATTTGCGCGCCGTGCCACGCTCGATCGACGCCTACTTGGCGGCCGCGCTCTCGCCGCGACCGTCGGATCAGCCGCTGCGCGACGATCCGCGCGCCGTCCTCGCTTATCGCACGGCGCAGGCGCTGCCGTACAAGCTGGCGCTGGCGAAAGTGGCCTTCTGGCTCGTGGCCGAGCTGCTCTTGGTGTTGCAAGGCGTGCTCGTCTTCGGCATGGACCTCGAGAACGCGGCGCTCATGTGCGGCGCCGCCGTCGTCGTCACCATCGGCGCCGCGCTCTACGAAGCCTTGTGGCACCGCGCGACGATGCGGCCGTTTCTCGTGCACATCTCGGCGCGCCATCGTCCGCCGCCGGACACGATCGCGACGCCGCTGTCGTTGCGCTCGAAGATGCTGGCCGGCTTCGGCGCGCTCACGTTCTTCGCCTGCGGCATGTCGCTGTTCCTCTCGTATATGCAGTACAAAACGATGGCGACGGGGTTCATCGGCCGCGAAGGCGAGCTGCGCCTCGACTCGACCTTGGCCGAGCTGCGCGAGCGGGCCGCGCGACAAGGTCCGCCGTCGCAAGAGCAGATCCTCGAGGTGCTGCAAGACGCCGTGCGCTGGAAGGCGCCCAAAGGCAGCTTGCAGGACGAAGCGGTCGTCTATTACTTGCCGCCGGCGGCCGAGGCGCGGCCGATCGCGCTCGGCGGCGGTCGGCGCGGCCCGCCGCGCTTGCCGTGGACGGGCGAGGCGCTCATGCGCCGCCTCGATCGTGGCGCCATGGAGCTGGCCAACAACTCGCTCACCGGCGCCTACTCGCGCTTGTACTTGGGCAACCAAGACTACGGCAGCATCGCCGTCCTCTTGCCCGGTTATCGCGGTCGCGGCCCCGATCTGGCGCCGCAGGTCAAGGTGCTCATCTACTTCTTCGTCGTGCTCTTGTTGGTGTCGATGGGGCTCGTCATCCTCGTCGCCACCGATCTGACGCAGCCGATCCGCGAGCTCGAGCGGCGCGCCGACGCGATGGCGCGCGGCGACTTGAATCGGCCGGTCGTGTCGTCGTCGGGCGAGGCGGACGAGGTCGGGCGCCTGACCTTCGCGTTCGAGGAGATGCGGCGCGCGCTCAACGAGAAGCTGCGTTCGTCGACGGAGATCAACCTCTCGCTCGAGCACGAAGTGGCGCGCCGCACGGCCGAGCTCGAGCGGCGTAACCGCGAGATCGCCGAGGCGCTCGATGCAGCTGCGGCGCGCGCAGGACGAGCTGGTGCGCTCGGAGAAGATGGCGTCGATGGGTCGCCTCGTCGCCGGCATCGCGCACGAGATCAACAACCCGGTCAACGCCGTCGTCAACACGGTCGGGCCGCTGGAAACGACGCTGTCGGACTCGACGATTCCCGCCGACATTCGCGCCGACGTGTCGGAGATGATCCGCGTCATCCAGCGCGGCGCGCGCCGCACCAAAGAGATCGTCCAGGCGCTGCACAACTATTCGCGCGGCGATGACGATCGGCTCGTCGACGTCGATCTCCAGCGCGGCATCGATGACTCGCTCGATCTTCTGCGTCACCATCTGAAGAACGGCATCCACGTCGAGCGGCAATATGGCGACGTCGGTCGCGTGCGCGGTCACGCCGGCCAGCTGCACCAAGTGTTCATGAACCTCTTGACCAACGCCGCGCAGGCGCTCGCCGGCCACGGTCGCTCGGGCGGCACCATTCGCATCGCCACCGAGCGCCGCGACGGCAAAGCGGTCATCACCGTCGCCGACGACGGGCCCGGCATTCCGCCGGAGACGTTGTCGCGCATCTTCGATCCGTTCTTCACGACCAAGGATGTCGGCGAAGGCTCGGGGCTCGGCTTGTCGATCGTGCACGGCATCGTCGAGCGCCACGGCGGCACGATCGCCGTCGACAGCACCGTCGGCCAAGGCACGACCTTCACGGTCTCGCTGCCGGCCGACGCTGCGGCTTAAGGTGCGACGGGCGTGCCGACGACCGTGTTGTGCAGCGCGAAGTTGGCGTAGCTGCCGTTGCTGCAGCGGAAGCTGAAGCCGCCCTTGTTGACCCACTCGTTCTCGAGCGTCAGCGGCCCTTCGCAGATGAGATCGTCGGAGTCGAGGTCGGAGTCTTCGTAGCGATAGGCGAGCGGCTCGCTCAAGAGCGCCGCGCCGTCGAGATCGCTGAGCAGCACCTGGTTCCACGTCGGCGTGTGCGTGTCCGATTTCACCGTCGTGCACTGCTCGGCGCTGCTCTGACCGCTGACGCAAATGTAGGGATCGGGCGGGCCGAAGAACGGATCCCAGTCGTCGCCGGGCACGTTGCCGTCGACGGCCTCGAGGTCGAAGCGCGCGCCGTCGTTCAAGACGCACTGGTTGCTGGCGGTGTCGCAACTCTCGTAGGCGGCGCAACCGCCGCACGCTTCCAGAGGACGACAGCCGGTGGTCGCGAGCACGGAGACGGCGAGCAGCAGGAGGTCACGCATGCCCTCTTTCACTCTGCACCCGCTTCGCCAGCGCCGTCTACACGTGCGATCGCACACTTGGCGCGGGCGCGGCGTGGAGTTTTCGACGGCGCCGTCAGCCGCACAGACGGCGACATCCTGACAAAGCCGGCTCGCGGCGCGACAAATCTGCCAGCTGGCGCTCGCTTCCTTGCCAAAATGTCGCGCCTCGGCCAAGCTTGACATCGTGTCAATTCGCGAAGTGGCTGAAACAATTGAAGTTGGCGGGGCTGGCCCGGTTGACGCAATGGAGGCTCGTCCATGAACGGTGAGCCGACGCTGCTGGTGGTCGACGACGAAGCCTCGAACCTGGAGTCGCTCGAGCGCATCTTCGCGCGCGAAGGGCTGACGGTGCTCACGGCCAAGGACGGCAAGGACGCGCTCGAAGTGGTGCGCAAGCGCCGCGTCGATGTCGTGCTCACCGATTTGATGATGCCGGGCATCAGCGGCGTCGATCTGCTGAAGGCGGTCAAGCAGCTGTCGGCCGACACCGAGACGGTGGTGATGACGGCTTACGGCACGGTCGAGGCCGCGGTCGAGGCGATGCGCGAAGGCGCCTACGACTTCATCACCAAGCCGCTCAAGCGCGCGCATGTCGTGCGCGTCGTGTCGAAGGCGCTCGAGAAGCAGTCGCTCATCGTCGAGAACAAGACGCTGAAGGCGCAGCTCGAAGCGACGCGGCGCCGGCCTATCGTCGGGCAGTCGCTGGCGATGCGGCGCACGCTCGAGGTCGTGCAGCAGGCGGCGCCGTCGGTGGCGACGGTGCTCTTGCTCGGCGAATCGGGCACCGGCAAGGAGCTCTTGGCGCGGCAGATTCACGAGTCGTCGCCACGCGCCGGCCGCGCCTTCATCCCGGTCAATTGCGCCGCCATCCCCGAAGGCATCCTCGAGGCCGAGCTGTTCGGCTACGAAAAAGGCGCGTTCACCGGCGCGGTCGCGCGCCGCGACGGCCGCTTCACGCTCGCCGACGGCGGCACGCTCTTCCTCGACGAGATCGGCGAGATCCCGCTCAGCGTGCAGGTCAAGCTCCTGCGCGTCTTGCAAGAGGGCGAGATCGAGCGGCTCGGCGGCAAGTCGCAGAAGATCGACATCCGCCTCGTCGCCGCGACCAACAAAGATCTGCGCCGCGCCGTCGCCGAAGGCACCTTTCGCGAGGATCTCTACTATCGCTTGAACGTGATCGCGCTCAATGTGCCGCCGCTGCGCGATCGTCGTGACGACGTGCCGCTCTTGGTCGACTACTTTTTGACGCGCTTTCGCGAGAAGAACGGCAAGTCGCTCACCGGCTGCACGCGCGCGGCGCTCGACGTGCTCATCGAGTACGACTGGCCGGGCAACGTCCGCGAGCTGGAGAACGCCATCGAGCGCGCGGTCGTCTTGTCGAAGGCCAGCGTCATCGACATCGACGACCTGCCGCGCGAGGTGCGCGGCGCGCCGCCCGTCGCGGCCGGCTCGGGCCGCGCCTTGACGTTCGAGATCGGGACGCCGCTGGCCGACATCGAGATGCGCGTCATCCACGAGACCTTGCGGCACACCAAAGGCGACAAGCGGCTGGCGGCGCAGCTGCTCGGAATCGCCACCCGCACCATCTACCGCAAGCTCGAAGATCCCGAGTCGGCTTCGGGCGGCGACCATGCGGTCGAGTCAAATGATCCGCAGCGCGCGTCGGATGCTGACAATTTGGCAATGGAATCGTTCTCGGCCCTCGGTAAGTAAGCGAAACCTAGCACAAACCTCTGGCATGGAAGCTGATTGTCGAGCGCCTGCGGCCGACGGTCCGCGTGAGTCATGGAGACCATCCTCAAAAAGTATTTCTGGGTCGTGAATCTGATGGTGATCGGCATCTGCGCCGGGTTCGCCGGCCGTGCCGCGGGTCATCTCGTGGAGAGCGCCTATCTCGCCGGGGACGACGTCAAGCAGCCGATGAACCGCCATCCGATCATCCAGCCGCAGCAAAAAGTGCACGGCAAAGACGGCGAGACGATTACCCAGCGCGACATCTTTTGCTCCGGCTGCGCCCCCATCAAGCCGCCCGAGAACAAGATCGACGGGCCGATCTCGAACGATTGGGTGAAGACGTCGCTGCAGATCGAGCTGGTGTCGACGATGTACGTGTCCAACAGCGACACGTGGTCGATGGCCGTCATGCGCGATCTGACGACGAAAGAGAAAGATCCCGAGATGTTCAGCAAGGGCATGACCATCGGGACGACCGGCGCCACCGTCGAAAAAGTGCTGCCGAAGCGCGTTTACTTGCTCAACGCCGGCAAGCGCGAGTATGTCGACCTCGATGCCAACGCCGCGCCGCCGACGCCGAATGCTCCCATCGCGCAAGCGCCGACGATCGAGCCGGGCAACGGTGACATTCCCGAGAACGGCATCAACTGCACCGGCGGCACCAAGTGCGTCATCAAGCGCGAGGTCGTCGACAAGCTGCTCTCGAACACGGCGGCGCTGGCGACGTCGGCGCGCTTCGTCCCGTCGATCAAGGACGGCAAGCCCAACGGGTTCAAGCTCTACGCCATTCGTCCGCAGTCCATCTTCGGCCGCATCGGCTTGCAGAACGGCGACACCATCAAGGCGATCAACGGCAGCGACATGACCACGCCGGACGCGGCCTTGGCGTTGTATACGAAGCTGCGCAACGCGAGCCACCTGTCGGTCACGGTCGACCGGCGCGGCGAGACCGTGCCGCTCGACTACACGATTCAATGACCCGCGCGCGCTTACAAACGCTCGATTATCCGCTTCCGATGAGGACGAATTTGACACGATTGGCTTCGATTTCGATGGTCTTGCTGCTGGCGACGCCGGTCTTTGCGCAGGTGCGCACAGCCACGCCGCCGACGGTGACGCGCGCCGGTGGATCGGCCGCGAGCCCGCCCGCCGCAGCGCCGTCGACGCCCAGCACCGCGTCGCCGCTGTTGCCGGGCGAGCAAGAGGCGCTCAAGGAGTGCCACAAGTATCCGCCGGGCAAGAAGTTCAAGTGGGAGCTGCGCGGCGAAGTCGACTTGATGGCGCTGCTCAACTCGATCGCGCCCATGATGTGCCGGCCGATGATCGTGCCGGGCTCGATCCGGCAGTCCAAGGTCACCATCATCGCGCCCGATACGGTGACGGCGCCGGAAGTCTATCGCATGTTCCTGTCGTCGCTGGAGACGATGGGTTTGACGGTGCAGCCCGAAGGCAAGGTCCTGAAGATCATCGAGACCAACCGCGCGCGTGAGAGCGCGATTCCGACCTACGGCGGGGACGGCTCGCCGCCGCCCGAGGATCAGTTCGTCACGCGCCTTCTGCGCCTCGAGCACGTCAGCCCCGACGAAGTGAAGGTCGTGCTCGATCGCTTGAAGAGCCGCGACGGCGACATCACCAGCTACGCGCCGACGAACACGCTCGTCATCACCGACCTCGGCTCGAACATCAAGCGCATGGAAGACGTCGTCCAGCAGCTCGACGTGCCGATGGGCGGCGAGAAGATTTGGGTCATCAAGCTGCACCAAGTCTCGGCCAGCGACATGGCCAACATGCTCTCGACGATCTTCAGCGTCTCCAAGTCGGGCGAGAAGGCGCCGGCGGGCGGTCGTCGCGGGCCGAACTTATCGGCGACGCCGCCCAACGGCGCGCAAGCGGCGGCGGCGAACGCGGCGGCGGGCGCCGAGCGCGGTCCGCCGGGCGCCGATCTCGTCGGTGTCGCAGATCATCCCCGACGATCGGCAGAACATGCTCGTCATCGTCTCGACGGAGAAGGCCTACCAGCGCATCTTGGCGCTGGTGAAGCGGCTCGACATGCAGTCGCTGCGCGGCGATGCGTCGACCGATTTGGTGCACGTCATTCAGCTGGAGAACGCCAACGCCGACGACGTCGCCGGCACGCTCGGCGGGCTCGGCGCCGGCGTCAGCCGCTCGGGCTCGACCGGCGGCTCGACGTCGACCGCCGGCCGTCCCGCGGCGCCGACGCCGACGCCGACCTCGGGCGGCGCGACGCCGGGCGGCAAGACGGCGCTGTTCGAAGGCGACGTGCGCATCGCGTCCGACAAGCCGACCAACTCGCTCGTCGTCTTGGCCTCGGGGCGCGACTACATCACGGTGCGCGAGCTCATCAAGAAGCTCGATAAGCCGCGCCATCAAGTGTTCGTCGAGGCGACCATCCTCGAGATCTCGGTCGACAAGACGCGCAACCTCGGCACCGCGTGGCACGGCGGCTCGACGGTCGGCGGCGGCAGCAATCAGTCGCTGCTGTTCGGCGGCTCCGAGCCTTCGTCGAGCGTCAACTCGATCTTGTTCTCGCCCGCCGCGCTGTCGGGACTCGCGGCCGGCTTGCGCGGCCCGCCGATCCCGGGCGCGTCGACGATCCTCGGCTTGCCGCCGGGCACGTCGATCCCGAGCTTCGGCGTGTTCGTGCAGGCCTTGCAGACCAACAGCGACGTCAACGTCGTGTCGATGCCGCACATCCTGACGACCGACAACGAGAAGGCGACGATCTCGGTCGGTCAGAACTTGCCGTTCCCCGGCTCGCTCGGCGGCTTCCCGTCGTCGGCGACCACCGGCACGACCGGCGCCACGTTCGGCCTCGGCACGTCGGTCCAGCGTCAGGACGTCGCGCTCAAGATGGAGATCACGCCGCACGTCAGCGGCAACGACTTCGTGCGCCTCGAGATCGACAACGAGCTGTCGGACGTCTCCAACCCGAACTTCAACGGCCTCGGACCGGCGACGTCGAAGCGCACGATCAAGTCGGTCGTCACCGTGCACGATCAGCAGAGCATCGTTTTGGGCGGCCTCATCAAAGATTCCGTGTCAGATACAGTGAACAAGGTGCCGCTGCTCGGTGATATCCCGATCCTGGGCTATCTCTTCAAGAGCACGACCAAGACGATCTCGAAGCAGAACCTGTTGATCGTGCTGACGCCGTACATCGTCACCGAGCCGGCGGACTTGCGTCGCATTTTCGAGCGCAAGATTCGTGAGCGGCGCGAGTTCATGGAGCGCTACTCGGCGTTCCACGACGATCACGACTACGAGGCGCAGGTCGACTATCGCCGCAAGCGCGGGCTCCTCGAGGAGATCAACCGCACGGCGCACGAAGCGGAAGAAGAGGCGTCGGATCTGCGCGCGGCCGAGGCGACGATGGGTCGCGACTTCAACGGCGCGGTCGAGATCGAGCCGGCGCAGGCGCCGCGGCCGGCACCGCCGCCGCCGCCGCCGGTCATGATCGAAGAGCGACCGACGAATAATCCGTAAGCCCGACAATCGATGGCACGGCTCGACGGCAAGGGGAGGACGGCATGGCGTTCGAAGAGGAAGTGACGATTACCGCGGTGCGCTCGACCGGTGAGATGCCGGCCGTCGGCGTGCACGACCGCGCGCTCGGTCAGCTCCTCATTCGCCAGACCAGCCTGACCGAGCAGCAGCTCAACGACGGGCTGCGCCAGCAAGCGGAAGAGGGCGGGCGCATCGGCGAGATCCTGGTGCGGCGCAATTACGTCACCGAAGATCAGATGTTGACGGCGCTGGCGTCGCAGCTCGACCTGCCGATCGCGCTCGAGCTGAAGCCGGAAGACTGCGATCCCGAGCTGGCGCTGCGCGTGCCCATCAACTTCGCGCGTCAGCATCGCCTGATGCCGCTGCGTCGTCAGGGGCGCGGCGTCGAGGTCGCGATCGCCGACCCGCTCGACGTGCACGCGCTCGACGACGTGCGCCGCGCGCTCGGCGCCGAGATTCTGCCGATCGTCGTGCCCGGCCAGAAGATCATCGAGGCCATCAACAAGGTCTATGCGCGTCAAGAGGGCGGCGTCGATCTCGGTGAAGGCGAAGGCGAGATGAACGGCGAGGCCGAGGAGCTCGCCGACATCCTCGACCTGACCGACGAGGCGCCGATCATTCGCTGGGTCAACTCGCTGATGTTCCAAGCGGTCAAAGAGCGCGCGTCCGATATCCACATCGAGCCGCGCGAAAAAGAGCTGATCGTGCGCTATCGCGTCGACGGCGACTTGATGGAGGTCAAGCGCGCCAACCGCAACTACATCAACTCGATCTTGTCGCGCGTCAAGATCATGGCCGGCCTCAACATCGCCGAGAAGCGCCTGCCGCAAGACGGGCGCATCCGCCGCAAGATCGCCGGCAAAGACATCGACATGCGCGTCGCCACCGCGCCCGGCGTCAACGGCGAGCGCATCACCATCCGTTTGCTCGATCGCTCGAGCGTGCTTGCTCGACCTGGCCGACATCGGCTTCGGCGACGATCACTTGGTCGTCATCGACGAGCTGATCCATCGCCCGCACGGCATCATCCTCGTCACCGGCCCGACCGGCTCGGGCAAGACGACGACGCTCTACGCCTGCTTGGCCAAGATCAACACGCCCGATCTCAACATCCTGACCGTCGAGGATCCGGTCGAGTATCAGCTCGAAGGCATCTCGCAGGTGCCGGCGAATCCGAAGATCGATCTGACCTTCGCCGGCGTGTTGCGCAGCTATCTGCGTCACGATCCCGACGTCATCATGGTCGGCGAGATTCGCGACGGCGAGACGGCGGCGATGGCGATTCAGGCGTCGCTCACCGGCCACCTGGTCTTCTCGACCGTCCACACCAACGACGCCGCCGGCGCCATCACGCGTCTCGTCGACATGGGGATCGAGCCGTTCCTCGTCGCGTCGTCGCTGGTCGGTCTGCTCGCGCAGCGTCTCGTGCGCCGCTTGTGCCCGGAGTGCCGCGTGCCTCTATCGCCCGACCGAGAGCGAGCTCTTGAAGCTGAGCATCGATCCGACGGCGTTCTATGCGGGCGAGGTGAAGATTCCGCCGCTGCGCTCGAAGTACACGCCGCCGCCGAAGGGCATGCTCTATCAAGCGCGCGACGGCGGCTGCCAGCGCTGCTCGCAAGGGCGGCTATCTCGGCCGAATGGGCATCTACGAGCTGCTGCTGATGGACAACGACGTCCGTCAATTGGCGCTGAAGAATGCCGACTCGAATACGATCAAACAAATGGCGATATCGAAGGGCATGCGCACGCTGCGCGACGACGGAACGGCCAAAGTGCTCGCCGGCGCCACGACGCTGGAAGAGGTCATGATGGTCACCGCCGAGGATAAGCAGTAGCGTGCGAGCGTAATAAGAAACGGATATATGCCGGTCTTCTCATATAAAGGTTTCGATACGCGGGGTCGCGCGGTCAGCGGCGTCAAGGACGCCGACAACCTGCGCGCGCTGCGCATGAACCTGAAGCGCGACGGCGTCCTCATCACCGAGGCCAAAGAGGCGTCGCTGCGCGCGGCGGCCGCCGGTCAAGCGGTCGGGCAAGCGGCGACGATCGGTCTCCTCGGCATGTTCAATCCAGTGGCGGCGATGCGCTATTGGAAGGAGCGCGAGAGCGCCGACACGGCGACGGTGGCCGTCATCACGCGGCAGCTGGGCACGCTCATGAAGGCGGGCGTGCCGCTCGCCGACAGCTTGGCGGCGCTCGTCGATCAGGTCGATCGGCCGGGCATGAAGCGCGTGCTCGCCGACGTCAAGACGCAGGTCAACGAAGGCTCGTCGCTGGCCGACGCGATGGGCCGGCACGGCAAGGTCTTCCAAGAGCTGTACGTGCACATGATTCGCGCCGGCGAGGAGTCGGGCAACCTCGACGCCGTGCTCTTTCGCCTCGCCGACTTCTTGGAGGCGCAGAACAAGCTGCGCTCGAAGATCATCTCGGCCTTGTTCTATCCGATCGCGATGACCGTCATCGGCGCCGGCATCATGACGCTCTTGATGGTCTCGGTCGTGCCCAAGGTGACGTCGATCTTCGCCGACACCGGCAAGGCGCTGCCGTGGAACACCGAGCTGCTCATCGGCGCCTCCGATCTCATCGGCAGCTGGAAGGGCCTCGTGCTCTTGGTTTTCTTCGTCCTCGGCATCCAGATGTTCCGCCGCTGGAAACGCACGGCCACCGGTCGCGCGGTCGTCGATCGCGTCATCTTGAAGCTGTGGATCATCGGCCCGTTGGCGCGGCAGATCGCCATCACCCGCTTCGCCAAGACGCTGGCCACGATGTTGTCGTCGGGCGTGCCGCTCTTGCGCGCGCTCGAGATCGTCAAGCAGATCTTGGGCAATACCGTGCTGCAAAAGGTCATCGAAGATGCGCGCGCGTCGATCCAAGAGGGCGAGTCGATCGCGGCGCCGCTGAAGCGCTCGGGTGAGTTTCCGCCGATCGTGACGCACATGATCGCCGTCGGTGAGCGCTCGGGTCAGCTGGAGCAGATGCTGGAAGAAGTGGCGCACGCCTACGATCTCGAAGTCGATATGAAGATGTCGCGCCTGACGACTTTGCTCGAGCCGCTGATGATCCTGTTGATGGGCGGCTCGGTCGGCTTCGTCGTGTTCTCGATCTTGAGCCCCATCATGCAGATGAACGACTTCGTGAATTGAGTGAAGGAGATGAACATGGACCGTAGGTGGAATCGGAAAAAGGCTCAGCGTCGCACGCGCGGTATGACCCTCGTCGAGATCATGGTCGTCGTGGCCATCATCGGCATGATCATGGGCTCGGTCGCCGTCGGCGCCTTGAGCCAGTTCGAGAAGGCCAAGGTCAAGAACACCAGGGTCATCATCCACACGGTGCAAGAGGCGCTGGTTCATTACGCGACCGACAACACCGACGGCTGCCCGAAGTCGCTCGATGAGCTGGTGACGCAGAAGTACCTGAACCACAAAGTCGTCGACGATTGGGGTCAGCCGCTCATCTTCCAGTGCCCGGGCCAGCACAACACCGACGGCGCCGACATCGTCTCGAAGGGCAAGGACAAGACCGAAGGCACCGCCGACGACATCAAGTCCTGGGAGCTGTGATCGCACCCAATGTCGAAGCGGTTACACCGACGCCCCGCCAGCCGGGGCATGACGCTCATCGAGATCCTGGTGGTCGTCGCCATCATCGGGATCGCCATGAGCGGCGCGGTGTATGGCTTTCGTTCGATCGCCAAGAGTGAGCTGCGCGCGAGCGCGTCCAAGCTCGCCGGCGCCATTCGCTACTGCTTCGACCGCTCCGTCACCACCGGCTCGTACTACCGCCTCGTCATCGACCTCGACGACAACAAATACTGGGCCGAGCGCTCCGACGACCGCATGTATTTGACACGCGCCAAAGAGGAATCGCCCGGCAAAGGCCAAGCCTTCGACGAAGCCGCCGACGAGGCCAAGAAGCTCGAAGAGGAAAAGAAGTACGACGACCTCTTGGCCTTGCAAGGCGGCGCCGCGGCCACGATCGATCCGCCGCCCAGGCCGAAGCGCGCCAAGTTCCAGACGTTCAAGGACGCGACGGTGCCGCAGGTCAAGCTCAAGCGCGCGCACCTCATGGACGTGCTGACGCCGCGGCAGCGCGAGCCGTATTCGAAGGGCCGCGCCTATTTGTACTTCTTCCCCGACGGCCACACCGAGAACGCCATCGTGCGTCTGGCCGACGACGACGCCTGGTATTCGCTCGTCGTCCATCCGCTCACCGGCCGCGTCGAAGTGCTGGCGTACAAGGCCGAGGTCAAGGCCTCGGAGTTCGGCGCCACCGACGACGAAAACAAAGCCGTGGTGCCGCGTTGAGCACGCGCAGAGGCAGAACGCGCGGCTTTACGCTGCTCGAGATCATGATCGCCATGGGCATCTTGTCGGGCGGCTTGGTCTGGCTCATCGTCGGCATCTCGCGCAACATCAAGGCCGAGAACCACGCCAAGCTGATGACGACGGCGACGTTCTTGGCGCGCCAAGAGATGATCGATCTCGAAGATCAGCTGTACGACAAAGGCTTCGGCGAGTTCGAGAAGGACTCCTCGGGCAACTTCGAGGACAAAGGCTTCGCGCGCTTCACGTGGAAGGTGGTCGTCGACAAGGTCGAGCTGCCGTCGGCGTCGCAGCTGCAGACGGTGCTGACCAACGCGCAGCAGGCCAAGCAGCAGCTCGGCGGCACGACCGATCCGTCGACGCAGACGGCCGGCGGCCTGTCGTCGCCGCTCGGCGGCCTGCTCGGCGGCGCCGGCGGCGACCCGAGCAGCGCCAACGGTGGCAATCCGCTGTCGGCGAGCGCGGGCGCGTTGTCGCAGCAGTTCGGCGTCATCAAAGACGTGCTCGAGCAGGCGCTGCGGCGCGTGACCGTCGACGTCATTTGGTACGAAGGCAAGACGCCGCAGCAGGTCGAGCTGATGGCCTATTACACCGACGTGCGCCGCGTCGATCAGGCGATTCAGATCAGCGCCGCGGCCGCCAGCGGCAAAGCCGGCGGCGGTGGCACGGCCGGCGGCTCGGGCACGGCCGGCGGCTCGGGCTCAGCCGGCGGAGGCACGCACTAATGCGTCGCCCGTCGACGATCACGCGCGGCTTTACGCTGATCGAGGTCATGGTCGCGGTGGCGATCTTGGCGCTGGTGACGACGCTGACGTGGGGCTCGTTCAAGGGCACGTTCAACACCAAGGCGCAGATCGAAGCGCAGGCCGGTCGCTATCGCACGGTGCGCCTCGGCCTCGAGCGGCTGGCGCGCGAGCTGTCGATGGTCTACGTCTCGCAAGACGAGGACACGTCGCAGGCCGAGCGGCGCACGCGCCTCTTCGGCAAGCGCCACGGCGACATCGACGAGGTGACGTTCTCCTACTTCGGCCATCAGCGGCTCTATCAGGACGCCAACGAGTGCGACACGGCGCTCGTCTCCTACTATGCGGCGCGCGATCGCGACGACTCGCGCAAGACCAACCTCATGCGCCGCGAGACGCGCCGGCTGTCGAACTACAAGATCGACGAGCAGGCCGGCGAAGCCGACATCGTGTGCGACGACGTCGTCAAGCTGAAGCTCGATTACTACGACGCGCTCAAGAAGACGTGGCTCGAGGAGTGGACGACGACGTCCGCCGACGGTCAACCCGATCGCTTGCCGGCGAAGATCAAGATCACGCTGACGGTGCGCGACGAGCGCGGCAAAGAGGTGCCGTTCCAGACCGAGGTGCGCATCGCGATGACGGAGCCGCTGAACAATCAGCCGCGCGATCTCGTCGCCACGCCCGTCGGTCAGCTGCCCGGCGTCGCCGGCGGCGGCGGCACCGGCGGTGGCACCGGCAGCGCCGGCGGTGGCGGCACGGCAGCCGCGGGCGTCACGACGAGCCCGCTCGGCTCGAGCGCGACGGTGGGCCATTGAGCCGCCTGCGTGACCTCTGGCAGCGCCTGCGGCGGCCGGTCGGCCCGCGCCGCAATCGGCAAGCGGGCATGGCGCTCATCGTCGTGACCGTGACGCTGGCCGTGCTCGGCGCCGTCGTCGGTGACTTCTCGTTCAACGCGCGCGTCGACCTGGAGGCGGCGGCCAACGCGCGCGACACCTTGCGCGCGGAATATCTGGCGCGCTCGGGCATGCAGCTGTCGCGACTGTTGATCAAAGTGCAACAATCGGTGCTCGACGTGAACCGCCAGTACATCGGTGACATGCAGATCGCCGACTTCGCGCCCTACCTCATGAAGGCGTTCGGCGGCGAATCGGACGAGCGCGCCGGCCTCGGCGCCTTGCTCGGCTTCGACGTGTCGCAGATGAAGGGCCTCGGCGTCGGCAAAGGCGCGACCTTCGACGTCACCATGGCCTCCGACGACGGCCGCATCAACCTCAACTGCGGCGGCGGGCTCAACCCCAACGCGCAGTCGGCGCAGGCGCTGTATGGGCTCTTGGCCGCGCTCTTTTGGCCGCCGCGCTACGACAACCCGCCCTGGCGGCTGTTCGGCTGGCCCGACAGCGACGGCCAGATCGCCACGCGTGACGAGACGGCGCGCGCCATCATCGACTGGACCGACGTCGACGAGCAGGGCTTCATGCCGACGGTGACGACGCCCGGCCAGACGACGCCGTCGACGTCCGGCGGCGGCGGCGAGACCTACAACTACGACGGCACTCGCGACCCTTATCGCGCGCGCAACAACTTCTACGACACGCTCGAAGAGGTCAACCTCGTGCGCGGCGTCGGCGACGCCTTGTGGTCGAGCTTCGGCGAGCTGTTCACCGTTTACGGCGGCTGCAAGGTCAACATCGGCGCCGTTCCCGCGGAGAAGTGGCCGATTTTGGCCGCGATCATCCGTTATTCGGCCAAAGATCCGACGAGCCAGATCTTGCTCGACGACGTGCAAGTGGCGGCGCTGTCGCAGCGGATCTTGGGCCTCATGTCGATGACCGGCGGCGCGCTCGTCAAGGACATCGACACCTTCATCAAGTTCATCAACGATCCCGAGTCGGCGATCTCGTCGATGATGGGCGGCAGCTCGACGTCCTCGTCCTCGTCGAGCTCGTCGTCGGGCCTGCTCGGCATTCAGCTCGACAGCACCAAGGCCAAGCAGGTGATGACGATGGGCGCGCGCCGCGTCTATCGGCTCGACTCGGTGGGCACCATTCAACGCACGCGCGAAAAGAAGATCCAAGTGCACATCCGCGGAATCTGGGACACCGAGCACGTGAACCAGAACACGACCAGCGTCGATCCCAACGATCTAAAAGGTACTTGGCTCTACTGGCGGCAGGACTGACATGGCACACAAGATCTTGGGCATCGATCTCGGCTCGTGGTCGGTCAAGCTCGTCGAGCTGTCGGCCGGCTTTCGTCAGTCGCAGCTGACCGGCCTCTACGAACGGCGCTTGGCCGAGCCGCTCGAAGGCGAGACCGAGCTCGCCCGCGCCGCGCGCACCGTCCGCGAGCTGATCCAGGCCGAAGGGCTGCACGCCGAGATGTTCGCGTCTGCGCTCGGTGGCGAAGCGACGCTGCGCCTTTTGACGATGCCGTTCTCGGATCCGAAGAAGATCGAGCAGGTGCTCGGCTACGAGCTGGAGTCGGTGATCCTCGGCGAGCTCGAGGGCCTGGTCTACGACAGCGTCATCTCGACCACCAAAGCGGGCGAGGGCGGCACCACCAGCACCAACGTCATCGCCGTCGCCGCGCCGCGCGACGCCGTGCGCGCGCAGGTGGAGGCGCTGGCCGCCGTCGGCGCCGAGCCGCGCGTCGTCGGCGCCGCCGCGCTGTCGTACGCCGCCTTGCGCGGCCACGCCTTCGCCGCCAGCCCCGACGGCAGCGACCTGCAGACGCAGGCGCTCGTCGACTTCGGCCATCGGCTGACCCACGTCTGCGTCGTTCGCGGCACGACGGTCCTGTTCGCGCGCTCGATTCCGCGCGGCGGCCAAGATGTCACCCAAGAGCTGGCCGACGCCTTCCGCATGTCCGAGGCCGACGCCGAGACGGCCAAGCACGAGCAAGCGTTCATCGGCGCGCCCGGTGTCGCGTTCGCCTCGCCGGCGCATCAGCGCGTCGACGGCCTGGTGCGCGCGGCGCTGCGGCCGCTGATGCGCGAGCTCAAGCAGACCATCGCCGCCTATCGCGCGGCCGGCGAGCAAGGGCCCGATCGCGTGCTCGTCACCGGCGGCGCCGCGCGGCTCGACGGCTTCGTCGAGCACGTCGAGGCCGAGCTCGGCATTCCGGCGTCGTCGTTGCGGCTCGCCGCCGACGATCCGTTCCTCGCGCCCGCCGTCGCCGAGGCCACGCGCGCCGGCGAGCCGCACACCGCGGCCGCGCTGCCGGCGCAGGCGCTCGGCCTGGCGCTCGCCGCCGCCGCGCCGGTGCCGCAGGTCAACCTGCGCAAGTCGGACCTCGCCTATCGCACCGACTACTCCTATTTACGCGGCAAAGCGGGCTATCTCGTGGCCTCGGTGCTGGCGATCTTGGCCTTCTCGGCGATCAACGCCGCGGCGTCGCTGCGCGGCCTGCGCAAGGAGTCGGAGACGCTGGAGGCGCGGCTGCGCAAGCAGACCACCGAGCTCTTCGGCCACGAGATGCTCGACGGCAAAGCGGTGTCCGAGGAGCTGCACTCGGGCGGCGTCAAAGGCGGCGCGCCGCCGGTGCCGACGACGACCGCGTACGACTTGCTCGACGACATTTCGCATCACGTGCCGGCGCCGGACAAGACGAAGCTCGACATCACCGAGCTCGATATCAAGCCCAAGAAGACGTACATCAAAGGCACGGCGGAGACGGCGGCGCAGGTCGACGACCTCGTGGCCGAGCTGAAGAAGATCGAATGCTTCGAGTCCATCGAGACGGGCAAGATCTCGTCGGTGACGGCGCCACCTTCGGGCGAGAAGAAGGAAGGCGACAAGCCGGGCGAGCTCAAGCAGTTCACGTTGACGATCACCGCGTCGTGCCCGTGAGGAATCAGAATGACGCTCAGTGAACGACTACAAGCATTAAGAGATAAGTGGGAGCGCCTATCGCAGCGCGAGCGGACGCTGGTCAGCGCCATGTTGGCGACGGCCGTCGTGCTCTTGACGCTCGGCATCGGCTACTTCATCACCGACGGCCTCGAGACGCTCGATCAGCGCAACAGCGACATGCGCCAAGCGCTGCGCGACCTCGACACGCAGCGCGACGCCTATCTGCGCATGAAGGCGAAGGCGGCGCAGCAAGAGACGCGGCTCGGCCAGACGCCGGTGCAGCTGCAGGGCTATCTCGAGCAGGCGGCCAAGGACGCGGGCGTCGAGATTCCCGAGTCGACGCCGCGCGAGCAGGCGACGTCGAACAAGGCGTTCATCGAGCGCAGCGTCGAGCTCCGCTTGGGCGCGGTCACGCTGGAGCAGCTGACGAAGTTCCTCAAAGCCGTCGAGACCGGCCGCAGCATGGTCGTCGTGACCGCCCTCGAGGTGCACACGCGCGACGACAAGCACGAGCAGCTCGACGTGACGATGACGGTCTCGACCTACGAGCGAAAAGCCGACACGGGCAAGGGCACGAGCAAGAAGGAAGACAAAAGTTGAACCCGCGTCTGCAAGCACTCGTCGATCGTTGGCAGCAAGTCGAGCTGACGGCGCGGCAAAAGCAGCTCTTGTCGTGGATCGGCTATCCGGCGTTCGCGCTCGTCGTCGCCGTGTCGATGTTCTTGACGTCGGTGCCGAAAGAGCGCGTCAAAGATCGGCTGGAGGCGGCGCTGTCGGCCGACGTGTCGACGGGCCAGCCGATGGCGCTCGGCATGGACGTGACCATCGGCGACCTCGACCTGACGATGCTGACCGGCTTCGGCTTCAAGGCCAGCGACATCGTGCTGCGCACGCGGCCGATCAACGTCACCGAGAAGCCGACGCGCTATCTCGTCGACGATCTGCGCATTCGGCTGGGCGTGTTGTCGACGCTGTTCGGCAAGACGAGCTACTCGTTCAAGGCGCACGCGCTGTCGGGCGAGGCGTCGGGGCAGCTGTCCGGCAACAACGACGGCACGAAGATGAGGATCGATCTCGACAAGCTCGTCCTCGGCGGCGTGCCCAGCATTCAGCAGGCGGTCGGCTTGCCGCTGGAAGGCACGCTCTCGGGCAGCCTCGACCTCGACGTCCTCAAAAACCTCGTCGGCAACACGTCGGGCACCATCGACATCGACCTCGAGGATGCTGCCATCGGCGACGGCAAGGCCAAGCTCACCGTCCCCAACGATCCGTTCCTCTCCGCCGGCATCACGTTCCCGCGCATTCAGGTCGGCAAGCTCGGCGGCCAAGTCATCGTCGACAAGGGCCGGGCGCGCTTCGAAGGCGTGCGCGTCCATTCGGCCGACGTCGACATGACGCTCGACGGCTACTTGGAGCTGCGCGATCCGATCGGCCTGTCGCAGATGCACGCGTACTTGAAGTTTCGTCCGTCGGAGGCGCTGATCAAGCGCGAGCCGACGATCGAGCTCGTCAACAACGGCCTGGGCGCGTCCGGCAAACGCGGCGACGGCTATATCGGCATCCAGCTGACCGGCGCGCTCATGAGCATGCAGGTCATCCCGAGTCGGGATTCCGCCGCCGGGCGTGACCTCGGCCGGCGGCCCGTCGTCGCCGCCGCCGACGACGACGGTCGCGACGCCGCCGCCGCGCGCGCTACCGCAAGCGCCGACGCCGATGCCGACGTTGCCGCCGCCGCCCGTCTACGCGTCGCCGCCGCCTCCTCCTCCGCCGCCGGCGAACAATGAGGCGCCGCCGGTCGGCGGCGGCGCCGGTGTCGCGCCGCCTTCCGGCTCACCGCCGCCGCCGGGCGCAGGCAGCGCCTCATCGCCGCCGGGCGCGCAGAGCGACACTCCGGCCGGCTCGACGCCGACGCCGACACCGCGCATGATGCGGCCCGGCTTCCGCGGCGGTGTCAATGCCAGCGTCGGCGGCAGCGGAGTCGGCGGCAACGGTGCCGCCGGCGGTGGTGGCGGCACGACCGAAGAGGCCCCCGCACCCGCACCACCGCCCGCGCCCGCCACCGAATAATCGATCGTTCAGCGCCGCTCTTTGCGCCCCGTCGGCTGCGCCGGCTCGATGCCGTAACGGCGCAGCTTGTCGTTCAACGTCGACCGCGGGATGCGCAGCTCCTCCGACGCCGCCCGCTGATTCCCGCCGCAACGCCGCACCGTCCGCTCCAGCACCTGCCGCTCGATCTGCTCGAACGTCTGCCCCTGAATCTGCACCGAGTCGTCGTCTTCCATCGTCGCCAGCGCGCTGCCGAACGTAAAATCGTGCGGCTCCAAGATGGTCCCGCCGAGCGCCGCCGCCCGTCGCAGCACGTTCTTCAGCTCGCGCACGTTGCCCGGCCACGGATACTCCATCAGCGACGCCATCGCGTCGGCCGACAGCTGGCAGCGCAGACCCATCGCCGCCTCTTCCTGCAGAATTCGCTCGGCCAAGAGCGGCACGTCGCTGCGTCGCGCCCGCAAGGTCGGCGTCGTGATGACCGCCGCCGCCAAGCGATAATAGAGGTCGCGCCGAAAGCGGCCGTCGGCCACGGCGCGCTCGAGATCGACGTGCGTCGCCGCGACGACGCGCACGTTGACCATCGCCTCGCGCGTCGCGCCGACCGGGCGCACGACGCCGTTCTCGAGCGCCCGCAACAGCCGCGTCTGCAGCTGCTCGGGCAGCTCGCCGATCTCGTCGAGGAACAGCGTCCCGCGATCGGCCTCCTGAAACAGCCCGTTGCGCCGCGCGCCCGCGCCCGTAAAGGCGCCCGCGCTCGTGCCCGAACAGCTCGCTCTCGATCAGATCCTTCGGGATCGAGCCGCAATTGACGGGGACGAACTGTCCGCGCCGTCCGCTCTGCTCGTGCAGCGCCTTGGCCACGAGCTCTTTGCCCGTCCCCGTCTCGCCGTAAATCAACACCGGCAGCGGCACCGTCGACAGCTTGCCGATGTCGGCGCGCAGTCGCTGCATGGCGCCCGATTCGCCGACGATGGCCGCGTCGGTGCGATCGTCGAGCACGACGCGCAGGCGCGTGCCACCGACGGTCAAGATCGTCCCCGGCCGCAGCTCGGCGTGCGGCACGCGCACGCCATTGACCCACGTGCCGTTCGTCGACACCAAATCGCGCACGACGAAGCGGCCGTCCACCGGCGCGATCACACAATGGCGACGCGACACGCAGGGATCATTGAGCAGACACAGATCGTTGTCGGGCGCGCTGCCGATGGCGATTTCGCGCGCGACCGAGCGCCGCTGCCCATCGGGCGTCAGCAGCACGAGGCGCCCGAAGCGACCATCATCGTCGACGGGCCGCGTTGCGCCGCGCTGCTCCCCGCGCGGCGCGAAGTCCGCGTCCAGCAGCATCACCATGCCGATCCTCCCTTTGCCGTTCTGCGAACCGTCTGTTTAGGTCTTCGGTCAAAGGGCGGAAGAAGTTGCTACATGTCGCACAGAATTCGTACTTGTGCGGAAAGCTCGTGAGCCCGATTGCGCTTTCAACGCGCGCGCAGCTACGGACCGAGCCCGATCCAGGTCGCGCCATCCTCGGTCACTTCCCGCTTCCAGATCGGCACCGACTCTTTGAGCCGATCGATCGCCGCGCGGCAGACGTCGAACGCCGCCGCCCGATGCGCCGCCGCCGCCGCGATGACCACCGCCGCTTCACCGACGGCGAGCACGCCCACGCGATGCACGATCGCCAGCTGCACGCCCGGCTGCTCCATCATTAACTGCGCGCCGATCTCGCGCAGCTTGCGCTCGGCCATCGGCCGGTACGCCTCGTACTCGAGCCGCACGACGCGCTTGCCGCGACTGTGCCGGCGCACGATGCCGGTGAAGGTCGCGATGCCGCCCAGCTCCTCGCTCGTGACCGCGCGGACGACCTCGTCCAGGCTGAGCGGCTCGTCGCGGAGCGCGAACAGCCCGGCGGCGCCGCCGGCGACCGGCGGGATCAAGGCCACGACATCGCCGTCGGCCAGGACCCGGTCGAGCGGCGCGAAGTCCTCGTTAACAGCCACCTTTATGGCCGAACGCAGCCCGGCCAAAGCGGGGTGGCGCGCCTGCAAAACGTCCAACAGCTGGCCCGCGGTCATGCCCGGTGAATGCGCCAACTCATCGGAATCACGACCGAGACGCTCACGGACCACCGCGAAGAACAGAACCCGCACCATGTGCAAATATTACCGCCAAAAAAACCGCCCGAACACGCAACTTCCTACAAGCGCAGGCGATAATGATTCGGACTGGGGATAAGTTGCGACACGGGCTTGCCGACGATATACTTTTTCGTCGGTTTCGATCCGGGCGCATTAGTAATTACCTTTTGATTCTGATGTCTTGGGAGGTCTTCGTGAATCGCCTCGAGCTGACCCCGCGACTCTTGGAAAGCCCGCTCTCGGAGCCACCCACGCGTGCCGCGCAGGCGCCCAAATTGGCGCGCACGCGATCGATACAGCCGGTCACGCCGCGACGCAAAGAGGCGCCACCGGTCGATGACGAGCAGGCGCGCAAGCAGCTCGAAGAGCGAATCTTCGATGCGATGGGCGCGCATGCACCGGAAGCGCGGCTGGCGCTCGCGGTGACCGACAATCGCTACACGATGATTTCGGTCAAGCGCGAGAAGGGCCTCTTTCGCCTGCGCTTGCACCACATGTTCCTCGACGCCGATCACGAAGTCGTCGATGCCGTGGGGCGTTATGTGGCGCGCAACGATCGCGACGCGTCGCAGGCGTTGTCGCGCTTCATCGACGTCAACCAGCGCAAGATTCGCCGCGCGCGCCGCCGGCGGCCGACGGTCTTTACGATCGAGACGCGCGGTGAAGTGCACGATCTGCAGGAAATTTACGATCAGATCAACGCGCGCTACTTCAACAACCGCATCGAGGCGCGCATCACGTGGAGCCAGCGTGCGCAGCCGGGCGGCAAGCGGCGGCGGCGCACGTCGATCAAGATGGGCTCGTACGCGGTCGAAGATCGGCTGATTCGCATCCACGCATCGCTCGATCGGCCGTTCGTGCCGCGGCTGTTCGTGGAGTGGATCGTCTATCACGAGATGCTGCATCAGAAGCACGACATCCCGGTCGTCGGCGGCAGGCGGCAGTTCCACACGCCCGAGTTCATGAAGGAAGAGGCCGAGTTCGAGCACTACGCGCGCGCGTCGCGTTGGGAGCTCGAGAACCTCGACCGCATCCTGCACTACTAGCGGGCGCGTTTCATCGCGTGAATGGGGCGCCGCGCGGCCGACGAGCTCGTCAGGCCGCGCGCTGCGGATGTGCTGGGAATTAGTCGGTTTCGGGGACGCCGAGGTCGGGCTGCTCGGTGCCGGCGCAGCAGATGTCGTCGGTGAACTGGCAGCGCGGCTCGAGCGTCGGTTGACCTGCGACCGGGACGAGCTGCGGCGGGTCGCCGGAGTCGATTCCGCAGCTGGCCTGCGTGGAGCCGGCCTGCAAGCAGTAGGCGCCGGCGCCGGTGCAGACCGGGCCGCGACCGACGCAGAGCATCGACGGCTCCTCGCACTGGACGGTAATGTCGCCGCCGTCGACGCCGGGCGAAGTGGCCGGGCAGTAGCAGCTGCCGGGATCGTCGGTCTTGGACGGCGGCAAGCCGTCGTCGCAGACGGCGGTCACGACACAGGCGCCACCCGGGTGATCGTCGTCGGGCGGGCCGGCGGTCGACGCGCGGAGGCAGTCGCAGGTGGTCGTGTAGCAGAAGCTGGGAGTACGGCAGCCGAGGACGATGACGCCTTGGTCGGGCACGGTAATTTGTGAGCCGCACGCGCCAGCCGCCAGAAACAGCGCGACAGCGGCGGCGACGACCAGGAGCGAACGCATAGGGGCGCATCTTGCAACCGCGCGGCGAGCGAAGGCAAGCGGCAAGTGCGGGTCACCGCACCCGTTTGTGGCGTTTTCGCGGTATACTGACGCGCCATGACATTCACGCCCCGGTTCACCGATCTCGTCACCATGCTCCATGACGTCGTGGGCCGCCTCGCCGAGCGACCGGTGTTCGGCGTTCGTCGCGACGAGGGTTGGCGCTGGACGACGTTCGCCGAGCTCGGCGCGCTCGTCGAGCAGTGCCGCGCCGGCCTCGCGCAGCGCGGCATCGGGCGCGGCGATCGCGTCGCCGTCATCGCCAACAACCGGCTCGAATGGGCCGTCGCCGCCTATGCCACGCTGTCGCTCGGCGCCATCTACGTGCCGATGTACGAGTCGCAGCTCGACGGCGATTGGCAATACATCATCGCTGATTGCGCGGCCAGCGTGTGCTTGGTCGCCGGTGACGCCATCGGCAAGCGCGTGCGCGCGTTCGCGGGCGAGATTCCGTCGCTGAAACATGTCATCGACTTCGACGCGCCAGACGACAATTCGTTCGCTGCGCTGATGAAATCGGGCGCCGCGCGCGATGTTCCGGCGATCACGCCGGCGCCTTCGGACATCGCGCTCTTCATCTACACGTCGGGCACCACGGGGAAACCGAAGGGCGTTCGCCTGTCGCACGCGAACTTGGCCGGCAACGTCTCCGGCTTCCAAGAGGTCGTGCCCATCGACGGCTCGCACCGTTCGCTCGCCTTCTTGCCGTGGGCGCACGTCTACGGCGGCTCGGTCGAGCTGCACGGCATGATCTCGATCGGCGCCTCGATGGCGATCTGCGAGAAGCGCGAGCGCATCCTCGAATATTTGGGCGAGGTCAAGCCGACGGTGCTCTACGCCGTGCCGCAAATTTGGAACCGCATCTACGCGGGCGTGCAGGCCAACGTCGCCGAGAAGCCGAAGCTGATTCGCTGGATGTTCGAGTCCGCGCTGCGCTGCCGCTCGAAGCAGAAGCGCGGTCAGTCGCCGACCTTGGGCGAGCGCGTCGCGTTGCCGCTGGCCAAGGCGCTGGTGTTCGGCAAGATCAAAGCGCGCTTCGGCGGCAAGCTGCAGTTCGCCTGCTCGGGCGCGGCCGCGCTGTCGCCCGACGTCGCCGAGTTCGTCGACAACTTGGGCATCGACGTCTACGAAGGCTACGGCATGACCGAGTCGAGCGGCATCGCCTGTTGCAATCAGCCGAGCGCGCGCCGCATCGGCACCGTCGGCAAAGCGCTGCCCGGCGTGCAGCTCGAGCTCGATCACGACGCGCCCGGCGGCGACGCCGAGAACGGCGAGATCATCATCTACGGCACCGGCGTCATGGCCGGCTACAACAACCAGCCGGAAGAGACCGCGCGCGTGATGACGGCCAAAGGCGGCTTGCGCACCGGCGATCTCGGCCGCTTCGACAAGGACGGCTTTCTCAGCGTCACCGGCCGCGTCAAGGAGCTGTACAAGCTGCAGAACGGCAAGTACGTCGCGCCGGCGCCGCTGGAAGAGAAGCTGACGCTGTCGCCGTTCATCGCGCAGGTGATGCTGCACGGCGCCGACAAGCCGTACAACGTCGCCATCATCGTGCCCAATCATCAGAACGCGCAAAAGTGGGCGGAAGAGAATGGGCTGCAAGGCACGTCGCTGACGGCGATCATGTCGAGCCCGCAGATGCGCGAGCTCATTTCGAAGGAGCTCGACAAGTATTCGAGCGACTGGAAGAGCTACGAGCGCATCAAGAAGTTCGTCATCGCCGACGAGGAGTTCACGACGGCGAACGATCTGCTGACGCCGACGATGAAGGTCAAGCGGCGCAACGTGTTGGCGCGCTACGGCAACGCGCTCGACAAGCTCTACTCCTGAGGCGAGCGACGCGCGATGAAGGACGAGGACAAGGCCAAGCATCTCCTCGAAATCGAGCGGGCCAAGTCGCTCTTGCGCGTCGAGGAGACGTTTCCCGACGCCGACCACTGTCCCGATTGCGCGCGCGAGCGACAGAGAACGGGCGACGCGACGTTCTTGTGCGCCGCGCATTTACGTAAAATCTACGGCATCTGACGCGGCTGCGCAGGGCGTGACCGCGCGCACGACGGCGGAACCGGCGGCTGCGCGCGCTGTCCGTTCGTCATGCAGCTGCGCGTCTCGAACGAGCGGGCGCAGCTGTTGGCGATGGGCGCGCTCGCGTCGTTCGTCGAGGAGTCGCTGTTTCGCGGCTACCTGCAGCCACCGCTCATGCGTCGCTGCGGCTACGGGCTCGGCCTCGTCATCGTCGCGGCGCTGTTTACAATGGCGCACGGCGAGCTCGCTCCGCCGCGGCTCGTCGCGCTCTTCGCGCAAGGCGTCGGCTTCGGTGTGCTGCGCGGACGAACGCGTACGCTGTGGGCTTCGGCGACCGCGCACTCGCTCTTGTGGTCGCTGATGCCGTAGCGGCTACTTGGGCGGCTCGTACCAAATCGCCGACGTCAGGAGGCGGCCGTTGCCGTCGCGCGCGCCGAAGACGTAGGCCGCCGGCGTCGCGATCGTCTCCGCGAAATCGACCGCGTCCGTGTCGTGCCACGTCTGCAGCGCCGTGCCTTCGCGATAGAGCGTCACTTCGGCCAAGCGCCGCGACAGCCGCAGCGACAGCTGCACGTCGCGCCGGCGCCGCGTCTCGCCGATCCCGTCGAGCGCGACGGTCAGATTCGGCAGCGCGTCGGTCGCGACCGTGCGCCGCGCTTTGATGGCCGCGATGACCGCCGCGGTCACGTCCGGCCCGTCGTCGATTTGCACGAGCGTCGCCGCCTCCAGCTCCGGTCGCGCGCTCGTCGCCGCCGGCAACATCAGGTGCACGAGCTTCTTCGCCGGCCCGGCGAATCCCGCCAGCTTCGCCTGCGTCTTGGCCACCGACTCGGGCCCGTGCGTGTCCGCGCCCGTCGTCGCCGCGATCTTCAGGCCGAGCCCGCGATAGGCCGTCGCCTCGCGATAACGGCTCTCGAAGTCGATGCCGATCGCGCCCAAGGCCTCGCCGTTGTAAACCTCGAGCCCGTCGACGTGACCGCGATTGGCGGGCGCTTCCCAGTAACCCTCTTCCCACATCATCGGACCGGGGCCGGCGTGATTGACGATGCAGACGCCGCCGTCCTTGTGCGCGCGATCGCACGCTTGCGCCGGGCTCAGCTGACGATAGGGCAGGAGCGACTTGTTGCCGAGGATCGTAAGGTGATTGAGGTTGCCTGGCGCCGGCCGGCCCAGCACGGTCGTGCGCCGCGCGTAGCTCGGCCCGTCGGCGACCGACAGCTCTTCACCGAGGGCGATCGTCAACCCCGGCACCTTCAGCTGCGACTCCTCGGCGCGCTGGTCGAGATAATGCTGCGCGCCCGTCGCGCCCTGGTCCTTCACGCAATGCGGCGTATGCAGCGAGAAGTCGAAGCCGGCCGCGCGCACCGCCTGATGCAGCTGCGCCGCCGTCTCCGCGCCGTCGTCGTCGACGTGATCGGCCGCCGCGTGCGCGTGAAAGTTGGCGCGCAGCCAGCGCCGCTCGGCCCGCGCGCCGCCGCTCGTCACGAGCACGCAGAGCACGATCGCGGTTCGCATCATCGAATGACTTTAGCAGTCGAGGAGTCGCGCGCAATCGGCGCGAAGACGTAGCGCGACTAGCGTTTTTGCGGCTGCGCCTGATTGATGGCGTCCGAGAGCATGACCTGCTGCTCCTTCGGATCGGCCCAGCGCTTCTGCGACTCGACCGGCAGCGTGTCGATCGGATCGAAGTACAAGAAGAAGCCCTTCTTCACCGACGGCGCCGTGTACACCGACACGCCCGTGTTGCGATCGTAGAACTCGTACGAATGCGCGTCGCGCTTGCCGCCGCCGCCGGGCGCGTCGACGACGAACGTCGGCGTGTTGAACCCCGCCGTCGCGCCGCGCACGTACTTCTCGATGTCGAGCGTGGTCTGCAGCGGCGTGCGCAAGTCTTCGACGCCTTGCACGAGATCGTGCTGATAGACGTAATACGGATGCACGTTGACGTAGCCGAGCCGCTTGACCAGCAGCTTCATCACGTCCTTGTCGTCGTTGACGCCGCGCTGCAAGACCGCCTGATTGCGCACGGTGATGCCGCGCTCGAACAGCTTGTTCATCGCGGCTTCGGTGATGCCGGTGATCTCGTTCGGATGGTTGAAGTGCGTGTGCAGCACGACTTCCTTGTGCTGCTTGCGCCCCTTCTCGACGACGCCGGTGAGCGCGTCCGTCCACGCCTCGTCGGTCAGGATCTTTTGCGGCATGACCGCCGGACCCTTCGTCGCAAAGCGCATGCGGCGCACGTGCGGAATCGCCAAGAGCGCGTCGCCGATCTCGGCCAGCTGATCGGCGCGCAGCTGATAGGCGTCGCCGCCCGAGATGACGATGTCCTCGAGCTCGTTGCGTGACTTGACGTAATCGAACGCGCGCGCCCAACGCTCGGCGTTCACCTTCAAGTGAAACTTCTCGACCTCGTCGGTGTCGATGCCGACCGCGTAGCTGCGCGTGCAGAAGCGGCAGTAAACCGGACACGTGTCGAGCGCCAAGAAGAGCGCCTTGTCGACGTAGCGATGCGTGAGCCCTTCGACCGGCATGTCGGCGCGCTCGTGCAAGCTGTCGAGCCCGAGCTTCGGATGATCGGGCAAGAGCCGCGACGACACCGGAATGAACTGCCGGCGCAGCGGATCGTTGTAGGGGTCGCTCCAGTCGATCAGCGACAGCAGATAGGGCGAGACGCGCACGCTCATCGGCGCCTTCTCGAAGCCGCGGCGCGCGTCCTCGATGAACTCCGACGACGCGAGCGGACCGAGCGCCGCGATCAGCTTCTGCACGTTGGTGATCGTGTTCTTCGCTTGCCACTTGTGGTCGAGGAACTCGGCTTCGCTGACGGACGCGTAGGCCGTGATCTTCTGCCAGAAGGGACCGCGCACGACTTGCTTGTGTGTCAGGGATGTTTCGTCGACCGACGGTTTGATCGCCGGGACCTTCGCCTCACCACCCGACACCACTTCCAATTTCAGTTTGCCAGTTTCCATTTTTGTCGTTTTCTAATGTAGCACGCGTCGCTCCTGCAAGAGCAGAATCCGCAGTCATTCTGGTTGACTCGGGGACTTCGTTTCCCCATGATGGGGCGCCTGCTTTGTCGGCAGGCAGCGTGTGTGGGGGGTGTGACAATGGCCACGGCGTCTGGGCAGCACCACGTCATCAAGGAGGCCGGCGAGTCCGTTGGCCAGCTCCTACAGAACGTCTTCAAGGAGAGCGGCTACAAGCGCGTTCACCTGGTCGTAGCTGCTCCTAAGCAAGAAGCGATCGAAGGCAAGCTCCCCGCCGTCTGCGTCTACCTCTACAACATCTCGCTCGACGACGAAGGACTCGGCTCCAACCGCACCGGTCAGTTCATCGAGACCGTGGTCGGGCCCGACGGCCGCCAGCGCGAGGTCGCGCGCGACATGCCGCTCTGGGTCCGCCTCGACTATCTGGTGTCGACGTGGGCGCAAACCCCCGAAGAAGAACAGCTACTCATGGGCGGCGCCATCAAAGGGCTGCTCGAGCATCCGACGATCAGCGGCCCCGACTTGAAGGGCGAGTCGTGGAAGCCGGACAGCTTTATCCCGTTAACTTTGTCACAGAAGTTGGACGAGGGCGTGCTCTCGCGCTTCTGGGCGTCGATCAATCAGCCCATGAAGCCGGCGATTCAGTGCTGGACCACCGTTCCCATCTATCCGGCAGGAGAGGTGGAAATTCGCAGGGTTCAAGAGAAGGACGTGCGCTTTTTCGATCTCAACAAGCTGAACAAAGTGAAACGCTAGCAACTTTTGTAGTCGGTCGCCGATAACCATCTCACAGGGCGTGCAACGGGCACCGCGCCTGTGAACAGCAGCCTGGCGCACTGCTGACTCTAGAAGGAGGGGCTGAAATGGCTACGAGTTATCTGTCTCCTGGCGTTTACGTAGAAGAAGTCGATCGCGGCTCCAAGCCGATCGAGGCCGTCGGTACCAACACCGTCGGATTCCTCGGCGAGTCCGATGATGGGACCGGCGAACGAGGCCGTCCTGATCACGAACTGGTCGCAGTTCGTGAAGACGTTCGGCGACTTCACGCAGTCGACCCACCTCGCGCACGCGGTCTACGGCTTCTTCAACAACGGCGGCTCGCGCTGCTTCGTCGTGAACGTCGGCGCGCCGTCGTCGCTGGAGATCGAGCCGGTCGCGGCTGCTCCCGCCGGTCCGGCGAAAGAGGGCGAGAAGAAGGCCGACGCGCCGAAAGAGGCGCCCAAGGTCAAGACGCCGGGCAACTCGCGATGGTCTCTACATCGGCAAGGACAACGGCCCTGGCGCGCGCACGGGCCTGAAGTGCTTCGAGGAGATCGACGAGATCTCGATCGTCGCCGCTCCCGGCCAGACGTCGCCGGCGGTTCAGGACGCGATCCTGACGCACTGCGAGATGCGCAAGGATCGCTTCGCCATTCTCGACTCGCCCGAGAAGATGACGGGCGGCGTCGACAAGCTCGTCCGTCCGCGCGACTCGAAGTACGGCGCGTACTACTTCCCGTGGATCCAGGTCTACGACCCGGAGCGCGGCAACGTCTTCGTTCCGCCGTCGGGCCACATCGCCGGCGTCTACGCGCGCATCGACAACGAGCGCGGCGTGCACAAGGCGCCCGCCAACGAGATCGTCCGTGGCGCGCTCGGCCTGCAGCTACAACATCTCGAAGGGCGAGCAGGACATCCTCAACCCGAAGGGCATCAACTGCATCCGCATGATGCAGGGCGGCGGCATCCGCATCTGGGGCGCGCGCACGCTGTCGAGCGATCCCTCGTGGCGCTACATCAACGTTCGCCGCCTCTTCATCATGGTGGAGACGTCGATCGAGCGCGCGACGCAGTGGGTCGTCTTCGAGCCCAACGATCAGCGCCTCTGGAAGCGCGTGCAGCGCACCATCTCCGCGTTCCTCACGCTCGTGTGGCGCAACGGCGCGCTCATGGGCGAGACGCCGGAGAAGGCGTTCTACGTCAAGTGCGACGACGAGACCAACCCGCCGGAAGTCGTCGACGTGGGCCAGCTCATCGTCGAGATCGGCCTCGCGCCGGTGAAGCCGGCCGAATTCGTGATCTTCCGTATCGGCCAGATGCCGGCCGGCGGCGGCGTCGAAGAATAGCGTAATTCACGGGCGGGGGCTTCATGGTGGAGCCTCCGCCCGATTCTTTTGGGAGGGATCATGGCTACTAGCGACTCTCGGTCATTTACAGCAGGCAAGTACGCGCTCGATCTGGATGGCAAGTTCGCGGGTTGGATTCAGTCGTGCGAAGGCGGTTACGCCACGGCTGACGTCGTGGTCGAGAAAGTCGCGACCGACCTCATCTGGCACAAGCACATCGCCGGCGTGAAGTACGACGACATCACGCTCAACTGCGGCACCGCGATGAGCACCGCGTTCTACTCGTGGCTGCAGGCCTCGGTCGATCACCAGGCCAAGCGCATCACGAGCGGCGCCGTCATCAGCGCCGACTACAACTTCAAGGAGACGGGGCGTCTCAACTTCTTCAACGCCCTCATCACCGAGTGCGGCTTCCCGGCGCTCGACGCGGCCTCGAAGGACGCGGCCAAGATGTCGCTCAAGTTCGCCGTCGAGACGACCCGGCAGGTCAACGCGACCGGCGCCGCCATCAAAGGCGACCTCGGCACCGGCCAGCAGAAGAAGTGGACGCCGGCCAACTTCGCGCTCGCCATCGACGGAATTCCGACCGCCTGCAAGTGGGTCAACAAGATCGAGGCGCTCACGATCAAGCAGAAGGTCGTGGACAACCCGCTCGGCGAGTTCCGCGATTTCCAGAAGGAGCCGGCGCACATCGAGTTCCCGAACTTGGTGGTCACCGTCGCCGAGTCGCACGCCGACGAGTTCTACAAGTGGCACGAGGACTTCGTGATCAAGGGCAACTGCGATCAGGGTCACGAGAAGACGGGCTCGCTCGTCTACCTCGCGTCCGACACGAAGACGCAGCTCTTCACGCTCAACTTCGCGGGCCTCGGCATCTTCTCGGCCAAGCCGGAGAAGAGCGAATCGGCGAGCGAGAACATCAAGCGCGTCAAGTTCGAGATGTACTGCGAGCAGATCACGTTCACGAACAACAACGGCACGTACGCGTAGTTCCTCTTTTGTGACGGCGGCCGGGTAAAAGCCCGGTCGCCGGAGAGGACTGGCCCATGGCCTTCCAGACCGAGTATCCGTTTACGCTTCCCAAGGGGTTCGTTGACAACGAGGGCGTGCTGCATCGTCAAGGCGTGATGCGCCTGGCGACCGCGAAGGACGAAATCGTCCCGCTGCAGGACTACCGCGTGCAGTCGAACCGCGCCTATCTCGTCATCATCCTGCTGAGCCGGGTGATCTCGAAGCTGGGCGATCTGAAGTTCATCGACACCGATGTCGTCGAGAATTTGTTCTCGACGGACCTGGCTTATTTGCAGGAGTTTTATCGGCGGATCAACGAAGAGGGCGCGCCCAAGGTCCACGCCAAATGCCCGTCGTGTCAGACGGAGTTCGACGTCGACTTGCTCGGGGGTGGCGGCGCTGCCGGCTCGGGGGGATAGCCAGCTACCCCCTGGAGCAGATTTACCAGGAGGTAGCTTATATCGCGTACCACTTTCACTGGCCGCTCGATGACATCTTGAAGATGGAGCACGACGAGCGACACATCTGGCTGCGGGAGATCGCGCGCATCAATCGCGAGATCAACGAAGCCAGGAAACGGGGCTGACGAGCGCGCCGAAGCCAACGGGCCCGGCGAGTGACGAGCCATTTCGGGTGAGGTTGAGCGGATGAGAGCGGTCAGAGAAATTCGGCCTCCCGGCGTTTATCCGGCCGCGGAAGAGGTGCGGGCCAAGCCGCTCACCGTCGCGGACACGCGCGTGGCCGGGTTCGTCGGGCTGGCGGCGCGCGGTCCG
Organism: uncultured delta proteobacterium; assembly: GCA_963785725.1. Lineage (GTDB taxonomy): Bacteria > Myxococcota_A > Polyangia > Palsa-1104 > Palsa-1104 > JAQBQH01. The sequence goes on along the minus strand of CAWAWS010000013.1, from coordinate 7,629 downwards.
CTCGACGAGCCGGTCTTGCTCGGCGGCTGGAACGAGTTTCTCGACGTCTACGGCCACGCCAACGACAGCTACTTGGCGCGCGCCGTCGAAGGCTTCTTCTTGAACGGCGGCAGCTCCTGTTACGTCGTGCGCATCGCCCATCGCGCGCGCGCCGGCGCGCAAGTCGGACCGGAGCACGCGTCGTGCGCCGAGCGCGTCGTCAAAGACGGCTGGGACAAGCCGACGCTGCGCGTCGCCTCCAAGAACGAAGGCCGCTGGGGCAACAACATCTGGGTCCGCTTTCAGCAGACGACCGCGGCCAAGACGCTCTTGACGCTCGATCTCGAGGTCGGCTCGGGCGAGGCGCGCGTCAACAGCGTCAAAGGCTTCGAGCGCGGCGCCTTGGTGCGCGTCTACGATCGCGAAAACTCCGACTACGTCGTCGTCACCGAAGTCGAAGATCGGACGATTCGTTGGGCCTCGGCGACGCCGGTCGTGCGTCGTTATCGCGCCGCCGGTCCCACGTATCTCGAGGTCATGGAGTTCGAGGTCTTCGCGTCGCTCAAAGATCGGCGCGAGGTGTTTCGCGGGCTGCAGATGTCGCCGCTGTCGCGTCGCTATGCGCCGCGCATCATCAATGACGAGTCGCAGCTCGTGCGCTTGACCGATCTCATGTCGGTGGCGCCGCTGCCGCACAATCTTCCGCAAGCCGAGCCGGCCGCCAAGCTGGTCGGCGGTCGCGACGGCATCGAAGTGCTGTCGCCCGAGGATTTCGTCGGCTACGACCATGGTCCCGGCGAGCGCACCGGTCTGGAAGCGCTGGCGGCGGTCGATCAGGTCGGGCTCTTGTCGGTGCCGGACATCATGATCGCGTACAAGCGCACGCCGGGGCCGCAGGCCGATCGCGACGTGCAGCGCGTGCAAGATGCGATGATCGATCAGTGCGAGCGGCTGCAAGATCGCTTCGCCATCCTCGACGCGCCGCCGACGAAGGACGTCGAAGAGGTGCGCAAGTGGCGGCGCCGGCTGAGCTCGTCCTACGCGGCGCTCTATTATCCGTGGATTTCGATCGACTCGGCGGGGTCGGTGTTCTCGCTGTGCCCGCCGTCGGGCCACGTGGCCGGCATTTACGCGCGCTGCGACCGGGCCGAAGGCGTGCACAAAGCGCCGGCGAACGAGCTCATCAAAGGCGCCGTTGGTTTGATGTTGAACATGAACGAGGATCACCTCGGGCTGCTCAACTCGGAGGGCATCAACGCCGTTCGCGCGCTGCCGGGCCGCGGCATTCGCCTGTGGGGCGCGCGCACGACGGCCGAGGATCCCGATTGGCGCTACATCAACGTGCGCCGCATCTTCATCATGCTGCGCCGCTCGTTGGAAGAGGGCACGCAGTGGGCGGTCTTCGAGAACAACGAGCCGCTGACGTGGGAACGGCTCACGCGCGACGTCGACGACTTCTTGAAGCGGCTGTGGGCGGACGGTTATTTCGCCGGCGGTGAGCCGGAAGAGTCCTATTTCGCGCGTTGCAACATCGAGACGAACCCGCGCGAAGTGCGCGAAGCGGGGCAGATGGTGATGGAGATCGGCGTCGCGCCGGTGATTCCCGCGGAATATATCGTCTTCAGCGTCGTGCAGAAGATGGGCGATCACGCGCCCCAGCAGGCGGAGTAAAGAATCATGGCCGAGACGGGAAAGCGCAGCGAATCGTTTGGTGCCTTCTACTTCCGCGTCGATCTGATGATCGATACGAAGTTCGGCGACTCGGCGACGCTGCCGTTTCGCAGCTGCAGCGGCTTGAAGTCGGAGTCGGCGGTCGTCGAAGTGGAAGAGGGCGGCTTCAACGGCACGACGCGCAAGCTCATCGGCCGCACCAAGTTCCCCAACATCGTCTTGAAGCAGGGGTTCTGCTCGGCGACGTCGGTCTTGTGGAAGCTGCGCCAGTCGTTCCTCAGCGACTCGAGCACGGCGGCCGACAAGAAAGGCGATGGCAACAGCGGCAAAGGCCGGCAGACGCCCAATCGCTTCAGCGGCACCATCACGCAGATGGGCCCCAACGGCGCCGCCGCCAAGTGGGTGTTTGCCAGCGGCTGGGTGTGCAAGTGGGAAGGCCCTGACTTCGACGCGTCCAAGAACGAGATCTCCGTCGAGTCGATCGAGATCGCGCACGAGGGCCTCATGATGTTGTCGGGCGGCTGATGGCGGAGCGCGCCTCCATGCCGCTGTTCGTGCCGCGTACGGTCGCGGCGTTCGAACGTTCGGCGACGCTGATGGCGCGTCGGGTGACGGCGCCGGCGCGCTCGCTCGCGGGGCGGGCGCTGGCGTTTGCCGATCGCGTGCTCGGCAGCTGGGCGGCGACGGGCGGCGAGGGCGAGCGGCCGGCGATGCGCGCGGCCGGTCGGAGCGGCGCGATGGTCGTGCCGCGGCCGTGGTACGAGGAGCCGGCCGTCGTCGCGACGGCGGATGATGAAGCGGCGGGATCGTGGCAGCCGGTGCGACCGTCGACGACGAGCTCGGCGACGCGCGGTGCGGCCATCGCGCGCACGAACGTGACGTTGCCGGCGGCGCCCGCCGATGACGCGCGCGCGCAGGCACGCGCGGCCGACATGCGCGCGGCGACGGCGCAGGCGGCGGCCGATGTGCGCGCGCTGGTGGCGGCGCGGACGACGGCGATCGCGGCCGACGCGGCGATCGCCCAGACGCGCGCGGCGGAGACGGCGGCGCGGGTGACGGCGGAGCACGCCGACGCCCAGAAGGCGGCGACGCAAGCCCCGCCGGCGACGTCTGCGACGACCGCCGCCACGATTGCCACGATTGCCACGATTGATCGTGCGGCGGAGACGCAAGCGCAGCGCGCGACGAGCGAGCAAGCGGCCGCGGCGAAGGCGACGCCGGCGACGATCGACCAAGCCGCTCGCGCTGCCGCGACGACGAATGTCGAAGCCGGCCCGCGCGCGGCGGGGTCGAATGAGCGCGCCCGCGCGATGGAATCGGCGCGTGTGGGCGGCGGCGACGTGCGCGCCGCCGAGGCGCTCGCGCTGCATATCGCGGCGCGCCCGACGACGACGATGACGGCGGTCGCGCGGACGCCGCTGGTGCGCGCGCTGTCGTACGCGAGCTGGGTCGACGCGCAGCTGCATGCGACGGCGCCGCTCGAGCCGGCGACGCGCGCGACCCCGGGCTACGTGTTCATCGCGCCGCTCGACGCGCCGCCGACTGCCGATGAACGCGCGGCGCCGACGCGCTCGACGACTGCCGCGCGCGCGACGGTGGGCGCGCGGTCGGCGTCGGTCGAGCGCGCGATGGTGACCGCGCCGTCGACGGTGTCCGCGCAGTCGCAGACGACGGCGAACGTCGGCGCCGGCGGCGCGACCTGGACGCCGGGCGCGCTCGCGGCGCTGCCCGATCTGCGGCTGGCGACGACGCCGACGACCGTCGCGCAGCGAATGTTCGATTTCGTGGCGCGCCTGGTGGGCGTGCAAGCCGCGCGAGACGTGGCGCTGCCGGTCGCGGCGGCCGCAGCGGCGCCGACGGCGACGACAACGAGCTTGCGGGCGCCGACGGCGACGATGCTCGTTCCCGCGGCCGACTCCCTTCGCGCCGACGCGGCCGACGCGACCATCACGCCAAGTGGCACGAATCGCGCGCCAAGTGGCATCTTCTCGGCACCGTCGCGCGCCATGCCGGCGCTGTCGATGATGACGCCGGCGGCGACGATGACGGCGCAACCGGCGGTTGCGCTGTCGTGGCGGCCCGGTGCGGCAGGGGCGCGCAGCGAGCAGCTTGGCGCGCACGTCGACGCGCGTCTGGGCGCGGCCTGGGGCGAGCCGACCGTGCACGCCACGGCCGCGACCATGCCGGCGTCGATGACGACCAGCGCGCCGACGACGAGCGCGTCGACTATGACGGCGCGCGCGGCGGATTACGTCATGATTGCGCCCGAGCCGGCACGCGCGGTCGAGACCGCGACGGGGCCGGCGCGGCTGGCGCGCTTCCTTGACGCGCTCGTCGGTGTGCAAGCGGCGCGCGCGACGGCGCAGCTGTCGGTCGCTCCGACGGTGACGGCGCGCGTGGCGCCGGAATCGTTGGCGACGCCCGATCGCCCCGCGGCGAACGATGCGACTGCGCGGCCGACGGCGGCGCGTGCGTCGGGCGGCCGGACGGCGGCGGATTCGACGACGGATGCGGCGCCGTTCGGAATGAGCTTGCGGGCGCCGGCGCGGGTGAATTTGGCGTCGCTGGTGCCGTCGAGCGCGGCGGCGGCGATGGCGCCGGGCGGGCTCGGCGTGCGCGCCGAGCAGCTCGGTGGCGCGGTCGGCGTGCGCGCGGCCAGCCTGTCGATTGATTTCGTCGACCCGGCGCGGCTGGCGGCATTGCACGTCGGTGATGCGGCGCGGTCGGCCGCGAACGCCGCGGCGGCGCCGTCGACGACCGACACGATCATGCCGGCGCCGCGACCGTTGCTGGCGATGCGTCCGACGACGGAGATGCCGGCGCTGACGGCCGAGGAGTGGTCGCTCGTGGCGACGTTCCCGTCGGCGGCGACGGCCGTGCAGCTGGTTGCGGCGCGGCAAGCGGCGACGTGGCCGGCAGCGGCCGAGCGCGGCCAGTCGCTGACGCAGACGCTGCTGGCGCTGCCCGACGCGGCGCGCGTGCATGTCGCAGCGGGCGCGAGCCATTTACCCGAGGTCGCGTCTGCGCGAGCGCTGCCGATCGGCTCCGCGGCGGCGGCTGCGCGGCAGGCCGCGACGCTGGCCGGCTCGTTCGCGATCGGCGCGATCGAATCGGCGCGCGCAGCCGCGTCGACGAGCGAGCCGCGCGCGATCGGCGGCAGCGCCGAGCCGCGCGTTTCGGCGGCGGCATTGCGCGGCGGCGCGCCGTCGGAGCTGGTGGCGCCGGCCGCGAGCCGCTCGGTGAGGTCGCTCGATGCCGCGCGCTTGCCCGGCGGACGCGCGCCGCGGGGCGGCTTCTTGTGGCCCACGCTGGGCGACTTCGCGACGATGACGCACGACTTCACGGCGTCGGCGGCGATCACGATGGCGGAGAGCGGCAAGGATGTCGCGCCCGGCTCGCCGCTGTGGGGCGGCTTGCGCTCGCTGGTGTCGGTCGCGCCGAGCATGGCCGCCGACTTCGATGGCGCTTCCGGCGCGCCGATGGCGACGGCCGCCGGCGCCAGCGCGACGGCAGCGCGCGGGCGTGACGGCGGCGCGCCGGCGATGGCGATGCTGACGACGAGCGGCGCCAGCGCCACGGCCGGCGCGCGAACGTCGGCCTCGGCGGGATTCCGCGAGCGCGCCGGCGTCGAATGTCGCAGCGACGAGCGCACGCGCGAGCCGCGCCAACGATTGGCCGTCGTTGACGCTCGCCAGTGTCGGCGCGCTCGGCGGCGAAGCGGCGCGACTGACGGCCGCCACGAGCCTGCAGAGCGGCGCGACGTCGCCCGCGAATCGCGCGCCGTCGCCGTCGCTGAATGGCCCGGCCGCGCGCGCGCTCGAGCTGGCGCGCCCGTTCTTGAAGCTGCTCGAAGGCAGCGCCACCTCCGACGAGACGCGCGCACCGGCGCGGGCGCCACGCTTTTACGAGCAGGAGCAGCCGATGGTCGCGGCGCGGGCGGCCGATCCGGCGGCCAGCAGCATCGTCGCCGCCATGCGCGCGCAGCCGGCGGCGACGTCGGGCGATGATCGCGTGACGCTGGCCGACCTGACGCTCATTTCGATGGCGTCGGCGACGCAGCAAGTGGCCGCCAGCCCGGCCGGCGGCGGTCCGACGTCCTCGGCGGCCAGCCCGGCCGCCGGCGGCGCTGATGGTGCACAGGGCGGCGGCGCCGGACACGGCGGCGGCACGGGCAATCCCGTGCAGGAAATCGAGGAGCTGGCGCGCGAGGCGTTCCACGAGCTCCAAAAGCTCATGACGCTCGAGCGCGAAAGAAGTGGTGACTGATGGGAAAGCTAGAACGAGCGCGAATCTACGTCCTACCCGGCAACGGCGACGGCAAAGGCGTCAACGACGCCGACTCGGCCATCGACGTCTGCTTCAACCCGAAGGAATATTCGCTCGACAAGTCGGTCGGCTGGGACGCGGAGAAGGCGTTCTCGGACGCGCCCAACCCCGAGTTCAAGCAGCCGAGCCCGATGTCGCTCGGCGTGACGCTGCAGTTCGACACCTACGAGGAGCGCGTCTCGGTGCGCGACAAGTGGGTGCGTCAGAATCGAAGCGCTGACGATGATGAAGAAGCAGCTGACGTCGAAGGCGACGGCGCAGGAAAAGAAGGACAATCGACCGCCGACGATCTTGTTCGTCTGGGGCCGCTTCGTCTTCAAGGGCGTCGTCGAGTCGCTGTCGCAGAAGTACACGATGTTCCTGTCGGACGGCACGCCGGTTCGCGCCGAGTGCACGCTCAAGATCCGCAACGTGCTCGATTACAAGCTCGACACCGGCACCGATCAGCAGTTCAACAAGAGCCCGGGCGCGTCTAAATCCGTCGACGTCAACGACGGAGATCGGCTCGATTTGATCGCCGCGACGCACTTGGGTGACGCGGGCCGTTGGGCCGACATCGCCGCCTACAACGACATCGTCGATCCGGGCAACATCGCCGGCGACGACGGCGTGCGCAAGAAGTCGTTGCAGTTGCCGGAGGACTAGGCCGTGCCGTCGTCTCATATCGATTGTACCGTCAACCTCGGCGGCAAGGAGATCGCGGCCGACGAAGTGCACGACATCCTCGTCGAGTGCGACCTCGATCAGCCGGACATGGCGTCGGTGATCTTGTCGAACGCCTCGACGCGCTACAGCGAGCAGGTCAACGAAGGCGACGACATCGAGGTCAAGCTCGGCTTCGTCGAGGGCGCGGCGTCGAACAGCGTCTTCAAGGGCGAAGTGACCGGCGTCGAGCCGATCTACGACTCGCGCGGGCCGGCTCGCGTGGTCATTCGCGCGCTCAACCAGCTGCATCGGCTGACGCGCGGCAAGAAGTCGGTGGCGCACAAGCAGGTGACCGACAAGGACATCGTCGACAAAGTCTGCCAGGCGTACGGCTTGACGGCGAAGTTCGGCGACACGCCGCCGACGACGAAGTACGAGCACGTCTATCAGCACAACATGAGCGATCTGGAGTTCTTGCGGCTGCGCGCCGCGCGGCTCGGCTTCGAGATCTTCGTCAGCGACAAGGAGCTCAACTTCCGCAAGCGCATCGATGCCGACTCCGGCATCACGCTCGAGTTCGGACTGTCGGGCGCCAACGTGCTCGAGAAGTTCATGCCGCGCTTGTCGACGGCCAATCAGGTCTCCGAAGTGCGCGTCTACGGCTGGGATCACGACAAGAAGAAGGAGATCGTCGGCAGCGCCAAGCCGTCGTCGTCGAAGCTCGGCGACAAGACCGGCTCGCAGGTCGCCGACGCGACGCACTCGGCGCCCTGCAGATCCAGGTCGAGTCGCCGGTGTCGTCGAAGGAAGAGGCCGACAACATCGCCAAGTCGATCTTGCAGGAGCGCCTGATGAGCTTCATCACCGGCGACGGCATCTGCAAAGGCAATCCGTCGATGAAGCCGGGCATCATCGTCAGCGTCAACGTCCAGGACAAGCGCTTCAACGGCAAATATTATGTGACCGCCGTCAAACATCGTTACGTCCACGCCGGCACGTCCGGCGGCG
>CAWAWS010000012.1:0-60701 GCA_963785725.1 uncultured delta proteobacterium | reverse complement strand
TGTGCGTACGGAAATACTGCTGGAACGAGGGATAGAGCGCCACGTTGCTCTTGTAGTCGCCGAAGAGATCGAGCTGGATGTCGTCCATGCCGGCGCGCGCCAAGTAGAAGCTGTCGAGCGAGTAGCCGTCGGGCGAGACCCGCGACTCGTCGGGCACGCCGTGCACGTACTGCCAGCGCGTCGTCTCCGCGGTCAGCATGCTGCGCAGCGCCTCGCGGTTCGTCGCCGACCCGTCCTGCCAATAGGCGCGGATCGGATTCCAGCCGTCGCTGAGCCCGGCTTCGTAGGCGTTGCCGTTCTGCGAGACGATGGCGGTGATGCGCTCGGGATGCCGCATGGCGATGCGCAGCCCGGTCGGCGCGCCATAATCGAAGATGTAGAGCGCGAAGCGAACGAAGCCGACCACCTCGGTGAAGCGATCGACGATGGCGGCCAGCCGCTCGAACGAATACTCGAAGCGGTCGTGCGCGGGCATGTCGGAGCGACCAAAGCCGGGCAGATCGGGCGCCACCAGGTGAAAGCGATCGGCGAGGAGCGGCATGAGGTCGCGGAACATGTGGCTCGAGCTCGGGAAGCCGTGCAGCAAGAGCAGCTTGGGCGCACCCACGCGGCCGGCCTCGCGATAAAAGAGGCGGAAGCCGTCGACGTCCGCGTAGCGATAACGAATGGTATTCATGGTCTTCTCCTTTTGCTAACTTCGTAAGAAGCGTCAGTGCGGTTAGTCGTCATCGGCCGCTCGGCACCGCCAGCGCGCTCAGCGCCTCGCGGATGAGGTCGACGACGGTCGCGGGCGCGGTGACGCTCGGCGTGTGGTCGACGCGGTGCGGCCGCACGGTGGCGCCCATGCGGTCGGCCATGAAGCGCTGTGTCGCCGGGGCGATCATGCGATCCTCTTCGGCGACGAGGAACCAGCTCGGCCAATCGCGCCACAGCGGCCGGCCGACGGGCACGCCGATGCACGCGGCGGCGAGCGGACGCTGGACCGCCGACAGCCAGGCGCGCTCCTCGGCCGACGCATGCTGCGCGAAGGCCGCGCCGAAGGCCGCGCGCGGCAGCCACAGAAGGCCATGCGCGTCGGGGGCGAGCTTGGGCGCGTCGGGATGCGGCGGCGCGCGGTTGAAGACGTCGGCGACCGTCTCGCCCTCGTCCGGCGCCAGCGCCGCGACATAGACGAGCGCCGCCACCTTCGGGTCGCGCACGGCGGCGATGACCGCGCCCGCGTAAGCGTGGCCGACGAGGATCACCGGAGCCGTGAGCCGTTCGAGCGTCCGCTCGAGGGCCGCCACGTCCTCGGCGAACGACGTCAGCGGCAGCGGCGCGGCGACGACCTCGGTCACCTCGGCTCGCAGCCCGGCGATGACGCTCCTCCAACTCGACCCATCGGCCCAAGCCCCATGCACCAGCACGACAGCGAAAGCATCTCGGTTCATTCCCGGCTCCTTGTCTCTCGGGTTAAGCGCTAACTGCTCTGTGATGCTTGGAGAGGTTAGTCCAATCGGCTAACTTGTCAAGTGACATTGGAGCGGTTACGTTGGTGTGCAAGGCACGACGCCTGGAGGTGCGCGAAGACCCGATGGAAAAGCTGCGGCCACCCGCCATGTTCCTGGCCGACTCGGTCGGTCTCGACTTCGTCAACTCGCTGGCGACGCCGGTCGACGTCGCCGTCGACTGGCTCGCCGACGGGCAGGACCTCTTGGCCTGGCTGGAGCATGCCGGCCTGGTCTCGACGAGCGAGCTCGCGCAGGTGCGGGCGCGGGCGCTGCCGGGCGAGCTCGACCTCGTGGCGGCGCAGGCGCGGCAGCTGCGCGAGTGGTTCCGGGCTTTCCTGCGCAAACACAAGGGGCGACCGCTGGCGACGGGCGCGCTGCGCGAGCTGGCGCCGCTGAATCGGCTGCTCGAGCGCAACGAGTCCTTCGCCCAGGTCGTGCACGGAGCGGGCGAGCGGCTGGAGCTGCGGGTGACGCGGCGCTGGCGCTCGCCGGAGTCGCTGCTCTTGCCGATCGCCGAGGCGCTGGCGGCCGTCGTGTGCGACGAGGACTTCAGCTACGTCAAGGCGTGCGAGGGGCCGACGTGCACGCTCGTGTTCGCCGACCATACGCGAGGACGCGCGCGCCGCTGGTGCAGCATGGCGGTGTGCGGCAACCGCGCCAAAGCCGCCGCCCATCGTCAGCGCCAGCGCGCCGAGCCGTGACGCATGAGGTCGAATTAGACAGGTCGCGTGAATCGATAATTGACCGACTCGGTCAGTCAATGTTACTGCCTGTTCGCGCGTCGCGTAGTGATATCGTGCGGCATGGTCAAAAAAGCGAAGACCAAGCAGCCCGCCGCTAAGCCCAAAGCCAAAGCCAAAGCCAAAGCTAAAGCTAAAGCCAAAGCGCCGCAGAAGCCTAAGCCGCGCGCGGCCAAGAAAGCGGCCACTAAGAAGCCGAACGCGAAAGCGACCAAGCCGGTAAAGAACGTCGCGAAGAAGGCCGCTAAGAAAGTCGCAAAGCCGAGCCCGAAGAAGCCCAAGACGACCGCGAAAGCGAAAGGGAAGGCGACGAAGTCGCGCGGTAAGACGTGGCTGACCGACCATGCCGCGATTACCGAAGATGGTCGCTTGGAGATTCATACCCAGTTGACGCCGGGGATGGTTCAGGCGCTGCAAGCGCGTACCGATTTGGAAGCGGGCGATTACGAGGCCGGCATTCATAAGCTGACCAAGGCGCTGGCGCTCGACGGCGACAACGCCGATTTCCGCGTCGGTCGCGGGCAGGCCTATTATCAATTGGGTCAGTTCGCCGAGGCCATCGCCGATTATCGCGCCGCGCGCGAGCTCGAGCCGAGCTATCCCGATTTACACTTCGAACAGGGCAAAGCCGAGCTGCGCGCCGGTCTCCATAAGGATGCCGAGAAGAGCTTCACCAAAGATCTGGAGACGGGAACGCCTTCGCCGATTGCCTATTTCAATCGTTATTTGGCGCGTCAATCATTAGGCAAGACGGATGGGGCAACTAAGGATTTGGACGCCGCCGTCGCCGCCTTGCCCGACGCGGCGCCGCTGCGCAAAGCGCGCGCGGAGACGCGCCTCGCCGCCGGCGACGCCGATGGCGCCCTGTCCGATCTGCACGTCGCGCTCGATATTCACCCCGAAGATTTGGAGCTGCGCGATATGCGCGCACGTATCGAGTTTCAGCTCGGGCTCTATAAGGAAGCGGCTTTCGACTTCGTCAAGCTCGTCGAGCTGTCGCGCGCCGCCGAGTCCGCGATCAATCCGCATTGGCACGCGGGCGCGGCCTTGTCGTTGGCGCAAGACAACCAGTATGAAGACGCGGTCGAGCATCTGTCGCAGGCGATGAACCTCGATCCGCTCAATCCGGCGCACGTGGCCAATCGCGGCTGGATGCAGTTCAGCGCCGGCGACTTCGTGTCGGCCTTGACCGATTTGGACGCGGCCATCGCGCTCGATCCCGACTACGAGCGGGCGCACCTCAATCGCCAGGCCGTCGTCGAGGCCATGGCGAAGCAGCCGCGCTCGTAAGCGTCGCGCGCGAGCGTCGTCCGCCGGGACACGCCCAGCGCCTCTCGTTGCCGCGACGGCCCCGCCCGTCGCCGAACACTGTCAACCACGGTTTTCCGCTGTAAATGCCGCATGGATGGCCGGATTCGATTTCCCCAGCCGGCGCCCGCCAAAGTCGTTGATTACGAGGCGCCGCCGCCGCTGTAAGCGTTGGTCTCGTATCTGCACACGCTGCGCACGATCGTCAAATTGCGCCGCGGAGGCTGGGATGCGAGTGGTTCGATACGCGCTGGGCATGATGTTGGTTGGTTCGATCGTCGTTAGCAGCGGCTGCGGTGGCTCGGCCGACGGACAGCGCGGACCGCTCGCCGTCGCCTGTCCGACGCCGGTCCCCGAATGGGCCGCGGGCACGACCTACGCCACGGGCGCGATCGTGAGCTACGGAGGCCTCGACTATCAATGCGTCCAGGGCCACACGGCGCTCTCCAATTGGACGCCCGACGCCGTTCCCGCGCTGTGGACGCCGGTGACGTGCGTGAGCGGTGGCGGCACGGCCGGCGGTGGCGGCAGCGCCGGCGGCACCGGCCTGGCCGGCGGCGGCGGCACGGCCGGCGGCGGCGGCGCGAGCAGCCCCGACCTGTCCGTGACCGGCCCGTCCGACATGGCCGTGACGCCCGGCCACGACGCCAGCGTGCCCAACGACCTCAGCGCGCCGCCGCCGCCGCCGCCCGTCAGCGGCGGCTCGCGGCTCGTCGCGTACGTCAACGTCATGTGCGGCTTCGGCATCGGCGCCAACGGCACCGAGTGCTCGGCGAGCCCCGACCCGACCGTCAACCAAGTCAAGCAATGGGAAGACTCGGGACAGTCGCCGATCACCCATTACGTCATCTCGTTCTTGTCATTCTCGAACGGGAAAATTCAGAGCGACCCCGGCGAAATTTGGGCGTCCGGTGGCGGCTCGACCACCGACTTCACGCTCGCGCCCGGCCTGAAGGCGGCGATGCAGTCGGCGCAGGCCAAAGGCAAGAAGGTCATGCTCTCGCTCGGCGGCGAGGTCGGCTCGACGAGCTTCAGCGGCTGGTGGAGCGCCAACGGCGTCGCCGGTATGAACGCGCAGCTGCAGGCCGTCGCCGCGACGTTCAAGCAGCAGAACGGCGTCAACGTCGACGGCTTCGACGTCGATATCGAGCTCGGCTCGGTCTATCAATACGGCAGCGACAAATACAACTCGACGCGCGATCTCATCAACGCCATTCCGGCCGGTATGATCGCCGCATTCGTGCCGCAGATCGGCAACGGCTTGTGCGCGGCGCCGACGATCGGCGATCCGCTGACGCCGCCCGACGTGCTCGGCGGCCAGTGCCAGCAGCCGGTCAACGGCGACGACAGCTCGTGGATCTTGGCGCGCCTCGACCAGGACTGCAAAAAGGCCGACGGCACGCCCAAGCTCGATTATTGGGGCATCCAGTATTACAACGCCGGTCAGGCCGCGTGCTGCGGCGGCGGTGTCGACGACGCGTCGCAGGCGACGAGCGCCTACCAGAGCTACAAGAACCTCGCCAACGGCTGGCCGGCCTCGGGCGACACGACGCAGGCGAGCAACCCGTGGCATCAGTGGGCCTATTATCCGGGACCGTGGCCCGCGTTCGACGGCTTCGGCGCCGACCGCCTCGTGCTCGGCAAGCCCGGCTGCCAAGGCTGCGCCGGCAGCGACTATCTCGACCTCGGCGGCATGACGTCGCTCATCGGCCAGCTCGACCACAAGCTGTCGAAGACGATGGGCGGCATCCTGTTCTGGGATCTCGGCCGCCTGTTCGGCAACACCGGCCCGATGTGCGTGTCCGGCACGTGCCAGCCGAGCTGGGGCGGCGCCAGCGTGCTCGCCAACCTGCAGTCGCTCAAGATGCAGATGGACGCGCTGCACACGCAATAGCCAACCGCGCCCTATTTTCGCCGCAGTCCGTCCTCCCCGCCTCGACATCGCTCCGCATCTGCTTACGGCACAACAACTCGGCCTCCATCGTTCGCGGAATCGAGCCATCGAGCCCGGTGCGCCGACGGCGCGCCCACTGTGAGGATGACGACTGATGAGCCCAACTTCGCATGGCGACGACGCCTGGCCGCGCCTCGATTGGAACGAGTGGCGCGACACCGCGGACACGCTGCACATGTTCCTGCAGATGGTCGGCAAGACGCGCCTGGCGCTGGCGCCCGTGCAGAACCATTGGTGGAACGTGCCGCTCTATCTGACGGCGCGCGGGCTGTGGACGTCGGCGATTCCGCTCGTCTCGGGCGGCATCCTCGACATCGAATTCGACTTCATCGCGCACGCGCTCGTCTGCCGCACCAGCGACGGCGGCAGCGAGCGTCTGCCGCTCCGGCCGCAGACCGTGGCCGCGTTCTTCGCCGACTATCAGGCGGCGCTCGAGCGGCTCGGCGTCGCGGTGCACCTCGATCCGCTGCCGGTCGAGGTGCAGGCGCCGATTCGCTTTCCCGACGACACCATTCATCGCAGCTACGACGCCGCCGCGGTCACGCGCTTTTGGCGGATCCTCTTGCGCGCCGACGCGATCTTGAAGAAGTTCGCGACCAACTTCTACGGCAAGATCAGCCCGGTTCACTTCTTTTGGGGCTCGATGGATCTGGCCTGCACGCGCTTCAACGGCCGTAAAGCGCCGCCGCGCGCCGGCGCCGACGCGATCCAGTCCGAAGCCTACTCGCATGAATGCATCAGCGCCGGCTTCTGGCCCGGCAACGGCGGCTATGGCCAAGCCGCGTTCTATTGTTACGCCGCGCCCGTGCCCGCCGGGCTGAGCGACGCCAAGCTGCCTTGCCAAGGCGCCTTCAAGCCCGACCTGGGCGAGTTCGTGCTCGACTACGCGGACGTTCGCAAGTCCGCCAATCCGACGCAGCTGGTCCTCGACTTCCTCAAGAGCACGTACGACGCCGCCGCGCAGTCGGCGCATTGGGACCGCGCCGAGCTCGATCGACGCGACGAAATCGCCGACGCCGCCTGTCGCGACGGCGTCGTGCGCCTGCCGTGAATCGCGGTCAGTCCGCGTCGTCGCGCAGACATCGAGCCCCCGGCAATACGTCGAATCTCGCCTAACCCCGCGAACCTCCCCGTGTCTCTTGAAAGAGACAATCAAATCAAAGATTTGCGAGGTAGAAGTAGGTGCTTTCGCCTTGTCCGCCCGAAACACGGTTGTTACGTTGCGCCCTCGTTTCCGTTCTCCCGCTCCTTCGTTCGCAACCTCCTTCACCAACGGAAACCGGAGAGGTTCAGCTTCATGGGAATGCATTTCGGGATTCTGGCCGTGCGCTGTCCGCTGGCGACGCTCACGGCGCAACTGGCGCCGCTCGGCGTCGCCGCCGGCGTCGAGCTGACCGGCGATAGCGACGGCACGGCCAGTGCGGCCAGTACCGATCGCGAGCTGCCCGAAGAGCTCGTCGCCGGCGAGCACGCCGGACAGAGCTACGTCGTCGATCCCATGTTCGACCTGAGCGCCCACGGCGACCTCGTGCGCCAGCTGTCGGCCGAGCTCGAGACGATCGTCGTCGGCTGCGGCGCCGAGACCGTCAGCGGCACCTTCTGGGTCTTCGCCGCCGAAAATGGCCGCGCCTTACGCAGCTACTGGTCGTGCGCCTTCGATCTCGCCGTCGCCTTCGACGAGGGTGACTGGTGCCGCGACATCGACCTCGAGGCCAGCGACGGCAGCGGCCTCTTCATGCTGCTCAGCCGCGCCGGCTTCGACTACGAGGCCTTCTTCGCCGACGCGCCCAAACGCACGCTCGAGTCGCCGCTCGAGCTCATCCTGCCCAACGGCGCCTTGCACGAGCGGCTCGAGCGCCATCGCCAAGCGCATCAGCTGCCCGAAGACGTTCGGCCCGAGCCGTCGCTGGCGCTGCGCGACTTTCCCGCCGCGCTGCTCGACTTCGACCTGACGCCGCACGGCGAGCCCGAGCCGCTGCCACCGCTCGAGCACGACGGGCGCCCGTGGATGCGCCGCGATCCCGAGCCGCAGCTCGACAACGACGACGACGCCTTCATCGACGCGTCGAGCGAGATCGCGCCCCTGTTGCAGCGCCGTCCGCTCCGTCTCTTCTGGTATTTCGTGGCGATTGGCTGCGTGCTCAGCTGGCTGGCGCTGCGCCTCTTGTGGTCGCCCAGCAGTTAGGCGAGGTGCTAGCCGGCGGCGCGTAGCGCGCCCGAGCCGACTCGCTTCTGCGCCGCCAGCGGCCGCGCTTCGAGCTCTTCCTTCAAATCCACGACCCGCTGCCGCGTCTGATCGATCAGCCGCTGCACGTCGGCTTCGGTCATCCCGCGCGTCGAAATCGTCTCGCCGACGAGCATGCGCATCGGCGTCTCTTCGTTCGAGAATTTCCAGGTGTGCTTGGGCAGCGCGTTGACCGTGCCGGCGATGGCGATCGGCAAAATGTCGACGCCGGCGTCGATCGCCAGCTTGAACGCGCCCGGCTTGAACGACTGCACGTCGCCGTCTTTGCTGCGCGTGCCTTCGGGGAAGAAGAGCACGCTGACGCCGTCGTCGAGATAGCGCTTCGCGCGCGCCATGCACTGCACGATCGACGACTTGTTGCCGCGATGCAGCGGAATATAGCCGGCGTGATACATGAACCAGCCCATACACGGCACGTAGAAGTTCGCCGCCTTGCTGATCCACTTGAAGTGCAAATCCATGCAGAAGGCGACCATGATGTCGCCCATCCCTTGATGGTTCGAGACGACGACCATCGGCCGATCTTGCGGAATGCGATCTTGTCCGATGACTTGGAATGACCAGCGGCTGTTGAGCTTGGTGATGATGCGCGCCCAGCTCGTCGCGTACCAATGGCCAATTCGCCGCTGCTTGTCGAACGGCATCGTGAGCACGAACATCGGGAAGCCGACGACGTACATCGCCGTCGTCAACACGGCGATTCCAACCCAAATGTAGAGCGAGCGCAGCGCCTGGATCACGCGAACCTCCGCGTAAGCAGCGTTATTTGCCCTTTTTGGCCGCTTCGCGCTTGGCCGCCAGCGACGCTTCGATCGCTTCGCCCGCCTGCGCCTTGGCCTCGAGCGCCTTGGCCGGCGACTGCAGGAGCACGCCCTTGTCGTCGGTCATGCCGTCGAAGATGAGCAGGCCGTCCGACGAGCCGAAGCCGGTGGGCGAGTTGATCGCGTAGTTGCCGCTCACGTCATACTGCTTGCCGACGGTGAGCGCCGGCGGCTTCTGCTTGGGCGCCAAGTAGTCGACGACCATGAGCGCCTTTTCCTTCTTGGTGTCCGGCTTGTCGCCCAGGAAGAAGTGCGGCTGATCGCACAGCTTGCAGGTCTGACCCTTCGGGCACTTCGGGCACAAATAGACTTCGAGCAGGTAGGCCTTGACCTTGACGTCCTTCGACAGGTTGTCGGCCTTGTGCTTGCGCAGGCCGCGAATCGTGAAGGTGCCGTCCGGGTTCTTCTCCGGAATGTCCGAGGCCGCGAACGACGGCGGCGACGGCAGATCGACCTTGATCGGCGGCAGCGCCGAGCCTTCGGACGGATCGTTCATCGACGCGCCGGAAGAGTTTGTGGAGCAGCCGGCCGCGATGAAAAGGAGCAGGCCACCGAGGAGCGCGTTGCGCGACATATGAGGGCCTCGCAGGGGGTTCATATCGTCGCCCGTCGTAGCACGGTGGATTCTGTTTTGCCAAGCAATTTGCGCACGATGTACGATGCGACGGAATGCGCATACACACCTCGACGGCGACGATGGCCGCGGTTTGGGCGGCGTTGGCCGCCGTCGCCGGCTGCGCGCGGCGAGCGACACCGCCGCCGGCCGCCGTCGCGACCGACGCCGCCGCCGTCGCGATCGTCACGTCGCCGACGGCGGCCACGCGCATCGCCTGCGACGATCGCGGCTGCCCGGCCGTCGACGACGGCCCGCCGCGCGACGGCGGCGAGCTCGTCGTGCACGTCGAGGCCGAGCCAGCGATCTTGTGTGACCTCGTCGAGCATGACGCCTGGAGCCGCTGGATCCTCGAGAACCAAGTGATCGAGACGCTGGTGCAGCAAGATCCGTGGACGGGGCTGATGACGCCGCGGTTGGCCGCGTCCTTCGACGTGCAGCCGAGCGCGGTCACGCTCAAGCTGCGCGCGGGTGTGCAGTGGCATGACGGTCAGCCGTTCTCGGCCGCCGACGTCCTCTTCACGATCGACCGGGCGCGCGATCCGGCGGTCGGCGCCGACCAGCGCGTCGACTTCGACCCGGTCAGCGCCATCGAGACGCCGACCGCGGACACGATCGTGCTGCGCCTGTCGCGACCGGCGCCGTTCTTGCCGCAGGCGCTGGCGCATCTCGGCATCTTGCCGGCGCATCTCTATCGCGGCAAAGACCTCCGTCGCGCCGAGGCGTCGCGCGCGCCGGTCGGCACCGGCCCGTTCCGCTTCGTCTCCTGGCGCCAAGGCGACGAGCTGATCCTCGAGCGCAATCCGAAATATTGGGGCACGCCGGCGCATCTCGAGCGCGTCCGGTTCCGCTTCATTCGCGATCGCCAAGTCGCCTACGAGCTCTATCTGCGCGGTGACCTCGATCTTTTGTGGAGCGTGCCGCCCAACCACTTCGACGACGTGCGCAGCGAGCCCAAGCTCGCCCGCCATCGCATCTATACTTGGACGCCGCCGGCTTACTTCTTCATCGTCTGGAACGCCGAGCGCGGGCGGCTCGCCGATCCGCGCGTCCGCCGTGCGCTCACGATGTTGGTCGATCGCGCGCGCTTCAACCTCATCGCGTTCGGCGGCCATGCGCATGCCGTGACCGGGCCGTACGCGCCGGGGACGCCGTCGTATGACGCGACGATTGCCGCGTTGCCGTACGATCCCGCCGCCGCCAAGAAGCTGCTCGCCGAAGCCGGCGTCACGACGCTGAAGCTGACGTTCTTGGCCACCGCCGGCTCGCGCACCGTCGAGCAGCTGGCGACGCTCTTGAAGGAGGACTTCGCGCCGGCCGGCGTCACCGTCGACGTGGCGACGGTCGACTTCGCCGTGCAGCTGGAGCGGCTGCGCGACCATCGCTTCGACGCCTCGGCGCTGCAGTGGAAGCTCATGCGCGAAGAGGACAACTACACGCTGTTTCACTCGGGCGAAGGGCAGAACTACGGCGGCTGGAAGAGCGCGCCCGCCGACGCGTTGTTGACGCAGATTCGCGCCACCGCCGACGCCGACGCGCGCCATGCGCTCGACCGTCAGCTGCATCGGCTGATCGCCGACGAGCAGCCGTACACGTTCTTGTCGATGCGCGAAGTGGAGACGCTGGAGTCGCCGCGCGTGCGCGCGTTGCCGCCGTCGCCGGACGGGTTCGACTTCGCGCGCGCTTGGATTCAGCCGTGAGCCCGCCGTGAAGACGCCGTGGTGACAATCGTTCGGCGGCTGGCGACGGTGCCGGCGACGCTCGTCGGCATCACGCTGGTCACGTTCGCGCTCTTGCACGTCTTGCCCGGCGACGCGGCGCTCCTGCAAACGGCCGATTCGCGCGGCGCGTCGGCGGCGGCCGAGACGACGCTGCGCCGGCAATATGGGCTCGATCGGCCGCTGGCGACGCAATATGGCGCCTGGCTTTGGCGTTCGACGCGGCTCGACTTCGGCGTCTCGCTCGTCGACGGCCGGCCGGTGCGCGACAAGCTCTCCGCGGCGCTGCCGACGACGCTGGCGCTGGCGCTCTTGGCCGCGGCGTTGGCGTTCGGCGTCGCCGTGCCGCTCGGCGTCGCCCTCGGTCTCGGCGCCGGCCGCGGCTGGGCGCGCGCGCTGACGGCGCTCACCTACGTCGCCTACGCCACGCCGGCCGCGGCAGTGGCGCTGTGGGCGTTGCGCGCCGGCGCGGCTTATGGCGGCCATTCGCTCGGGTCGCTCGTGCCCGCGGCCGCCTGTCTCGCCCTTGCCGAAGTCGCGCGTTTGGCGCGCTATCAGCGCGCGGCCGTTCGCGCCGCGCTCGCCGCCGACTACCTGACGACGGCGCGCGCCAAAGGTGGCGGCGCGCTCACGATCGCGCGCCATGTGCTCGCCAACGCGCTGGTGCCGATGGTGACGCTGCTCGGCGCCGAGCTGCCCGCGCTCCTGTCGGCCGCCGTCGTCGTCGAGCAGATCTTCGGATTGCACGGCATCGGCCACCTCGCGTTCGACGCCGTGCTGACCCGTGACGCGCCGCTGTTGCTCGCCATCACGACGCTGGGCGCGCTCGTGACGCTGGCCTGCGTCCTTGCCGCCGACGTCGCCTACGGGCTCGTCGATCCCCGCCTGCGCGGACGCGCGACGTGAGCCGCTGGCGGCAATTTGCGTCGGCGCCAGGCGCGCGGGCGGGCTTGGCGCTGCTCGTCGCGCTCGTGCTCGTGGCGCTCGCCGCCGATCTCGTAGCGTCCGATCTGCCGCTCGCCTGTCGTCACGAAGGTCGGCTCTACCTCTTGCCCTGCCTGACGCGGCCGCCCGCCTTGGCGCCGCTCTACGACGACGACTGGCAGCTGCGCACGCCGATTCCATACGGCCCAAATGAGCAGCATCCGCACGGCGTAACCGACGTTCTGTCGCCGCCGTCGCGCGCGCATTGGCTCGGCACCGACGATCGCGGGCGCGACGTCGCCGCGCGGCTCGTGCACGGCAGCCGCGTCGCCGTCGTCGTCGGGCCGCTCGCCGTCGCGCTCTATCTGCTGCTCGGCATCGCCGTCGGCGCGCTGGCGTCGCTCGGCCGCGCCGCCGATCTCGTCCTCGGCCGCGCCATCGAGGTCGGCCTGATGTTCCCGACGCTGCTCTTGCTCGTCGCCGTTCAAGGTTTGACCGCGTCGCTGTCGCTGACCGAGGTGACGCTGGCCATCGCGCTGACGCAATGGCCGCATGTCGCCCGGCTCGTGCGCGCCGAGTCGCTGCGCGTCGCCGCGTCGCCGCACGTCGAAGCGGCGCGCGCGCTCGGCGCCGGCCGCGCGCGCCTGCTCGTCCGTCACGTGTTGCCGCTGGCGCTGGCGCCCGCTGCCACCGCCGCCGCGTTCGGCGTCGGCCAGGCCGTGCTCTTCGAGAGCGCGCTCACGTTTCTGGGCTTCGGCGTGCCGCCACCGACGGCGAGCTGGGGCGAGCTGCTGTCGCAGGCGCAGGCGAGCGGGCTGCGCGCGTGGCTCTTGTGGCCGCCGGCGCTGGCGATCGCCACCGTCGTGCTCGCTTGCAACTTGGTGGGCGATGGAATTCGCGCCCTATTTAGCGGGAATTCGGCAGACGCAGCGTGATGCGCGCCGAGTCGTCCTTCATGTGTCGCGGCATCTGCAGCTCGGCCAGCGCTTCATCGAGCGTCCGCCTGACGTGCTCGTACGTGGCTTGCGTCTGAATCGACCGCGCGAGGTTCGGCGAGCAGGGACCGTCGTGATGCGTGTCATCGAGCAGGGTACGTTGGCGCATGATGCCGAGCCGCAAAGCAACCGCCGTGCCTCGCCGGCGCGCGCATGATTTCGGCGACTTGTTCGCGCCAATCGCGTCGCTGGCTACCGCATCAGCCGGCGCGTCCGCCGGCCGCAGCGTGATTTTCGTACACCGCGTGATTCGCTACTGTCGAGAAGTGTGCGCGCGCGCTCGCCGGCGTAACAGACCGAGCAGCGCCAACATCAGAAGCACGATCGCTGCCGGTGTGCGTCCATGCGGCGCCACGGCGCAGGAGCTCTTCTGGAACGCGCCCACGCTGGCGTGCGTGCAGCTCTTTGGATCGCTCGCCGTCGGATAGTCGGCCTCGACGCCGGCCAAGTCGTCGGGATGCGGCGTGCGCTTGGAGATTTCGCCGGCCGAATACGTCGGATACATCGTCGCCGTTTCGATCTTCGTCTGCTCGGCCGCGGGCAAGCTGGCGAGCGCGTCGCAGGCCGGCGGAAAGACGCCCGTGTCGTCGACTTCCGAGGCCGGCGTCACACCCGGCACCGAGCACGTATGATCGAGCCCCAAGACGTGACCGAGCTCGTGCGTGAGCGTGTTCTCCAAGTCGGCCACGCTGCGTCCCGCCGGCACGTTCGCCGGCATCGTCGGCAGGTTGGTGAAGATGAAGTCGATGTCGTTCATCTCCACGTCGGTGTCGAGGATCGTGCCCGCGCCGGTATGACCATCCTCGACGAAGAGCACGCTCGTGATCGCCGTGGCCACGCTCGAGTAACAGGTGTCCTTCGGGTTGCCGGCGTGACACCAGACGTCGGTGCGAAATTTGATCATGTTGATGCCGTCGAGCGCCGCTTCCAGCTCCGCCGGCATGTCGTAGTGCAGCGAGATGTAGCTCGCGCCCGCCAGCGGATCGTCCCAATTGTGCAGCACCGTGGATTGCAGCGTCGCGAACAGCGTCGTGTCGTCGATGTCGGGCGTGCCGCCGCTGTCCGGCTCCATGTACACGCAGTCGCCCGGCCAGCGCAGCGGCACGCCGGCGTCGGTGCGCGCGCGCACGTAGGCCGACGCCGTTCCAGCCATGAGCAGTGTCGGCAGCGCCCAGATGAGCGCCGTGCGTTTCACTTGCCGTTCCCGACGTAGCCGCGGACCTCGCGCTCGAAGTCGTCGAGCGGCCGCGGCCCGCGCGTCACGCCGTCGTGCACGATGGCGCCCGATTTGTCGACGAACGCCACCGCGCTCAAGTCGGCGGCGACGCGCTTGATGCCGTCGGCGCCGAGGACGACGCGCAGCTTGCCCTGCGTCATGCCGACGGTGTAGCTGGCGGCGCCGCGCTGCTCGGTGAAGACGACGACCTCTTCGCCGAGCGTGAAGCTGGCGGCGCCGAATACGCGCATGCCGACGCCGTCGATGCTGCCGCCTTCACGCCGCACGACGATCGTACCGCCGACGCTGGCGTCGCCTTTGTAGACCTTGGCCACGCGCAACGTCACGTCGGTGTAGATGGACTTATGATCGGCGCTCCAGTGCGCCTCGGACGTCTCGACGGTGCCGAGCACGACGCGATCGGCGCGCGCCGTCAACGCCGCCGTGTCGAGCGGCATCAGCACCGTGGCCTGTGCCACCGACGCCAGACAGGGAACAATCGCCAACACCGACCAGCGCATGATCTTCAGCGTAGCATGCTCACCGCGACCGCGTCGGGCCTCTGGTGCCGACCTGATCGGCCGCACACGCCGACCGCCCAAAACGCGAACGCGCGCCCGACGATCAAACGCCGGCGCGCGCGCCCCGAGTTGCAGCGAAAAACGAGCTTACTTCTTCGACGCGACCGAGCTCTTGATCTTGTCGCCGCGGAGCAGCTTCTCGACCTTCTTGGCCAGGTCGTCGACCTTGAGCGTCAGCTTCTTCAGATCCTCGTTCGAGGCGAAGTCGAGCGCGCCGCGCACGCGACCGATGACCTCCGCCCACGCCCCGCGCAGCTGCACCGGCACGCCGTCCAGCTGCTCTTTGACGTCGCCGAGCGAATCTTTGGCGCGCTTCTCGAGCAGCTCGACCTGCTTGACCGCCTTCTTCTCGAAGCCCTCGAACTGCAGCTTTGCCGTCGAGAAAGTCCCCTTTACCTTGTCACTCACCGTCGCCATATGCTTGCCTCCTAAGTCGGTAACGCGATGCGTTAGGGTAAAATCTTGCGCATCGCGTCAGCGAAGTCAAGAGGCAATGATTTTCCCAATGGCTACGGGCACTTCTGATACAAAAGATTACATAGTATTACAATTGAATGACAATTCTTGGCCTATAACCGGGCGCATGACGCATTGGTTTACTCTCGAAAACGTCCTCATCACGACCTACCTGGCCGTGCTCTTGACGCTTGCGACATACGGCTTTCATCGCTCGATGTTGATGTACCTCTACTATCGCAGCCGCGGCGCCGATCCATCGCCGGCGACGCGCTTCACGGAGCTGCCGGTGGTCACGATGCAGCTGCCGCTCTTCAACGAGATGTACGTCGCGGCGCGCCTGCTCGACTCCGTCGCGCTGCTCGATTACCCGCGCGAGCAGCTCGAGATCCAGGTGCTCGACGACTCCACCGACGAGACGCAGCAGATCTGC
The DNA here is from genome assembly GCA_963785725.1 of uncultured delta proteobacterium. Lineage (GTDB taxonomy): Bacteria > Myxococcota_A > Polyangia > Palsa-1104 > Palsa-1104 > JAQBQH01. Next base: position 45,207 of record CAWAWS010000012.1, on the reverse strand, counting down.
AAGGCCAAGGTCGAGGAGCTGGCGCGCCACCGGCCTCGACATCGTCTACATCCACCGCACCGATCGCACCGGCTTCAAGGCGGGCGCGCTCGAGCACGGCCTCAAGTCGGCGAGCGGCGAGTTCGTCATGGTGTTCGACGCCGACTTCGTGCCGCCGGCGGACTTCCTCGACCGCACGATCCACTTCTTCACGAACCAGAAGGTCGGCATGGTCCAGGTTCGCTGGGATCACGTCAACCGCGACTTCTCGCGCCTCACCGCAGGCTGCAGGCCATGATGCTCGACGGCCACTTCGTCATCGAGCACACCGCGCGCAACCGCTCGGGCCGCTTCTTCAACTTCAACGGCACCGCGGGCATCTGGCGCCGTCGGCCATCGTCGACGCCGGCGGCTGGCAGCACGACACGCTGACCGAGGACATGGACCTCTCGTACCGCGCGCAGCTCAAGGGCTGGCAGTTCGTCTACCTGCCCGACGTCGTGTCGCCGCGCCGAGCTGCCGGTCGAGATGAACGCCTTCAAGTCGCAGCAGTCCCGCTGGGCCAAGGGCTCGATCCAGATCGCCAAGAAGCTGCTGCCGACGATCTGGCGCAACAAGGACATCTCGTTCAGCGTGAAGCTGGAGGCGTTCTTCCACCTCACGAACAACTTCGCCTATCCGCTGTTGCTGCTGCTCTCGATCCTGCTGTTGCCGAACCTGCTCGTGCGCACGCATCACGGCTGGCGCGAAGTGCTGCTCATCGACCTGCCGCTCTTCTTCGGCACGACGCTGTCGATCGCCAGCTTCTACATCACGTCGCAGCGCGAGATTCAGCGGAACTGGAAGCCGACCTTGCGCCGCTTGCCGCTCATGATGTCGCTCGGCATCGGCCTGTGCATCAACCAGACGCGCGCCGTCATCGAGGCCTTGTTCGACTCGGAGTCGGGCGAGTTCGTGCGCACGCCGAAGCATGGCGTCGTCCGCCGCTTCGAGGGCTGGACGGCGAAGAAGTATCGCGCCACCAAGACGCTCATCCCGTTCGTCGAGGTGCTGTTCGCGGTCTACTTCGCGGTCGCCAGCGTCATCGCCGTCAACGCCGGCCACTACGTGTCGTTGCCGTTCATGCTGCTGTTCACGATGGGCTTCGGCTACGTCGGCGTGCTCTCGCTCCACCAGACTCGCTGAGTTTTTCGGCTCGCCTCGATCGTAAATTTCAAGCTTACATTTAAGCGCTTATCGGACTTCGACTGCGACGCGATGTCGCAGTCGAAGTGCCTTGTTGACCCCTGGCGCGCTGCGGGGAAGCGGTTATAATGAAGTTGCGCTGTCTGTTCATCTCGACAGGAGGAGATTGTTTTTTCCCTACGACCATGAACCCGGGATTGGCCGCTGGCTGAGGCGTGCATACCCGCTAGTCGGGAAGCCCATATCAGTTATCTGTCGAGCCCACCTACTATGATGTAGGGGTTCAAACTTCTCATCCATCGGATGGACGGTAGGCGGCAGTCCAAAAGCGGCGCGACTTCGGTTGCGCCGTTTTTCTTTTGGGGACCGGGAGCGCGACGCAACTTCTTGGCAGCTGTGGCGATAACTGGGGATGGGCGGCCGGGGGAAATTCCGCCGAGCCCACCATCCTCCGGATTCTAAGTCGTACCCCAGGACTGCTGCCAGCGCAGCGCCGGCGCAGTCTCTGTTTGGCTTGGGAGTGGGGGAGAACCGAAAGGGCGTTACTGCGAAGCGGAGGCGGTGCTGATTACGGCGTCTTGTCGGTGTCGCGCCAGTCCTTCGCGCCGCCTTGCGTGGCGATCGAGAGCGTGCCGCGACTCATGAGGTCGTTCTTGCCGAGCACGGCTTCGTAGCGCTTCTCGGACGGCGAGGCGTGGATGCCGGTGTCCATGCGGATGGCGTCGCACGGGCAGGCTTCGACGCACAGGCCGCAGACCACGCAGCGCAGCTCGTCGATCTCGAAGATCGCCGGGCGCTTCTCGGCCGCGTTGCCGGTCTCTTCGGCGACGATGGTGATGCAATGCGCCGGGCACACCGTCGGGCAGCACATGCAGGCGACGCAGCGGACCGAGCCGTCATCGCGCAGCATCAGCCGATGCAGGCCGCGATAACGCTCGGGATAGTGCACCTTCTCTTCGGGGTACTGCACGGTCGCGATATCTGCGCCCGTCGTGACGTTGGTGAAGAAGTGGCGCATCGTCACGCCCAGGCCGCGGGCGAGCGCCGGCAGCCACGTCTTCTTCGCCAGCGTCTCCGGCCGCTGCGCCACGATGACGCCGGCCTTCGAGGTCCGCTTGCGGAACCCGATTTCGTTGTCGACAGTCGGCACTATTTGCCTCCGGCTTCGAACGCCAGCACGACGGCGGCGGTCACGAGAATGTTGATGAGCGACGCCGGCAACAGCCGCTTCCAGCCGAGATTCATGAGCTGATCGGGGCGGAAGCGCGGCATCGTCCAGCGAACCATGAGCTGGAACCAGCAGAAGAAGATGACTTTGATGCCCCACGCCGCCGTCTGCAGGATGAGGACGACGATGTGCGGCAGATTCAGCGTCATCGAGCCGAGGTGGAAGCCGTCGGCGAAGAGGAACGGGACCTGCCAGCCGCCGAAGAAGACCGTCGCCATGATGGCCGACAAGAAGACGACTTCGATGAACTCGGCGAGGAAGAAGATGCCGAAGCGCATGCCCGAGTACTCGACGAAGTAGCCGATGACCTCGGACTCGCCCTCGGGCAGGTCGAACGGCGTGCGCTTGGTCTCGGCCATGGCGGCGGTGAAGAACAGGATGGCGCCGAGCGGCTGCTTGACGATGCCCCAGTCGATCGGGTTCGGCCCTTGCGCGTAGACCATCGCCTGCGGCTCGAGCGTGCCGTAGACGAGGAAGGCGCCCAAGATCGCGAGGCCCATCGTCACTTCGTACGACATCATCTGCGACGAGGCGCGCAAGCCGCCGAGCAGCGACCACTTGTTGTACGACGCCCAGCCGGCGAGCGTCGTGCCGTAGACGGCGATGGAGGCGACGGCGAAGTAGAAGATGAGGCCGACGTTGAAGCCGGGCGCCGCTTGGAACTGCACGCCGTTCGCGCAGGCGCCGCCGGTGAACGTCTGGAACATCTGGTCCGGGCAGGCCGTCGCGCCGAAGGGAACGATCGCGAACGTGACGAAGACCGGGATGATGGCGAGCAGCGGCGCGAGCGTGAAGAGGAAGCGGTTGGCCTTCGCCGGAACGAAGTCCTCTTTCATGATCATTTTGACGGCGTCAGCGACGAAGTGCGGGATGCCCTTGATGCTGAAGCCGAAGAGCTTGGCGCGGTTGGGGCCGACGCGATCCTGCATCATGGCCGACTGCTTGCGCTCCATCCACGTCAGGAGCGACGCCAGCGGCATGACCACGACCATGACCAAGAGCAGCATCTTGAGCAGCGCCTGGAACCACGAATCCATGGCCCACGCGCCCCACGGATGCGAGGCGATCCACGGCAGCGCCACGCCGAGCACGCCGACCATCAGCGCGCCCACCGCGGTAAAGGCGATGGCCGGGACGAGGAGGATGAGGAAGAGGTCCATCGTCGATTAGCCTCTCGATGCGGCGAAGCGCAGCTGAATCGGCAGCGCGTCGCGTCCGAAGCTGGCGCCGGCGAACTCCGGCACCGCGTTCTTCATCTCGTTGAACACCGCTTTGGCGGAGCCGACGCGGCCGAGCTCGATGCCGAGGCGCGCGGCGATGAGGCCGATGAGCTCGCGATGCGGCCGCGCCTCGCCCGGCGGCTCGACGGCGACGCGGATGCGCTGCACGAGCCCCTTGGCGTTGGTGAACGTGCCGTCGACTTCCGCCCACGACGACGCCGGCAACACGACCGTCGCGCTGTCGGTGATGGCGTTCGCGTGCGGCGACTGCATGACGACGTCGAGCTTCTTCAGCGCCGCCAAGGCTTCGTCGTCGAGCGCGACGTGATCGCCCAAGATCCACAAGCCCTTGAGCGCGCCCGAGACGAGATCGGCGTTGAGCTGCTGCGTGCCCTTGGCTTTGGCGCCGCCGAGGATGCGTGCGCCCGCCGTGTTCGGGTTGACGTCGGCCGAGCGCAAGATGTCGTCGGCGCGCTCGGGACGCGACGGCCGGCCGGCGAGATAGATCTTCTCGACGCCGAGGGCCTGCGCGACCTTCATGAGGACGAAGTTGTCCTCGTTCGTCGCCTGCGCGTTCAAGACGATGCCGAGCAGCTTGCCGGCGCCCGCGTCACGCAGCGCCGCCAGACGATCGGCGGCGAAGGCGACCGCCTTCTCCATCGACGTCGTCTCGTTCTTGATCGTCGGCGCGGCGACGCGGCCGGTGTGAACTTCTTTGTAGGTGAAGCGGCCTTCGTCGCACATCCAGAACTTGTTCACGTCCTGGTTTTCGCGGGGCACGATGCGGTAAAGGCGGCCTTTGGCGTACTGGACTTCGGTGTTGCAGCCCGTCGCGCAGCCGGCGCAGACGCTGGGCGTCGTGTACAGCTCCCAAGCGCGCATGGCGAAGCGGAAGTCCTTCGACGTCAGCGCGCCGACCGGGCAAACGTCGACGGTGTTGAGCGCGTAGGGGTTGTCGAGCTGCTTGCCGGGCGCGGTCGTGAGCTGCTCGCGATCGCCGCGGAACGCCATCTCCAGCTGATGATCGTGCGCGACCTCGTCACACACGCGGATGCAGCGCGTGCACAAGATGCAGCGCTCGGCGTCGAGGACGATCTCGGGGCCGAGGTCGACCACCTTCGGCTTGTGCACCTTGCCGGTGTCGACGCGCGACGGCGAGCCATCCCACTCCTGGTACATCTTCTGGAGCGTGCACTCGCCGGCTTTGTCGCAGATCGGGCAGTCGACGGGATGGTTCACCAGCGTGAACTCGAGCATCTGCGCGCGCGCCGTCTTGACCTTGTCGCTCAAGGTCGAGACTTCCATGTTCTCGGCGACGGGCGTGTAGCAGCTCGGGACCAGCTTGGGCTGACCCTTGACGTCGACGAGGCACTGGCGGCACACCGCCGGCGACGTCAATCCCGGGTGATAGCAGAAGAAGCTGATGCTCTCGCCGGCGAGCTTGGCCGCCTCGAGCACGTTCGTGCCCTTCGGGACCTGCACCGTCTGCCCGTCGATCTTGAGCGTGACGAGATCGGGATGCGCCGGCTGCGGAGGCGCGCTTGGCGCGGCCGTGGTCGGCGCGGGAGCTTTCGGAGTCTCAGACATTTAGATTTCGCTCTTCATCGATCGCACTCGCCGCCGATCATGTTCATCATGTCGAACGTCGGCACGATGTCGGCGACCGGCTTGTTGATGATCATTTCCTGCAACGCCGAGGTGATGATGAAGCACGGCCCGCGCACCCGGCACTTGTAGGGTCGGCCGCTGCCATCACTGACGATGTAGAAGCCGAGCTCGCCGTTGCCGCCTTCGGTGTAGCTGTAGACTTCGCCCGCCGGCACCTTGACGCCGTCGACGATGATCTTGAAGTGCGAGATCATGCCCTCGATCGAGTTGTAGACCTCGCTCTTGGGCGGCAAGATGATGCGCGGATCGTCGAGGCAAACCGGCCCCTCGGGAATCTGCGCGAACGCCTGCTTGAGAATGCGGATCGACTGGTGCACTTCCTCGAGCCGCACGATGAAGCGGTCGAAGTTGTCGCCCTTCGAGCCGACGGGCACGTCGAAGTCGAAGCGGTCGTAGACGAGATACGGATGCGCCTTGCGCACGTCGTAGTCGATGCCGGTCGAGCGCAAGGTCGGGCCCGTCCAGCCGTAGCTGAGCGCGCGCTCCTGCGTGATCATCCCGGTGCCGTCCATGCGGTCGCGGAAGATGCGGTTCTCGAGGACCGAGTCGCCGATGTCCTTCAAGACCTTCTCGATCTTCGGGAACAGCGCCAACACCTTCTCGGCGAAGTGGGGCGTCAGATCATAGGCGAGGCCGCCGACGCGCACGTAGCTGTGGGTCATGCGCGCGCCCGATAATTCCTCGAGCAGCTCCCAGATCCACTCGCGGGCCTTGATGCCCCAGAAGTAGATCGTCATGGCGCCGAGCTCCATCGAGCCGGCCGACATGCACGTCAAGTGGTCGGCGATGCGCGACATCTCGGACACGATCACGCGGATGAACTGCGCGCGCTCCGGGATCTTCTCGACGATGCCGAGTAGCTTCTCGACCGCCAATGCGTAACCGACGTTGTTGCACATCGGCGAGACGTAGTTGAGGCGATCGGTGTACGGGAAGATCTGCGTATAGGTCGCGTGCTCCGATTCCTTCTCGAAGCAGCGGTGCAGATAGCCGACCTGCACGTCGGCGTCTTTGACCGTCTCGCCCTCGACGGTGAGGATGATGCGGACCGTGCCGTGCGTCGCCGGGTGCGAAGGGCCCATGTTCAACGTCATGGGCTCGGACGGCATATCGTCTTCGTCTGCGTAATCCTCGACATCCTGAATGCCGAGGACCATCTTTCGCTGTTCAGCCATATTCGGTTTTAGACCTCGTCGGGCGGACGGCGTACGAGCGGCTGGCGCTTCTCTTTGGGATAGTCTTTGCGCAGCGGGTGACCGACGAACTCTTCGTACATCAGGATGCGGCGCAGATCGGGATGGTTCGTGAACTTGATGCCGTAGAGATCCCAGATCTCGCGCTCGAACCAGTTCGCGCTGGCCCACAAATCACAGGCCGAATCGATGACGGGATTGGAGCCGTCTTCGGGATCGACGAGCGGCGCCTTGACGCGCAGCCGAGCGCCCGTCTTGAACGAGCGCAGGTGGTAGACGACCTCGAAGCGGAAATCCTTGCCGAGATAGTCGACCGCCGTGATGTCGACGAGGAAGTTCATGAACAGCGTCGGGTCGTCGCGCAGCGTCCGCAGCGCCAAATGGATCTGCGTCGCTTCGATGACGAGCGTGTCGTCGCCGCGATGCGAGTGCGTCGACAACACGTGCGGCCCGAGAAGCTCTTGTGCGCGCGCCAGCGCCTCAATCGACATTAGGGCAGCACCTTCAGCTTGCCCTTGGCCGACAAGACGGCGTCGTGCTCGCGCTTCTCACGCTTCTGCACGAAGCCGCGCTTCTCCTGAATCTTGTCCTGCAGCATGATGAGGCCGTCGAGCACTTGCTCGGGACGCGGCGGGCAGCCGGGGATGTAGACGTCGATCGGGATGCACTGATCGGCGCCCGGCATCGTCGAGTAGTTCTGGTAGAAGCCGCCCGTCGACGCGCAGACGCCGAAGGCGACCGTCCACTTGGGCTCGCACATCTGCTCGTAGATGCGGCGCAGAACCGGACCTTGACGCTCGGTGATCGTGCCGACGACGATCAGCAAGTCGGCCTGGCGCGGCGAGAAGCGCGGGAACTCGGCGCCGAAGCGGGCGATGTCGTACTTCGGCGCCCACACCGCCATGAATTCCATGCCGCAGCACGCAGTGACGAACGGATACTGAAAGAGCGAGTACTTGCGGGCCCAGTTGACGGCGTCCGCGAGGCGAGTCGTATAGAATTCTAACCCCATCCGATTGCCTTTTTTCTCCAGACGTAGGCCAGGCCCACGACGAGGATGGCGATGAAGACGACCATCTCGGCGAGCCCGAAGAAGGTGATCCCCGACGAGCAAATCGTGCCGACGAGCGCGCCGGTGCACGACAATTTCCGATATAGGACTGCCCACGGATAAAGGAAGGCGGACTCGATATCGAACACCAAGAAGAGGATCGCGACTTGGTAGAACTTGACCGAGAAGCGCACGCGCGGTGAGCCGATCGGTTCCGAGCCGCACTCGAACGGCGCCAGCTTCTCGGCGGTCTCGTGTTTGGGGCCCATGAACATCGCGAGCGCCAGGAACACGAGCGCGAAGCCGACGGCAAACAGGATCGCGACCAGGATCGGGCTGTACGTGACGGCCATCGCGCGGGAATATAGAGAGGAGCCGATTGGGTGTCAAACACGCTTACGCATTGGCGATCATTTTGTTTCCAAGGCGGAATGTGGCGGCGCTTGCAAGCTTGATTATCGCCGAGCTTCACGGCTACCCTGAGGTGTGACCCGCTCGTCTTCTTCGAACGGCCCGCGCGACAGGCGTCCCAGCGACCCCGGCAAGCATGTGGGTGACGACGGGCCGACCTCGATCGATGGGCCCAATTTGCGGGACGCGCTGCTCCACGACACGGCGCGCGTCGGGCTCGGCGAGGCCACCGCCACGTCGATCGATGGCGCGCCCGTGACCGTGCCGGCCGATCCGCACGACACCGTCTCGTCCGAGCTCGACCTCGATCGCGATGACGACGGCGACGATGGCGACGAGGAGCTGCTCGACGAGCCGACGATCTATCGCGGCGATTGGCCGCCCAAGCCGTCGTCGTCGCGCCGGCTGTCACCGACGCTCATGAAGGTGTTCCAGCGCAAGCGCGAGCAGATCGGCCTGTCGCTGGCGCAAGTGGCGGCGCTCACCGGCATCGACGAGGACGAGCTCGTGCGCTTCGAAGGCACGAACGGGCAGCATCGGCTCGTCTACGATCATGTCGTGCTCTTGGCCAAGGTGCTCGGCATCCGTCCGACCGACATGCCCGGCCTGCGCTCCGCCCGCGAAGGCAAGGACGCCGCCGGCGCCGCGCTCGGATCCTTACAGACGGCGCTGCTTTCGGGGCCGATCTTGACGTTCGAAGGCAAGTCGGGCGAGCGCTTCGGCGGCGACCTCGAGCGCGTCGGCACGACGGCCCACTTCGGCGTCAAGCTCGGCGACGGCACGCTCGGCGAAGGCTGGCCCAAAGGCGCGCTCCTCGGCTTCGTGCTCGACGCGCAGCCGGAGCCGGGCGACATCGTGATCGTGCGCAACAAGCGCGTCAAGCAGCTGGCGATTCGCCGCGCGTCGCAGGCCTCGTGGCAGCCGATCGCGCCCTGGCAGCCGGCCTATCCAGCGTCGGGCGACTGGTCGGCGATGGCGCGTCTGCACGTGATTCTGCCGCGTCCGTAACTAAAGCTCTCAGTCATGCCGCTCATTCCCGTGCAGGCCTACAGCTTCGCCTCGACGCTGAAGCTGAAGGACCTGCTGCCTATTTTCGGCCCCGAGGCGCGCGTCGAGAAGGATCGGCTGCTGGCGCCGCTCGGCCCCGATCGCTGGGGGCTCGTGTACGACTTCGGCTCGCTGGTGTTCATCGGCGTCGCCGAGGCGGAGTGCCAGCGGCTCGTGGACGCCGTGGCCAAGCGGCTGACCGGCGAGCCGCATCCGCCGCTGACGGAGACGTTCTCGATCGAGATCGCGCCCGAGCGGCCGATGGAAGTGCGCTTCGATCGCGTCGTCTTGCCGGCGCTGGAGCTGGGCGCCATCGATATCGTGGCCGAGGTGCTGGCGCAGTCGGTGGCGATGGACTATTACGCCGACGACGTCGCCGAGATCGAAGCCGAGACCGACCGCATCGCCAACGAGCTGCGCAACGCCGGCAAGCCGACGCGCGTCCGGCCGACCATCCAGTTCATCGGCTTGTGCATCGCCACCCGCAACGACGTCTTGTCGACGCTGGCATTGTTTGACAAGCCGGACGCGACTTGGGAGAACGAGCAGCTCGATCGACTATGGAACGGCCTGCGCAAGATGCTGGAGCTCGACGATCGCTATCGCGCGCTCGACGTGAAGCTGCGAATGTTCCAGGACAACCTGGTGCTGCTCGTCGACTTGGCGCGGCAACGGCACACCTTCGCGCTGGAGATGGCGGTGGCGGTGCTGATCGCGCTCGAGATCGCCATCATGATCTGGCAAGTCCTGACCACGACCGGCCACTCGTGAGCGACCGGAAGCGAGCGAACGTGGGTGTCCGGCCGGTCGGGCCAGCCGATCGACGGTCGGGCTCGTTGACCTCCGACGGAGGTCAGACGAACGCATGATCGTCGACGTCCTCATCCCCGCGCTCAACGAAGAGGGCGCGCTGCCGCTCGTGTTGGCGGCGATTCCGCGCGCGGCCGTGCGCGACATCTACGTCATCGACAACGGCTCGAGCGACGGCACCGCCAACGTCGCCGTGGCCGGCGGCGCGCGTCTCTTGTACGAGGCGCAGCGCGGCTACGGCGCCGCCTGTTTGCGCGGCGTGCGCGAGCTGTTCACGCAAGCGCGGCCGCCCGACGTCGTCGCCTTCATGGACGCCGATTATGCCGACGATCCAGCGGAGCTGCCGTGGCTGCTCGAGCCCATCCGCGCCGGCTCGGCCGATCTCGTCATCGGCTCGCGCACGCTCGGACAGGTCGAGCCCGGGTCGATCGCGCTGCAGCAGCGCGTCGGCAATCGCGTCGCGGTGTCGCTGATTCGCGGCATCTACGGGCAAAAGTATACGGATCTCGGCCCATTCCGCGCCATTCGCTGGCCGGCGCTGGTCGCGCTCGGCATGGGCGACACCGGCAACGGCTGGATGGTCGAGATGCAGGTCAAGGCCGCGCGCGCCGGCCTGCGCGTCGCCGAAGTGCCCGTCAGCTATCGCCGACGCGTGTCGGGCCGCAGCAAGATCTCGCAGACCGTCAAGGGCACCGTCGGCGCGTCCTATAAGATCATCTTCACCATCTTGCGCCACGCGACGGCGCGCTGACGCGATGCTCACTGGCTTCGCATAGCGAAGCCGTCGGGCCTCACCTTGATGACGGCGCGACTCCGCGCCGACGCCGGCTAGCATGCTAAAGAGAACCTCATGAGCACGCTCATCATTTTCGCGCGCGCGCCGGCGCTGGGCGAGGTCAAGCTGCGGCTGGCGCGTGCCGTCGGTGAAGCGGCGGCGTTGGCGCTCTATGAAGCGTTCCTCGAGGACACCTGTCAGCTGACGCAAGGGCTGGGCGCGCGGCGGATCTTGGCGGTCGCCGGCGACGTCGAGAACGTCAGCATCGTGCACTTGGCGAAGTCGCAGCGGCTGCAGGTGGTGTCGCAAGGCGACGGCGACCTCGGCGCCAAGCTGAGCCGCGCGCTGCTGGCGCATGTCGCCGACGGGCCGACGCTGATTCTGGGCTCGGACGCGCCGACCTTGCCGCGCGCGCACCTGCATCAGGCGCTCGACGCGCTCATGGATCACGACGTCGTCGTCGGGCCCTCGCGCGACGGCGGCTATCACCTGATCGGCGCGCGGCTGCCCGTGCCCGAGCTGTTCGGCGACGTGCGCTGGTCGACGCCGGAGGTGCTGCCGACGACGCTCGAGCGCATCGGCGCGCGTCCGCACGTCGTGCTGCCCGAGTGGTACGACGTCGACACGCCCGAGGATCTCCAGCTCGTGCGCGACGAGCTTTTGCGGCTGCCGTTGTCGGTGGCGCCGGCGACGCGTCGCGCGCTCGCCGCTTTGGACGCGAAGTGCTAGGCTGGACGGCGAGCCAGCGATGGACAAAGATCCCAATCGGCCCACAGCGACGGGCATGTTCGAGCGCTTCGGCGAGACCTACGCCGCCGGCACGGTGCTCTTTCGCGAAGGCGACGCCGGCAAGCACATGTACGTCATCCAGTCGGGCCGGGTGCAGCTGACGCGGCGCGTGCGCGGCAAAGAGGCGCACCTGGCGACGTTGCCGGCGGGCGAGTTCTTCGGCGAGATGGCGCTCATCAACAAGCAGCCGCGCTCGGCGACGGCGACGGCGCTCGAGGACGCGCACCTGCTCGTGCTCGACGCGCGCACCTTCGAGGCCATGATCCGCGGCAACGCCGAGATCGCGCTGCGGATGATCAAGAAGCTGGCGCTGCGGCTGTCGCAGTCCAATCTGCAGGTCGAGACGCTGCTCAGGCAGGATCTGAACCATCGCATCGTGCATCAGCTGCGCAGCTTGGCCGAGACCCGCGGGCAACAAGACGGTCCGGGCACGCGCATCGACATCGCCGTCGACGAGCTGGCCGAGCTCGTCGGCGCCAGCGCGACCGACGTGAAACAAGGCCTCGACCGCTTGGAGAAGGCGATGCTGCTGCAAAAACAGGTGGGCTCGATCTTCATCGCCGAAGTGGGGCGTTTGGGCGAGTTCCTCGAGTTCTTGGAGATCAAGGAAAGGTTCGGGAGCTGATGGCCGCCTGGTGGTCGAAAACCAAAGAGAAGAAGAACCCGGACGAGGTCCAGAAGACCAAGCGCTCGGTGCCGTCGGGGCTGTTCCAAAAGTGCGAGGATTGCGGCGCCACCGTCGAGACCGATCGGGTCAAGGCGAGCTTGTGGTGCTGCCCGCAGTGTGGCCATCACTTCGTCCTGCCGACCGACGAGCGCATCAAGCTCATCGTCGACGAAGGCAGCTTCCGCGAGGAAGATCGCAACATCCAGCCCGAAGATCCGCTCAAATTCACCGACTCCAAGCGCTACGCCGATCGCTTGCGCGGCGCGCAGAAGTCGGTCGGCCTGCCCGACGCCTTCCGCGAAGGCATGGCCACGATCGACGGCCGTCCCGTCTCGATCGGCTTCTTCGTCTTCGAGTTCATGGGCGGCTCGATGGGCTCGGTCGTGGGCGAGAAGATCACGCGCATGTTCGAGCGCGCCTTGGCCAAGCGGGCGCCGGCCATCATCTGCAACGCGTCCGGCGGCGCGCGCATGCAGGAAGGCATTCTCTCGCTCATGCAGATGGCCAAGACGACGGCGGCGCTGGCGCGCTTGAAAGCCGCCGGCTTGCCGTACATCAGCGTGCTGTTGCATCCGACGACGGGCGGCGTCGCGGCGTCGTTCGCGATGCTGGGCGACGTCATCTTGGCCGAGCCCAAGGCGCTGATCGGCTTCGCCGGGCCGCGCGTCATCGAGCAGACGATTCGCCAGAAGCTGCCCGAAGGATTCCAGCGCTCCGAGTTCCTACTGCAGCACGGGATGGTCGATTCGATCGTCAAGCGCGCCGAGCTGAAGGCCACGCTGTCGCGGCTGGTCATGCTGCTCGGGCCGTCCGCCGAATCCGCCGAAGCCGACAGCCCCGCGCAAGCGTAAGCGAGCCATGTCGTACGACGAGCTGCTGTCGCGGCTGGGAGCCTTGCGGCGCTTCGGCATGCGGCCGGGGCTCGACGGTGTGCGCGCGCTCTTGGCCGCCGTCGGCGATCCGCACGAACGCTTGGCGGCCGTACACATTGCCGGCACCAACGGCAAAGGCTCGACGGCGGCGTTCGTCGAGAGCGCGCTGCGCGCGGCCGGCCGGCGCACCGGGCTCTACACGTCGCCGCATCTGCTGCGCTTGACCGAGCGCATCCGCGTCGACGGCGTCGAGATCGATCGGCAGATCGCCGCCGCTTTGGGGGCGCGCGTGCTCGCCGTCGGCGGCGAGTTCACGTTCTTCGAGGTCGTGACCGTCATGGCGTTCTTGGCGCTGGCGGAGGCGGACGTCGACGTCGCCGTCATCGAGGTCGGGCTCGGCGGGCGGCTCGACGCGACGAACGTGCTGTCGCGACCGCTCGTCAGCGTCGTCACCGGCATCGCGCTCGACCACACCGACGTGCTCGGCGCGACGCTGGCGGCGATCGCGCGCGAGAAGGCCGGCATCTTCAAGTCGGGCGTGCCCGCGATCTTCGCGAGCGAGGCGGCCGAGGCGCGCGACGTGCTGCTCGCCGAAGCGGCGCGCGCCGGCGCGCCGGCGCAGCTCTACGGGCGCGACTTCGACGACGCCGGGCTGCCGCCGCTCGGCCTGGGCGGGCCGCATCAGCGGCGCAACGCGGCCTTGGCGCGCCAGGCGTTGCGCGCGCTGCCGGCGGCGCTGCAGCCGTCGGAGACGCACGTGGCCCACGGCTTTGCGAGCGTGCGCTGGCCCGGTCGGCTCGAACAGCTGACGCCGAACGTGCTCGTCGACGCCGCGCACAACGCCGACGGCGCGCGCGCGTTGGCGGCGGCGCTGCCGGACGCGCCGTTCACGCTGATCTTGGGCGTCGTCGCCGACAAGGACGCGCGCGGCATCATCGAGGCGCTGGTGCCGCGGGCGGCGCGCGTCATCGTCACGGCGCCGCCGACGCCGCGCGCGCTGGCGCCGGCAGCGCTGGCGGCGCTCGTGCCCGGCGCCGAGGTCGCCGACGATCTGCGCGCCGCGTTGGCGCTCGCCGGCGACACGCGCACCGTCGTCGCCGGCTCGATCTTCCTCATCGGCGAAGCGCGGCGCATCCTCACCCATGAGGCCGCCGATTCGACGGCGGTGCAGGATCCGGTGGGCCAAAAGTTGTGACCCTGCCGACGGGCGCGTATCCTCGCCGCATGCGCCGGTGGCTGCTCGCCTGTTGCTTTTTGGCTTCGACGAATGCGCTCGCGCAGCAGGATGACGACGCCGAGGCGCCGCCGTTGACCCAAAAGGCCGACGGCAAAGCCAAGAAGTCGCCCAAGCCGGCGCCGCCGCCGCCGTCGGCCGAGGACGAGAGCGAGCCGCCGGCACCGAAGAGCGTGCCCAAGAAAGTGGAGACGCCGCGTGACGTGGAGGAGCGCGGCAATCTCAACCTGACCGATAAGCCGGTGGCCGAAGGCAAATATGGCGGCGTGGCGCCGGGCGCGCCGGCGTTGCCGCCGCATCCGCCGCGGCTGCCGATCAAGGGGCCGCAGCGCATGACGTGGCCGGGCTTTCAGGTCAAAGAGGGCATTCCGACGGTGTTCTTGGAAGTGACGGCGGCGCCGGATTATCAGGTCGAGGATGGGCCGGGCGCGCTGACGGTGACGCTGAAGAATACGACGGTGCCGCTGAAGAACAATCGGCGGCCGCTCGATGTGCGCGCGTTTGCGACGGCGGTGCAGGAAGTGGCGACGACGGCCAAAGGTCGCGACGTGCGCGTCACCATCAAGACCAAGGGCTCGGAGCGGCCGACGCATCACGAGCGCATCGAAGACGGCGCCGGCGGCTTTCGCATCCTCGTCATCGAGCTGCCCGCCAAGTAGGCGCGGCGGTCGCGCGCGCCGGCGCGACTAAGCGATCGTCGGCTGCGTCGGCGCGAGGTCGAGGACCGGCGCCGGCTGCGGCCCTTCGGGAATCGGCTGGAGCGGCAGCTCGATCATCGGCACCGTCTTCGGCTTGGGCCAGCGCTTCTCGAGCTGCGTCTTCAGGAATTCCTGCGCGGGCGGCTGATAGAAGCGCTGGATCAACAGCGCGCCCACGATGACGAGCGGCAGCGCGAAGGCCGAGAACGTCGCGTCCTGGCGATCGTAACCGTAGGTGCGACCGCTCAAGGTCACGAGCCACATCATGAGCGGCACCTGCAGGATGTAGAGCTGATAGCTGGCGTCGCCCAGCTTGACGAGCGGGCGCGTCGCCAGCACGCGATGCAGCGGGCCGTAGCCGGCCATGAGCGACCACACGATCGTGCCGTAGAGCGGCAGGAGCACGCCGTTGTGCAGCACCGTGTAAGGCACGCGGTTGGCGTTGATGAGGACGGCGAGCGCGATCACGCCGCCCGCGGCCAGCATCGGCGTGGCCCACTTTTCGAGGCGCTCGCCTTCGGGCAGCCGCGCGTAGATGGCGCCCAGCATCACGCCGAACAGAAACTCGGGGATGCGCGACGGCGGTGAGAATTTGTAGAGCGAGAGGTAGAACGCGGTCGTGTCGACGTGGGCCGTCATGCCGTCGGGGCGCACGAAGGTGTAGCCGAGCGACAGCGTGAGCGCGACCGCCCACAGCGCGGCCAGCGTCGTCCACAGCGTGCGCGTCGAGCGGCCGAGCGCCCACACGACGGCGACCGGGAACGCGAGGTAGAACCACATCTCGACCGAGACGCACCAGCCGGGGATGTTCCACGACGTGACGAAGCGCGGGAACCAGACGTGCGCCATCGACGCGTGCAAGAGGCCGGTCAGCACTTTCCAGCGCAGGCGCGCGTCACCGAACGCCATGGCGTGCGCGTCGAGGCGGTGCAGGAACGTAAACGGCAGCATCAGCGCCAGCGCCAAGAGGTAGCTCGGATAGAGGCGCGAGATGCGCTGGATGAGGAAGTGGCGGCGATCGATGCGACCGTCGGCGAGCTTCTTGCCGTAGGCGTAGGTGAGGACGAAGCCGGAGAGCATGAGGAAGAACGACGTCGAGATGTAGCCCGATTCGCGCAGCGTCTTGGCCCATTGCGGCGCGTGAAGGAAGAGCGGCGCACCGAAGTGCATGAAGAGGATGTAGACGCCGGCGATTGCGCGCGCGCCGGTGAGCGCGTCATTCTTGCTGCGAGCCACGATCGGGTTGTGAATGCGCCGCGCCCGCGCTTCAATGGGCGGCGCGCAAGAAAACTGCCTGAATCCCCGAGTGAGCTCGAGGAGCGAGCGACCGCTTGCGGCGAGGTACTAGAACATTTCGCGCTGGTTCGGCGGCGTCTGGCCGAACCAGGACAGGTCGTGCGCTTTGACCGGCTGCAGCTGGAAGTCGAGCACCCAGAAGAGACGGAGGTTACGATTGCGCCCCTTGCGCGAGTAGCCGAACAGGCCCTCGAAGGCGTACCACTCGACGTCGGTGGCGGTGGGGCGGCCGACGGTGAAGAGCGGGAAGATGTTGAGGTACCACATGCCCTCGCGCGTGCCGATGCCCCGCTTGAAATAGACGAACGGCAACAGCAAGTGGTTGGCGTCCGAGCGGTGCCACTTGGCGCCGAGCGGGAAGAAGACGGTCGTGCGCGACTCGCCGCGCTGGAAGTCCCACAGAAACGGCGCGACGATCGTCGTCGGGTTCTTGCCGCCGAACGTCCAGATGAAGGGGAAGAAGCCCCAATCCTTGCCGTCGGGCGACGTCTGCCACCAGGCCAGGATGGGCGGCAGCACCCATTGCGTCGTCTGCGTCACCTTGTTGTGGCCGTGGAAGAAGAACGGCAAGAGCAGCGTCGAGCGCGCCTCGCCGTAGTCGTGAACGTCGAGGAACAGCGGCAAGCCGACGATCGTCGACGACTCGACCGAGTGATAGCGCCACACGAGTGGCGTGTACGCTTGCAGCTCGCGACCGTCGCCGCCGCGGGTGTCGAAGTAGAGCGGAATGCCGAAGCTGGTGCGCGCACCGGTGTTGATGTTGCGCTGGTGGTAGACGAGCGGCAGGAAGCCGCCGCCGTGGACCTCCGCGTCGTGGCGATAGTAGACGGGGCCGATGGCGATGCGCTTCGAGCCCTCGTGCGTGATCCAGCCGCCGACCGGCGACACGAACGTCGAGCCGTCGGTGTGCGACGCGGCGTAGAAGATGGGGAAGATGCCGGTCGCGAACGTGCCGTCCTTGTGCGTCGACTCGAACAGGAATGGGATGAGGCCCCAGTAGTGCGCCTTGCCTTCGTGGCCGTAATAGCCGAGCAAGAAGTAGTCGAGCGCCACGTCTTTGGTCGGATCGCTCGAGTGATAGAAGAACGGCGCCAGGACGCGCGTAGTCGTGCCTTTGCGCCAGGCGAACAGGAGCGGGATGAGGCCGGCCTGGTAACCGTCGGGGCGATGCGCGCGATAGAAGAGGAGCGCCCACAGGTTCGACTTGCCGGTGAGCTCGTTGCTGTCGGCGTAGACGCCGGGCATGCCGAACCACGTCACGCGCTTGCCGCCGTCGGCGACCTTGCTGTTGAAGGCGAAGAGCGGGAACAGGCCGCCGCCGTGGCTGCCGTCGGGCCGCTTGCGCACCCACACCGGGCCGACGACGGTCGTGTCGGCGGTGGTCGTGTGCGCGTGGATGAAGAGCGGGAAGATGCCGTCCCAGCGGCGCGTCGGCGAGCGGCCGCGGAAGTAGAGCGGGAAGATGGCGGTGTCGGTCTCGCTGCCGTCGTGGATGCGCCAGACGATCGGGAAGACGACGCGCACGTTGTAGTTGGGCTCGTCGTGCACGGCCACGAGCGGGAAGAACAGCGTCGTCGACGAGTGCGCCGGCAGGTTGACGCGGCGAATGAACGGCCCGACGACGGTGGTGCTGACGCCGTTTTCGCGCGTGTGGCCGCCGATGATCCACAGGCCGAAGGCGTTGGCCGGCGACTGGCGCAAGTAGAACAGCGGGAAGAGCACGTTGGCGCTCTCTTGACCGTCGCGGCGATGGTAGAGCGGGCCGATGAGCAGCCGATCGGTCTTGGCTTTGTCGTCGTGCAGGTGCACGAACAGCGGCGGCAGCACCACCTGGTGCGTCTTGCCTTCGCCGCCGCCGAACGAGAAGATCGGGAACAGGCCGGCGATCCAGCGACGGCCATGGCCGATGAACAGCGGGCCGATGACGTCGAGCCCGCCCTGGTCGTTGCCTTTGTGGAAGTAGACGCCGGGGATGAACGCGTAGCTCGAGTGCGCGTGCTTGCCGATGAAGACGAGCGGGAACAGGCCGCCGTCGCCGCCGTCGCGCGTCGTGCGCACGTAAACCGGGCCGACCGCCGTCGTCTGCGAGCCCTTGCTGGCGTCGGAGAAGTGCACGAACAGCGGCAGCAGCATGGCGTGGCGGCGCGGACCGGAGCGGCCGAACATCAAGATGGGCGCGAGACCGGCGCCCCACGAGTCGCTGTTCGACGACGACCAGCTGTAGATCGGCCCAATGAAGCCGCCGGAGGCGCCGTCGTGATGGTGCCAGCCGGCGATGGGGAAGATGAGCTGCGTCGTCGCGTTCTGGCGATCGTCGTGAAAGCGCCAATAGAGCGGGAAGACGCTCAGGCTCGAGCCGTGCGCGTCGCGGCTGTAGTAGACGTTGCCGACGATGGTGCCCGCCGTGCTGCCGTCGTGCGCCGACCAGCTCGTGTAGATCGGCGGCACCACCGTGACGTCGCGCTTGCGGTCGGTGCGGTGGTAAATCGCCGGGAAAAACACGATCGACTGGCGCAAGTTGGAGCTGTCGTCGCGCTCGTAGCTGCCGAAGATCGAGACGAGCCGCTGCTTATGTCCGTGCTGCGTCGACGACCAGTGCAGGATCGGGACGAGCGGAATGACCGAGCGATCGGGCTTGGCGACGCAGCGGTGATCGTCGCCGCAGAGGTTGTCGCCGGCGCAATCGATGTCGGCCCTACAGACATCGCCGATGGCGCCGACGGCAGCGCGTGCGTCGGCGCTGCCGGCGAGGATGCCGGCGGTGATGAATAGAGCGACGAGCGCGCGGGTCATCAATCAGCGACGCTGACGCGAATTACGGGGTGAGCTTCCATTCGCCGTTCTCGAGGACCATGCGCACGTCGGCGGTCTCGACCTCGTCGCCCTTGGTGCGCTGGACCTTGAGAGTGGCGGTGCTGCCGGTGATCTTCGACGACTTGACCTCCAGCTTCGTGCCGGCGATCTCGCTCTGCATCTTCTTCTTTTGGTCGTCGCTGGCGTGGCTCATTTCGCTGGCCATGACGCCTTGGTACATGAGCGCGTAGCACTCGATCAGCTTGGGAATGTCGTTCTTGACGAGCGCGTCGTGATAGCGGCTGAACGTCTTCTCGGGCGTGCTGTATTCGGCGCGCGCCGCCGGGAGCTTGAAGCTGATCGACTTGATCTTCGACGTCGGCAGCTCGACCTTCTGGCCGTCCGAGGTCTCGATGGCGAAGGTGCCGTCGTAGAAGTGCACGATCTTGCCGTTCATCTGCGTATTGTCGAGAAGCTGAATGATCTCCGCCCGCGCCGGCGAAGCCAGGGCGCACAAAACGGCTGCGGCGGTGAGTGTGAAGCGCAACTGCATGGGTTCCCCTTGGAAGCGCACCCGTTTACCGCGTGGTGAACGAATGTGTCAAGGAGGGACGCCGATCGCCAAGCGACGGTTGCCCGCCATTTTCCATCTATGGATGCGGCGAGTCGCTCGGCGCGGCCGGAGGCGCGGCGCTGCCCGGCCGGCCAAGTCGTCAAGCAGGCTGACTAAATCGTCAAGCGGGTTGACCAAACGGTAAAGGTGATTGACTATTTGGTCAAGCGACTTGATCATTTGGTCAAGAGGGTTGACGACATGGCGACGAATGAGCCGACGGCGACGAAGAAGCGGATGGCCTTGTTGGCGCGGCTCGAGCGGCGCAAGCAGGCGAGCGTGGGGCAGCTGCTCATGCGCGCGGGTCGCCTCTACGAGCGGCAGGCGATGGCGCGCGTGCAGCAGCGAATTCCGTCGGCCAAGCCGGCGCATACGGCGCTGTTCGAGCACATCGAGCTCGGCGGCACGCGGCTGACCGAGATCGCGCGCCGCGCCGGCATCAGCAAGCAGGCCGTCGGTCAGCTCGTCGACGAGCTGGAGGAGCGCGGCATGGTCGAACGGCAGCCTGACCCGACCGACGCGCGGGCGCAGCGGGTCGTGTTCACCGACCAAGGGCTGGAGCAGCTGGTGGCCGGCATCGACGTGCTCGACGAGCTGGAGCTCGAGCTCGGCGGCGACGCGGGCGCGATGACGCTCGACCGCTTGCGCCGCGATCTGGCGAAGCTGCTGCCGGCGCTGGAGAAGCAGGGCTAGCGAGCAGCTTTGACTTCAGGCGCAACTGGCGCCTCGGAAGGCGCTAGTCGTCGTTGGGAACGTCGTCGCTGGCCGGATCGCGCGCGACGACGCCGGCCTCGGCGGCGTGCGCTTCCATCCAGGTCCACAAGAGCGGCATCGAGCGCTCCAGCCGCACGCCCTCTTGCCGATCGTACGCTTCGCGCAAGAGGTGCCACGCCTGGTCGAGATCGTTGCGCTTCCAGTGCGCCCACGAGGACAGCCCGAGCAGCGCCGCCGCGCCGGTAATCTTCAGCGCCGCGATGGCGCATTGATGCAGCTGCTCGGAGTCGATGCGATGGTCGCCCTCGGCCAGGCAGATGTAGAGCTCGGCGCCCCAGTGCTGCAGCCGCAAATAGTCGCCTTCGGGGACCTTGCCCTGCTTCTGATCGAACCTTTGCCTGGCCTCGCCCGCGCGCCCCAAGTTTACGAGCCCGATCATCTCGGCATACTCGACCACTTGGCGCATCGGCGACTTGGCGTTGGCGCGCGCGTACAGCGCCATCGACGCGCGCTGATGCTGCAGCGCCTCCTCGAAGTTGCCGCGGCGATTGTAGATCGCGCCCAGGTTCTGCTCGGCCAGCGCCGCCACGTGCCGCGGGCAGCGCCATGACGACAGCACCTTGCGCAGCAGCGCCTCGGACTCGTCGAGCTGATCGTGCACCAGCAGCACCGTCGCCTTGTGCAGCATGCGCCCGCGACGATGGTGCCAGCCGAAGTAGGCCGCGAACGCCGCGCCGATGCCGACGCCGGGCAAGCCGAGCAGCGTGCCGTACATGACGGTGACGCCGCCGACGATCGTCGCCGCCACGCCGTACGACGCCGCCTGCAGCGCCTTGTAGCGCGTCGGCGAGCGCACCTGGCCCTTGCGATCGACGTGCACGAACGTGCGCGGCGCCGCGGCCTCCAGGCTCTCGGCCAGCTCCATCGGCGGCGACGGCGTGGCTTCCGCCTTGCGCAAGAGCGCGTCGTCGGGCCGCTTGATCAGCTTGTTCGGGCTATCGGCCATCAGCTGGTTTCCGGCGGTCATCCCCGATCTTACAAACCGGGCGCAGGGAATCTTCCCGTCAGCTCGCGAACTTCGCCGGCGATGACGTCGAGCGCCGCCTCGTCGCCGCCGCGCGCCGCCTGCACGCTGCGATCGAGCCAGGCCGCGATCTGCTTCATCTCGGGCGCGCCCATGCCACGCGACGTGACCGCCGGCGTGCCCAAGCGAATCCCCGACGGATCGAACGGCTTGCGCGGATCGAAGGGCACGCTGTTGTAATTGAGCACGAGGCCGGCCTTGTCGAGCGCCTGCGCCGCCTTCTTGCCCGACACCTCTTTGTTGGTCAGATCGACGAGCAGCAAATGGTTGTCGGTGCCGCCCGACACGAGATCGTAGCCGCGCTCCAGCAACGCCGCCGCCAGCGCCTTGGCATTGCTGACGATCGCCTGCGCGTACTGCTTGAACGCGTCGGTCGACGCCTCTTTGAGCGCGACGGCGATGCCGGCCGTCGTCTGGTTGTGCGGACCGCCTTGCAGGCCGGGGAAAACCGCCTTGTCGATGGCGCTTTGATGCTGCGCCTTGCACATCAGCATGCCGCCGCGCGGCCCGCGCAGCGTCTTGTGCGTCGTGGTCGACACGACATCGGCGACGGCTGCCGGCGACGGATGCGCGCCGCCGGCCACGAGCCCGGCGATGTGCGCGATATCGGCGACCAAGATCGCGCCCACTTCATCGGCGATCGAGCGGAAGCCGGCGAAGTCGATGGTGCGCGGAATCGCCGTGCCGCCGCACCACAAGAGCTTCGGGCGATGCTGCTTGGCGAGCGCGCGCACTTCGTCGAGGTCGACGCGGCCGGTCTCCTTCTTGACGCCGTAAGCGACGCTCTTGAAGTATTTGCCGGTGATGCTGACGCCCCAGCCGTGCGTGAGATGGCCGCCGGCGGGCAAGCCCATGCCCATGATCGTGTCGCCGGGCTGGCAGAACGCGAGGTAGACCGCGAGGTTCGCCGGCGAGCCCGAATACGGCTGCACGTTGGCGTGATCGACGTTGAACAGCGCCTTGGCGCGACTGATGGCCAGCGCCTCGATGGGATCGATGTTCTGCTGCCCTTCGTAATAGCGCTTGCCCGGATAGCCTTCGGAATACTTGTTCTGCAGCACCGTGCCCGAGGCCTCGAGGACGGCCGCCGACGTATAATTCTCCGACGGGATGAGCCGGATCTTCTCGCGCTGCCGCTGCTCCTCGGCGTCGATGTAGCGTGCGATTTCCGGATCGACTTCGTTGAGCGCCTTGTGCATCCTCGGTTTGTAGCATCGGCACCGAGATGTGCCAAGGAGCGAGCGCCGTTGCGTCGTCGTGGGTTGGGTCTGTGGCTGCTGGTGGCGTGCGGTTGCGGGGCGTGGTCGGCGCGGCGCGAGGTCTGGCGCGGCAACCAGGCGCTCTACGACGGTTTCCGCACGCGCGACACGGCACGGCTGCGCGAGCTGATGGCCGCCGACTTCCGCTACCTCGGCGCCGACGGCAAGACGCTCGATCGCGACGCTTTCTTGGCGACGGTGCCGGCGACGCCGGGCACGACCGAGTCGGTGGTCGGCGAGCAGCTGCGGATGGAGCAGCGGGGCGACCGCATCACCGTCTGCGGCATGCAACGCGCCATCGTCCGCGTCGAAGGCCAGGAGCAGATCGACGTCGGCGCCTACTGTGACGATTGGCAAGAGCGCGACGGCCGCTGGCGCGTCGTGCAAGCGTACATTCCGGCGCTGTAGCGCGTCCTCGCCGTAAGCGTTCGGCTACTCGTCCGCCGGCGCGGCCGCCGCGCGCTCCATCGCCCGACGAATCGCCGCCAACACCGACGTGCGCCGCAAGTGCCGCTCTTCCCAGATGTGCAGCTTCGTCAGCACCGGCAAGGGCAGGTCTTTGAGCGCGCGCATCGCCTCACGGGCACCCAGCCGCGGCCAAGTCGCGAGAGGCGCCGCTTCGTCGTCGCTGGGCATCGGATCGGTGTAAGCACCGCCAAGGCGGCCGGCAATGTGCTACCGTCGAGGGCCGTCATGGCTCATTCACCGACGCTGGATGACTTCCGCGCCGCGGCCGCACGCGGCAACCTCGTGCCGGTGTGGCGCGAGATCGTGCTCGACGGCGATACGCCGGTCAGCGCCTACGCCAAGCTGCGCCGCCGGCCGCACTCGTTCCTGCTCGAGTCGGTCGTCGGCGGCGAGAAGTGGGCCGCCTACAGCTTCATCGGCGCCGGCGCGCGTGCCGTCTTCACCGCGCGCGGCGGCCGTTACCAGATCGTGCGCTACGACGTCGACGGCGGCGGCCCGCCGGTGACGCACGAAGGCGCGCTGCCCGATGGCGACCCCACGCGCGTCTTGGCTTCGCTGTTGGCGACGTTCAAGCCGGGCGACGCGGCGGCGCCGGGGCTGCCGCGCTTTTGGGGCGGCGCCGTCGGCTGGCTCGGCTACGACGTCGTGCGCGCGTTCGAGCGGATTCCGAGCCGCGCGCCCGACGAGCTGGCGCTGCCGGAAGCCTGCTTCGTGGTGACCGACACCTTGGTCATCTTCGATAATTTGCGGCAGACGGTGAAGGTCGTGGCCAACGCCGTCGTCGACGGGCCCAACGACGCCGAGCGCGCCTATCGCAGCGCCTGCGCGCGCATCGACGAGCTCGTCCGCGCGCTGCAAGGCCCGTCGCCGCAGCTGCGCCCGCTCGACCCGGCCGCTGGGCGGGCCAATGACGCTCCGCTCTCGTCGAACACGACGCGCGAGCAGTACAAAGCGGCGGTGGCGCGCGCCAAAGAGTACATCTTGGCCGGCGACGTCTTCCAAGTCGTGCTCTCGCAGCGGTTCGAAGCGCCGCGCGCCGGCGCCGACCCGTTCGACGTCTATCGCGCGCTGCGGGTCGTCAACCCGTCGCCGTACATGTTTCAGCTCGACTACGGCGACGCCCAGGTGACCGGCGCATCGCCCGAGGTGCTCGTGCGCGTCGACGGCGAGCCGGGGCAGCCGAAGCGCGTCACCGTGCGGCCCATCGCCGGCACGCGACCGCGCGGCAAGACGCCGGCCGACGATGCGCGCCTCGAAGCCGAATTGCGCGCCGATCCGAAGGAGCGCGCCGAGCACGTCATGCTCATCGATCTCGGCCGCAACGACGTCGGCCGCGTCTCGCGCACCGGCTCCGTCCGCGTCGACGAGCACATGGTCACCGAGCGCTACTCGCACGTGATGCACTTGACGTCGTCGGTGTCGGGCGAAGTGGCCGCCGGCATGAGCGCGCTCGACGTCTTTCGCGCCTGTTTTCCCGCGGGCACGCTCACCGGCGCGCCGAAGATTCGCGCCATGCAGATCATCGAGGAGCTCGAGCCGGCGCGGCGCGGGATTTACGGCGGCGCCGTCGGCTACGTGAGCTTCGCCGGCAACCTCGACATGGCCATCGCCATTCGCACGCTGGTGACGCGCGGCGAGCACGTCTACTTGCAGGCCGGCGCCGGCATCGTCGCCGACAGCGATCCCGACGCCGAGTACGAAGAGACCGTGGCCAAGGCGCGCGCCGTCGTCCGCGCGTTGGCGATGGCGCGGCCGACGTCGACGACCGAGGCCGGCGGCTGATGGCCGGCGCGCGCAAAACGCATTACGCTGAAGGGCGCGGCTGATGTTGCTCCTCATCGACAACTACGATTCGTTCACCTACAACCTGGCGCAGTATCTGGGCGAGCTGGGCGCGGAGGTCCGCGTCGTGCGCAACGACGCGATCACCGTCGAGGGCGTGGCCAAGCTGGCGCCGCGCCGCATCGTCATCTCGCCGGGGCCGTGCACGCCCAACGAAGCCGGCATCTCGCTCCAGCTCATCGAGCAGCTGGCCGGCAAGATCCCGATCCTCGGCGTCTGCCTCGGGCATCAAGCGATCGGGCAGGCGTTCGGCGGTCAGGTCGTGCGCGCGCCCAAGGTCATGCACGGCAAGACGTCGCCGATCTTGCACGACGGGGCCGGGCTGTTCGCGAACATTCCGTCGCCGATGCAGGCCACGCGTTATCACTCGCTCGTCGTCGAGCCGTCGACGCTGCCGCCGTCCTTGCGGGTGACGGCGCGGACGGCCGAAGGCGAGATCATGGCGCTCGAGCACGTGAATTTGCCGGTGTGGGGCGTGCAATTTCACCCCGAGTCGATCTTGACGACGGACGGCAAGCAGCTCTTGCGCAACTTCCTCGAGGCCTCGTGATGCAGCTCGGCGCCGCGATCGCGCGGGCCTGTGCGCGCGAGTCGCTGTCGGCCGAGGAGATGGCCGGCGCCGTCGGTCGCATCATGGACGGCGAAGCGACGCCGGCGCAGATCGGCGCGCTCCTCGTCGCGTTGCGCATGAAAGGCGAGACGATCGACGAGGTCGTGGGCGCGGCCATGGCGATGCGCGCGCGGGCCCAGACGCTGCGCGTGCCGGCCGGCGTCGTCGTCGACACTTGCGGCACCGGCGGCGACGGGCGGGGCACGATCAACGTCTCGACGATCGCGGCGCTCGTCGTGGCCGCGGCCGGCGTGCGCGTGGCCAAGCACGGCAATCGCGCGCAGTCGTCGCGCTCGGGCTCGGCCGATGTGCTCGAGGCGCTCGGCGTCGACGTCGCGGCGCCGGTCGACGTGGTCGAGCGCTGCCTGGACGAAGTGGGCATCGGCTTTCTGTTCGCGCCCGCGTTTCACGGCGCCACGCGCCACGTCGCCGCCGCGCGCAAGGAGCTCGGCGTGCGCACGATCTTCAACTTGCTCGGCCCGCTGACGAATCCGGCGGGCGCGCGCCATCAGCTCATCGGCGTCTACGACGCGGCGCTGGTCGAGCCGCTGGCGCGCGCGCTCGGTCGGCTGGGCTCGGAGCGTGCGCTCGTCGTGCATGGCGACGGCATGGACGAATTCTCGACCGACGGCGCGACGGAAGTGGCCGAGCTCGACGGCGGCCACGTTCGCCGTTACACGCTCAGGCCGGCGGACTTCGGGCTCGCCGACGAAGACCCGGCGGGCTTGGCCGGCGGCGACGCGGCGTTCAACGCCGGCGCGGCGCGCGCCATTCTCGGCGGCGCGCGCGGCGCCGGTCGCAGCGCCGTCGTCATGAGCGCGGCGGGCGCCTTGTGGGCGGCCGGTCGCGGCAGCCTCGGCGAGGGCGCCCGCACGGCCGAGCGGCTGCTCGACGACGGCTCGGCGGCCACGCTGCTCGAGCGGCTCGCTCGCTGCTCGCGGGGACAGCGCGCGTGATCCTCGACGAGATCGTGGCCGAGAAGCGACGCGAGCACGCGCGACGGGCGCCCGTCACGCTCGACGCGCTGTGGACGCAGGTGCAGGCGCTGCCGCCGCCGCGCGACTTCGCCGCCGCGCTGCGCGGCCAGCCCGACGACGCGGCGCCGCGCGTGATCGCCGAGTTCAAGCGGCGCTCGCCGTCCGCCGGCGCGATTCGGCCCAACGCCGACCCGGCGGTCATCGCGCCCGCCTATGCCGCGGCCGGAGCGGCGGCGATCTCGGTGCTGACCGACGTCACCTTCTTCGACGGCGCGCTGGCGCACGTGCAGGCCGCGAAGAACGCCTGCGCGCTGCCGATCCTGCGCAAAGACTTCCTGCTCGACGAGCGCGATCTGCTCGAAGCGCGCCTGGCCGGCGCCGACGCCGCGCTCTTGATCGTGCGGCTGCTCGACGCCGTGACCTTGCGCGGGCTCATCGACGTCGCCCAACGCGCGCAGCTGCACATCCTCGTCGAAGCGCACAACGACGCCGAGATCGCCACGGCGCTCGGCGCCGGCGCGCGCATCGTCGGCGTCAACCACCGCGATCTCGATACGCTGGTGATCGATCTATCACTATCGGCGCGGGCGCGGGCGGCGGCGCCGTCGGCCATCGTCGTCGCCGAGAGCGGCATTCAGACGCCGGCCCACGTGCGGCAGATGCGCGCGCACGGCGCGGACGCGATCCTCGTCGGCGAAGCGCTCATGCGCGCGGCCGATCCGGGCGCGGCGCTGCGGGAGCTCTTGCGGTGAAGCCGTTCGTCAAGATCTGCGGCGTGACGACGCTCGAGGACGCGCTCGCCTGCGCCGATGCCGGCGCCGATGCGGTCGGCTTCAACTTTTGGCCGCGCTCGAAGCGCCATGTCGCCGTCGACGTTGCGGCCGCCATCGCCAAGAAGCTGCCGCCGCAGCTGCGCACTGTCGGCGTCTTCGTCGATCCCACGGCCGCGGACGTCGACCGCGCGTTCGCCGCCGGCGCCATCGATCTGGCGCAGCTGCACGGCGACGAGCCGCCCGAGTTTTGCGCGCGCTTTGCCGGCCGCTACATCAAGGCGTTTCGCCTGCGCGACCGCGCGACGCTGCAGCGGCTCGGCGACTACGACTGCGACCTCGTGCTCGTCGACGCCGACAGCGCCGGCTACGGCGGCTCGGGCCAGCGCGCCGACGTGACGCTCGCCGCCGACGCGGCGACGCGCCGTCGCGTCATCCTCGCCGGCGGCCTGACGCCCGACAACGTCGCCGAGGCCATCGCCGCCGTGCAGCCGTACGGCGTCGACGTCGCCGGCGGCGTCGAGCGCGAGCCGGGCGTCAAAGATTGGATCAAGGTCGCTGCATTCGTGGCGAGGGCAAAGGGAGCATGAGCGAGCAATCGACAGGACACTTCGGACCTTTTGGCGGCCGCTTCGTCGCCGAGACGTTGATCCCGGCGCTCGACGAGCTGGACACGGCCTGGCGAGTGGCGCAAGCCGACGCCGCGTTCCGCGCGCAGCTCGACGAGCTCCTGCGCGAGTACGTGGGCCGGCCGTCGCGCTTGACGTTCGCCGACGGGCTGTCCAAAGCCGTCGACAGCCGCGGCGCCCGCGTCTACTTGAAGCGCGAGGACTTGAACCACACCGGCGCGCACAAGATCAACAACTGCGTCGGTCAGGCCTTGTTGGCGCTGCGCATGGGCAAAAAGCGCATCATCGCCGAGACCGGCGCCGGCCAGCACGGCGTCGCCACCGCGACCGTCGCCGCCAAGTTTGGCCTGCCGTGCGAGGTCTACATGGGCGCCGAAGACGTCGAGCGGCAGAAGCTCAACGTCTTTCGCATGCGGCTCCTCGGCGCCAAAGTGCACGCCGTCGAATCGGGAACGCGCACGCTCAAAGACGCCATGAACGAGGCCTTGCGCGACTGGGTCACCAACGTTCGCGACACGCACTACATCATCGGCTCCGTCGCCGGGCCGCATCCGTATCCGACGCTCGTGCGCGATCTGCAGGCGATCATCGGGCAGGAGGCGCGCGCGCAGCTGCTCGAGAAAGCAGGGCGACTCCCCGACGCCGCGGTGGCCTGCGTCGGCGGCGGCTCGAACGCGATGGGCCTGTTTCACGCGTTCGTGCCCGATGCGAGCGTGCAGCTGCACGGCGTGGAGGCGGCGGGCGAGGGCATCGCGAGCGGCCGGCACGCGGCGACGCTCGGCGAAGGCCGCGTCGGCGTCCTGCACGGCTCGAAGTCGTACGTGCTCACCGACGATGACGGCCAGATCCTGCCGGCGCATTCGATCTCGGCGGGCCTCGATTATCCCGGCGTCGGCCCCGAGCACGCCTGGCTCAAGCAGTCGGGCCGCGCGCATTACGAGTCGGTCACCGACGAGGAGGCCTTGCGCGGCTTGCAGCTCCTGGCGCGCACCGAAGGCATCTTGTGCGCGCTCGAGACGGCGCACGCCATCGCCTACTTGCCGCGCCTGTTGCCGTCGCTGCCGGCCAACGCCGTCGTCGTCGTCGCGCTCTCCGGCCGCGGCGACAAGGACATGCCCACCGTCGCCAAAGCCTTGGGAGTGGATCAGTGAGCGAGCGTAAGCGAGCGAACGTGAGCGAGGCCCGTAGGGCCCGCGGATCTATGCCGCGTTTGGTGCGGCAGTGACGGCGCCAGATAATCGTTTGACGCGGCGATTCAACGAGCTGAAGGCGCGCGGCGAAAAGGGGCTCGTCATCTACGTCACCGCCGGCGATCCGTCGCTCACGGAGACGCCGGGTATCCTCGCCGAGATCGCGCGCGGCGGCGCCGATGCCATCGAGCTCGGCGTGCCGTGGAGCGACCCGTCGGCCGACGGCGCGGTCATCCAGCGGGCGATGGAGCGCGCGCTGTCGACGGGCGGCGCCGGCCAGCGCACGGTCACGCGCACGCTCGACGTGGTGCGCGCCTTCCGCAAGCAGTCGGACACGCCGCTCATCCTGTTCGGCTACTACAACCCGCTCTTGCAAGCGGGATTGCCGCGCGTCGTCGACGAGGCGGCGGCGGCGGGCGTCGATGGGCTGCTCGTCGTCGATCTGCCGCCCGAAGAGTCCGACGAGCTCGACGCCGAGCTCGTGCGCGCCAAGCTGTCGCGCGTGCCGCTGTTGGCGCCGACGACGTCGCCGGAACGCGCCCGCACCATCGCCCAGCGCGGCTCGGGCTTCGCCTATTACGTCGCGCTCACCGGCGTCACCGGCGCCGGCCACCTCGACCCGGCGGAGGTCGGCCGTCGCGCGGCGGCGCTGCGGCCGTCGCTGGGGAATTTGCCGCTCGCCGTCGGCTTCGGCGTGCGCGACCCGGCCAGCGCGCGCGGCTTGGCGCCGCACTGCGACGCCGTCGTCGTCGGCTCGGCGCTGGTGCAGGCCATCGCCGACGCGCCCGACGCCGCCGCGCGCCGCCGCGTCGCCTTCGAGCGCGTGCGCGACCTGAAACAGGCGCTGACGACGAAGTAAACGAGCGTTTACTTCTTGCGGCTGCCGAGCTTGCCGTAGAGGCCGGCCAGCCGCTGGCGCAGCTCGTCGTCGACGACGGCGTCGAGCGCGCGCACGACGTCGGCGGGCGGCTCGTGCACCAGCTTCTCGTCGGCGACGAGCGGCGCCGGCGGCTTGTCCCACGCCGGCACGTCCGACAGCGGCCCGACATTGAAGCGCAGGTCGTGCACCTCGCCGCCGCCGGGCGCGTTGCGCATGTATTGCAGCAGCAGCGCCTTCATCATGTGCAGGTTCTGCGACCAGCCGGGCGAGGTCGTGCGCACGTACAAGATCGAGCCGCGCAGCCGCTCGGCGCGCGCGTTCTGCGCCACTTGCGGACCAGCCACCGTCGCCGCCGTCGCGAACGCGCGCATGGCCGCGAACGAGCGCGCTTCTTCGTCGAGCTTGAGCCAGCGAAACGTGTGGCCGAGAATGACGCTCGTCGGTCGCGGCGGCACCGACGGTCGCCCGGCCTTGCGTTTGCGCTTCTTCAGGATCACGGCGGGATTCTATCCCGGCCGAACGCTCGGCGCGACTAAGCCGAGCGAATGCGGCGGATGAGCTCGCGAATGCGCCGTGAGCCGCCGCCGTCGCGATAGATGAACTTGAGCCCGGTCGCGCTCGGCGTGTGATAGGCGACGCGCCCGGTGATCGGCATCGGCGTCTGTCCGCCCGGCGGCAGCACGTCGAGCACGATCTCCGTGCCCATCGACGGCTTGCCGATGCTCGACTTGAGCAGCGCGCCGCCCACCGAGATCTCGGTCAGCTGGCCGGTCAAGGCCTCGGCCGAGCCCGGCAGGCGGAAGCGCACCGGCACCGCCACCGGAATGCGCGTGTGCTTGCGCTTCGGCGGCATGACCTCGCCCGCGAGCGCGGCCAGGACGAAGCGACGCTTGTCCTCTTCCTCGGCCGCGAACTCGACGGTGGCGCCGGCGCGCACGCGCAGTCGTGGCAGCGCCGGCCGCCACGCGACCACGGTGCCGCGAATGAGAACTTTGTTGGGGAGACCATCGCACACGAGCTCGACGATCACATCCTCGGACGTATCGAGCGGCGTCGTCGTCGCAACGAATAGCGCACCGTGCGGACGATCGCCTTGGTAGGCGTCCATGAAGTCATCACGACCTCTGAACCGCGCCTTCAGAATCTGCATAACGGGCTGCGACGATATCATATTCACTCGACGGAGCAACTTCGAGTAGTCTCGACCCCTCAATGACCGAGCGAATTTTCGCGACCGGCTCCGACGGGGCGGACGCATGAGCGAAGTACTCGTAGTCGTCCCCACGTATAACGAGCGCGACAATCTGCCCGCCATCGTCGCCGCCGTGCACGCTGCCTTGCCCGAGGCCGACCTCCTCATCGTCGATGACAACTCTCCCGACGGCACGGGGCAGATTGCCGACGAGCTGGCCAAGGCTGATAAGCAAGTCAGCGTGCTGCATCGCCAGGGCAAGTTGGGGCTGGGCACGGCGTATATCGCCGGCTTCAAGCACGCGCTGAAACGCAATTACCAATACCTGTTCGAGATGGACTGCGACTTCTCGCACGATCCGCAGTATCTGCCGGTGATGCTCGCCCGCGCGCGCGCCGGCGCCGACCTCGTGCTCGGCTCGCGCTACGTCGCCGGCGGCGGCACCGTCAACTGGGGCCCCTTGCGCAAGCTGATCTCGCGCGGCGGCAGCTTGTACGCGCGCACCATCCTCGGCGTCGGCGTCCACGACCTGACCGGCGGCTTCAAGTGCTTCCGCCGCCACGTCCTCGAGTCGATCGATCTCGACCACGTCAGCGCGCAAGGCTACGGCTTTCAGATCGAGATGACCTATCGGGTCGTCAAATCCGGCTTTCGCGTCGAAGAGGTGCCGATCGTCTTCGTCGATCGTCGCGTCGGTCAGTCGAAGATGTCGAAGAAGATCTTCGTCGAGGCGTTGACGCTGGTGTGGAAGCTGCGCCTATCGGGCAACGTCAAGGAAGCGGCGTGAGCGCCGGCGCCGTCATGACCGGCCGTTCGTTGGTCTGGATCGACGGCGCCATCGGCGACGCGGCCGACGCGCGCGTCTCGGTCTTCGATCGCGGCTTCCTCTACGGCGACTCGGTCTACGAGGTGACGCGCGCGCATCACGGCATCGCCTTCGCGCTCGACGAGCACTTGGAGCGGCTGGAGCGCTCGGCCGCGGGGATCCTGCTGGTGCCGCCGCCGCGCGACGACATCCGCGCCGCCGTCGAAGCGACGGTGAACGCGAGCGGCCTCGATGACGCGTACGTCCGCATCGTCGTGACGCGCGGCGAGGGCGAGATCGCGCTCGACCCGGCGTTGGCGGGCGCGCCGCGGCTCGTCGTGATCGTCAGGCCGCCGCATCCGCCGGCGCCGGAAGCCTATCGCGACGGCGTCGAGGTCGCGATCGTCGGACGCACGCGCTTCGCCGCCGGCGCGCCCACGTCGAGCGTCGATCCGCAGGTCAAGAGCGGCAACTACTTGGGCAGCGTGCTCGCCGTCGCCGAAGCGCGCCGCCGCAACGCCTACGAAGCCATCTTGTGCGACAACGTCGGCCGCTTGACCGAGGGCTCGTCGTCCAACTTCTTCATCGTCAAAGGCGGCTGGGTCACGACGCCGCCCTTGTCGCTGGGCCTGCTCGAAGGCATCACGCGCCGCAAGACGATGCAGCTGTGCCGCGACGCCGGCATCGGCCTGGCCGAGCAGCCGCTGTGGCCGATCGACCTCATGTCGGCCGACGAAGCCTTCCTGACGTCGAGCGTGCGCGGCCTCTTGCCGATCGTTCGCGTCGACGGCGCGGCGCTGGGCGCGGGCAAGCCGGGGCCGATCACCGAGCGGCTCATGCGCGACTACGACGCGCTCGTGCGAGCCGCCTGCCCGGTGTGACATGCTGCGCGCGCTCGGCCTGTCGTTCGCGGGCGCGCTCTTCGTCATCGCGACGTACGCCGCCTTCTTTACGCTCTACGATCCGCGGGAGACGCCGGTCGCGCCGCTGACGCTGACGCGCACTCCGGAGACGCCGGGCCAGGCGACGCTGCTCTTCGCCGGCGACACGGCCGAAGCCTACGACGCGCTGCCGCTCGTGCGCGAGCGCGGCTTCCTCTATCCGTTCGGCTCGACGCTGGAGCTGGTGCGCGCGGCCGACGTCGCCGTCGTCAACGCCGAGGCGCCCATCACCGACGGCGGCACACGCTTTCCCGCCTACAAAGACTACTATTATCGCGCGCCGGCCGCGTCCGCGCCGGCGCTCGCCGACGCCGGCTTCGACGTCGTCACGCTCGCCAACAACCACGCCTACGACTACGGACCCGACGGGCTCGTCGACACGCTCGCCAACGTCGCGCGCGCCGGGCTGTTGCCGCTCGGCGCCGGCCGCGATGCCGCCGACGCGCGCCGCGGCGTCATCGCCGACGTCGGCGGCGTTCGCGTCGGCCTGTTGGCTTACTGCGAGCACGATTTCCTGTGGAACGTGTGGGTGGACCAGTTCGCCCATCGGCACCATCCCGGCGTCGCCGCGGCCTTCGATCGCGCGCTCGCCGAGGACATCGCGCGGCTGCGAAGACAGGCGGCGCTCGTCGTCGTCAGCTTCCACATGGGCGACAACTACGCGCCGCCGACGCCGGCCACGATCGCCTGGTCGCGCCGCGCGCTCGACTTGGGCGCCGATCTCGTCGTCAACCATCACCCGCACGTGGCGCATCCGCTCATGATGTGGCACAAAAAACCGATCGTGCTCAGCCTCGGCAATTACGCGTTCGGGACGGAGGCGCGCCCGTCGCTCGATTACGGGCTGCTGGCCATCGCGCGCGCCCGCCGCTGCGCCGATGGTGGCGCGGCGTTCGAACGCGTGGAGATCGTGCCGCTGGCGGTGCAGAATCGACGGGTGCGCTATCGCCCCGAGCCGCTGCACGACGCCGAGCTCGACGCCTTCTTGGCGCGGCTGACGCACGACTCGGCGCCGCTCGGCGCCGCGCTGCACGTCGAGGCCGGTCGCGCCGTCCTGCCGCTCGGAGGCTGCTCGTGATCCCAGTCTGGTTCCTCTATTTGACCGGCTTTTCGATGGTGCTCCTCGGCGGCATGCAGCTGCAGCAGCGGCCGAAGAAGCCCGGCGGCCGCTTCTACGACCGCTTCGTCAACTTGGGCACGCTGTGGTCGCTGCTCTGCCTGTCGATCGGCATTGGCCTGTTGGCGATGGCGCTAGGGTATTGGAGTGGGCCGCTCGGCTTGCAAGCGCCGTCGCCGCCGACCCATCATCCGCGGTATCATTAGCCGATGCGTCCTTGGCTTTGGCTGGCGCCGTTGTTTCTGCTCGGCGGCTGCGTCGACCTCAACAAATGCGGCTTGCAGCAGACCTGGAAGCCGTGCGCGGGCGAGACCTCGGAGCCGGGCGCGAGCGGTTCGCCGCCGTCGATCGTGTCGTTCGTGATGCCGACCTGCGCGTACGTCGACGCGCCGGTCTTGACGGGCACGCTCAACGTCAGCGACGCCGACAGCGACGAGCAAGTGGCGCACGTGACGACGTTTCAAGGCGGCGTGCGTCTGGCCGAGGCCGACACCGTCCTCGATCCGTCGCTGCTCATGGGGATGAATTGGTCGGGGCCGGTCCTCTTGACCGTCGCCGGCTCGTCGCCGGCGAGCTTCGACGTGCGCGTCAAAGTCGACGACGTCGCCGGCGGCCAGAGCCAGCCCGTCTGCAACACCGTGTCGTTGGTGCAGTAACCGCTATTGCGTCGACGTCTCGAGCCCGAATGGCAGCGCGGTCGGGCTGGCGGCGCGGTTCGTCCCGTCGGTGAAGTAGACGATCGCGGGCGCCGCCTGATATTGCACCTCGAGGTAGAACACGACCGGCTGCGAGTCGACGCTGAAGTCGAGGCCGTCGAAGCCGTCGAGCGCCTGCGTGTCGAAGGTGATCCACTGGCCGCTGTCGGGATAGGCGACGGGCGCGGCCAGGATGTCGCCGGCCTCGAGCGCACAGCTGCCGTCGGAGCAGCCCGGCGTCACCGACGTGAATGTGCCCGCCGTGTAGATGTAGCCGCGGAAATCGGTGTAATCGAGCGCCGAGTTGCCGGTCCACTCGGCGCGCCATTCGCTGGCGTCGCTGGCGACGGTGATGCCCATGCCCGGCTGGTCGCTGCCGACGAGCGTGCCGGCGCCGGGCAGGATCGTGTACACGGTGGCGCCGATGGGCGAGGGCGGCGTGAACGTCGTCGGCGCGTTGGGGCGCGCGCCGCCGCCGCAGCCGGCCGTCAGGGTCGCCAACAACAACGAGGCCGCGCTGATTCTCATGAACCCTCCCGCTCGGTCGTGAGCGCCGGCCATGCCGCCCAATCGGCAGCGGCGCGGCGAGCTCCGCGCGCTCCACAGTAACGCGCAGGGTTCGACGACGGCGACTGGGCGCGGGTTGCTCAGGCGGCGGCGGCGAAGCTCTTGCCGACGACGACGCGGTCGTGCAGCGCGCGCAACACGGCGACGGCCGAGGTCACGCGGCGCGCCTCGATCTCGCGCACGGTGGCGACGAGCGCGGCGTTCACCGGCGTCGGCACGCCCAGCGCCGCGCCGCGCCGCACGATCTCGCCGTTCAAGAAGTCGATCTCGGGCGGCCGGCCGCGCTCGAGCGCGTACAGCATCGACGACCGGAGGCGTCGATATTTGAAGCCCACCGCCAGCAGGACCGAGTGTTTGTAGGCCAGCGCCGGCGAGCCGAAGGCAAGGTGGCGCTCGGCCTCGTTGATGGCGATCTTGTCGATGTCGAGCGTGCCGCCGACCGGCTGCACGCGCACGCCGGACGCGGCGGCGACGGCCGCGACCTCGGCGAACACCTCCAGCGCCAGCCGGCGCACCGGCCGATGCGACAAGAGGCGACCGAGCGGCACACCGCCGATGGCGCCCAGCGTCGTCGTGACGCAGTTGATGGCGAGCTTCGACCAGCGCACGCCGGCGAAGTCCTCGGCGACGACGACCGGCGACGCGGCGAGCAGGATCGGCGCCAGCGCGGCGGCACCGGGCACGCCTTCCAGCGTCAGTCCGCCTTTGGAAGTCCGTTTGTAGAGGCCGGCTTCGATCATGCTCGCGCCCCAGCCGACGACGCAGCCGACAACGCCACCCGCTTTTCTGGCGCCGACGATGGCGCGGGCGCGATCTTCGGGCAGCCCGTTCTGGCAGGTGACGACGAGCGCGTCGTCGGCGAGCTGGCCGCGCGCGCCGGCCAGCGCCTTGTCGAGCGTCGTCGATTGCGTGGCGACGATGGCGAGGTCGAACGGCGCCTCACTCTCGGCCGCTTCCAAGATCGGCGCGCGGCTCGGCTTGACCGACCACTCGCTGCCGTCGAGCTCGCGCACGCGATAGCCGCGCGCCGTCAGCGCCGCGGCCACGGCCGGGTTGCCGACGACCGGTGTGACGTCGGCGCCGGCGCGCGTGAGGTTCGCCGCGACGACGCCGCCGATTCCGCCGCACCCGATGACTGCAATCCGCATGGCGAGGTAATGACAAAATCCGCCGTCGCTGGCAAGGCTCGACGTAGTGGTCGAACCATTGGTCCAATTGGGCGAAGTGCTACCGCCGTGAGTATTTACGACGAGGCTTGGGCGACGATGCGCGCGACGAGCTCGGCCTGACCGTCGGCGTGATACGAGCTGCGCACGAGCGGTCCGGCTTCGACGTGCGTAATCCCGAAGCCGAGCGCCTCTTGCTTCAGCTGATCGAACTCGTCGGGCGAGACGTAGCGGACGAGCGGCAGGTGGTTCTTCGAGGGCCGCAAGTACTGACCGAGCGTCACGATGTGCGTCCCCAAGGCCGCCAGCTCGCGCAGGACGTCGCGCACTTCGTCGAGCTCCTCGCCGAGACCGAGCATGAGGCCGGTTTTGACGACGGCGCCGCGCTTGCGCGCATGCTCGAGCACGCGATAGCTGCGGTCGTAACGCGCCTGCACGCGCACCTGCCGCGACAGCCGCGGCACCGTCTCCAAGTTGTGCGCGAAGACGTCCGGCTTGGCGGCAAGCACCGTGTCGACGTCGTCGGTGACGCCTTGGAAGTCGCCGGTCAAGACCTCGAGCGTCATCTCCGGGCAGGCCGTCTTGACCTCGCGAATCGTCGCCGCCCAATGCGCCGCGCCGCCGTCGTCCATGTCGTCGCGATCGACCGACGTGATGACGGTGTGGCGCAGCCCCAGCTTCGACAGCGCCAAGGCCACGCGGCGCGGCTCGTCGGCGTCGGCGGGCTCGGGACGACCGGTCGGCACGTCGCAGAACTGGCAGCTGCGCGTGCAAATGCCGCCCAAAATCATGATCGTGAGCGCGCGCCGATCCCAGCACTCGCCGATGTTCGGGCACGACGCCGACTCGCACACCGTGTGCAGCTCGAGGTCATGCACGAGCTGGCGGACGTCGAAATAGTTCTCGCCCGACGGGATCCGCACTTTGATCCAGTCGGGATGCTTGCGCCCCTTTGGCGGTTCCGGCTGCGGATTTCCGATGACGGGGAGCTTCTTGAAGGTGGTGCGCACGGTGAGAATGTAATGCGGGTTAGAGCAGCATGCCCATCGGTTTCTCGAGCAACTTCACGATCTCGCCCAAAAGCTGCGCGCCGAGCACGCCGTCGACGACGCGATGGTCGCACGACAGCGTCAGCGTCATGCGCCGCTGAATCTCGACGACGTCGTGCCCGTCCTTCTCGACGACGACCGGCCGCTTTTCCGTCGTGCCCACCGCCAAAATCACCGATTCCGGCGGGTTGATGATGGCCACGAACTCCTTGATGCCGTACATGCCGAGGTTCGACACCGTCGCCGAGCCGCCCGAATACTCGGCCGGCTGTAGCTTCTTGGCGCGCGCTCGCTCCGCCAGCGACTTGGTCTCGCGGGCGACGGCGCCGATCGACTTCAGATCGGCGTCGCGAATGACCGGCGTGATGAGCCCGTTGTCCGGCAGCGACACCGCGATGCCGACGTTGGCCGCGCCATGCTTGACGATGCCCTCGGCCGTCCACGACACGTTCGCCGCCGGCAGCTTCTTGAGCGCCAACGCCAGCGCCTTGACCACGAGATCGTTGACGCTGACTTTGACGTCGCCGAACTCGTTGAGCTGCTCGCGCATGGCGAACAGCTTGTCCATCGCCGCTTCCATCGTCAGGTAGATGTGCGGGATTTCGCGCTTGGCCTCGACCAGCCGGCGCGCGATGGTCTTGCGCATCTGCGACGGCGCCGCCAGCGTATCTTGCCGCGACGCATCGTTCGCCATCGCCGGCGCCGGACCGCGCGTCTCGACCACGTCGCTCTCGGTCGCTTCGGCCGGCGGATTCGCGGCCGCTTCGTCGATGTCGCGGCGCACGATGCGTCCGCGCGGCCCCGAGCCGGCGACGCCGCGCAAGTCGACGCCCTTTTCCAGCGCCAGCTTGCGCGCGAACGGCGACGCCAACACGCGGCCATGCCCGTTGCCATTGACCTGCGCTTTGGGCGCCGGCGCCGCCACTTTCGCCGGCTCGGCCTTCACGTCGGCCTTCACCGGCGCCGCTTGCGGCTTGGGCGCGGCGGCTTCGGCCTTCGCCGGCGCGGCTTTCGGCGCCGCTTCGGCTTTGGCTTCCGCTTTGGCCGGCGTCGCGTCCGCTTTCGGCGCCGCCTTGAAGTCCTTCATCGCCGCCGCCGGATCTTCACCGGCGTCGCCCATCACCGCCACCGGATCGCCGAGCTTGACAGTATCGCCTTCCGCGACGAGCAGCTTCAACAGCACGCCCTCGTCCTCGATCGGAAACTCCATGTTCGCCTTGTCGGTCTCGACCTCGGCGATGACGTCTCCGGGCGTGATCTTGTCGCCCTCTTTCTTGGTCCATTTCGCCAGCACGCCCTCTTCCATCGTGGGCGACAGGCGCGGCATTGTAATGATAGAGGCCATGTTGTCGGTCCGCCTTTAGCTCGCTGCGCTCGCTTCGTCGAGGTACATCGCACGCTTCACCGCGGCCACGATCCGCGGCACGTCGGGCGTCACAATCGCCTCCAGGTTGCGTCGCGTACGGCATCGGCATCTCCATCCGATTGAGCCGCTCGACGGGCGCGTCCAGATCGTCGAAGCACGCCTTCTGCACGCGCGCCGCGATCTCGGCGCCGACGCCGTTGAACGCCATGGCCCTCCTCGACGACGACGCAGCGATGGGTCTTGCGCACCGACGAGAAGATCAGATCCTCGTCGAGCGGCCGGATCGTGCGCGGGTCGACGATCTCGACGCTGATGTTCTCTTTGGCCAGCGCCTCGGCCGCTTCCAGCGCGCGTCCACACCATCTTCGACCAGGCGACGATGGTGACGTCGCTGCCTTCGCGCTTGACGTCGCCCTTGCCGAACGGGATCAGGAACTCGCCTTCGGGCACTTCGCCTTGATAGCCGTAGAGCACGCTCGCCCTCGATGAACACGACCGGATCGTCGTCGCGGATCGCCGTCTTCAGCAGGCCCTTGGCGTCGGCCGGCGTCGACGGCAGCACGACCTTCAAGCCGGGGACGTTCG
The DNA here is from genome assembly GCA_963785725.1 of uncultured delta proteobacterium. GTDB lineage: Bacteria > Myxococcota_A > Polyangia > Palsa-1104 > Palsa-1104 > JAQBQH01. The sequence continues at coordinate 5,772 of CAWAWS010000012.1, read as the reverse complement.
CGTACATGTACTCGAGGCACTGCGAGTGCTGCGCGCCGAGCTGCCCAGCCGCGCCGCCCGGGCCGCGAAACACGACCGGCACCTTGAACTGCCCGCCCGACATCAGGCGAATCTTGGCCGCGTTGTTGACGATCTGATCGATGGCGACGAGCGAGAAGTTCCACGTCATGAGCTCGATGACCGGACGCAAGCCGACCATGGCCGCGCCGATGCCGACGCCGACGAAGCCGCACTCGGCGATCGGCGTGTCGATCGACGCGCTGCTCGCCGAACTTCTGCAGCATGCCTTGCGAGACTTTGTACGCGCCTTGATAGTGGCCGACCTCTTCGCCCATGAGGAAAATGGACGGATCGCGCTCCATCTCCTCGGACATGGCCTGGTTCAACGCTTCACGATAGGAGAGGCGCATCTACATTTTCCTCGGGTCGGTGCCGGGCTGCGCGTAGACGAAGTCGAACATCGTATTCGGATCGGCCTCGGGCGACTGCTCGGCGAAGCGCACCGCTTCCTGCACCTCGGCCTTGATCGACGCCTCGAGCGACACGATCTCGTCCTCTTTCATCGCGAACTCTTTGAGCAGCTTCTCGCGCGCCAAGGGCACGGCGTCGCGCTTCTTCCACTCTTCGATTTCGTCTTTGGTGCGGTAATTTCCCGGGTCCGACATCGAGTGACCGCGGAAGCGATAGGTGATGACCTCGACCAGCGTCGGCACCTTGTCTTTGCGCGCGCGCGCGACGGCCTCGCCGATGCGCTCGCGAACGCGCATGACGTCGTCGCCGTCGAAGCGATCGCGGGCCACGGCGTAGCCGGCGGCGCGCTCGGTGACGTCGGGCACGGCGAGCGTGCGATAGAGCGGGGTGCCCATCGAATACTGATTGTTCTCGCAGATGAACACGATCGGCAGCTTCCACAGGCCGGCCAGCGAGATGCCCTCGTGGAACGCGCCTTGCGGCACCGAGCCGTCGCCGAAGAAGCACAGCGTGACGTCGTCCTCGTTGCGATATTTCGAGGCGAAGGCGACGCCGGCCGCGAGCGGCACGTGGCCGCCGACGATGCCGTAGCCGCCCAGCATGCGGTTCTTCGCGGAGAACAGGTGCATCGAGCCGCCCATGCCCTTGCTCGTGCCCGTCGATTTGCCGAACAGCTCGGCGATGCACTCTTTGGGCGTGCCGCCTTTGGCGATGAAGTGGCCGTGCTCGCGGTAGGTGCCGACGACGTAATCCGTCGGTCGCAACGCGGAGATGGCGCCGACGCAGACGCCTTCTTGGCCGATGCCGAGGTGTAAGAAGCCGCCGATTTTGCCTTGCGCGTACGCTTTGGCCGAAGCTTCCTCGACGCGGCGAATGGTCAGCATTTGTCGATAGAGCTCGAGCAAGAGCTGACGCTCGGAGGCGTAAGCTTTTTCGTCTCGTTGTCGATTCACGCGGGGCAATATAGCGATCATGGTGCGGCGAAGCCAGCGGGAGCGTTGGGTTTCTCGTCGCTGAAAATGACGCAGCGCGCGTCGACGCGCGTGTCTCGCCGATGACGCAGGTGACGACAGCGCCACGTCGCCTGCGCGCGCCTGCACGGGCTTTGGGGGACATGGATCGTTGCGTCGGCTCGCCGCTATCTGCTTCTATCGTTGGCCATGAGGATCTCTTGATGCGCGCTTCGGCTCGTCGTCGGTCGTGGCGCGCGGCCGTGTTGTCGATGAGCGTGCTGGTCGCGGGCTGCCACGGCGTGACGCGCGATTCGCGGGCGCTGCCGCCGACCGCCGTGTGCAGCCAGTGCTGCCAGCAAGCGCTCGACGTCTGCAAGATGGATGTCGGCGGGGTTCACGCCGCGGTCTGCCCGCAGCAACACCAGCAGTGCACGTCCGCGTGTGAATCCGGCGACGAGAACGAAACGTGCGTATTGCAGACGAAGCGCGAGCTGGCCGCGCACGCGCCCAAACCGGCGCCGCCGGCCGCCGCGATGGTCAGCGCGCCGGCCAAGCGCGGCGAATGCGACAACAAAGGCACGTGGAGCGTCAAAGTCTCCGAGACGCGCGGCCAGAGCAAAGGCTGCGCCGCGCTCGACTCGATTCCGAAGCAGGTCAGCTTCCGCATCGGCCGCGACCACGAGACCTACGTGCTCTTCGACCTGGCGCAGGCGCCCGATTGGACGGACGAGTTCATCGTCGCCGGCGGCGAGCAGCAGTGCGAGGTCGTGTTGGCGCGCAACAACAAAGTGGACGTCGACCATCCGCGCGCCTTGACGGTGAAGCTCACGGAGCACGATCACGCCATCAACGGCACGCTCGCGTATGTCGAGGCCAACCAGCCCAACGGCGGTTGCAGCTTGGATGCGACGGTGTCGGGGGTCGTGGCGGCGCCGCCGCCGGTCGAGTCGCCGATGGCGCCGCCGAACCCGCCGCAGCGTTCGCCGCAGCTCGGAGACGGCGGACGCGGCCCGCGATGAGGGCGGCGACGCGAGCGGAGGTCGCTCGCGCTCGCGCTGCCGCTGTTAGCGGCTGCCGGTCGGCACGAGCGGAATTTCGCCGACGACGCGCGGCCGCGGATCGGTCGAGAACGAGATGCCGCCGACGATGAGCGACGCGCCCGTAATCTGCCGCATGTCGCGCGGCGCATCGCGGAAGTCGACGTTCACCTGGTGAAACGAGCCCGGCGGGATCGTGTACGGCGTGTGCTGCGTGAACGTGCCGATGGCGCGCGGCAACACGCGTCCGTCGGGCAGCCGCAGCGCGAAGCCGTCACGATCGACGTTCAAGAAGGCCTGCGACAGGTTGGTGACGGACATGTGGACGACGAAAATATCGTCCTTGGCGAACGCCTCCTGAAACACGACCTGCACGCCCGATTGCAGCTGCGCGTTCTGCCCGGCGAACAAGATCATCCCCGGTCCGCAGCCGACCGAAGCCGCCACGAGCATGACCGCCGACGTCGACAAGAGCGCGATGCGTTTGAAGCGGTTCACGTGAGTCATCATCTTCGAGTCCCCTCTCGCTAGGTGATTGCAAGAGGATGGACGTGTCGACGGGTGCGGTCAATTCATCCGTCGACTCCGATTCGTCACTCGATGGCCGCCGCCTGTCCGTCATCGCTCTCGACATACAGCGAGCAGTCGCTGACGTCGATGACGCCGGGGATGGTCCAGCACTGCCCTTGCGGCCCGGCGTCGATGGTGACGTGCACACCCATTTCGTAGCGCGTGGCGCGCACGTCGAAGTCGGCGGCGTTGCTGGTGACCGGCCCGAGCGGATAGAGCGTGCCGTCGGCGAGCAAGAGAGACGCGTGATAGACGAGCGACGAATGGCCGTGCGCCGTCAGCGCGTCCGGCTCCTTTTGCGTCGCCGTGGCGTCGACCTCGCTCAGGAGGGTCAGCGTCTGATTGCGCAGCTTGACGCCGTCGGGCATCGCCGTCGTCGCCGACATATCGCTGTCGTCGAGCGCCAGCGTCAGCGCTTGCACTTGCACTTCGTCGTCCGTCAACGAGCGCAGCCGCACGCTCGCGTCATGTACGTGCACGTTGACGAGCGAGCCGTTCGGGTCGAGCGATCCTTGGCGATACAGCGTCACTTCGCTCGAGGCTTGCGCGCCTTTGGCCGTCACCATCGCCGGCTGATCGAGCGGCGCCAGCTGCATCGTATTTTGCGCCGTGCAGCCGCCGGTCAAGCTGGCGACGACAATCGAAGAGCCGACCATCAGGTTCGTACGATTCAAAAAGCTCACGAGGAGGCCTCCATGGTTGCGAACTCGGTCAGCGGCGGCGTCGCGCGCGAGCCGAGGCCGTGCACCGCTTTCCAGAACAGTTTCTCGACGGGATTCACGGCGATGTAGCCGTGGTCGAACAGGTGCTCCATGTTGGCGCGCCCGTTCTCGGCGAAGCAGCGCGCCTCGACTTGGCGCAGCTCGGCCAGCGTCGACCGCTGCGTGGCCGCGTCGGGCGCGTAGCGACGGGCGATGGCGTGGCAATATTTGAGGTGGCGCTCTTCGTCGCGGGCGATGCCGGCGATGGCGTCGGCGGTCACGTCGTCGCTGCCGCGAAAGGCGCGCTCGAACAGCGCGAACTGCGTCAGCGCGCGCTCCTCGATCACCTGCAGCATCAAGTACGAGTCCATGATGCCGCGGCGGTCACGGATCGGCTGCGCGAAGAAGCCGCCGACCGCGCGGTCGAGGCGGTCGATCAGCTTGAGCTCGTTCGGCACCGGTCCGACGTCGACGCCGGTGCGATCGCGCGCGGCCAAGAACAGCTGCTCGTGGCGCAATTCGTCGTCGCGGTGCTTGCCGATCATCTTGTGCAGCGCCGGATCGTCGACGTGCGCCATGACGTGCTCGAAGAACCCGCTTTCCCCGTTCGCTTCGGCGTCGGCGCACTGGTTGAGCAGGTGCGCGCGACCTTCCGGCGACGTGATGACGCGGTCGATGAAGCGAAGGGTGATTCTGTCACGCAGCTTCATGGCTCTTCTCCTATGACCGAATGACCAACTTCGACTTTTGGTCATCGTCGGTCAAAAAAAGGGAGACGCTCAAGAACGCGTCTCCGGCTTGGTCGCGCCGGACGTCGCTGACAACGCGATCGGCGCGCGAACGCCGTTCATCAACAGGTCGAACGCGACCCGCATGCGTTTTTGCAGGCGCTCCTGCTTGTCGTCACCGCGGGCGTGAAAGACGTGCGTGGCGATGGCCACGTCCTCGAGGATTTCGGCCACGCCCTCGACGTCGAGCTCGGCGCGAAACAGCCCTTGCCGCACGCCCAAACGCAAAATCTCGATGATGTTGGTGCGACCGAGCGCGCGCAGCTCGTCGAGCCGCTCGGCCCACTCGGGCAGGATGAGCTGATGATTGCCGAAGATGAGATCGCGCACCAGCGGCCGCTCTTCGAGGTACTTCAGCCCCGCGATGGTCGTCTCGGCCAGCAGCTGATCGGCCGGCTTGCGCGGATCGATGACCTTGGCCAGCTCGGCCGTGTACTGGCGGACTTCGCGATGGACGGCCTGATAGAACAGGTCCTCCTTCGTCTCGGCGGCCAAGTAGACGGTGCCTTTCGCGACCCCGGCGTCACGCGCGATCTGGTCGACCGAGGTCTTCTTGAAGCCGAAGCGCGCGAACGCGCCGCACGCCGCTTTCAAGATGCCCTCTTTCTTCGCGCGCTCCATGTCGATGACCAATTTCTAATTCTAGTCATTCAATTTGTCAAGCGGTCGCCTGAATTGGCACACGACGCGCAACCAACCCATTCGGGAGGTGAACGTTGAGCCCAGCAGAGAAAAGCGAATCCGCACGAATGGTTGGACGCGGGCGGGTAGAGGAGCTCAAGCGCCTGGAGGCGGGTGAGCGCGCGCTCGCCGACGCCTGGCGCGACTATGCGCAGAGCGCGCCCGAGCGTTGGGCCGCTTGTCACATGGCCGAACGTCACCGCCAGCACGCTCTGACGCTCGCCTGGCGCTTGCTCGCGCTCGACTCGGAGCCCAACGACAGCAGCGACGACGAGTGGATCAACGGGCCGCGCGGCGAGCTGCAGACGCTGCTCGATGCCGAGCAGGCGGCGCGCCTCACTTACCACGATCATCTGGGCGACTTCGATCCGCGCACCTGCGAGCTGATTCGTGAGCGCATCCTGCCCGATCACGAGGCGCTCTTGGCTGAGCTCGTCGGCGATGACGCGTCCGGTGGCTTCGTCAGCTTGCAGGGAGGCGCCGCGTGAGCGCCGCGACGGAGGTCGATCCCCATCGCGCCGTCGCCGACGGCGAAGAGCGGCTCGCCGCCGCCTGCGCCGCCGTCGCCGTG
>CAWAWS010000011.1:0-13768 GCA_963785725.1 uncultured delta proteobacterium | reverse complement strand
CATATTGTAAGTCCTCATCTTTTCCCTCATTCGCTCGTCTGTTCTTGATCGTCGTGTTGCCGGCTGTACGTCGGCCGCCCTTCTTCGGCCCGCTTCCGCTTCTCCTCTGCGAAGTCTGCCCCGCCCGCCGGAACCGGCGGCGCGAAGCTCCGCGCTCGCCAGTGATTGGGCGCGAGGTGCGCATATCGCTGCGTCATCATCGGCGTCGAATGAGGTCCGGCACGCCCGCGATGAGTGCCGCGATGACCTTCTTCGAGCCCTCATGACGAAGTGCTGCGCGTCGCTGCGAGCGGTCACCCAATCGGCGCGCCGACAAGCTTCGCGTAAGTGACTGGGTTCGAGTACTCGGTGATCTGCGAGATCAGGTTCGAGCGAAACACGAACTTGAAAACGTACAGGTTCTTGTACGCGGCCCCGCTCGCGGCGTGCACGAGGTCCCCCTTTCCCTCAAAGAAAATGGTCCCGTCTTCCGCCGCATAGATGCGCTTGTCCACGAGCACGGTGCGGGAGAAGCTCGTGACGACCTGTGTCCAGTAGCCCATCGCGGCCTTCTTGCCCTCGAACCGTGCCACCGGCGCCATGCTGCCGCTTGGGTTGAAGGGAATCTCTTGGAGGACGTCCTCTGCGAGCAGCGAGGCGACGAGGTCCGCGTCGTGCTCCTCGACGCCCTTGAAAAACGCTTCGATGGCGGCCTTGTGCATCGCGAGCGGTGACTCGGCCGAAATGCGCAGACTCTCAGTAGACGCTTTCATGTTGTTGCTCCCTCGCGTTGGACGGCTTGGCGGCTCGTGCTTCTCAGTTGTCAGCTGGCGCCGACGATGAGGCACACGCCGGTGGCGACGAGGAGCGTCCCCGTAACGCCATGAATGCCGAAGGCAACGCCTTTTCTCCCGCCGGATCGAAGGACTGTCGCCATGTCGCCAAATGCGATGAGGCTCGCCACGAGCAAGAATTCGCCGAGCAGCCGCGGCGACCTGTTCGCCATGAGCAGCAGGACAAAGAGGCCGGAGGCGATGTCTCGCGTGCCCTTCACAGCCAGCCACGCGGTCAATCCGGTCGAGGGCGGTGGTGAATCCGCAATGCCGAAGGCGGCCGAAGCGGTAGCGGGTGCCAACCAAAAGCGAGCGCCAAGGAACAGAATTGTGGCCGCGATCAGGCCAGAGAGCACATATCCGACGGTGATCATTCGAGAGCCCCTTTCATTGTCAGGTGTCGAGACTCGACGTGGAGGACGGGTGCCGCCTCATTGCGCCGACCGGACGAGTCCACCGGCGAGCTCGGTCGGAGGAGTGGCCGCGCGCGCAGGGCCGATATCTGCGTGCTGTTCGTCGAGTGGTGCGCGGCCATGGAGAGAACTTGCGCCTCGATGCATCATCTGGCGAACTGATTGTTTGTATGGCAACTATCCACTCCGTGGATGTTGCAAGCGTTGACCTGAACCTGCTAATCGCGCTCGACGCTCTGCTGACCGACCGCAGCGTGACGCGGGCAGGCCGACGAATCGGCTTGTCGCAGCCGGCGATGAGCGCCGCGCTCGCGCGCCTCCGCGCACTATTCTCCGATCCGCTATTCATCAGAACGAGGGCAGGCATGGTTCCGACGCAGCGGGCCCTCGCCATTGCGCCGCCGCTACAAGACGTTCTCGCCAAGGTCCGCATCGTGCTCGCGACGCAGGCGTTCGACCCAGCCGTCGCTCCCGCGGCGTTCCGGCTTGCGATGGGGGACTACGGTGAGATCGTGCTCTTGCCCGCGCTTCACGCTGCGCTCGCGAAGCGTGCGCCCCGAGCGACGCTGCGGGTCAAGCCGATCGCCGACCCGAAGGCACAGCTTGCTCAGCTCGGCGAAGGCGTGATCGACTTGTTGATCGCGCCGGGTCTACGCGCCGGCGGCGGCGTCGAAGTCACCGAGCTCATCCGCGAAGACTTTGTTTGCGTGCTTCGCCATTCGCATCCCGCACTTACCTCGCGGTTGACCCTCAAGTCGTTTGCGAGACTACGTCACCTCTTGGTCTCGCCGGAAGGTGATGGCCCCGCGCTCGTCGACGACGTCCTCAGCAAGGTGGGTCTCTCGCGCGAGATCGCCCTCCGAATTCCTCACTTCATGGTCGCCCCCGCCCTGATCGCGTCCTCCGACATGGTCGCGACGCTCCCGCGACGCGTGGTCGCACGCAGCGCGATGGGCAATCGGCTCACGACGCTCGAGCCGCCATTCGAGAGGCGCACGTTCACGATGGTCGCCGCCTGGCACGCAGCGAGGCTGGAGGAACCGGCAGTGCGTTGGTTCCGCGACCTCGTGGTCGAAGTGGCAGCCACGCTCTAGTTACGACCTGATCCGTTGCGTGGACCTGCATAGGCGTCACTTGTTGGACGGCGCCCGCGGCGGCGAGCCTCTACCCTCCCGTTCTTCTTACCGCCAGCCCGCGCCAGCGAGGTGCTCATCGAAGCCCTCGAGGTCGTCCGGCGTCCAAACGGCGCATGGTCTGCCAGACGGATTGAGTTCATAGACCGGGCGTCTTCACTCCGTGAAAGTCATCCATTGCTTTGCAGTGCGCTCGAGCAAGCTCGCCCAAGAACGGTAGCCAGTAGTTGTGCGTCGTGCGTGGCGTCATCGCGCCGTCGACGACGAATGGTGATCATGTGCGGGCAGGTCAACCGCAACCGAGGAGCACATGATGACCCTGAAACCTTCGACCCCGAAGCCGATGCTGAAGTCGATCGACGCGCGCCAGCTCCAGCACATCGTCGGCGGCGACAGCACCACGCCGCAGCCTTGGATCAAGCGACTGCCCGTCGCCCGTCCCGACGACACCCCTCAGCCGCAGCCTTGGTAGACGGTACGCGCCCGCAGAAATGAGGGGCGCGTCTCTACGACCGCTAAGAGCCACTAAGAATTCCCGTTCGACCTCGCGGTGGGCCGGCTGCGCAAGATCGTCGAATCTTCCGCGCGAAGCCGCGCCGCGCTGACGACACCACGACCGCTGCTCATCGACCTCTCGCGGACGCAACGTTTCGGCCCCATCGTCCGCTCGTCCTTGCGTGGCCGATCGCGGTGTATCGCAGCGCGATCGAAGCAGGCGTCGACGATGCCCCGCTCGCTCGACTGATGGCGCGCGCCACCGCGCTCGGCTCGACTGCGACTGCGCGCGGCGCCGTCGCTCGCCACCGCCGCGCGATGCGATGCCGACGAGATCGCCGTCGCGCAACGCGGATAGATCGCGATCATTCCAAGCGGCCACAAATTCGCGGGGTCGAGGCTCGCTCGATCGTGACCGAAAGGCGACGCTGAATCTGCGGACGTGATCCGGATTCGTGACGCACTGCGGCCAAGTGCTCGCATTTGAGCCTCGGTCCATGACCGTTGACACTCTGCTGCGTCGCGGCATAAACCCAATGGAATCGGCGTCATCGGGCACATTGTGACTCAGGTCAACCTGGGTACCTTGTAGGTCTTTTCGTACAAGAATTGTGTAGGATACGGCGCTCAAAATACTTAGAGTGTGAGTGCCGTTGACATTCCCGTCCCCACGCAAGTAGGCTGCGAAACAAATAGTTTACACCACGAGGGAGCATCACCATGGTCAAGTCCGTCGCCGCGCAGACTCTTGTGGCGGGCATCGTCCTGGTTTCATTCGGAGTTGGTTGTGGTTCCTCGAGCGGAGCGGGTGGGTGTGGAGGATTCACCCCACTGCCCACGGTGAACGGCACTCCAGCGCCGGCGCCACTCGGGCTTCCCAGCAATCAAGTCATCGAAGGCGGACTCCAAGCTCGCATTACGAAACCGGGCATGGACAAGCTCTTGAGCACGATCACGAACCTCGTGTCGGGCTCGCTGCAAACCGGCATCTGCGCCGTGCAGCCGACGAGCACGACGATCGGCACCTGCGTGCTGGCGTCGGTCGACATCGGCGCCTGTGAATCGAACAACTGCCCCGGCGGCAAGCCCGGCTGCCCGGCGCAGATTCAGCTCACCGACGCGCAGGGGCTCGACAAGATCACCATCTCGCTCGCCGACGGGCCGAACCCCGTCATTCACGTCGACGCCAAGTTCGACGTCAACGTGCCGCTCGAGATCGACTACGGCATCAAAGGCATCGCCTGCCTCGCGGGCGCGTCGGGCTCGTGCACGCTCGACATCGCGTCGCAGCACTGGAACGGCGCCAGCGGTCAGCCGCTCGAGATCATCGCCGACATCCAGACCGGCATCGACGCGACGACGGGCGAGCTGACGCTCGCGCTGGCCGACATCTCGCTCGGCAACCTCAACCTCAGCGCCAGCGGCTGCAGCGTCATCGGCAGCTTGCTCAACGACGTCATCAGCCTCTTCAACAACGCCGTTGGTCAGGCGATCACGAACTTCGTGCTCAACCTGCTCAAGCCGACGCTCAACAATCTCATTCAGTCGCTGATTCCGAAGCCGCCGGGCATCGCGGGCACGCTGGCGGCGAGCGGCCTGCTCGGCAGCTTGAATCCGCCGGCGAACGCGTCGCTCGAGCTGTTCGTCGCGGCCGGCGGCTACGTGCAGGGCTCGGGCGGCGGGCTCACGCTCGGCGTCGAGTCGGGCGTCAACAGCGACAGCGACCAGACGACGCGCGACCCGGCGCACGTGTCGGAGCCGAACGCGTGCGTGCCGGTTCGCCCGACGCCGGTTCTGTCGGACGCGCCGTGGAGCTTGCCGCTCAACGCCATCCGTAACGACTACTCGCTCAACCCGGCCGGTCCGTTCAGCGGCAATCCCGATCCGACCGACAGCATGGGCAACACCGAGGACTTGGCGCTCGGTCTGTCGCGCACGTTCTTGGATCTGGTCGGCTTCCACATCTACAACTCGGGCACGCTGTGCCTCGATATCGACGGCAGCGCCATCGCGCAGCTCAACGCCGGCACGCTCAGCGTCATCGTGCCGTCGCTGGCGAACATCCTCGAGGACCGCACGTCGCCGCTCAAGCTCGTCTTGCGCCCGCAGACGCCGCTGACGTTCACGATCGGCGCCGGCGGCGCCGCCGATCCGCTGATTCACGTCGGGATCAGCGACCTGCGCATCGACTTCTACGCCTGGATCGAAGAGCGCTACGTGCGTCTGTTGACGGCGGCGGTCGACTTGAACCTCGGGCTCGACTTGACCTCGACGACGGCGGCCGACGGCAAGCCGGCGGTGCAGCTGACGCTGAGCGGCCTCGATACCAAGTCGGTCACGATTCGCGCCAGCAACACCGACCTCTTGCAAGAGACGCCGGCCGGCTTGGCGGCGGTGTTCCCGTCGCTCATCAACATCGCGGCCGGCGCCATCGGCGGCGCCATCAAGCCCATCGAGCTGCCGTCGATCGCCGGCTTCAGCCTCGACAACCTGTCGATCTCGCGCGTGCAGACGACGCAGGATGACTTCGTCGGCATCTTCGCCGACATCGTCGCCGGGACGCCGGCGCCGCTCATCGACTGGAGCGACGCGCAGCATCCGCACGTCGTCGGCGCCGTGCAGACGGTGGCGAACATCAGCAACATCGACACGCCGAGCGCGGCGCAGCTGCGGGCGAACTTCATCACCGAGCCGGGCATCACCGGCGCGCGTCCGACGGTGCGCTTGGCGCTGTCGACGACGGGCAGCAACGGCCGCCCGGTGGAGTACGCGTGGCGCATCGACAGCGGCATGTGGGAAGACTGGACGCAGAACCCGAACCCGACGCTGGTCGAGCCGCAGTTCCTCTTGCAAGGTCACCACACGATCGAGGTTCGCTCGCGCGTCGTGAACCATTGGGAGACCGAGGATCTGCAGACGGCGAAGCTGGACGCGCTCATCGATTCGATGGCGCCCGAGCTGCATCCGGCGCGCGACGACAAGGACCACAGCCTGCTCAACTTCGGCGGCTTCGACATCGTGACGCCGGCGGCGCAGCTGCGTTACGCCTACCGCATGCCGGACGGCTCGCGCTCGCCGTGGACGTCGGTGAGCTCGATGGGCAGCTCGCAGGCCAACTCGCTCACCAACGGCGGCTCGCAGCCGCTCGTGCTCTACGCGCAGGATGAAGCGGGCAACGTCGGCGTCGGCGCGTTCGACATCGCCGGGCTCGGCTTGCCGGTGTACGGCGCGGCGCCCAAGGCGTCGGGCTGCAGCTTCGCCGGCGGCGGCAGCGATGGCGGCGGCACGGGCGGGGGCCTTCTCGGTCTCGCCGTGCTCGCGCTGGTGCTCCTTCGGCGGCGCGCGCGGGCGCTGGCGCCGCTCGCGGTCGTAGTCGTCATCGCCTTCGGCGTCGCCGGCTGCGGCTCGCATAAGCCGGGCAAGAACCAGTGCACCATCGACGACGACTGCGCGGCGACGGTGTGCCCGGCCGGTCAAGTGCCGTCGTGCATGGGCTCGACGTGCGGCTGCATCCCCGACATTCCGCTCGGTGACATCGGCCGCTTCTCGTCGATGACCATCCTCGGCACCGATGCGTACGTCGCCGCTTACAACGACACTTACGGCGACTTGATGATCGGTCACATCACGCCGCCCGGCGACGTCACCGGCTGGGACTTCGTCGACGGCGTGCCCGACGAGACGCCCGACATCGCCAACTCGCACGTCCGCGGCGGCGTCAGCGACAAGGGTGACGACGTCGGCCGCTACACCTCGATCGGCGTCTCGTCGACGGGTGATCCCATCATCGCCTACTACGACTTGACGCATCAGGCGCTCAAGTTCGCCGAGTTCGGCGCCATTCGCTGGCATTCGCACACCGTCGACATCGGCACCGGCACGCCGGGCGCGGGCGGCGACAACATCGGCATGTACGCCTCGATGAGCGTCGGCCTCGACGGCCTGCCCGCCATCGCCTACTCGGCGTGGGTCGCCAACGGCGTCAGCGGCGAGCCCGAGTCGCAGCTGCGCTGGGCGCAGGCCAACGTGCCCTATCCGGCGTCGTCGAGCGACTGGACGGTCACGGTGCTCGACTCGCGGCTGCAGTCGTCGAACGGCGCGCCGGTCACCGACATGGGCGTGGCGCCGCCGGATATGGCGGTCGGCCCCGACATGGCCGGTGGCGGCGACATGGCCATCGGTCCCGACATGGCGACGACGCCGACGCCGGTCGACACGCTGTTGCCCGAAGGCATCGCGCTCATGACGTCGGTGGCGCGTCAGGCCGACGGCACGCCCGGCGTCACCTACTACGATCGCCAGCGCGGCAACCTGCGCTACGTCGCCTACAACAACAACATGGGCGCGTGGGGCAAGCCGGTCATCATCGACGGTGAAGACGCCAACGGCAACGACCTCGGCGACGTCGGCCGCTACAACTCGCTGGCGTACGACGAGAACGGCATCGCGCACATCTCGTACGAGAACGACTCGCAGAGCAACCTGCTCTACTGGAACGCGACCGACAAAACCCGCGTCGTCGTCGATGACGGCTACCATCCCAACGACGAGCAGACGCAGGACGGCCTCGCCTCGCCGGTGTGGCACTTCGTCGGCGACTCGTCGTCGATTCAGGTGCAGGCGGGCCGTGTCGTCATCTGCTATCAGGACGCGACGGTCGTCGAGCTGCGCCAGGCGGTCCGCGACACCACCGGCATGTGGTCCAAGCAGTACATCGCCGGCCACGCGCAGCCGTTCGCGGGCTCGTACGGCTTCTACGCCGACCTGCAGATGAACTCGGGCGGCAAGGGCTGGGTGTCGTCGTACGCCATCAACCAGCAGATGGACATTCCCCAGTTCTACGTCGAAGTCTTCGCGGTCGACCTCAGCATCATCCAGTAGCTCAGCCTCGCAACGCGCCTGCCTTCGACGTTCTAAGTCGACCTCCGCCTAATCCAGTGATACATCGCAGGAATGGATCTCGGTCTCGAGGGCAAGCGCGCGTTCGTTGCCGGTTCGTCGTCGGGCATCGGTCGCGCCGTCGCGGCGGCGCTGTTGGCGGAAGGCGCGCACGTCGTCATCAACGGCCGTAAAGCCGACAAGCTCGAGCGCGACGCGGCGCGAGCTCGAGGCCTTGTATGGCCCGCGCGTGCACATCGCCGTCGCCGACGTCGGTCGCGGCGACGAAGCCGCCGAAGCCGTCAAGGCGGCGACGACGCGCATGGGCGGGCTCGACATCCTCGTCACCAACTCGGGCGGACCGCCGGCCGGCCTGTTCGAGAAGCTCGACGAGGCGGCCTGGCGTGGCGCCGTCGATCTGCTGCTGATTTCGACGGTGCGCATGGTGCAAACGGCGTTGCCGGCGCTGTTCAAGTCGTCGCAGCCGCGCATCGTGCATCTGACGTCGGTGACGGTGAAGCAGCCGATCCACGGGCTGGTGCTGTCGAACGCGGTGCGCGCGGCAGTGGTCGGGCTCGGCAAGTCGCTGTCGCTGGAGCTGGCCGACAAAGGCGTGCTCGTCAACGTCGTGGCGCCGGGCATCGTCGACACCGATTGCGTGCGCGAGCTCGACGAGGCCAACGCCGAGATGCAGCGGCGGCCCGTCGGCGAAATCGCCACCGAGCGCGCGCGCACGATTCCGCTGGGCCGCATGGGCACGCCCGAGGAGGTCGGCGACGTCGTGGCCTTCTTGTGCTCGGCGCGCGCCGGCTACGTGACGGGCACGACGCTGGCCGTCGACGGCGGGCTCGTTCGCGGCGTCTGACGCACGCTGCGCCGCTCGGAATGCGCGCCGCGCTCCACCCTTGTCGCTGCCAGCCGCGCCATCGCGGGCAGCTCGTCGACGCGGCCGCGCTCAACGCCGGCTGGCACGGCGCGGCGCCGTTCCTCATCGTGCCCGGCTTTACGCCGCTGTTCGGCTGGCGCGCCGGGCTGCATCCGCGCGCGGCCCGGCGGCTGGCGCGCGCGGCCGAGCTGCTGGCGCGCGGCCGCGCGGCGACGGTGATCGTGTCCGGCGGCGCCGTGCATTCGCCCGACAACGAGGCGCTCTTGATGCGGCAGTGGCTGCTCGATCAGGGCGTGAAGGAGACGGCGGTCCTCGTCGATCCGTGCGCGCGCCACACGACGACGAACCTGCGCAACGCCGGGCGAATCCTGCTCGCGGCGGGCGCGTCCGAGGCGCACATCGTGACGTCGGGCGACCAGCTGTATTATCTGGCGCATCCTTGGCGGTCGACGTTTCATCTGCGCTGCCTCGTGCAGCTCGGCTATCGCGTGGGCGAGCTCGATTGGGCCGAGGATCGCTGCGTGCGTTTTCGGCCGTCGGCGGCGGTGTTCCGCGCGTCACGTCGCGAGAGCCGCGCCGGCGATCCGTAAGCTTCGTCAGTATTCGCCGTCGACGGGGATGCGGCGGCTGAAGTCGCGCCAGATGCGCCGGTCGTCGCGGCAGTCGTAGGTGCGGCAGATGGCGGGGCGCTGCGCGTAAATGGTGCAGCGGAACGTGGCCGGCTCCGAGTGGGCGCAGTAGCCGTCGTCGCGTTTGCGCAGCTGATAGGGCTTGGCGTAGTCCCAATGCACGACGCGCTCGTCGAGATCTTGCGTCGAGCAGAACACCGTCAGCGTGCAGCAGCGCGCCTTGCACAGCGGCATGAGCGCCGCGCAGTCGATGTCCGGCAGCGGGCCGACGGCGTATTTGTCGACGGGCTCGCCCAGCTTGACGATCGACTGATCGGGCGGATAGAGCGCGGCGCTGTCGAGGAGGCGCTGCTTTCGGCGCTCGAACTCGCCCGGCGGCAGCGCGCCGGCGGCGACCAGCGTTTCCACGAGCGCGCGCAGCGTCGCGTCGCGGTCGACCTGGCCGGCGCGGCTCTCGGCCAGCTGGCCGTTGACGAAGCGCAGGGCGGCGTCGATCTCGGTCCGCGACGGCGCCTCGGCGGTCGGCTCGGCCGCGGGCACGAGCGCGGGGCGCTGTCCGTCCGATCCGTCTCCCTCGTCCATGTGCGCAGTATGCCTCGGTAACGTGGCCACCGCATCTTCGCCGCCGATGCCCTAGGGTTGAAGCGCGCCCGGAAGCGACTATGATCGAGCACGTGTGCGCCAACATCCTTATCGTCGAGGATGATCCCGATATTCTCAGCTCGCTGGCCGAGGTCATTCGCGAAGAAGGCTACGACGTGGAGACCGCCGCCAACGGCTACCAAGCGCTGGCGAGGCTGGAAGCGGGAATGCCGGACCTCATCTTTCTCGACCTCATGATGCCGCTCATGGACGGCTGGAAGTTCATGGAGACGGCCAAGCTGCGCTTTCCCGAGATGGTGGCGCGGGTCGTGTTGTTGTCGGCCGTGCACAGCCTGTCGGACGAGGCGATCAAGCTCGGCGTGTGCGAGTTCCTGACGAAGCCGTTCGACCTCGAGGACGTCACGCGCATCACGCATCGCCTCTGTCCCAACGGCAGCGAGCGGCACTGCGGGCTGTAGCCGCGCCGGTTGACGGCGGCGATTTGTCACGTTCGCTTGACAGGGGGCGTGGGGTCATCTAGATTTCTGCCGCCTCGCGAAAGTGGCGGAATTGGCAGACGCGCAGGATTCAGGTTCCTGTGGGTAACACCGTGCGGGTTCGACCCCCGCCTTTCGCACAACAGCACCTGCACCGACGGTAACTCCTGCTACTTCCTCTTCGGCTTCTTCTTTCTCCGACTCGCCGTCGTGGCCCGACGGCGGCCAGTATGTGGCCACAATTGCCGTCCGACACCCTTCACACGTTCTCGGCGGCGCGCTCCGTAGGCCGGATGTAGCGGTTCGTCGTGGTGACGTTTTTGTGGCCGGCGAGGTAGGCGATGCCGGCGAGGTTCGTGCTGTGCTCCGCCAGGAAGGTCAGCCTGTGAGTGCCGGAAGTCGTACGGCGACAGGTGCGCGGCCTTTTCCTCCGGCAGCTCCGCAGCACGTCCAGCGGCGCGTAGGACCGACCGATAATCGTGGCGGCCGAAGAGCAGGCCGATGTCAGGACAGATCGAGTCGAGAGCGCAGCGCGCGGCCTTGCTAGTGGTCGGCGGCGACCAAATCGCGCCTTGTCGATCTCGTCGCGGATGACGAGGTAGCTGCGGCCGCGCTTGTAGTCGTCAGGCGCGCGCAGCAGATTGAGCGTCTGAGGCCTCAGCGCGGTCTGCCACGCAACTTCGAAGCGCGCCTGCACCGGATAGCCGCGCGGCGCACGCGGAGCCTTCACGATGGCCGGCAGGTTCGCGATCACCGCGCGAACCTCCTTCTCGGTCAGGACGAGAAACTGTGCCTTGTGCGGTCGCCTCGCGTCAGGCGTGCCTACGGCCTTCGGAGGCGGTGTCGAAACGAGCGGCGCGGCCGGAAGATGGCCATTGGAGGGCGCACCAGGAGAGGAAGCCACGTAGAGCCGAAGCTACTTGAGCACCGTCTTTCGGCGCACGTGGCGAAGCCGATGGCGCCAATACTCCTCGGCAGATTCTGGCGTGATGCGATCGAGGCTCCGAAAGAACGAACGAAGTGCGCGGTCACGCACACCGGCAGTTGCGGCAAAAGGTCGCAGGGTATTGCCTCAGCTCTTCCGCGCAAGATAGCGGACATGACAACCTCACCTCCACCTTCAGCGGATGAAGTAGCGGCACTTCTACAGCTCGCGTGGACTGATCTTCTACAGGGAGATCCCGCCACTTCGGATTACGAGGAAAAGAACGAAATCCCTGGCGGCGTTGGTAGCGAAGAAGACGAAAAGCGCATTATATCGTTTGAGCGAGCCATCTGTTTTCGGTTTGGCATTCGTCTGGATCGACTGATTAGCGTCTGTCGCCGGCGTTGGGGAGCGCCTTGGAATACCGTGTGGGTCGATGCCGAGCTTCACCGCGCTAAAGGTGGATACAAAATAGACGGCAAAATCCCCGATCTTCATAATCCATCATCGTGGCGACGATAAAGCGAACCTTTTGGTGATGGAATCCAAGCATAGCCGAGACAACAATAACGCCGACTATAAAGAAGCTCGAGGCCCTTGTGCACGGCGATCGGCAATACCAGTATGGCTGGGCTGCTAGTATGGATCTCAGCAAGGAACCGCTGAACATCGAAAGAGCCTATAAGCGGGGCTGACCTTGGTATCCTGAATACGGCGTTGGCCGATCAGGATTCAGATTCCGTGGCTACGGAGTCGATCCGTTTCGGGCCGTGGAGTTGGACTCGGGAGCGCGCTGGCGACAAGTCGAATCGTTCTTTCCACGGCTATTCCAGTGACACGGACTCGCCGTGTCGTACCGATAGCCGCCCTATGTCGCCGGCCCGGAATGATCAAAAAGCTGTGGGAACTTTGGAATACACCGGGAAGGTACCCCCCGCAAAAGGGGTCCCATTTCAATCAGTGCTAGCGAAGTGCCTCTGTTCCGAAAGCTGACTTTACGTCGCTGCATCTATCGTCGGAGGTTCGACGATGGAAGCGACGGGCCCCGGCCATCACGAGGGCGATCGGAGACCGATAGCACCCAACAACCATCATGGCGAGTCGTCGCAGGGGCAGCACGATCGGACGGTGTCGCCCTATCTGACGACTCGCGAAGCCGCGACGTATCTCAGATATCGCGGAGCATCCGCCGTGAGGAATTTGGTCGCAGCTGGAAAGCTCAAGGCCGCGGGGGACGTGGGCGGACATGGCTCTTTCGAGTAGCAGACCTCGACGCTATGCTCAGTGGCCGTGGCGTTCCCGAGGGCTCCTATGGAGATGTTCACCATGCGGAAGTATCCAGGGATCGAGAATCTTCTCGACGGCTAAGCGTATCCGGGTGCGCGGATAGATCCAAAGACGGGCCGGATGAAGGAGGTAGACCGAATAGTAAAGGTCTCGATGTCGGAGGCCGTGAAGCTGCGCGAGGAGCTACGCGACCGCCTCCGCGGGGCAGACTACCGGCAAGTGGCCGTCCCGAGGCTGGCAGAATTCGCCGAGTCGTGGATGAAGTCCAGAGCGCTTGCACTCAAGGCGTCGACCGGGAGGACGTACGCTGACCTCCTCGACCACCACGTCGTGCCATCGCTCGGCGACTTCTTCGTCGATAAGGTTACCGACGCAGATGTGCGCGACTGGCGCGAAGCAATCGTGAAGACGAGGTCGGCAGCGACGGCGAACAATGCGCTACTCGTCCTCAAGATGGTGTACAGGGACGCGGTCGAAGAGTATGACCTCGAACAAATGCCTCCAGCTCGGGTTCGCGTCCTTCCGGTGCAGGGCTACACCGAGGCAGATCCGAACGTGCTAGCTCCGGCGCAGCTCGCGGCGCTTCTGACCGCGTACAAGGAGATCGCGGCTCGGCAGTATCCGCTGGCGCTCACGCTGGCGCTCACGGGACTGAGGTACGGAGAAGCGACTGCGCTCAAGTGGACAGATGTCGACAGAGGAGGCGGCATGCATCAGGTCCGGCGCGCTCAGTGGCACGGCAAGGTCTCAACGACCAAGACAGGCGTGATCCGGTCAGTGCCGCTCGTTCCTGGTCTGGCAAAGGTGTTGCGCGAGCATCGCCGTCGAGCAGTGGCTGGCACGTCAGGTGCCGGGCCTGGCTCAGGGCTCGATCTTCACGACGCTTGATGGGCGGTTGCTCAAGAAAAACGGGCTGCGTGAGGCGCACGAGCGGGCGCTGAAGAGGGCGGGGATCACCCATAGGTTCACCGTGCACGGTTTGCGGCGCACGTTCAACAACCTCGCGCGCCAGGTAGCGGGCGAGATCGTCACGCGCTCGATCACTGGCCACGTCACCGCGCAGATGACGGAGCACTACAGCTTCGTCGATCGTGCGGAGAAGTTGGCAGCGGCCGGCAAGGTGGTTCAGATGGTGTTCGGCAACCCAGTGGGGGATCCGGTGGGGGATCGCCGGGACGCGACGCCTGCAACGGAAGGGCAAGAGGAGAGCAAGTCAGCGTAATATTTGGTG
>CAWAWS010000010.1:0-8903 GCA_963785725.1 uncultured delta proteobacterium | reverse complement strand
CGGTCCAACAAAGCAGGCCCGCCAGCGCCGTCGCGGCGACGAACGCGCGACGCAGGTGTTGCCGCCGCTCGAGGCACAGCTCGACGTCGGCGAGCGCGAGCAATTGCGCCTCCTCGGCCTCGGGAAGATGAGCGCGATCGGATGGGCGGTCCACGCGCTGACGCGCTGCAAACGGCGTGCGCAGGCACGCTCGGCATTTTCGTCAATGATCTCGGCGTCGATGACGACGGCAGGCGGCGTGGCCGCGGCCCAACCTTGCAGATTCGCGGGTGGCGCCGCGTGCAGCCTGCACGACGCGCCGCGCCAGCTCCGCACGGCGACACCGCGAATGGCGTGTACGAACGCGGCCCTCGTGCGTCGCGCGCACCGACATGCAAATATCGGCCGAAACCGCGCTCGCGCGCGATGATGGATGCTCGGATGACGCCGGCGACGCAATCGCGTTCACGCCTCGAATCGATCGATCTATTGCGCGGCGTCGTCATGATCGTCATGGCGCTCGACCACACGCGCCATTTCTTCGGCATCCCCGGCCAAAGTCCGACCGATCTGAGCCGCGCCAGCGCCGCGCTGTTTTCTCACGCGCTGGGTGACGTCTTTTTGCGCGCCGGTGTTTTTCCTGCTCACAGGCGTCGGCGCGCAGCTCGCGTTACGCCGCAAATCGCGGCGCGAGCTCGCACGCTTCTTATGGACGCGCGGGCTGTGGCTCGTCTTCTTCGAAGCGGTCGTCATGCGCTGCTTCGCCTATCAATTCAATATCGATTATCGCGTGACGCTGCTGCTCGTCTTATGGCCGCTCGGCTGGTCGATGATGACGCTCGCGTTACTGGTGTATGTTCCGCTTTGGGCCACGACGACATTCGGCGTCGTGCTCGTCTGCCGGGCATAATCTATTGGACACGATTCAATCGCCGAATCGGTTATTCATCGTCCTGCATTCGCCCGGGTTTCTCGTCAATACGCCGCGCTTCGTCTTGTTCGCCGCTTATCCGCTCGTTCCCTTGTATCTGGATCGGCGTGACGGCGCTCGGGTATAGCCTGGGACGGATTTATCAATGGACGCCCGAGCGGCGCCGCTCGTTCTTATGGCGCTTGGGATTGGCGCTGACGCTCGCCTTCGTCGTCATTCGCGCGCTCAATGTATACGGCGATCCGCAGCCTTGGTCGCCGCAGAAGACGGCGCTGTTCACGGCACTGTCGTTTCTCGACGTGAACAAATATCCGCCGTCGCTGCTGTTCTTACTGATGACGCTGGGCCCGGCGCTCGGGTTCCTCGTCTTCGATGGCGCGACGCCGCGCGTGCTGCGGCCGGCGGTCGTCTTCGGCCGCGTCCCGCTCTTCTATTACGCCGTGCACTTCTTCCTGATTCATCTCGTCGCCGTCGCCGTTTGTTTCGCCGGCCACGGCACCGCGCATTGGTTATTCGAATCGCCGGATTTGGCGAATTATCCGTTTACTCCACCGCCGAATTGGGGCTTCTCGCTGCCGTTGATCGATACGATATCGATCGCGATCGTCGTCGCGATGTATCCGCTGTGCCGCTGGTTCGCCGCGCTCAAACAGCGGCGCGACGACGCTTGGCTCAGCTATCTTTGAAGGTTCCGTCGCCGACGGCCGCTAACGTGGTCCCGCATCTCGATCGGCAAACGAGCCGTTACGCAAGCCGCGTGATGGACGCGGTTACGCGATCCGTTATGCTCGAGCGTGCTCAGGAGGCAATATTGCGGATCGCGATCGTGCTCTTTGTCTCATGGCTGCCGTTCGCCACTGCTTGTCATAAGGACGGGCTATCGAGCAGTAATGGCGGCGCTGATATGACCGTCATCGCGACCAATGACCTCGGCCTCGGCGCGCACGATATGGCGACGGGGACGGCCGATATGACGCTGAATCAAACGATCGTCGATATGACGTTCAACGGCGACGGCCATGTCTGCACATCGACGACGAGCAGCTGCCCGCAGAACGGCGTGCCATGCGGCACGAGCTGTTGTCAGCCCGGCGAATGGTGTGATTCGACGTTGAAATGCAACTGCGGCAACGCGCCCTGCCCCACCAATGCGCAATATGTTTGCGGCTCCATCGACCGGGACCACCATTTCCAGCTGCGGCGATAGCTGCATGAACGTCATCAAATGACGAGATCGAATATCCATATCGGTATTTCAGGGGCTGTACTGCGCGCTGACGGCCGTGAAGCCGAGGCCGACCGACAGCGAATCGGGGATCGCATTCGTCGGGGCCGGATGATAGTTGCCTTTGCCGTCTGTCATTTGCACATCGGGCGCCAGCACATTGGCAACGAGGCTGTTCGTGCTGATTTCGCAGCTGCTGATTTGGTTGTCGTTGGCGACGGCGCACGTGCCGTCGGGATTGGCGCAGGTGCCTTGCGGGCAGTGGCTGTTGGCGACGCCACCGTTGTCGAAGATGGACTTGATCGTCATGCAGTCGGAGCCGCAGGGCGACTGCGCCACGAGCGCGCTGAAGCGCTGCGCGACGGCGGGAATGAAGATGTTCTGCAGATCGCTGACGGCGATGGCGCCCTGAATCTGGCCGGTGAACAGGTGGTCGACGCCGAGGGTGTAGCTGACGTGACCGCCGGTCAGCGGAATGAGCGTCTCGCCGGAGAGCGGCAGCTTGATTCGCAGCTGAACCGGCGTCGTGGCCGCGGCGGGCGCGGGCAGCGAGTCGAAGGCGGCGGCTACCAACGCGCCGTCGAAGAGCGACTCCGGCGTCGAATCGGGCGTGAAGGTGCCTGTCGTGCCGAAGTTGGGATTGGCCTGGTCGACGGCGTTGCGCACGTGGCTGGCGGCGCAGCTGTCGTTGGCGAAGCCGCTGTCGCGCGACGCCAGCTCGAGCAGCAAGAGGTCGGTGCCGCCCGCAACCTCGGCGTCGAGCGCCGCTTGCAGCCCGTAGCCCTGGCCGATGAGCACGGCGCACAAGCTGCCGAACTGATTGTCGGCTTTTCCGTCGCCGTTGAGGTCATAGGCGAAGTCGCTGCGGCTCGTCGGTGCCGTGAACGCATTGATGACGTATTTGCTGCTGTAGGCGAGGTTGGCGCCGGCGCACGTGGCCATGTCGCCGGGCAGCGGCGGCGGCGGCTGAATGCTGGGCAGCGGCAAGACGACTGTCGCGGTCGTCGTGTGATAGGTCGAGACCTGCGCTTCGGCGGTCGCCGTCTCGGTGGTGCCGTCGGTGAGCGCGGCCGCGACCGAGATCAGCACCTTGCCGTCGACGTCGTGGTCGAACAGCAATGGAATCGTCAGCGCCGGCGGCAGCGAGCTGCCCGGCACAGCGACGGTGATGGCGCTGCTGGTGCGCGCCGGCACGCGCGTCTGGTCGGTCACCTGAACCTGCACATGGTCGACGGCGAGCGTGCCACCGGCCGGCACCGAGACCGTGAGCGTGACCAAGCCGTGGCCGTTCGAGCAGCCCGCGGCCACGAGAAGTGCGAGCACGAGCGCGCGCGTCATGGGAATTGCACCGGGTGAGAGTTGGGCGGAACCGAGATGTCCTTGCGCTGCCCGTACGTGAGGCCGAGGCCGACCGCGGCGCCGCCGGCGACGACGACCGCGACGGTCGTCCACAGCCACCAACGCTTGTAAACCGGCGTGCGCGCGCTGCGATCGGTGGGCGCGGCGCGCAGCTCCAGCGCCGGCGACGCAGGCGCCGCCGCTGAGGTCGCTTGCACCTCGAGCGCCGGCGTCGCCGTCGGGCTGGGTGGCGTCCGCGGCGGCGGCGTCGTCGTCGTCGCGGCTTCGGCCGCCACCGTCGGTTCGGCGGGCTTCGGCGCCGACGCCAGCTGCTTTTCGCACGTCGCGATGTACTGGGTCACCTCGGCCCGATTGCTCGCGTCCGGCGAACGACGAAGATAAGAGCGATAGGCGCGCAACGCGTTGGCCGGATCGCCGCCCAATCGATAGGCCTGCGCGATGTTGAACAACAGCGGCGGCGAGGGGCGCAGCTTGAATGCGGCCTCGTATTCATGGGCGGCTTCGCGATATTGGCCCAGGTCATAGAGCGTCGTGCCGTGCTCGTAGAGCGACCGCGCGTCCGGCTCGGCGGCCGCGGCATCGCCGAGCGCGAGGCCCAGCAACAGCGACAGCCCAAGTGCAACTCTGCGCATGCGCGTTCGCTACGCAATCTTCGTGCCCTCGTCGTCGTCGTTGAAAATAAAGGCGTTAGGCGCGGTCGTGTAGCTGGCCGAGCTACGATTTAGCGATCTGTGCGGCTATTGACCGGTCATGGATTGATCGGCGAGCTTAATCGCCTCGGCGGCGGCCGGCGACGCTTCGTAGTCGCGCAAGAGCCGCTGATAACGACCGCTGACGAGCTGCAGCGTCGTCCATAAACGCGCCGGCGCGAATATCGGGTCGCGAATGACCGTCGATAGGCGATCGTAGAATTCATGCAAATGCGGCTCGACGATGACGTTATGGCCCTCCTTAATGGAGCTCACATAGCCATTGGGGATCGCGCGAAACAGATGGCCCGGCGCCATCGTCGGATCGGGCAGCGGATGCAGCCGCGCGAGCAAGGGATCGGCCAGCGCCAACGGATCGATGATATGCGTTCGGACGCCCGCCCAATAACCCTGCATTCCGACCGCGCGCAAGATGACGACGTGGGATTTATGGGCGTCGAGCTCGGTGGTGGCCCATTGGCGCAGCGGGCCGCGCGCGTGCAAACCGAGCCGCACGAGCCCGTCTTGTTGCGCGTAAAACGCGCGATCGTCCCAAACGAGCGCAGTGTCACCGATGGTATCGAGCGGGAAGCCGCCAAACGCGGCCGTGCGCACGGGTAAGAAGAGCGCCGAGGCGACAATGGCAGTCGCGATCCAGCGCGTCAGTGGCAATGGACATTGCGCGAGATAAGAGAGCGCGAAGAAGAATGGCGCCAGCCAAAAGCGGCCGCCCATGAAATCGCCGCCGATATAGATCGTATAAGCGACATAAGCGAGGCAGCCGATCGCGCAAGTGAGGCCACGCGAGCGGCGCTGCCACACGGCGCCGGCGCCGGCCGTGACGACGACGAGCACCGTCGCCCAATCGCGGCTGAGCGTGAACCAAGCCCACTTAAAGCCGTGCGCCACTAACGTTCCGCGCGGGAATTGATTGGTGAGCTTGGCATGAGCCGTATTGGGGACGAATGAGCCGTAATAAACGACGGAGAATGATTCCCAGGCGAATAAGGGGATGAAGCCGAGTAAGAGCGTGACCATCGTCTTTCGTCCGCGTAAGCGCCAGCTCTCGTAAGCCAATGACGGCGCGAGCAAGAGCGCGTAATCGAGACGATTGAGCAGCAAGAGCGCGCTCAGGAACGCGAGCCAAAAGAGCCGACGCTGACTGCGCGGCTCGAGGAACAGCTGTCCGGCATAGAGCGCGAGGAGGAGATTGCTCAGCGGGTTCTCTAAGCCGGTCGTCGAATAGCCGATGAACGCGTGCGAGCTGCCGGCGACCAAGATGACCAGCGCGGCCGTCATCGGCGTGCGCGCCAAACGCGCGAGCAGGACCAGGCTAGCCACGGCGCAGACGATACTGACGGCGAGCGTCGTGTAGTAAGCCTCGCGCGTAAAGACATAGACGCTCGTGAGCGCGAACAGCCATAAAGGGTGCGTGAACGTCTGCACGCGCTCGTCGATGTTCCAGCGCAGGCCGTAGCCGTGCACGAAGTGATCGACGGTGCGCAGCGTGATGTAGGCGTCGTCGCAGAGCGAGGCGGCGACGACGATGCCGTAGCTGACGAGCAGGAACGCGGCCGCGAGCGCGAAGCGCGGCAGTCGATCGCGCGGAGGCGCTGCGGCCGTAGCCATTCGCCGCATTGTAGTCGATCGCGCGCGGCGCGGGCTTACTCGACCGGCTCCGGCGGCGAAAGCCCGCGCGCGCCTGCGAGGCCGCGCGGCGGTTAGGCGAGCTGGCCGCGCACGCGCTCGGCGAGACCGCCGACGAGCCGCGCGACGACGTCGTCTTGCAGGCCGAGCATCGAGCGGCCAATGAGCTCGAGCGCACCCACCTCCTCGGCGTCGAAGTGGCCGGGATAGAGGCCGCAGCGCTTGGCCAGCGCGTTGGCGAAGACGACGAAGTTGACCGGCGAGCCGCGATCGGCCGCGTCGTACTCGGTCACGTCTTTGATGCAGCGCGCGACCGAGCGCGGCAGCGCCCACTTCGCGGCCAGCGCCTCGCCGATGGGACGATGGCAGTCGGCGACGGCGCGCTGCCAATCCTCGGCCGACATGTCGAGCGCATTGCGGCCGCTGCCCATTTGCCGCTCGACCTCGAGCAGCATGCCGGCGATGAGCGGCTTGCCGACGTCGTGCAACAGGCCCGCCAAGAACGCCGCGTCGGGCGCTTCGGCTTGCGCCAGCGCCGCCAGATCGCGCGCCAAGATCGCCACGCCCAGCGAATGTTCCCACACGCCGCGCGCGCTGTCGGCGATGCGCTTGTTGCGCGACTCGCTCACTTGCCGCGCCGCCGCTTCGCCGAGCCAGGCGCGCAGCCGCGTCATGCCGAGCCGCTGCGTCGCCTCGGCGATGGAGCCGACGCCCGCCTCGCGCAGCAGCTGCGCCACCAAGATCGGGTCGCGCTCCACCGCTTCCCCGAGCTGGCCCGCCGACGCTTCGCTGTTCTTGAGGAGCTCGAGACAGCGCGCCGCGGCCGGCCCGAAGCTCAAGAGCACCAACTTATCGCTCGCGATACGGCTGAGCACCACCTGCGACAGCTGCTTCGCCAGCTGCCCGCCGTCGCCGCTTTGGACTTGGGTCGCCATCGACTACGCCGCCTTCCCCGCTTGCGCCTCGGTCACCGACGCGAAGAACGGGATGTTGGAGGTATCGGTGAACTCTTTGAGCAGCTTCTTCAGCTCGGGCGTACCGACGACGCGCAGGCCGATGCCGACGCGCGACGTCTGTTTGCGCAGGTCGATGAGGAAGCGCGTCATCTTGTCGGGACGCAGCGGCACCTGCGTCAGCTCGACGATGACCTCGTCGTGACAGGCGGCCGCGACCTTCTCGATCTCGACCCGCGTCACTTCGTGCATGAGCGAGAAATATTTGTCGAGGCGATCGTCTTTGCCGACGTAAGGACAGGCGGTCAAGACGTTGTCGGCCAGCGTCACCAGCTCCTGATCGTCGAAGAAGCGCACCAGCAGATCTTCGATGCTCATGGCGTCGAACGGCTTGAACAGGTGGCCGTCGTAGCCTTGCCCTTTGACCTCCGACTCGGCGTCGCCGGCGGTGCGCAGCATGAGCGCGAGAAACATCGCGTGCGACTGCAGCGCGCGCAGCTGATTCATCAGCGCCACCGAGTTCACCTCGGGAATCACCGTGTCGAGCAGCACCAGGCGATAGACCTTCTCGCGGCACAGCGTCAACGCCGCGTTGGCGGTCGTCGCGCCGTCGAGCGACAGATGCGCCGGCAAGAGCGTGCGCAGCTTCTTCTGCACGTTCTCCATGTCGTCGATGACGAGCACGTCGACGAAGGGCTTGCCCGCGCTCGCCGCCGCTTGCCGGCCGGCGGCGCGGCTGCGATCGGCCTTGGCCGCCGGCGCCGCCGTGGTCGCGCCGATCGGCGCCGCCGCCGGCGCGTCCAGCCGAATGACCTTTTGCACCTTGGCGCGCAGCTCCTCGGCTTTGAACGGCTTCAAGATATATTCGACGATGCCGAGCCGGAGCGCGCCCGCGACCACCGAGCGCTTCGACTCCGACGTCAGCATGATGACCGGCGTCTGATTGCCGCGCTCGCGCAGCTGCTTCAGCATCTCCGGCCCGTCCATCACCGGCATCGTGACGTCGAGGAGGATGAGATCGAACTCGACCTCTTCCAGGCGCTGCAGCCCTTTTTCGCCGTCCTCGGCTTCGTCGGTCTCGCAGCCGAGCTCGGCCAGCTGCTTGGACACGATCTGGCGGATCGCGCGGCTATCATCGACGGTCAACACCCTGGGCATCGCAAATTCTCCCTAAAACACTCGATTGGTCAGTGACAAGACGAGCTCGACCGGGCCCGACGACAGGACCAAGTGCGTCCAATCGTCGTCGACGGCGACGGCGCCGACGCGCGGCAGGCCGAGCGCTTGGTCGAGCGCCATGAGCAGGCGAATCTGGCCCGCCGTCATGTTCACCAGCTCGCACAAGGAGTCGTCGATCATGGACGGGTCCAGCGATTCGCGCGGACAGGCGAACATGGCCGAGCCGAGCGCCGCGCAGCCGCTCTCGTTCGACGACAAGGCCACGCACAGCGGCTGCCGGCCGGGGATCGACAGCGTCGCCGTGCGCCACAAGAGCGACGCCGGCGGCCGGTTGTCGACCGGCGCGACCGCGAACCCGAGCATCGTCGAGGTCACGTGCGAGACGGCGCGGGCGAGCGCGTCGCGTGGCGGCATGGGGCTCATGGCGGCGATCTCTTCAGATCATCGGCGCGTGTTTTGCGCGCTTGAGCGCGGTTTTTTTGGCGGTCGTCGTCAACGCGCGCGCGGCTCGTGCAGCACGACGACGAAGAGCGCGCTGTCGGGCGACAGGCGCAGCCGGCGCATGCGCAGCGCTTGTCGCTCGCGCGGCTCCAAATGACCTTGAATGAACAGCGGTAAGCCCAGCTGCAGGCCCGGGTTCGCGGCCGACATGCGCCGTTTGACGCCGCCGGCGAGCATGTTCGTGACTTCGCCGACGGCATCGGTGACGTCGGCCGGCGCCAGCTCGGCGCCCGACGCGCCGAGCAGCGCGCCGCTGACGTGGCGCAGCGCGGCGTCACCGCGCGCACAGCCCGACGACGACCGCCTCGCGCTCCGACATGAGCTGCAGATAAGCGCCGCCGACCCCGGCGGGCGCGACCGCGACCGACACGGCCGACGAAATATCGGCGCCGCCGAGCGCGGTTTGGGCGACCTCTCTGAGGGCCTCCTCGGCCGCGGCC
>CAWAWS010000009.1:0-140313 GCA_963785725.1 uncultured delta proteobacterium | reverse complement strand
GATCTACGACTCGCGCGGGCCGGCTCGCGTCGGTCATTCGCGCGCTCAACCAGCTGCATCGGCTGACGCGCGGCAAGAAGTCGGTGGCGCACAAGCAGGTGACCGACAAGGACATCGTCGACAAGGTCTGCCAGGCGTACGGCCTGACGGCCAAGTTCGGCGACACGCCGCCGACGACGAAGTACGAGCACGTCTACCAGCACAACATGAGCGATCTGGAGTTCTTGCGGCTGCGCGCCGCGCGGCTCGGCTTCGAGATCTTCGTCAGCGACAAGGAGCTCAACTTCCGCAAGCGCATCGATGCCGACTCCGGCATCACGCTCGAGTTCGGACTGTCGGGCGCCAACGTGCTCGAGAAGTTCATGCCGCGCTTGTCGACGGCCAATCAGGTCTCCGAAGTGCGCGTCTACGGCTGGGATCACGACAAGAAGAAGGAGATCGTCGGCAGCGCCAAGCCGTCGTCGTCGAAGCTCGGCGACAAGACCGGCTCGCAAGTCGCCGACGCGACGCACTCGGGCGTCTTGCAGATCCAGGTCGAGTCGCCGGTGTCGTCGAAGGAAGAGGCCGACAACATCGCCAAGTCGATCTTGCAGGAGCGCCTCATGAGCTTCATCACCGGCGACGGCACCTGCAAAGGCAATCCGTCGATGAAGCCGGGCATCATCGTCAGCGTCAACGTCCAGGACAAGCGCTTCAACGGCAAATATTATGTGACCGCCGTCAAACATCGTTACGTCCACGCCGGCACGTCCGGCGGCTATCGCACCGAGTTCAAGTTTCGTCGCGACGCCAAGTCGTCGAGCTGACGCCGCGAGGCGTCGGCGACCGCGCGCCGCCCGAAGCCCAAACGGCTACGAAAGTCACAAGTTGTCACAGGTTTTCGGCCGCTTCTCATTGACCAAAAAACGCAACGCTGACTATAATTTCCCGCTCTTGAAGGCGGGAGCGAGCGGGGGAGAGCGTGGTGGACGAAGAAGCGGCGATGGTCTGGCAGGACGTGCTCGACGAAGTCGCCGCCGGCCGCGATCGCAATCTGCGCTGCCCGTTCTGTAGCAAAGGCGAGATCTTGGTCGACCGGAACGATCAGCGTCTCCGCCTCGAATGTCGCGCGTGCAAGCGCTTCATCGAGGGGCGCTTGAACGCGACGGCGATCTAAAGCGAGGGGACGTGGCGCGTAATTTTCTCGGCAAGGGGTGGAAGTACCCCGTCGAAGTGGATCGCGCCGGCGGCATTGCGCTGTCGGAGCAGGACGAATCGATCCGCCAGTCGATCCACATCATCCTCGGCACGGCGCCGGGTGAACGCGTCATGCGCCCGACGTTCGGCTGCAGCATCCACGATCTCGTCTACGCGCCGAACAACTTGAACACGGCGAGCTTGGCGGCCCATTTTGCCATCGAGGCGCTGACGAAGTGGGAGCCGCGCATCGAGGACGTCGAGGCCTCGGCCGATCCCAACCGCGACGACGCCAACCGCCTCGACATCAACATTCGTTACAAAGTGCGGGCCACCAACAGCTCGCGCAATCTCGTCTATCCCTTCTACATCCGTCGGAGCGATGAATCGTGATGCGCTCCTTCGCTGAGGTATTCGCGTGATTCCAGCGCCGAAGCTCGACGACCGCACCTACGCCGATATCGTCGCCGAGGCGATGCGCCTCATTCCGCGCTATTGCCCCGACTGGACGAACCATAATCCGTCCGATCCGGGCATCACGATCGTCGAGCTGACGGCGTGGATGACGGAGCTGATCCTGTATCGGCTCAATCGCGTCCCGGAGAAGAACTACCTCGCGTTCTTGAACATGATCGGCATTCGGCTGCGTTCGCCGCAGCCGGCGCGCGCGCTCATCACGTTCGACCTCGTCGAGGGCGCCGAGAAGCAGATCGTCAAAGAAGGCACGCAGATCGCGACGGCGCAGGCGGCCGACGAAGACACGATCATCTTCGAGACGCAGAAGGAGCTGGTGGTCGTCGGCGCGCCGCTCGACCGCTGCTTCTCGTACTTCAACGAGACCTACGCCGACAACTCGCCGTTCCTGCAAGGCGCGCGCACCGAAGGCTTCGAAGCGTTCGCCGGCGCCGACCGCATCGATCGCTTCTTGTATTTGGGCGATCAGCGCTTGAAGGCGGTGTCGGATTCGTCGCTGCTCAAGCTCATGGTCACGGCGCCCGATCATGGCGGCCGCGATTTGGCGCGCCTGCTCGAGTGGGAATATTGGAACGGCCGTCGCTGGCGCGAGCTGCGCATGATGCAGGTCGAGGTCGAGCGCGGCGAGGTCGTGTTCTTCGGTCCGCAAGACATGGCGTCGACGCAGGTGCACGGCGTCGAGGACTATTGGGTGCGCGGGCGGCTCGCCGAAGTGCCGCAGAATCCGTGGGAGACCGAGATCGACACGGCCAAGGCGATCATCGAGACGTCGGGCGAAGGTGTCGTGCCCGATGTGGCGTTCGCCAACCTCGACGGCGGCGTGTTCCTGGCGCTCGATCTCGGCAAGAACGTCTTCCCGCTCGGGCAGCAGCCGAAGATCGATCAGTGTCTGTACTTGGCGTCGCGCGAGATGCTGTCGCAGCCGGAAGCGGAAGTGCGCGTCGAGATCGTCATCTCCGACGCGACGGTGGCGCCGGAGCCGAAGGCGTCCGAAGAGCTGGTCCTGTCGTGGGAATATTTCGACGGCAAGAAGTGGCGCGTGCTCGGCAAGTCGACCGCCAAAGGCACGCTGCGCATGCCCGAGAACACGTGGGGCTTCGTCGACACGACCTACGCGTTCACGAAGACCGGCGTCGTCACCTTCCGCGTGCCCGCCGACATGCACGCCGGCGAAGTGAACGGCGAAGACAACTTTTGGGTGCGCGCGCGCGTCGAGAACGGCGACTTCGGCCTGCCCGGCTGCTACATGCTCGACGGCGACAAGTGGGTCTGGCGCGACGATCGCCCGCTCAAGCCGCCGTCGTTCAAGTCGATCGGCTTCAAGTACCGCGCCGACCTGCAGCACGTGAAGCACGTGCTCTCGTACAACGACTTCCGTTATCGCGATCACTCGGACGAAGCGAAGGTCGACTATCGTCCGTTCCAGCCGTTCAGCGCCGTGCCCGACGAAGGCGCCGCGCTCTATCTCGGCTGGAACGGCAAACTGCCGAACGATCCGATCTCGCTCTACGTGCTCTTGTCCGACGTCGTCGCGCAGCACAAAGACGATCGCGCCGACGCCGAGTTCCTGCGCAACTACTACGCCGATCGCGACGCCGTGTGGGAAGCCGAGCAGCGCGTCGTGTGGGAATACTTCGACGGCAGCAACTGGTCGCCGCTCGTGGTCATGGACGGCACCAAGAACTTCACCGTCTCCGGCTTCGTCGACTTCGTCGGCCCCGACGATCATCAGAAGACGATGAAGTTCACCGAAGATCGCTACTGGATTCGCGCGCGCTTGGAGATGGGCGGCTACGTCAAGCCGCCGCGCATTCAGCGCATCCTCACCAACACGGTCGAGTCGGCCAACGTCGTCACCATTCGCGACGAGATCATGGGCTCGTCGGACGGCTCGCCGATTCAGACGTTCGGCGTGTCGCACGGCCCGCTGCTCGAAGGCGAAGCGATCGAAGTCAAAGAGCAAGATCAGCCGGCGCCCGAAGACCTGCTCGACCTGGGCGACGATCCGGTGCGCGCCGAAGGCGAAGGCCAAGAGGTCGGCTATTGGGTGCGCTGGCGCTCGGTCGAGAGCTTCTTCGACTCGGGGCCGCGCTCGCGCCATTACGTGCGCAACCCGATCACGGGCAAGATCCAGTTCGGCGACGGCATCAAAGGCATGATGCCGGCCAGCGGGCGCAACAACGTCGTCGCGCGGCGCTACCAGATCGGCGGCGGCGTGCGCGGCAACGTCAACGGCGGCACGCTGACGCAGCTGACCCGCGCCATCGCTTACATCGACAAGTGCTACAACGTCATCCCCGCCGCCGGTGGCTCCGACGCCGAGACGATCGACGAAGCGAAGTCGCGCGCGCCGATGCTGCTCAAGTCGCGCGACCGCGCCGTCACCGCCGAGGACTTCGAGACGCTGGCGCTGCGTTCGTCGACGGGCGTCGCGCGCGCCAAGTGCTTGCCGTCGCAGAAGCATGACGGGCAGGTGCAAGTCGTCGTCGTGCCGCGCGGCGACGAGAAGAACCTCGACCTGACCAAGCGCCTCGTGCCGGCGCCCGAGCTGTTGCGCTTCGTGAAGAACTACCTCGACGAGCGCCGCTTGGTCGGCACCGTCGTCGACGTCATCAAAGCCGGCTACGTCGAGTTCTCGATCAAGGTGACGCTGGTGCGCCGCACCGTCGGGCAGTCGGATCGCGTCAAGCGCGAGATCGAGGATCGCCTGCGCCGCTATCTGCATCCGCTCGTCGGTGGTCGCGACGGCAAGGGCTGGGCATTCGGCCGCGCCGTCTACAAGACCGACCTGGCGCACCTCGTCGAAGACGTGCCCGGCGTCGAAGTGATCGACGCCATCACCATCTTCGACGAGGACAAGCGCGTCGCCGTCGAGAACGTGCGCCTCGAGCCGCACGAGCTCATCTACCTGGTCAACATCGCCGTGGTCGAGCGCGTCCGCGAGGAGATCGTCAGTGACGACTTTAGTTCACCGCGCCCCGTCGTGCACTGCGAGTCCGTCGCAAGCGGGCCGAGCGCAAGGCCGAGCGAGCACCGCAGCGGAGCGCACGCTGGTGCGTGAGCAGCGGAGCGCAGCGACAACGCGGCGATCGGCCCGCGTAGCAGGACTCGCTGTTGACGCAGCAGCGAGCGCTCGTTCGCATGCCCGAAGTCGTCGGCATGCCGCTGCGCAAAGCGCGGCTGCTCGTCGAGAACGCCGGCCTCGTCGTCGACGACATTCGCTTCTCGGAGTCGTACGAGACGCGCGACACGGTGCTGGCGCAAAAGCCGGCGCGCGGTCAGATGATCTATGCGGGCGACAAGGTCACGCTGACGGTGTCGCGCGAGAGCTACGTCAAGTGGCTGCCGTCGATCTATCAGCGCGCCGACGTCAACGGGCGCAACTTCTTCCGCGACTTCCTGTGGATTCTGCAGCACCTGTTCTCGACGATCGAGGAGCAGCTCGACGTCATCCACACCTTCTTCGATCCGTACGAGGCGCCCGAGAAGTTCCTGCCCTGGCTGGCCTCGTGGTCGGCGATGGTGCTCGAGGAAGACTGGCCGATCGAGAAGAAGCGGCGGCTGATTCGTCGCGCCATCGAGCTCTATCGCATCCGCGGCACCGTCAAGGGCCTCAAGCTGTTCATCTCGATGTTCACCGGCCACGAGCCGGAGGTGAAAGAGAACGTCTGGCCGTTCCGCGGCTGGCGCATCGGCGTCACCTCCGACATCGGCATCGACACGGTCGTCCTGCCGCCGGTCAATCTGGCGCACACCTGCGTCGTCGAGATGCCGGTCTCGTATCAGGATATTTCGCCGGAAGCGGTCATTCGCATCCACGAGATCCTGCAGATGGAGAAGCCGGCGAACGTGCAGTATTACCTGCGCTTCGCCGCCGAAGGGCCGCGCGACGACCTGAACGAGTTCATGGCCATCGGCGGCGGGCGTCATCGGCGGCATCGGTCTCGCGTCGGAAGCCGACGAGGCGATCACGTCCGAAGAGGACTTGAAGCGCGCGCTCGAGCAGCAGAAGCAGGCGGAGACGGCGCCGGCGGGCGAGCAGCAGAAGCGCAAGACGATGGCGCTCGAGCTCGACGACGGGTTCCAGCCGATGCCGCGGGTCAAGCCGCCGTTGCCGAAGGCGCCGCGCGCCGACACGGCGCCGGTCGAAGGCCGCGAAGGACCGCGCTCGGCCAAGGCCGGCGGCTTCGATGGCGGCGCGCGCGAAATGGGCGCAGTCTCCAATACGCAGGCGTTCGAGGTCATGAAGACAGAAGAGATGCTGCGCCTGTCGACGCAAACGCTGAAGCCGCAGCGCACGATGATGGTCGAAGCGCAGAAGCTGCCGGCCGACGCGCCCAAAGCGCCCGACGCGCCGAAGGCGCCCGACGCGCCCAAAGCGGCGCCGGCCGAGGCCAAGAAGGCCGACGAAAAGAAGCCGGACCCGAAAAAAGCGGCTACACCTGCGACTGAAGCGCCCAAGCCGTCTCTATCGGATGAGCGCAAGACGCGAATCGGCACGCCGGTCTCGGACAAGCCCGCAGCTGGTCCCGCTACCGATGAGAAGAAGGACCCGGAGAAAAAGTAAATGGCGACCGAACGCGACGCGAAGGGTCAGGGATTCAAGAGGATCAACTTCTTCAAAGGATTCCTCACCACCGAGCACGACTGGAACGACGCCGAGCGCTATCACCTCGACAAGCGCAAGCTGCACAATCGTCTCTGCCACGCGCCGGGCGTCGTCCCCGGTTATGCGGGCGAGCTGAAGGTCAACGCGCGCGCGCGCGGCGACTTGTCGTTCGAGGTGCAGCCCGGCTACGCCATCGACGGCCAGGGCAACGACCTGGTGCTGTGGGAGACGCAGATCAAGACGATCATCCCCGAGGAGTACAAGCTGCCGCAGACGTTGTATGTCGTGTTGCGCTTCGTCGAGGAATTGTCGGACTTCATCGCCTACAAGGAAAACCTCGAGTACAAAGGCCATCGCCGCGTCCTCGAGAGCTGCAAGGTCGAGATCTCGCAGACGTCGCCCGACATCAAGCAAGAGGTCGAGCTGGCGCGCATCCTGCTCGAGAAGGGCGCGACGCGCATTCGTGACGCGCGCGATCCGAACGATCCGCGCGCCAACGAGATCGACCTGCGTTACGCGCCGCGCGCCGGCGTCTCCGGCTCGTTCCTCGACACGGCGGCCAAGCAGCGCATTCACACGGTGCTGCAGGCGCAGCGGCGCGCGTTCTTCCACATGGCGCGCGACGGCAAGGTCCAGACCGCGCACGACGCGCTGTCGGCGATTCTGTCGGCGAGCGCGCTGGCGGCGGCCGATCAGCTCGACCTGCGCAACGTCTTCGACGTCATGGGCGCTCATCCTCGAGATGCAGCAGGAGGTGGCGCTCGACGTCGAGGTCAACCATCCGACCTTGGCGCAGCGCAAGGAGTTCGCCGACTTCCGCAAGCACGTCGAGATCCTGCGCGGCCTCATGAACGAGCGGCGCTACACGGCCGACGCGCTGCAGAACCTGTGCGGCTACCAGCAGAAGGCGGGCGAGATCATCGCCAGCGTCTTCGCCGGCGGGCCGCCCGTGCAGCTCGACGACGAGCCGCGCGCCGCGTCTCCGGCCGCGAAAAAAGCGGGCGCGATGGACTGGGAGCAGGTCAAGGCGATCGCGCAGATGGACCTGCCGGCCGAGCTCGACGTCGACGGGCAGACGTGGGTGCAGGTCGACAAGATCGACGTCATGGACAAGGACTCGGAAGAGAAGCACGGCCTCGCCATCAACGACGCCAAGGACTCCTATCGCTCGCGCCAGAAGCTGAAATATCCCGACGGCACGCAGCTCGAGGACGTCGGCCGCGCGCACGTCGGCGGTTACGCGCAGTTCAACGTCGGCAACTTGAAGCCGGGCAAGCCGCTGGCCGTCATTCGCCGCATGGACTACGTCTACGGCGACTACGAGATCGAGTTCTTCGTCGACGGCAAGAACGCCGGCGTCTGCAGCTGCGCCGGCACCGACCGCGTGCACCGCTGGCGCAACTGGCCGTATGTCATCACTGGCGAGCTGATCACCAAAGACAAGGTCACCATCAAGCAGAATGCGGGCACCGCCGGCCGCGACATCAATATGTTCCGTTATTGGTTCTACCAGCCCAAATGATAGGATGAATGTCGATTAATGTTCCTCGACGGCCTCATCAAGACGCTCAAATCCCCGTTCGAATTCGTTCGCACGAAGGTCTTTCGTGTCGAGACGATCAAGGGCGGAATCAAGGGCGACATCAATCGGCTGAAGCAGGTCAAAGGGCAATACGCCAACGCCGCGGGTAAAGCCGGAGAGGTCGCCAAGAAGGCCAAAGCGGGCTCGGCGGCGGGCGCGGACGGAAAGCAGAAGGCAGCGAAAATGGGACTCTTCTCCAAGAAGAAGCAATGCCCCAGCTGCGGCGAGAAGCTGCATGCGAGCTGGGATCAGTGCCCGTATTGCGGCTGGTCGGACGCGGCGGCGCCGGCGGCGGCGGCTCCGCAAGCGCCGGTCGCGAGCAGCGGTCAGCCACAACAAAAGATGCGCACGATGGCGATGGACGCGCCGTCGGGCGGCGTCGCCACCGGCAACGG
The DNA here is from genome assembly GCA_963785725.1 of uncultured delta proteobacterium. GTDB lineage: Bacteria > Myxococcota_A > Polyangia > Palsa-1104 > Palsa-1104 > JAQBQH01. The sequence continues at coordinate 132,077 of CAWAWS010000009.1, read as the reverse complement.
CGTCGGCTGGCTGGTGCCGCTCGACGGTCCGCAGTCGGGCGAGCTGTTCCAGCTCAAGGGGCGCTCGGTCGTGGGCACCGCCGCCGATTGCGACGTCGTCCTGCGCGAGCCGTCGATCAGCGGTCGGCACGCCGAGTTCACGTCGACGTCGAGCGGCTTCCGCATCGCCGACTTGGGCTCGACGAACGGCACCTTCGTCAACGACAAGAAGGTCACCACCACCGATTTGATCGACAATGACAGCGTTCGCCTCGGTCGCGTCAACTTCAAGTTCAAGTCGATGAGCTAAATCATGCGCAAGTCCGTACTCGCCCTCGCTTTCACTCTGGTCGCGCTCGCAACCGGCAGCGCGCGCGCCGCCGACAAGCTGCACCTCGAGCGCGTCGACGCCCACCTCATGCCGACGGTGCGCTTCTACCTGTCGCTGGTCGACCGCGACGGCCACGTGCCGAGCGGCAAGGTCAAGGAAGACTTCCGGCTCAGCATCGACTCGGCCGAACAGGGCGGCTCGACGTCGCTCATCGGCTTCGACGAGACCAAGGAGCCGGTCAACGTCGTCATCGTCGCCGAGGTCGGCTCGGCCATGTCGGGCGTCATCGAGGACGAAAAGCGCGCCATTTCCGCGCTCGCCGACGCGCTGCCGCCGAAGTCGAAGGTCGGCCTCATCGGCTACGCCGGCGACACCAAGCGGCTGACCGAGCAGCTGACGGTCGCGGCCGACGTCGAATCGGCGGCCAAGCTGATGGCCATCGACTCCGACTCGGGCGCCGAGATGCACATGCTCGACGCGCTCGCCATCGCCATCGATCAGCTCGCGGCCGTGCCCAAGAACGAGCGCAAACTGATCGTCGTCTTCTCCGACGGCATCAACGCCGACATGGATCCGCGCATCTTCACGTCGAAGGGCAAGCGCGCCGCCGAGGGCAACATCGTCATCGACACCATCGGCTACAACGAGTTCGACCCGTCGAAGACGCGCAACCTCGGCATCCTCGCCAAGCAGTCGAACGGCACCGAGCGCATGTGCAAGACGGCGAGCGACATCGGCAACCACTTCAACAACGTCATCGACGAGATCAAGAAGCAGTATGTCGCCTCGTTCGAGATCGCGCTGGTCGGCGGCGACAACAAGAAGCACGACCTGCAGATCATCGTCGGCGGCGACAACGGCGGCGCTTACTCGAACACGCTGACGATGCCGTTCCCGCCGCGCGTCAAAGAGTACGTGCCGCCGGGCGGAACCAAGACGCGCTGGTGGCTGTGGCTCATCATCGTGCTCGGCGTCGTCGGCCTCATCGGGCTCATCGCCTGGCTCGTCTTCCGCGAGAAGCCGGAGCCGATGGCGGTCGCCGCGCCCGAAGCGCCGAAGCCGGTCGCGCCGCAGCCGCAGCAGCCGATGAAGACGATGGCGCTCGACATGTCCGCCGGCTCGGGCACGGTCGCCGTCGGCTGGATCGTGGCCACGAGCGGCAAATACGCCGACCAGACGTTCAAGCTCAAGCCGGCGCGCACGCTCATCGGCACCGGCGCCGACTGCGACGTCAAAGTCGAGGATCAGTTCATGTCGTCACACCACTGCGAAGTGCGCTTCCAGGGCGGCAACTACAAGCTGTTCGACCTCGGCTCGACCAACGGCATCGTCGTCAACGACAAGAAGGTCAGTGAGCACGAGCTCGTCGACAACGATCAGTTCCGCCTCGGCCGCACCGAGTTCAAGTTCAAGTCGATCACCTGATGCCATGGCAGCCGCAACCGGCCTCGCTCGCACAGCTTCCGACGTGGGCGCTGCCTGCGATCATCGGCGGCGTCGTGGCGCTCGGGCTGGTGCTGCTGCTCGTGGCGGTTTTGCGGCGCAAACAGCCGGCGGAGGCGCCGTGCCGCAACTGCGGCCGCGTCATGCTGCCGAGCTGGACGGTCTGCAAGTTCTGCGGCACGCCGCTGCGCGAGCTGCGCGCCGAGCTCGAGTTCGTGTCCGGTCCGCTGTCGGGCAAGACGGTCGGGCTCGATCGTGACGTCACCACCATCGGATCGACCGCCGGCAACACGGTGCTCTTGACCGACACCGGCGTCTCGCGCAAACACATCGGCATCAAAAAGGTCGACGACGGCTACGAGCTCGCCGACCTCGGCTCGACCAACGGCGTCTACGTCAACGGCGAGAAGGTGGCGCGCCGCAAGCTCGCCGTCGGTGACGTCATTCGCGTCGGCACCACCGAGATGGTCTACCGCATCTGAACGGGAGGGAGCCTTTGGGCGCCAAGCTCTTGTATCGCGACGGAACCGGGCGGGATTCTTCGATCGACGTGCTCGCCGAAGGCGTCTTCTTGGGCCGCGGCGCCGACTGCGCCGTGCGCACCGACGACGCCATGGTGTCGCGCAAGAACTGCAAGATTTCGTATACGACCGGTCGCTGGATGGTCGAGGACCTCGGCTCGTCCAACGGCACGTTCGTCAACGAAGTGCGCATCCAGAAGCAGGCGCTCAACCACGCCGACGTCGTGCGCTGCGGGACGCTGCAGGTGCGCTTCGTCGAGACGGCCGATCCGGTGGCGCAGCAGCAGTCGCCGGCCGTGTCGCAGTCGCAGAAGCCGCGCACGGCGGCGATGGAAGCGCAGAGCCTGCCCGGCGACAGCGTGCAGGTCGATCCGTCGCTGCAGAATGCATACGGCGGCGGCGGCGGGCTGAATCCGGCGGCGCTGATGCAGCAGACGAACCAAGAGCTGCAGCAGACGGCGCAAGAGCGCGACATGCTGGCGGCGCGGCTGCGCGAGGCGATGCAGGAGCTCGAAGCCGCCAACACGCGCGCCGAGACGAGCACGGCCGAGCTGCAGCGTATGCGCGCCGAGAGCGCCGCGTTTCGCGAGCGGCTGGCGCAGGCGCAGCGCGAGAAGTCGCTCGCCGACGACGAGATCCACGCGCTCACCAAGGTCGGCAACGAGCTGCGCGAAGAGTCGGAGCAGCTGCGCCAGGAGTTTTTGACGGCGAAGGGGCGCGTCGACGAGCTCAGCGACGAAGTGCAAGCGCGCGATCGGCAGCTCGAGCGGTCGCACGAAGACGTCCAGCGCACCAAGGCCATGACCGACGAGATGCGCGCCAAGATGGCCGACATCCAGAAGACCAAGGATGAAGGCTGGAAAGAGCTGAACTCGCGCGTGGCCGAGCTCGATCAGCTGCGCGAGGTCATCAGCGAGCAGGAGCGCATGCTCGAAGAGCGCAAGGTCGGTCTGACGGCGCTGGAGACGGCGGTCAAGGATCTGCGCGGCGAGCGCGAGAAGACGCAGCGCGAGACCGCGGCCATGAAGAACGAGCGCGACGAGCTGCGCGACAAGGTCATCCGCCAGCAGCATCAAGTGGAGAGCCTCGAAGAGGAGCAGCGGCGCCTGGCGCGCATGATGAGCGAAGGCGGCGGCGGCGCGGCCGGCAGCAGCGACGAGCACATGCGGCTGGCGACGGAGCTGCGCGAAGTGAAGGTCGAGCTGCGTCGCGCCGAGACCGAGCGGGGTCGCGCGCAAGAGCGGCTGGAGACGGTCGAGCGCGAGCGCTCGCAGCTGGAAGATCAGCTGGCCAAGCTCGACGTCGAGCGCGCGTCGGCGCTGCAGTCGAAGGGCACGATCGACGCGGCCCGCTCGCGCACCGAAGAGAAGCTGGCGAAGGCGGAAGCGGCGCGCGTCAAAGCGGAAGAGGCGCTGGCCGAGGCGTTGAAGGCGCGCGACGCGTCGTCGCAGACGGCCGATCGCTTGATGGTCGAAGCCGATCGCGAGAAAAAACGCGCGGCGGAATTGCAGCTCGAGCTCGAGCGGACGCGCTCGGCGATGGCCAACGCGACGGCGGAGCAGGCGCGGCAAGCGGCGCATCCGCAGCTGATGGACTCGACGTCGGAGGTGGTCGTGCCGGCCGAAGCGCGGCTGCAGCATCTCGAGGACGAGGTGACGCGACTCGAGCGCGAGCTGGCGGCGGCGCAAACGGCGCACAGCGGTGCGGCCGCGGCGCCGGCGACCAACGGATCGAGCGCCATCATCGTCGAGATCAAGCATCGCGCCGAAGAGGCCTACAGCGGCATCAACGACATGTTGAGCGAGCTGCGCACCAATATTCTCCTGGCGAAGGATCTGGTCGCCGAGCATGGTAGCTCGGTGCCCGATCACGCCGCCGTCCGCACGCTGGAAGACGCCATCAACGTCTCGGTCGATCGCACCGAAGATGCCAAAGGTCTCCTCCGCAAGCTGCGCGAAGTCGTAGAGAGCTGAGGAATCCAATGGCCATTGCGAGCGCCGTCGAAGTCGAAGATCTCATCAAGGCGCGCTATCCGCTCATCTACATCGTGTCGTCGGAAGAGCGGCGCGTCGAAGAGAAGCTGCGGCAGATTGCGCTGCGTCGTGAGCGGGTGTTGGCGGCGTGGTCGATCACGCGCGGCTTCGTCAAGCTGCAGGGTGAATTTCGTGGCGGCGACGTGCGCGACCCGATCAAGGCGCTCGATCACATCGCCGGCTTCGACGGTCCCGGCATCTTCGTGCTGCGCGATTTCCACGCCTATCGTCGACAATCCGACGGTGGTGCGCAAGCTGCGCGATCTGGCGCACGATCTGAAGGAATCGAAGAAGAACGTGCTGCTTCTGTCGCCGCTCTTGAAGGTGCCGCCGGAGCTGGAGAAGGAAGTCGCGATCATCGATTGGGAGCTGCCCGATCGCACCGAGATCGACGGCATCATCGGCAAGCTCTTGCAGGAGCTGCCCGTCGGCGTCGAGCCGGGACCGGCCGGCGATCCGCAAGGTCGCGAGCGGCTCGTCGAAGCGGCGCTCGGGCTGACGCTACGTCGAGGCCGAGAACGTGCTCGCCAAGTCGATCGTGCGCAACAAGACCTTCGACATCGGCACCGTGCTCAGCGAGAAGAAGCACATCATCCGCAAGTGCGGGATCCTCGAGTATTACGAGGCCTCGGAGTCGCTCGACGAGATCGGCGGCCTCGAGACGCTGAAGGAGTGGCTGCAGAAGCGGCGCGGCGCGTTCACGTCGAAGGCGCGCGACTTCGGGCTGCCGCTGCCGAAGGGCATCTTGCTCATCGGCGTGCCCGGCTGCGGCAAGTCGCTCACGGCCAAGGCGGTCGGCGCGGCGTGGCAGATGCCGCTGCTGCGCCTCGACGTCGGCAAGATCTTCGGCGGGCTCGTCGGCGCGTCGGAAGAGAACATCCGCAAGGCCATCAAGACCGCCGAGGCGATCGCGCCCGCGGTCCTGTGGCTCGACGAGATGGAAAAGGGCTTCTCGGGCACCGGCTCGTCGGACATGTCGGACGGCGGCACGACCTCGCGCGTGTTCGGCACCTTCGTCACCTGGCTGCAGGAGAAGACGTCGCCGGTGTTCGTGATCGCGACCGCCAACGACGTCCGCTCGCTGCCGCCCGAGCTCATGCGCAAAGGCCGCTTCGACGAGATCTTCTTCGTCGATCTGCCCGTCGCGTGAGGAGCGCAAGACCGTGTTCGAGATCCACCTCAAGAAGAAGAAGCGCGATCCGTCGACCGATCGACCTCGGCAAGCGTGATGTCGAGGCGACGCCGGAGTTCTCGGGCGCCGAGATCGAGCAGGCGGTGATCTCCGCGCTCTACGACGCCTTCGACGGCGGCGGCGACGTCGACCACCGACGGCATCGTCAACTCGGCGCGCGAGATCGTGCCGCTGGCGGTGACGATGAAAGAGGGCATCGACAGCATGCGCGAGTGGGCCAAGACGCGCGCGCGGCCGGCGTCGGCGGTGCAGGAAAAGCGCGGCAGCAAACACGATCCGTTCGCGATCTCGATCGAGAATTCGCGCAAGCTGGAGGTCTGAGTCGTGTCGCATTTCACCAAAGTCGCGACGAAGATCAACGATCTGACGGCGCTCAAGAAGGCGCTCGATCAGCTGGGCTGGAAGTATCAGCACGACGAAGCGGGCGTCGTCGTGCGCGGCTATCGCGGGCAGACGATGAAGGCGGCGATCGTCCATCGACATGGGCAAATACGACGTCGGCGTCGTGCAGCAAGCAGGACGGCAACTATTCGCTGGACGCCGATTGGTGGGGCGTCGAGACCACCAAAGGGCTGAAGGAAGAAGAGGTCGTCAAGGAGCTGAACGCGAAGTACGCCTACCAGCGCGTCGTGGCGGCCGTCGAAGAGCAGGGCTACACCATCGATACCAACGCGGTGCAGGCCGACGGCTCGGTCAAGCTCACCGTCAGCAAGTGGGGTTGAGCCATGTCGAGTGAACGCAAAGAGCTCGAGATCACCATCGGGCCCGACGGCGAGGTCAAAGTGCTCGTCAAGTGCATCAAGGGCCAAAGCTGCGTCGCCGAGACGAAGTTTTTGGAGGAGGCGCTCGGCGACACCATCGAGTCGCGCGAGCTCACCGACGAATACTACGAGCAGCCGCAGGGCGTGACGCAGACCAACAAGACTTCGTAGTGGTGAACCGCGTGCGGACGGACGCGGCGCCGTTCGCCGACGACGCCGAGTATTTGGAGGCCGTCTGCGCGCGGGTGCGGCTGCGGCTCGAGCGCGCGCTCGCCGTCGCCGAGGACAAGGCGGATGTGGCGCGCACGCTGGCCGAGCGCGGCGCGGCGCTCGACGTCACGCTGGCGGCGCGGCTGTCGGCAACGGCGGCGCCGCCGGGAATCGTCCAGCTGCAGCAGCGCTTCGGGCTCGACGACGAAGACGTGCACGTCCTTACGCATGTGGCGGCGGCGCAGCTCGATCCGACGCTGGGCAAGCTGCACACGCGCCTGTCGGGCACGGCGTTTCATCCTTGGCTCGACGTCGGGCTCGTCGTGCAGGTGCATCATGACGGCGTCGCCGCGCGGCTGCGGGCGCGGGCGCGCTTCCGAGCCGACGCGCCGCTGCTGGCGCATCGGCTCCTGACGCTCGACCGCGCGCGGCCGGACGCCCGGGACAACCTGCTCGCCTGCGAGCTCAAGCTGCCGCCGCGCGTGGCGCGCGTCGTGCTCGGCCAGGATCCGACGGGCCTGACGTCGACGTACGCCAAGCTGAGCCGGCCCGACGTCGCGCTCGCCGACGTCGTCTTGCCGGCCGAAGCGCGCGCCGAGCTCGAGCAGCTGTTGGCCGCGCAGCCGGGGCTGAGCGCGCGGCTGCAAGCCTGGGGTTACGATCGCCTGCTGCCGTCGGGGCGCGCCGTGGTCACGCTCTTCGTCGGCGGGCCGGGCACGGGCAAGACGACGCTGGCCGCGGCGCTCGCCAAGCGGCTAAGTAAACAGCTGTTCGACTATCGACGGCGCGCGCCTGGCCGACGCCGGACGCGTGCTCGAGAGCGAGCTCGACGAGCTGTTCCTCGAGGCGCGGCTGGCCGATGCCGTCGTGCTCTTCGACGGCGCCGAGCTGCTCTTCGGCGGCCGCGGCGCCGGCACGCCGCGACTGCAGGCGCTGTTGCGCGCGCTCGATCGCTTCGACGGGCTCGTCATCCTGACGACGGCCGCGCCCGAACGCCTCGATCCGACGCTCGATCGCCGCGTCCTGTTGCGGCTGCTGCTGGAGGTGCCGACGGGCGCGCTGCGCGAGCCGATCTGGCGCCAGCTGCTCCTGCCGACGGTGCCGCTGGCCGACGACGTCGACATCAACCATCTGGCCAAGCGCTACGAGCTGTCGGGCGGCTCGATTCGCAGCGCCGTCTTGTACGCGGTGTCGAAGGCGGTCGCGCGCGGCCCGTCGTCGCTGTTGACGATGGCGGACTTGGACACGGCGGCGCAGGCGCAGCTGCGCGGCGACTTGGCCGGCTACGCCGAGCGCACGCGCCACGGCGCGCTGACGCTCGACGTGCTCGTCCTGCCGCCCGACGAGCGCTCGCAAGTCGAGGAGATCATCGCCGCCGGCCGCAATCGCGCCAAAGTGCTGCACACCTGGGGCTTCAACGAGAAGCTGCCGACGGGAAAAGGGCTCGTCGTGCTCCTGTCGGGCGAGCCGGGAACGGGCAAGACGCTGGCCGCCGAGGTCATCGCGTCCGAGCTGAGCCTGTCGCTCTATCGCGTCAACCCGGCGAAAGTGGTCTCGAAGTTCGTGGGCGAGACCGAGAAGAACCTGAACGAGATCTTGGTGCAGGCGAAGTCGACGCATTCGATCTTGTTCTTCGACGAGGCCGACGCGCTGTTCTCGTCGCGCGTGGCGAAGGTGGAGACGGCGAACGATCGTTTCGTCAACATGGAGACCAATTTTCTCCTGCAGCAGCTCGAGCGCTACGAGGGAATCGTGATCTTGGCGACGAACTTGGAAGCGTCGATCGATCAGGCGTTCAAGCGGCGCATCGCCTATCACATCGTCGTGCCGTTTCCGACGGCGGTCGATCGGGCGCGGATTTGGCGGACGCTGATTCCGTCGCGCGCGCCGGTCGGGGAAGTCGACTACGCGAAGCTGGGCAAGACGTTCGAGCTGTCGGGCGGACACATCAAGAACGCGATCTTGCGGGCGGCCTATATCGCGGCGCAGCGGGAGCAGTCGATCGATTACGCGCTGTTGGCGGAGGCGGCGGAGAAGGAGTGCGCGGCGGCGGGCAAGCTGTTTCAGCACGTCGCGGATAAGCCGGTGGTGGTGACGGCCGAGAAGGCGCACGACAAACACGGCAGTAAAGGACACGACAAGCGGCGCTGAACGCGCGCGCGGCCAGGCGGCGCGACGGTACCTACCGGACGTACTTCTCGGGATCCTCGACGATGTTCTGCGCGATCTTCAGCGAGCTGGCGCAGTAGAACCCGTCGTGGATGCGCTCGTCGAACGTCCAGCACACCTTGACCGCGTCGCGCACCACCGGCTGCAGCGTCTGCTCGTCGACGAACACCATCTTGTCGACCTTGCCCACCGCCGCGAACAAGCTGACCGTGCCGTACTCGAACAGGTGATGATAGACGTCGCTGATTCCGATCGACCCCAAGTTGGCGACGAACGCGCTGGCGTACATCGGGTCGCCCTTGATCATCGCCGCCGGCATCAAATTCACGCGATCGAGCCAGCGCAAGAAGCCCATGACCAGGCTGAGCAGCGGCCCCGGCAGCATCAACGCCAGCGCCAGCTCTTTGTCGACCGCGCTCTTCTTGCCGTCGCTGCGCCGCGCCCCGTCGACGGCGCCGGCGATGCGCCCGTGCACGTCGGCGAACTTGTCGCTCTCGGGAAACTCCGCCTTGACCGTCACGATGGGCGCGTCGTCGGCGAACGCCTTCTTGGCCGCGAACGACATCCACACGCCCTTGCGCTGATAGCAGCGCCCACCGGACACGAAGCGGTTGAGCCCCGGCCGCTCGTGCAGCGTCCGCGCAACCGCATGCAGCAGTAAGTGGAAGAGCGTGATCTTGTGCCCCTCCGCCTGCTGCTGCTTCAGCCACGGCAGCGTCCGCGTCAGGTCGTAGCGCGCCTCGTGCAAGACGACGCTCTCGTTACGCCCCTTCATGAGATACGGCATGATGCGCCGTACCGGCGCCTCGTTGGTGACCAGCTGCCCGTCAGGGCGCGAAAAAAGCGGCATCGTCCCTCAGACCGTCGCCTGTTTTTTGTGGTGGTCGTGCGCCTGCGTCAGCGCCTGCTGCTGTTCCTCTTCTTCCTGCTCGGGATCGCGCTCGATCGCCTCATCCTGCGTCTTCGGCTTCTGCGTCAACACCGTCTCGCCGACGGCGATCATCCCGCTCTCGAGCCCGGCGCCGCTGAAGCTCAGCTCCGGCAGCCCGAACGCATGCAGCGCCGCGACGAAGTCGGTCGAGCCCTCGTAGGCCAAGTCGCGCAGCTGATCCCAGTGATGCGCCAGCACCGACTGCAAGTTGTCGCGCAAATACCAGCTGAAATCGCGCGCCGCCATGCTCAAGCCCTCGGCGACGCGGCCGGCCTCTTGCTCGTCGCGCACCAGCGCATCGATCTCGTTCTCGAGATGCTCGTGCAGCGCGTGGCCGATCGGCGCATGCCGACCGCCGCACGCCGACACTAGCTGGCTCGTGAACGCCTTGCTCAGCTGCGGGCCGACGCCGCCGGCTTCGAGCTCGGCCGCATGACCGTCGCACCACGCCGTCACGTTGCCCATCGCCGTCTCGACCTCTTGGCCAAACTGCTCCAGCACTTCATTGGCGTAGCTGTGAATGGCCTCTTCGGCGAGCACCGCCTCGTCGGGATCGCGCTGCTCGGCCAGCATCGTCTCCGATGGCGCCTCGTCCTCCGACCCTTCGGGCTTCTTTTCGTCTTCGGCCATGCTTCGATTATCGCAGCTTCACCGCAAAAGTTGCGTCCTTTGTCGTCGTCGCTTTTTGCGCAGAGCACGCAACTTTGGCGCGCCTTTGCCGATAACCTCTGTTGGAGTAGACTACTTTGGAGCAGCATTCTCATGGCGAGTGACGACGATAGGCTAGGGCTCGACGCGGCGGAAATCGCCCGCTTGACCGAGGCCGAACGCAAACAGCGTGCGCTCAAGCTGAGCCAGGAGATCGCGCACAAGTATGACGCGTCGCGGCTTTCCAAGATCGTCGTGGGCGATGCCGGCTCGGGCGAGCGGCTCGACCTGGGCACCCAGTCGGAGATGGAGAAGCGCATCGGCGGCCGCTTCTCGGACGTGCGGCTGTTCCGCGGTCCCTTCGCCGAAGCGGTGACGAAGGCGCACCGCGCCGACGCCGTGACCATCGCCAACACCGGCATGATCCTCGTGCGTGAAGGTCCGCGCTCGGATCCGAAGACGGCGCTCGGCAAAGCCTTGCTGGCGCACGAGCTCACGCACGTCAGCCAGGCGCAGCGCGGCTTGCATTTCGCGCTCGAAGGCGGCGAGTCGCAAGGCGCGGCGCACGAGCAGCAGGCCGAGAAGGTCGAAGCCGACGTGCACGCCGAAGCGACCGGCAAAGGCGCCGCGGCGAAGGCGGCCAAAGGCGGCGGCAAGGTCGACAAGCACGCTGTGGTCGCGCGCATCCTCGAGCTCGTCGAAGAAGAGACGCGGCTGCAGCAGCAGCGCGTCGGGCGGTAGCATGAAGCGCGCGCCGGCCGTGACGTTCGGCGCGTGGCGAGGGTCGCGCCCGACGCCGTCGCGGCAGCTGCGCCGGCGACGGCAGCCGCGAGCGACCGCGCGATGAGTGACGTCGTCACCGTCGAGAGCCGCGAGCAGCTGCAGCATCTGGCGCGCGACGGCGCCTTGCGCGGGCACACCTATCGCGACTTGCAGGCGCCGGGCTTGCGCGTCAGCGGCGGCGACTTCTCGGGCGCGACCTTCGAACGCTGCACGCTCGACGGCGCCGCGCTGGAGTCGGTCGACTTCTCGCGCACGACGTTGAGCCGCGTCACCCTCCGTCGCGCCCAGCTGGCCGAGGCCACGATGTTGCGCGCGAGCGCCGTCGACTGCGACCTGACCGAGCTAGGCCTCGGTGGCGCGCTGGTCGAGCAGTTGGCGTGGGAGCGCGTGCAAGCGGCCAACCTCGACATCGAAGGCGCCAAGCTCTCGAACGCCCGCTTCGTCGGCTGCAACTTGTACGGCCTGCGCGCCGCGCGCGCGGTGCTCGTCAAGTGCCGCTTCACCGATCCGACGCCCAACGGCGCCGCCGAGCTGACCCGCGCGCGCTTCGACGGCGCCGTCCTCATCGAGTGCGATCTGCGCGGCGCCAACCTCTTTCGCGCCGACTTTTCGGGCGCGCTCGTCGTGCGCTGCCACTTCGGCGGCGCCACGCTGACCGGCGCCATCGTCGACGGAGCGCGCTTCGTCGACTGCGAGCTGGGCGGCGCCGACTTGCCCGACGGCTTGCGCGCGCCTACGAGGGAGTCGTGAGCAAAGACGTCAAGAAGATGGTGGGCGAGATCCGCGGCGCGCTCGACAAGTATCCGCGCGAGCAGCTGCAAGAGATCCTGGCCTACGTGTTCAAGGAGTACGTCGTCGAAGGCTCGCCGGCGTCGGCGACGGGCGCGCTGGCGATGCTCGACGCGCGCACCGAGCTCGAAGGCCTGTCGTTCGCCGAGCTGATGACGTGGCTGCAGCTGCATGTGGATCTGCCCGAGCTGGCGCTGTTCGAAGTGGCCGGCGGACGCGTGCACGTGCGCGCCGGCGGCCGTTCGATTCCGATCGAAGCTGCGCGCGCGCCGGAGCCGCAAGCGATGCCGGTGACGCCGACGCCGCCGGTCGTGACGACTGCGCCGGCGCTGCCGACGACAGCGGCGCCGCAGGCCGCGACGACGCCGGCGCCACGACCGATGCCGCCCGAGCCGCGCTCGAGCCCGACGCCGGCTTCGTCGCCGCAGCCGATGCCGCCGCCGGTCGCGCCGTCGCCGTCGCATCAGGCGCCGCCGGCCACGCCGCCGAACCAAGCCCCCGCGCCGCCGACGACGAGCAGCGACAAGAAGGACGAAGCCGCGTCGCCCGCCAATCGCTTCTCCTGGCTCGAGGTCGACTGATGTCGCGGCGCGAGGTCGACTGATGTCGGCGACGGTGGCGCGGCGCTATTTCGCGCGCGGCCGCGAGCAGCTGCGCGCCGGCGAAGTCGAGGCCGCGGCGCAGTCGTTCGCCGCCGCCGTCGAGCTGGCGCCGGAGTTCGCCGAGGCCCGCGTCGGCGCCGCGCTCACCGTCGGGCGTGCCGATCCGCCGCGCGCCGCGCAGCTTTTGCGCAGCGGCCTACGCGCCGCGCTGCGCCCGTCGGCGCGTCGGCTCATGCTGGTGGCGCTCGGCGACGTCTTGACCGCGGGCGGCGACTTTCCCGGCGCCGACCAAGCGTACGCCGAAGCGGCGCGCATTCCCGGCCGTCATCCGCTCGCCGCGCGCCTCGCTCGCTTGCACGCCAAGACCGGGCGCTACGACGAGAGCTTCGCCGCGCTCGCCGCCGCCGTCACGCCGACGCGCGAGTAATTGCTAGTGGTAGTAGCGACTACGAAGGCCGCTCCAGCGCTATTCGTGGATGCGGAGCAGGATGACGGTCGTGTTATCGACGCCGCCGTTGGTCAACGCCGCGCGCACGAGCGCCTCGCAGGCTTCGTCGAGCGTGCCGTTGACGGCGTCGGCGAGCATCTCCTTCAGCATCCAGTCGTCGACCATGTCGGTCAGGCCGTCGCAGCAGAGCAGGTACATGTCGCCCGGCTCCATGGCGATGACGCGATGATCGACGTCGACCTGATCGCGCAAGCCGACCGCGCGCACGATGACGTTCGAGTTCGGCGGCCCGAAGCGCGCGGCCAACTCCGGGTTCTCTTCGTACAAGTTGATGAGCGAATGATCGCGCGTCACCTGCTCGAACGCGCCTTGCCGCAGCCGGTAGATGCGCGAATCGCCGACGTGACAGAGGTGCAAGAGATCGCCCTCCGCGCGCACCGCGACCACCGTCGTGCCCATGTTGTGCAGCGACGGATCGGCCTTGGCCTTGGCGAACACCGCGCCGTTGGCCGCTTTGATGGAGCTGACGAGCGCGTCGGGCACGTCCGGCGGCGGCGGAGCGGCCGCGCGGATGACCTCCGAGATCGTAGCCACCGCCAGCTGCGACGCCACCTGACCGCCGACGTGACCGCCCATTCCGTCGCACACGACGAAGAGGCCCACGGCTGGGTCGATGAGCATCGAGTCTTCGTTCTTCTCGCGAACCAGCCCGACGTCGGTCTTGCCCGCGCTCTCGATGCGCATGAGAAATTGATCCTATGACGTCGCTCGTCACGCTGTCAACGCGTCCTTCCGACGACAAACGTCTGCCCGGTCGATCTTTGGGCACGCTGTCGCTACATCTCGACGGCGTGCCTTGTCGCGTGGGCTGTGCATTTTGTTACCTCGGGGCGCGCAATGACGGGCCGGCCGCGCCCGACTTGGCCCTCCTGACCGACGCGTTGGCGCGCTTGCGCTACGACGAAGTGGCCGTGGCCGTGTCGGAGCCGCTGGCGCCGGCGCTGCCGCGCTTGACGGCGATCGTGGCCGCGGCGCGCGCGCCGGTCGCGGTCACGACGACGCTGCAGCTGGCGCGCCAGTCGCCGGCGCTGTTTGCCGGCGTAGCGCGCGCCAATTTGTCGGTCGATCCCGCCAAAGGCGCCGTCGACCGCGCGCGCATCGCAGCCACGGCCGCGGCGTTGAAGGCGCTGCATCCGTCGCTCGAGATCGTGCTCATCGCGTCCCTGGCCACGCCCGAGTTCGCGGCGGAGCTCGTCGACGACGGCCTGCTGGCGGCGCTCGTCGACGTGCCGGCCGTCGACAAAGTGGCGCTCAACGCCTTGAAGCCGCCGCCCGACTGGTGCGATCGCGCGTTCTGGATGCGCACGCTCGGCCGGCTGCAGCCACTGTTGGCGCGCGCCCTCGATGTGCGCCTCTTTCTCGACTGCTACGTCGCGGCGCGGCTGCTGCAGCTCGGCGGCTGCCCGGCGCGCGCCGATCTGTCGCCGGCGACGGGCGGCGTCGCCTTTCGCGGCTGCGTTTACGCGGCCGCGCCCGATTTCGTCGCCGCCGACGCCGTGACCTTGGCCGCGCGCCTCGCCGGGTTCACGCCGCCCGCCGTCTGCCCATTTCCCATTCGTTGACCTTCGGCGCGCAGGCGGAAGTAACCGCGGCGAGCGACGGCTAGGTCGGAATTCCGCCGCCCGTCATGACCGCGCGGCGCGGCTCGTCGTCGGCCAGCGCCGGCTGCCAACGCTCGGCGAGCAGGCTCCGGCGCCACGTCTGCAGCGCGCGCATCACCCGCGTCGACGGCTCCACCGGCGTGCGCGCCGGCAGCTGCCGCGCCTTGCGCGCCTCGGCCAGCGAGCCGCGACCGTGCCGATCTTCGGTGCCGGCGACGATCTCGCGCTCGACCCAGCGCTCCTCGCGCACCAGTCGGTGCAGATCGCGCAGCAGCGCTTGCGGCATGCGCTCCTGCAAGTCGACATGCAGCTGCGCCGGAATATCGGCCTCGCGCACCCGCAAAAAGCCGGTATTCCAGGCTTCGGGCTCGAGGTGCAGCTGCATCGGCTGCACCCACGTCGCCAGCTTGGGCACGCGCTGCCGCTCGCCGTCGCGCTGATGCTGCTCGCAGCGCGCGATCAGCCGCGCGTCGATGACGCTCGCCCAGTCGCGCGGCACGTCGTCGCTCATCCGCGCTGCAGCAGGTAGAAGTGGACGCCCAAGCCGGCGCCGACGCCGACGAGCACCCACGCGAGCCAAAAGAGCGCGCCCGCCGGCGGTGTCTTCAGCTGCTTGTGCGACGCCGACGCGCGCGCCAAATGCGCGCGCTCCTGCGCGTAGGCGACGACGCCCGCCGAATCGGGCAGCACCTTCGTGCTGCCGTCGGCGATGCCGCCGCCCGCCTGCGCCATCATCGTCTTTTGCGCCGACAGCGCCGGCGCCTCTTGCGCCATCATCGTTTTCATGTTGGCGCCGCCCGTCGCCAGCGGCGGCGCGGACGGCGGCGGCGGCGCGGCCGGCGGTGGCGCGAGGCCGCCGGCGATGCGCGGCGCCTCCATCGCCATCATCGTCTTCACTTCTTGTGGCGCGGCGCCGATGCGCGGCGCTTCCATCGCCATCATCGTCTTCGCTTCGTGCGCGGCCGGCGGCGGCGCCGAGTGCGGCGCGGCGGCGACGCGCGGCGCCTCCATCGCCATCATCGTCTTCTGCTCGGCGAGCGGCGGCGCGCCATGCGCCACGTTCGCGGTCGGTGGCGGCGCCATCGCAGCCAGCGGCGGCGCCATCGCGGCCGGCGGCGGCGCGTGCATCGCCGGCGGCGGCGCCATCGCGGGCGGCGTCACCTGATGCCCGAGCCCCGGCGTCTGCCGCGGAAACAGCTCCGCCAGGCACTGCTGGCACTCCTGATCGAGCGCATCCGCCGACTGCTGACGCTTGTTCGGATCCTTCTCGAGCGCGCGCATCACGATGTCCATGAGCTGCGGCGGCAGACCGATCAGCGGCGCCGGCTTGTCGCGCAGATGCATCATGACGACTTCGGTCGGCACCTTGGCGTCGAACGGCGGCTTGCCCGTCAACATCTCGTAGGCGACGATGCCGACGGCGTAAATGTCGCTGCGCGCGTCGAGCGGAATGCCGCGGCCCTGCTCGGGCGACATATATTGCGGCGTGCCGAAGACGACGCCGGCGCGCGTCACCTGCGCATCGGGCGCGTCCAGCTTCGCCACCGAGAAGTCGAGCACTTTGACGAAGTCGCCGCGCGCCCTTCATGTCGACGAGGTAGACGTTGTCGGGCTTGATGTCGCGGTGAATGATGCCCTGGTTGTGCGCCTCCGACAGCGACGCGCACATCTGCGACATGATCCGCAAGACGCGATTGGGCGGCAGCCGCGTCACGCGGTCGATCTCCGCGCGCAGCGACTTGCCGTGCAGATACTCCATCGCGATGAAGAGCAGCCCCTCTTTGGTCTGCCCGAAGTCGATGAGCCGCACCGTGTTCGGATGGTCGAGTCGCGACGCCGCGCGCGCTTCGTTGTGGAAGCGCTTGACCCACGACGGATCGGTCGACACGTGCGCGCCCAACACCTTGATGGCGATGGTGCGATCGACCGAGAGCTGCTTGGCCCGGTAAACGACGCCGGTGCCGCCCTCGCCGATGCGCTCGATGATCTCGAAGCGGTCGGCGAGCGTCTTGCCTACGAGCGGATCTGGTCCCGACATCGTGCCCCCGAAGTGCGTTGCTACTTGCTCAGCGTGATGGCCACGCGATTGTTCTTGCCGAGCGAGCGCAAGGTGGCGCTGCCGACGCTCTTGTTGGCATCGAGAACTTTGATGATCTTGAACTCGCCGCCGTCGAGCGCGTCTTCACCGGCCGCGCCCTGCAAGACGGCGCCGGTGCAGCCGACGTGAATGCCGGCGCCCGAGCCCTTGTCGATGTTCAAGAGGAGCGCGTTGCCCTCGCGATAGGCGTTGACGACGCGCGCCTGCACCGTCTCGCCGGTCGGCTTCTCGCGCGGCTCACGCGGCTCGCGATGCTTGTGCGGCTTCTCCTCGACGACTTCCTGCGGCGGCGGCGGTGGCGGCGGCGGCGCGATCACGACCGGCGGCGGCTCTTCCCACTCCGCTTCCATCGTGTAGACCGTGCCGTCGGTCTTCGTCGGCGCCGTGACGCGGATGAAGTAGATCCCCGGCTTATCGATCTGCGTCAGCAGCTTCTTGGCCTTCGTGCCCTTGTCGCGCACCGGCGACGCGGCGATCTCCTGGCCGAACTCGTCATAGACGTCGATGCGCACGTCGCTGGCGTCGTTGTCCCAGTTGATCTTGGTCGTCAACACGTTGGGCTTGCCGTGCAACTCGACGCGATACCAGTCGGTCTTGTCCTGACCCTGATAGCTGATCTCGTCGGTGTGCGGCTTGTTGACGTCGAGGATCTGCGCGCCCGACCGCTTCTGATCGGGTCCGCTCTTGGCGTCGGCGTCGAAGTTGTCTTTGGGCGTCTTCGGGTTCTTCGGCGGGCAGCCCGCGACGGCGAAGATAAGCGCTAGAAGTAGGAATCGTTGCATGGCCTCGTATCCTACTTCAGGTTGACGGAGATGCGCCGGTTCTTGCCGAGCGACTTTTGCAGCGTCGTCGAGCGCGCGATCGATTTGCCCGAGTCGACGACCTGCGTGATGGCGAAGCTGCCGCCTTCGAACGGCTTGTCGCCGTCGGGCCCATCGAGAATCGTGCCCGACATGCCGGCGTGCAGCTTGTCCGACGATCCCTTGTCGAGATAGAGCGTCACGCCGCCATTCTCACGCACCATCTGCACGATCGATCCGTACACTTTGTTGGGATCGAGGCAGACCGCACCGGGCGCGCACGCCGGCGGCGGCGGCGGTGGCGGCGGCGGCGGAACGATGCCGCCTTGACCCGAATTTTGCGCCTGCTGACCCTGATTCGGGTCCGCCTTCACGACCGGCGGCCCGTCCCACTTCACCTCCATCGTATAGATCGAGTTGTCGGCCTTCGTCGGCCCCGAGATCTTGACGTAGTAAACGCCGAGGCTCGTTGACGCGGATGCAGGATCGTGCGCTCCGACTTGCCCTCGAGCCGCGGCGGCGACTTGCCGATCTTCTTGCCGAACTGATCGAAGATGTCGATGTCGAGGTTCGCCGTCTCCTCGTCCCAGTCGAGGATGAACTTGGCGAAGCCGGGCTTGCCGGCGAGCGAGAACTTGCGCCAGTCGTTGATCTTGCCCTTCTTGAAGTCGATCTTGTCGCTGATGGGCGTGTTGGTCGGCGCGTCCGACGCTTCGAGGCGCGTCGCGCCCGCCGGCGCTTCGCCGCTGGCGCCGTCGCCGCCTTTGGCTTTGCCCTTCTCGTCCTTGACCGTGGCGGTGGCCGAGTCCTTCTGCGACTTCGCGTCGTCGGCGGTGCCTTTGGCCGAGTCGGCGGTGGTTTTGGCCGAAGTCAGAGCGGCGCAGCCGCTCATGACGAACATGAGACCGAAGATGACGATTACGCTTTTCACTCCCACCCCTCGCGGCTCTGGAACGGTCTTGGACGCCAAAACGTACCGCCTGGCTGAACCTCTCGTCAAGCGTCCGCGAACGCGATACGATGCCGGCACTGAGCGGCTCGCTGTCGCAAACGGGCCCATCCAACATGGCTGACGACAAGAAGCAGAAGACGCTCTTTCTCGACGATTCCACCGTCGCCGATCCGCCACGCGCTCCGTCTGCTGCGCCATTGTCGGGACAGTCGACGATGATGCTCGACGCCGCACAAGTGCCGGTGTCACATCCGGCGCCGGTCGCGGCGCCCGGTCGCAGCGCGGCCACGACGCAGCCGCCCGTCGGCCGCGCGTTTCCGTGGGGACGTTGGGTGCTGGGCCCGATCATCGCCGCCGTCGTGGCGACGGGCACGGTGTTCGGCGCCAACGTCGTGATGCCGCGCAACAAGAAGCCGGTGGTCGTGGTCAAGCCGACGGGCAAGCTGCGCGTCAACTCCGATCCGACGGGCGCCAGCATCCTCGTAGACGGGCGGCGCCATCCGCGCTTCACGCCGACGGTGGTCGAAGGCGAGATTGGCGCCACGCTCAAGCTGACGTTCATGGCCGACGGCTTTACGACGAAGGAAGAGGAAGTCTACGTCGCCGAGGGCGAGCATCCGTTCAACGTCAAGCTGCAGCCGGCGACGCCGGTCGCGCCGACGCCGGCCGCGCCGCCGGTCGCCGATCCGACGCCGGCGCCGGAAGCCGCGCCGCCGGTCGCGGCGCATCACGAGCATCACTCGAGCGCGACGAAGCCGAAAGAGCCGGCCGGAACGGCGACGATTTCGATCGCCGTGCGCCCGTGGGCGATCGTGTTCGTCGACAAGCAGCGCCTGCGGCAGACGCCGATCAACGACTACTCGCTACCGTCGGGCAAGCACGTCATCGAGCTGGTGAACGAAGGCAAGAACCGGCGCGAGAAGATCGAAGTGACGCTGAAGCCGGGCGAGACGCAGGACATTCATCGCGACTGGGACAAGTAGCTACTAATTCCGCAGCTTGTAGCCCGTCTTCAGCATTCCCCACACGATCGCGCCCGACACGAGCGTCAACGTCATCGTCAGCGAGATGCCGAGCCACGGCGACGCGTTCGCCTGCCCGAGAATGCCGAAGCGCAGCCCTTCGACCATGTACAAGATCGGGTTCAGCTTGGTGACGAATCGCCACGGCTCCGGCAGCATGCGCGCCGAATAGAAGACGCCGCCCAAGAACGTCAGCGGCGTGATGATGAACGTCGGCACGAGGTTGAGCTGCTCGAACTTGTCGCTCCAGATCGCCACCACGAGCCCGAACAGCGAGAACTCGATCGCCACCAAGACGGCGAACGCGATCGTCCACAGCGGATGCACGACGCCGAAGCCGGTGAACACCGCCGCGACGAGCCAGACGATGCCGCCGACGAGAATGCCGCGTATCGTCGCCGCCAGCGTGAACGCGCCGAGCAGCTCCATCGGCGACAGCGGCGCCACCAGCAGGTCGACGATCGTGCCTTGCATCTTGTGGATGAACATCGACGACGCCGTGTTCAGGAACGCGTTCTGAATCAGCGACAACATGACCAGGCCCGGCACGATGAAGCGCACGTAGCGGATGCCGTCGAGCTGCTTGACCTGCCCACCGAGCGCGAAGCCGAACACGAGAAAGTAGAGCGCCGTCGTGATGACCGGCTGCGCCACCGTCTGTCCCGGCACTTTGAGGAAGCGCCGCGTCTCTTTGACGATCAGCGTCTTGAATCCGATGGTGTTCATGCCGCACCGTGCGCGCTGCCGGTGAGCGCCAGGAAGACCTGCTCCAACGACGGCTGCTCGGTGCGCATGTCGACGACGCGACCGGGCATCGCGGCGACGGCGGCCATGACGGCGCTGGCGTCGCCTTCGAGCGGACAGCTGATGGCCGTGCGCGCGTCGTCGAGCGTGGCGCCGAACGCCAGCAGCGGCGCCGACAGCGGCACCGCCAGCGGCTCGGCGAGCGTGAAGCGCACCCGCTTGTTCCCGTGCCGACGCATGAGCGCCTCCGGTTTGTCGACGGTGATGAGCTTGCCGTGATCGATCACCGCGACGCGATCGGCCAGCTCCTCCGCCTCTTCGAGGTAGTGCGTCGTCAACACGATCGTCGTCCCTTCGGCGCGCAGCTTACGAACGTAGGCCCACAAATCCTTACGCAGCGCGATGTCCACGCCCGCGGTCGGCTCGTCGAGAAAGGCGACGCGCGGGCGATGCACGAGCGCCTTGGCGATGAGCAGGCGACGCTTCATGCCGCCCGACAGCTCGCGCGACGTCACGTCCGCCTTGTCCGACAGCGCCAGCGCCGCGAGCAGCTCGTCGATGCGATCGTCCGACGGCGGCACCCCGAAGTAGCCCATCTGAAAGCGGAGGACTTCGCGCGGCGAGAAGAAGGGATCGAAGTTGATCTCTTGCGGCACCAACCCGACGACGCGACGCGCCGCCATGGCATCGGTGACGACGTCGTGGCCGAGCACGCGCGCTTGACCCGACGTGGCCCGCGCGATGCCGCAGACGATCGAGATCCACGTCGTCTTGCCGGCGCCGTTGGGGCCGAGCAGCGCGAAGATTTCGCCGGGCTCGATGGACAAGTTGACGCCGGCGAGCGCCTCCACTTTGGGGTAACGCTTGGCCAGCGCTACGGTCTCGACGGCGGGCGTGGGCATGTACGCGAGGCTTAACGCCTCTTCACCGCGCGCGCAACGGCTGTCCGAAAATCGGAGACTACTCTCGTCGCCGCTGGGGTCCACGGGAACCACCGCGCTAGCGTAACTAGTTGATCTTTGTATGGCAGCACTGCGGCATGGGCGGTGCATCGCGTGACGGTTCAGGAAGGGGCAACACACATGCGGATGCGGGCGGACGAGCTCATCACGCTCACGCGAGCCGAGTACGAGGCGCTGCGCAAACAGGCGCAGACGCAAGGCGAGTCGTTCAACGCCGAGGAAATGCAGGCGATCCGCGAGCAATACGAAGAGCGCGTCGCGCGCGCCGATGAGCGGCGCGAGGAGCTCGAGTGGAAGCTCCGGCTCGAGCTGGCCAAGATTCGCGATGCCGAGCTGGGCGCGCGCCGGTCGGCCGACGAGATGCAGCGGATCGAGCGGTCGCTGGTGGCGATCTTGGCGGAGAGCGAGGCGCGGTCGGCGTCGCCCCAGGCTGCGGCGCCGGCGACGCAGGTGGCGCCGGCCATCGTCGCGACGCCGTCGGCGCTGAAGCCGGTGTTGGCGCCGGTGCTGCCGCAGCGTCAGTCGTCACCGTCGCCGCCGCCGCTTCCGAAGACGGCCGAGCCGCGCGCGGCCGCCGGCTCGCACGCCGACAAGTTCCGCCAAGCGATGGCCGCCCGCAAACGCTACTTGGCGTAAGCCTTCGTCGGCGCCATCGGCGCTTCTGATTTCGCGGCTGGTCGGATTTGCGGGGATTCGAGCGCGCTCAGGCGAACGCGGACGCGAGTGCTACCGAGACGAACGACTGCTTAGCGGCGCCAGCCGCCGGGGCGATGGACCCAGCCGCGCGGCGTACGCTCCCAGCGCGCGCTTTCCCAGCGGTAACCCGCGCGCGGCGCCGACCAGTGCCCGCCGACCCACGTGTGGCGCGTGCCGTTCCAATGCCAGAAGCCGCCGATCCAGACCGCGCCACCGAACGGAGCGGCCGGGCGCACTTCGACGATGTCCGGCGGCGGCGCCGTCTGCACGATCGTCTCCTGCGCCGGCGGCGGACCCGGATCGTAGACGTAGGTCGGCTGCTGCGGCTGATTCATCGCCCAGTGACCTTCGAAGTACTGGTAGCGGCCACCTTCGGGCACCCAGCGCGCGTCGACCCAGTGGTAACCCTCGCCGGGCGGCAACGCGTAGTGGCCGGGCAGCCAGACGTGGGCGCCACCGCGCCAGCCCCAGTGACCGCCGATCCAGACGTGACGCGGCGACGGCGCCATCGGGCGCACTTCGACGCGCGGCGCCGGCGGCGCGATCTCGACTCGGATGCCGGGAACCTGCGCTCGAGCCAACGCGGGCGCGAACAGGAATAGAGCAGCTACGAATGCTAGTACATAACGACGCATAGGATCTCCTTCGCGAAATTAGGGTCGCGTTACGATATCACGATTCCGGACGTGGATTGAAGGACGCGGCAGCGCGCGCTTTCGTTAAAAGCGACGACTACCAGTAGACGCGAGCAGGCGGCGGCGCGACGACGACCGGGCGCGGCGCGTAGACGCGGACGTAACCGCGACGCGGATAATAGGCGCGCGGATAAGGTTGAACGTAGCAACCAGCAGCCAACGGAAGCAGCGCGAGAGCGGCGAGCATCAGCTTTTTCATGACCTCATCTCCTCGCTGATTGAGACGCTCGCAGGTGAGGTTTATTCACGTTGCAAATCCGCGCGTTCCCGTTACATTCGCAACCGATGAAGCTGCCAATCGTTGCAAGCGAAGGGGCTCCGGCGGTGCACAAAGAGGCCGGCGACACCGATCTTCCGTCGTCGCGCAAAGTGCATGTTTTGTCGGGTGAGCTGGCAGTTCCGCAGCGCGAGATCGCGCTCGGTGGCGGCGAGCCATCGCTGCGCGTCTACGACACGTCGGGCCCGCAAGGCCACGACGTCAACGACGGATTGCCCAAGCTGCGCACGCCGTGGATCGAAAAGCGCATCGCGCGCGGCGACGGCAATTTCTCGCAGATGCATTACGCGCGGCGCGGCGAGATCACGGAAGAGATGCGCTTCGTGGCGATTCGCGAGAACGTGGCGCCCGAATATGTGCGCGACGAGGTCGCGCGCGGTCGCGCCATCATTCCGGCCAATCGCAATCACACCGAGCTCGAGCCGATGATCATCGGGCGCAACTTCCTCGTGAAGATCAACGCCAACATCGGCAATTCGGCGCTGGGCTCGTCGATCGAAGAAGAAGTCGACAAGATGCAGTGGGCGATCAAGTGGGGCGCCGACACGGTGATGGATTTGTCGACGGGCAAGAACATCCATCAGACGCGCGAGTGGATCGTGCGCAACTCGCCGGTGCCGATCGGGACCGTGCCGATCTATCAGTGCTTGGAGAAGGTCAAGGGCAAGGCCGAGGAGCTCAACATCGACCTGTTCTTGGAGACGCTGATCGAGCAGGCGGAGCAGGGCGTCGATTACTTCACGATTCATGCGGGCGTGCTCTTGCGCTACATCCCGCTGACGGCGAAGCGCGTGACCGGCATCGTGTCGCGCGGCGGATCGATCATGGCCAAGTGGTGCTTGGCGCATCACAAGGAGAGCTTCCTTTATACGGAGTTCGAGCGCATCTGCGAGGTCATGAAGAAGTACGACGTCTCGTTCTCGCTCGGCGACGGCTTGCGGCCGGGATCGATCGCCGACGCGAACGACGCGGCGCAGTTCGCGGAGCTGGAGACGCTGGGCGAACTGACGAAGATCGCCTGGAAACATGACGTGCAGGTCATGATCGAAGGGCCGGGCCATGTTCCGCTGCACAAGATCAAAGAGAACATGGACAAGCAGCTGGAGATTTGTCACGAGGCGCCGTTCTATACGCTCGGGCCGCTGGTGACCGACATCGCGCCCGGCTACGATCACATCACGTCGGGGATTGGCGCGGCGATGATCGGCTGGTTCGGGACGGCGATGCTCTGCTACGTCACGCCCAAGGAGCATTTGGGGCTGCCCGATCGCGACGACGTCAAGACGGGCGTCATCACGTACAAGATCGCGGCGCACGCGGCGGATTTGGCGAAGGGGCATCCGGGCGCGCAGGAGCGGGACAACGCGCTGTCGAAGGCGCGCTTCGAGTTCCGCTGGCAGGATCAGTTCAATTTGTCGTTGGATCCGACGACGGCGAAGGATTTTCACGACGAAACCTTGCCGGCAGACGCGGCCAAGCACGCGCACTTCTGCTCGATGTGCGGGCCCAACTTCTGCTCGATGCGGATTACGGAGGACGTGCGCGCGTTCGCGGACGCGGGCATGGAGGAGAAGGCGCGGGAGTTCCGCGAAAAGGGCGGCGAGATTTATCAGCCGCCGACGACGTAGCGGCGGCGGGCGGTCGCCGGCGGGCGGTTGGGCGGTCGGGAATTCAGTGGCCGCCGGAATGGCGGCTGCGCGCGGGCGGGCTGTGCCCGCGTGCGCGGCCGCTCCGCCGGAATCGGCCATCTTCACAGTCAGGCACGCCGGTGGTTGGTTTATCGCGGGCGCGCGCGCTCGGCAGCCACGCACGCCCCCAAGCTCAGCAACGCATGATCAGGCACGCTTCGGCGAGCATGACGACTGCCCGCTGCTTTACGCGGGGGTGACGATGACGCTGGCGACGGCCGTGACCGCTGCGTCGAGCTCGGCGCGGACGTCGGCGTCGGCTTCGCGCGCGACTGCCGCGGCGAGCAGCGCGGCCAGCGCGGCGTGGCCGACGCGCGTCAGCCGCGCGCCGTCGCGGCCGACGATGCGGGCGATCGCCCAGGCGACATGGGCGCGCACGAGCGGCCACGGCTCGCCCAGCGCCTGCATGAGCGCCGGCAGCTCGTCCACGCCTCCGACGTTGCCGAGCGCCACCGCGACATTGCGCAGGAGCTGCGGCCGATGAATGCGCCGCAGCGCGCTCCCGCGCTGCCACTTGCGAAACTGCGCGGCACCGAGCGCCATCAGCCGCGTCAGCGACGGCCGCTCATGCTCCGGCCGCGGCGCGAGCTCGGGCGCGCCCGGCGCTGGCGTCCCGGCGTTGAAGGGGCAGACATCCTGACAAATATCGCAGCCGAAGATGCGATCGCCGATGAGCGGACGCAGCTCGCGCGGAATCGGCCCCGGATTCTCGATCGTCAAATAGGCGATGCAGCGGCGGGCGTCGAGCGTGTAGGCGTCGACGAAGGCGCCCGTCGGGCAGGCGTCCAAGCAGCGCCGGCATTGGCCGCAGCGCGGCGCGCTCAGGTCATCCTCGCCCGGCGCGCACGCGAGATCGGTCAAGAGCTCGCCGAGCACGAGGAAGCTGCCGGCGCCGGGCACGATCAGCATCGTGTTCTTGGCCTGAAAGCCGAGCCCGCTCGCCGACGCCAGCTCGCGCTCGAGCAGCGGTGCCGTGTCGACGCAGGGCATGCACGCGATCGGCCGGCCGGCGCGCGCGACGATGGCGGCGCCGAGCGCGCGCAGCTTGTCCTTCAGGATGACGTGGTAATCGTCGCCGCGCGCGTAGCGAGCGATGGTGCCGTGCGCGCCGCGCGTCAGCCGCTCGACGGGAACATCACCCGCGTGCGCATACGAGAGCGCGACGGAGACGATGGTGCGCGCGCCCGGCAACAGCGCCGTCGCGTCACGCCGCGCGTCCGAGCGCTCGTCGAGGTAGCCCATGTCGCCGGCGTAACCGCGCGCGATCCAGTCGCGGTAAACCTCGTGCCGCGCGACCGGCGCCACCGGCGAAAAGCCGATGCGCGCAAAGCCGAGCGCGCGCGCCTCGTCGCGAACGAGCGCGGCGGCAGCGACGGGATCGAGCGTGCAGATCCGACGGCACGCACCTGCAATAACACATGCGGCGCGGGGTGTAGCGCCTCGTGTCCGTCGCACAACGCGCTGGTAACTGCATTCCCAGTCGGCGCCCCATCTGGTGTGCAACCCGATTAAACAGTGTCAGTCAGGTGAATTGCGTCGTTTGGTCGAGGATCGTCGTAACGGCGCGTGGCTTGCTTCGACGGCTGCCCGACGGAGGGGACCTCGAAGATGAAGAAGCTGATCACGATTCTCGGAATGGCCGCAATCATGGGTTGCGGCGGCAGTGGTAACGGCAACGGCAACGGCGGCGCCGATATGTCCGGCGCGGCCGGCGGCGGTGGAACGGCCGGCGGCGGTGGAACGGCCGGCGGCGGTGGCGCCGGCGGCGGCGGAACAGCCGGCGGCGGCGGAGCCACGGTCGGCGACGGCGGCGCGACGCTCGGCTGCTCGGAATACGTCGCCTGCATCGCCGCGTGTACGACCGGCAACGCAGCAGACCTGCCTGGCCAGCTGCGCGCGCGATGGTGACGAAGGCCGGCCGCACGCTCTACAAGGCGGTCACGACCTGCGAGCGCGAAGCCTGCTACACGCATCCCGACAGCGGCACCGAGCCCTGCGGCAGCGGCTTCGGCGGCGGCGGACCGCCGGGCGGCGGCAGCACCGACATGGCGTCGGCGGCCGGCAGCCCGGAGTGCACGGCCTGCATCGCCGACTCCATCACCAGCAACAAGAGCAGCTGCACCAGCGCCGATTCCATCATCTGCGGCACCTGCAGCACCGAATACACCGCCTGCCTCGCCGACAAGTAAGCCTTCGCTAGTTTGACGATCGGCGGCCCGGGCGGTTGACTCCCGGGCCGCCGTCGGCTATCCCCGCGTGATGTTGATGTCGCTCGGGCGCGCGGCGCCCAAGGCGCGCCGCCGCGATCAGTCGAGCCCGACCGAGTGGAACGACTGGCAATGGCAGCTGCGTCACCGCCTCACCCGCGTCGAAGATCTGGAGGCGTTCGTCCAGCTCACCGACGCCGAGCGGCAGGGAGTCGCGCTCGCGCCCAGCCTCTTTCGCGTCGGAATCACGCCGTATTACGCCGCGTTGATGGATCCCGAGCGCGAGGATTGTCCGGTGCGCATGCAGGTCGTGCCGCGGCCGGAAGAGGAGCATGTCGCGCGCGGGGAATACGTCGATCCGCTGGGCGAGGACGGGCTGTCGCCGGCGCCGTCGATCGTGCACCGCTATCCCGATCGCGTGCTCTTGCTGGCGCTCGATCGCTGCGCCGTCTATTGCCGGCATTGCAACCGCCGCCGCCTGGTCGGCCAGGACGACGGCGTCATCTCGACGCAGCAGCTCGAGCGGCGATCGACTATATCCGCGCGACGCCGCAGATCCGCGACGTGCTGATCTCGGGCGGCGATCCGCTGACGCTGTCGACGGAGAAGCTGGAGTGGATCGTCTCGTCGGTGCGCGCCGTCGAGCACGTCGACATCGTGCGCATCGGCACGCGCGTGCCGGTGGCGCTGCCGATGCGCATCGACGACGAGCTGGTGCAATATGCTGAAGCGTTATCACCCGCTCTATATCAATACCCATTTCAATCACCCGAAAGAGGTGACGGAAGAGGCCATCGCGGCTTGCAATAAGCTCGCAGATGCCGGAATTCCGCTGGGTAATCAGACGGTGTTGCTGCGCGGAATCAACTCGGAGGCGCCGATTATCGAGCGACTGAATCGCTTATTGTTGAAGATGCGCGTAAAGCCCTATTACTTGTTTCAGGGCGATCCGGTGCAAGGGCACCGATCATCTGCGCACGCCGGTGGGCGCGGGCATGGAGATCATGGAGCGGCTGCGCGGGCGCATCACGGGGATGGGCATTCCGCAGCTCGTCATCGATGCGCC
Source organism: uncultured delta proteobacterium (assembly GCA_963785725.1). Taxonomy (GTDB): domain Bacteria; phylum Myxococcota_A; class Polyangia; order Palsa-1104; family Palsa-1104; genus JAQBQH01. The sequence goes on along the minus strand of CAWAWS010000009.1, from coordinate 104,369 downwards.
GGGCGGCGGCGGGAAGATTCCGATCGGGCCCAATTATTTGCTGACGTGGGGGCCGCAACAGCTGACGCTGCGCAACTACGAGAACAAAGTGGTGACGTACGTGGAGCCGGCCGAGCGCGATTGCCGCTGCAGCTACGAGTCGTCACGCTGACGACGATCCGCGGCGCGGCGTGATGCGGCGCGACCGCCGCGCGCGGCCTACGCTCGGTCCGTCAGCCGCGCCGGCCCGCCGCGCCCGCCGCCGTCGCGCAGCTCTCGCGCCCGCTCGATGACCGGCAGCAGCCCATCGCTCGTCTCGTAGTCGCCGAGGTCTGCCGATCGCCACCCAGCGCGCAGTCGGCGACATCGGACGCCGCCGTCAGCTACGCCCGTCGGCGCGGTCCCGAGGAAGTCCAAAATGACGAAGTGGTACTCGACGCGTACCCGCATCGTCGCGCACGACCCGATCGAGCACTTCCACGATCGGCCCCAAGCGCGCACGACAAGCCCGTCTCCTCCGCGAGCTCGCGCAACGCCGCCTCTTCCAACGTCTCGCCCAGCTCGACCTTGCCGCCCGGCACCGTCCACGTGCCCACTTGCGGCGGCCGCGCCCGCTGCACGAGCAGCACGCGATCGCCGTCGAGCACCATCACGCCCACGGCGACCACCGGCCGCTCCGGATAGCTCCGCCGCACGCGCTACCGCCGCCGCTTGGAGTCGGTCGACACCTTGAGCGCCAACGCGACGCCGTCGCGCAGCGGCAAGATCGTCGTCAACAGATCGGGCGCCGCGAACGCCTCTTTGTTGAACCGCAAGACGCCGCGCGTATCCGCGTCCTGCTTGGCCATCGGCTGCGTCACCTTGCCCGACCACAAGGCGTTGTCGCAGATGATGTAGCCGCCGACGCGCACGCGCGATCGCGCCAGCTCCAGCGCTTCGGGGTAGCCGTGCTTGTCGATGTCGATGAAGACGATGTCGAAGGGGCCCGGATACTTCTTGATGACCTCGATGGCGTCGCCGACTTCGTAATGCACGCGCGCGCCCATGCCGCTCGTTGTCGAGCCACTGCTTGGCCTCGGCCGAGCGCTTGCCGTCGTTGTCGGTGTGCACGACGCGGCCGCCTTCGCCGACGGCGTGCGCGAACCACCAGGTCGAGTAGCCGAAGCCCGAGCCCATCTCGAAGATGTCGCGCGCGTTGATCGACTGCGCCACCTGCTGACACAAGCGGCCGACGAGCGGCCCGATGATGGGAAAGTTCGTCTCGGCGGCGCGGCTCTCCATCTCCAGCAGCAGCGGATCGCGGCCTTTGTGCAGGCCCACCAAATAGGATTCGACCTCGGGATCGACGATGATCGCCATGTCAGACCACGCCCGCCGACGGGCAATAGCGGCGCCAGCGTGCACTCGTGGCAGAGCGGCTTGCGCGCGGCGCAGACGCGACGGCCGTGCCAGATGAGCTGATGTCCGATCTTCGTCCACTTCGGCTGCGGCAAGAGCGCGCACAGCTCGCGCTCGATCTTGATCGGATCCTCGGTCGGCGTCGCCAAATGCAGCCGATCGGACAGCCGCATGATGTGCGTGTCGACGACGAAGCCGACGTTGATGCCGAACGCCGGAGCCGAGCACGACGTTGGCCGTCTTGCGCGCCACGCCCGGCAGCGTCAAGAGCTCGTCCATCGTCTGCGGCACGACTGCCGGCGAAGTCGTCCATCAGCACGCGCGCCGCGCCCAGGATCGACTTGGCCTTGTTGCGGAAGAAGCCGGTCGACTGGATGATCGGCTCGATGTCGCTCGTCGTCGCCTCGGCCATCAGCTGCGGCGTCGGATACTTGCCGAACAGCACCGGCGTCACCAGGTTCACGCGCTTATCGGTGCACTGCGCCGACAAAATGGTCGCCACCAGCAGCTGAAACGGCGTCTGAAAGTCGAGCTCGCAGTGCGCGTCGGGATAGAGCGCCTCCAAGCCGTCGACGATCGGCCTGCACGCGCGCGGCCTCGTCCTTGGCCGACAGCTGCTTCATCGCCTTCGGCTTCACGACTTTGGGCGCGGCTGTCTGGCTCGTCTTGGGCGCGGCTCTCGTTGCTTTGCGGGCTTTGGAAGCGGGCGCCTTGGCGGGCGCGGCAGCCTTCTGCTTGCTCGACTTGGCGGTTACGCGGACGGAACGGGCCATGGTGGCGTACCGTGGCGTGCGGCCGGCGCGCTGTCAAGACGAGCCGCGAGCCGATCGCGCGCGCTCAACGCCGCGCCCAGCGGCGCCGCCAGATCTTTGAGCTCGGTCGCCACGATGCGCACCTTCTCGCGATCCCGCTGCGCCAAAAAATGCTTGTAGGCGTGCGCGCGAATCGGGGCCACGAACGCTTCGCCCAGCCGCTCGGCCACGCCGCCGCCGATGACGATGACCTCGGGATCGAGCAGGTTGGCGACGCTGCCGGCGAGCAGGCCCAAATAATACTGCGCCTCCTCCATGACCTTGTGCATGACCTTGTCGTTCTTCGCCAGCGCCTTGTCGATGACGCTCGAGGTCAGCCGATCGTGGCCCAGCTTCTTCATGATCTTGGGCACCACCGAATCCCAGCCGCGATCGATCAAGCGGTGCACCTCGCGCTCCATCGCCGTGCGGCTGGCCAACGCCTCGGCGCAGCCGCGCTTGCCGCAGCCGCAGCGCGGACCGTGCGGCAGGAGCGTCATGTGGCCGACCTCGCCGGCGACGCCGCGGCCGCCTTGGTGGATGTGCCCGTCGACGACGACGCCGCCGCCGATGCCGGTGCCGACGAAGATGCCGACGATCGTCTTGGCGCCGCGGCCGACGCCGTACGCCAACTCGCCGAGCACGGCCACGCGCACGTCGTTGTCGAGGAAGACGGGCACGCCGAGCGCGCTCGATAGTCGCTGCGCCAACGCCAAGTTCTGCCAGCCGAGGTTGGGCGCGCGCTCGACGATGCCGTTGTACTCGTCGACGGCGCCGGGCACGCCGACGCAGACCGCGCCGAGCTCGCCCGAGCGGTCGCCGAGCTCCTTTCGCAGCCGCACGCACAGCCCGATCATGCGGTCGACGACCGCGACCGGACCGTCTTGCGGCTGCGTCTTTTGTCGCTCCTCGTGCAGCACGTGACCTTGGGCATCGACGACGGCCGCGTGCATCTTCGTGCCGCCCAGATCGAACCCGATGACGAGCGAATTCTCGGCCATGACGGCAAAGATAACACTCGTGGTCGGGCTGTTGCCGGCAAAGCTTGCGCAGCCCTGGTCGCGGCAATCGGCGGGACGTCGTTGTCTTGTGACGCGTGCGCCTCTACGATGACGCATGGCCAAGCTGCGACACGAGCTGCGACGCAAGCGTGACGCTCTCGAGCTGGCGCTGTTCAGGCGCGGGGCCGCGCAACCGGGCGGCGACGACGTTCGCCGCGCGCTCGAGGTCCTCGCCGTCGAAGTCGGCGCCGAAGCCGCGCATCGCGTCGACGAGCTGGCGCTGTTGGCCGAAGGGCAGGGCGACCGCGCCGCCTATCGCGACGCGTTCGGCGTGGCCGGCGTGCGCCGCTTCGCGTCGGCGGCCGGCGTCGTCATCTATCAGCTCGCCGTCGAGACCTTCCCCGATCACGTCAACAACGTCTATCTCGTGCGCGATGGCCGGTTTCGTACACTGTACGACTGCGGCTCGCAGACGGCGTCGTCGCGGGACGATTTCGTGCGCGCGCAGTCGGTCCTGCGCGACGTCTTCGACGAGTCGATCGACCTCGACGCCGTCGACGATCTGGTCGTCAGTCACGGCCACATCGATCATTTCGGCGGCGTCGGCCACTGGAAAGCGCGCGGCGTGCGCATCCACGCGCACGAGCTCGACGCGCGCGTCTTGACGCGCTTCGAAGAGCGCATCGTCGTCGCGGCGATGGGCGTGCGCGTGTTCTTGGAGCGCGCCGGCCTCGACGAAAAGAGCCGCAGCGAGCTGGAGGAGATGTACGTCTTTACGAAGCGGCTGTTTCAGTCGGTGCCGATCGATCGCGCGCTCGTCGACGGCGATCGCGTCAACGGCTACGTCATGCATCACGCGCCGGGCCATTGTCCGGGGCAGATCTGCATGCAGGTCGACAACGTCTTGCTGACGGCCGATCACGTGCTGCCGCGCATCACGCCGCATCAGTCGCCCGAGAGCATCACGCCGTGGACCGGGCTCGATCACTACTTGGCGTCGCTGGAGAAGTTTCGCCACATCCAAGGCATCGAGTTGGCGCTGCCCGGTCACGAAGAGCCGATTGCGCAGCTGAACGAGCGCATCGGCGAGATCGTCGCGTTTCATCAGGCGCGCCTCGAAAAAGTGCGCCACTTGTGCGTCGAGCCCAAGACGACGACGGCGATCTGCGATGGGCTCTTCGGCCCGCAGCACGGCTATTCGCGGCTGCTGGCGCTGGAAGAAGCGGCGGCGCACGTGGAATATCTGTCGCGGCGCGGGATTTTGGAGATCGCCAACCTCGAGGAGTTGACGCAGAAGGCCAATCCCGTGCTGCAATATCGCGCGGCGCCGGCGTAGGTGCTACGCTTGTCGTATGAACCATGCCGACGAGGTGGTCGAGCTGCCGATTGATGGCGTGCTCGATCTGCACACGTTCGCGCCGCACGAAGTGAAGGAGCTGGTCGCCGACTACGTCGACGAGTGCGCCGGCCGCTCCATCCACGATCTGCGCATCGTGCATGGCAAAGGCACGGGCGCGATGCGCCGGCTCGTGCACACCGTGTTGCAGCGGCACGAGCTCGTCGTCTCCTTTCGGCTCGGCGACGAGCACGAAGGCGGCTGGGGCGCGACGTTGGTGACGTTGCGTCCGCCTCGTCGCGGCTGAGCCGGATGGACCTCTACTTGATGCGCCACGCCCACGCCGTCGACGGCGCGGCCTTGCGTGACGAGGATCGGCCGCTGTCCGCGCACGGCCGGCGGCAGGCGCTCGACGTCGGCGCCGCGCTCGCCAAGGCGGGCGCGCAGTTTCAGCTCATCGTCGCCAGCCCGCTCGTGCGCGCGGTCGAGACGGCGTCGCTGGTCGCCGTCGGCACGGGTTACGCCGGCGGCTTGGACATCGTCGATCCGCTGCGCCCGGCCGGCAGCTTCAAGGCGCTCGTGCGCGACGTGATCGAGCCGGCGTTCAAGCGCAACATCGCGCTGGCGCTGGTCGGGCACGAGCCGTCGATCGGCCACTCGCTGTCGAAGCTCTTGCACCAACGCGGGCTGACGATGTCGAAGGCGGCGGTCGTGCGGCTGCAGCTGACGAGCATCGACGTGGCGGCCGAGCCGGCGACGGTCGTGTGGGCGCTGTCGCCGCATTCGCTCGTGCCGTCGCCGCAAATCGACTAAGGCGGTCGACTGACGCTAGCGGCATGAACGGGGGCGGCTTGTCGCGCTCAGGCCGTCGATTTCCTGATATCGTCGCCGGATGACATCCCGATCGCACCAGTGTCGCTGTGCCCAAGGAGTCTCGCGCGGCGACGCGCTGCCGTTCGCGCTGCCCGGCTCGCGCGCCACGTTCACGCCCGCGCGCGACGTCGACGTGCGCCACTTGCGCATCCAGGTCGCGCTCGACTTCGCCGCCGGCAGCGTCGACGGCGTGTGCACGCTGACGCTGGCCGCCATCAACGACGGCCCGGCGCGCGTCACGCTCGACGCCGTCGAGATGGAGCTCTCCGCTGTCGAGCTGCCGGGCGCGGCGCTGCCGTACGTCTACGACGGTCAGCAGCTCCGCTTCGAGCTCGGCGCGCGCACGGCGGGCGAGACCGTCGACGTCACCATTCGCTATCGCTGCACGCCGCGGCGCGGCCTCTACTTCATTCGCCCCGACGCCGGCTATCCGACGCGGCCCGTGCAAGCGTGGTCGCAAGGCCAGGACGAGGACAATCGCGCCTGGTTCCCCTGCTTCGATCATCCGACGATGAAGGCGACCTCGGAAGTGATCGCGACGGTGCCGGCCAAGATGACGGTGCTGTCGAACGGCAACTTGCTCAGCGACGAGACCAAAGGCGAGCTGCGGACGTTTCACTATCGCCAAGCGGAGCCGCATTCGTCCTATCTGGTGACGCTCGTGGCCGGCGAATACACGCACATTCGCGAGCAGGCCAACGCGACCGAGCTGCACTATTTCGTGACGCCGGGCTCGGAAGAGGACGCGCCGCGCAGCTTCGGCAACACGGCCCGCATGATCGCGCTCTTCGAGGAGAAGACCGGCCGCAAATATCCGTGGCCGCGCTATTCGCAGATCACGGTGGCGGAGTTCATCTTCGGCGGCATGGAGAACACGAGCGCCACCACGCTCACCGATCGCACGCTGCACGACGCCCGCGCGCACCTCGATTTCTCGTCGGAGCCGCTGATCTCGCACGAGCTGGCGCATCAATGGTTCGGCGATCTCTTGACCTGTCGCGATTGGTCGCAGGGCTGGCTCAACGAAGGCTTCGCCACATATTTGGAGCTGGTGTGGAAAGAGCACGACGCCGGTCGCGACGAGGCCGACTACGATCGTCTGGCCGACATCGAGGCCTATCAAGACGAGGACGCGCATCGCTATCGCCGTCCGATCGTCACCAACGTCTATCACGAGCCCATCGACGTCTTCGATCGCCACCTGTACGAGAAGGGCGCGTGCGTCTTGCACATGCTGCGCACGGAGTTGGGCGAAGAGCGGTTCTGGAAGGCGATTCGTCACTACGTCGCCAAGCACGCCGGCAAGTCGGTCGAGACGCGCGATCTGGCGCGCGCCGTCGACGAAGCCACCGGCTGGAACGCCGACCGCTTCTTCGAGCAGTGGGTCTTCAAGGCCGGCTTTCCCGAGCTGAAGGTCGAATATTCGTGGGACGACGAGCATAAACAGGCGCGGCTGGCGATCGCGCAGACGCAAAAAGTGGAAGGCGAGACGCCGCTCTTCGACTTTCCGCTGCCCATCGACTTCGGCGGCGAGGCCGGCGAGACGCAGCGGGTGACGCTGCGGATCTCGGCGGCGCAGGAGACGTTCGTGCTGCCGCTGAAACACAAGCCGACGTTCGTGGTCGTCGATCCCGGCAACAATATCTTGAAGTCGATCGACGAGAAGAAGGGCGAGGAGCTGTGGACGGCGCAGCTGGCGAACGCGCTGCGCGCGGTCGATCGCGTGCGCGCGGCGCGAGCGCTCGGCAAGGCGGGCGCGCCGACGGCGATCGCGGCCTTGACGCTGGCGCTCGACGAGCAGAGCTGGATCGTGCGCGGCGAGGCGGCGGTGGCGCTGGGCGCGATCAAGACGGCGGCGGCGCGCGATCTCATCCTGAACGCGCTGCCGCACGAGAAGCATCCCAAGGCGCGGCGCCACTTGGTCAAGGCGCTGGGCAGCTTTCGTCACGACGAGAAGGCGGCGGACGCCGTGGCCTCGACGCTGGAGGGCGATCCGAGCTACTTCGTCGAGGCCGAAGGCGCGATGTCGCTGGCCAAGACGCGCTCGCCGCGCGCGTTCGACGCGCTGCAAGAGGCGATGTCGCGGCCGTCGTATCTCGACGTCATTCGCTCGATGTGCCTCGCGGGCATGGCCGAATTGCGCGACGAGCGCGGCGTCGAGATCGCCATCGCCGCCTGCAAATACGGCGAGCCGGTCACCGGACGGCGGGCGGCCATCAGCCTCTTGGGCGCGCTCGGCGCCGAGTTTCCGGCGCAGCAGCGGCGGGCGCGCGAGACGTTGAGCGAGCTGCTCGACGATCCCGACTTCCGCGTGCGCATCGCCGCCGTCGAGGCGCTCAACGGGCTCGGCGACAGCGGCGCCGTGGGCGCGCTGAAACGCGCCGAAGGCAAGGATCTCGATGGGCGCGTGCGGCGACGGGCGCGCGAGGTGGCGCGCCTCTTGTCCGAAGGCGCGACCAAGGATTCGCAGGTGCGCACGCTGCGCGACTCGGTGGAGAAGCTGCAGGACGAGAACCGCGAGCTCAAGGAGCGGCTGCTCAAGCTGGAGGCGCGCCAATGACGGCGGTGGGCAAGTCGCCGTCGATCTCGGCGCGGCTCGTGCGCTCGTCGCTGCGTTATCTGCGCGAGCGGGAAGGCCCGGCAGCGTTCGCGCAAGTGGCCCGCGAGCTGCCGGCGCACTCGTTTTTGACGCAGCCCAAGCTCGAGGACGGCTGGATTCCGCTGCCGGCGTGGCTGGAGGTGCTGGCGGCGTTCGAGCGGCGCTTCGGCGATCCGCCGACCTATCGGCTCTTGCGCGAGATGACGCGCGCGACGATGGCCGCCGCTATCTCGACGGTGTGGCTGACATTTCTGCAGGCGGCGACGCCGGAGCAGCTGCTCGATCGCTCGGCCGATTTGTTTACGCTGAGCTTCGACACGGGCAAGCTGGTCGTCGTCGAGCGCGCGCCGCATCGAGCCAAGCTCGCCGTCGAGGAGTGGGCCGATCCGCCGCGCGAGCTGGGTGTCATCGTCGCCGAAGCCTGCGCCGTCTTCCTCGCGCGCATCGGCCACGCGCAGCCGCGCGTCGTCGACAGCGTCGTCAATGCGCGTCTGGAGATTGCGGGGGCTTGGTGAGGTTGCGCTGATAGGCCACGACGCCGCCGAGATACATCCCGACACCCAAGAGCGCTAAACCCAGACCCGAGAGCACGAACGGAACTTCGGGCGTCGCCGTCGTCGCGCCGCGCGTCGACCAGCGCGTCAGCAAGCTGGCGACGAAGAGCACCGTCGCGCAGCCGTTCGTCAGCGCGTGCCAGCGCGCGGTGCGGCGGGCCGGCGATCGCGGCTGCAGCTGGTTGAGGTAGTCCCACAAGCCGGTGACAGCCGCCGCCACGGCCGCGGCCAAGCCGGCGATGAGGTTGAACAGCGCCGCCTCCACCATCGTCGGCCCACGCCACAACGACACGACGTCGAACACGAAGCTCATGCCCCACAGCAGGAAGGGAAAATGCACCAGCGTCGGGTGCAGCGGCCGGCGAGACACTGAACGAGTATACCTTTACCGTTGCGGTACGAAGCTTGCTTCGATCATGACCATGAGCAAGCGCGGCAATGGTCATCAAGTTCCAGCGAGGGTTCGTCAGCGCGAGGACAATCGAGGCGAGGACGTCAAGGCGGCCCGCAGCAAGCAAGCGCTGGCTCGGCAGGCGGCGCGGTTCGCAGAGCGAGCGGGGCGCGACAACCTGATGGGCCATGCGCCGCCCGAGCAGCATGTCGCCGAGCCGCCGCGCGGGCTGCGCAAGGCCGTGCCGCGGGCCAAGAGCGCGCCCTTGCCGGAGGTCGACGAGCCGCGGCGCCAGGTGTCGACGACGTCGCACGAGGAGCCGCCGCGCTACCTGCTCGACGACGCGCGCAAGATCGTCGGCATGGCGGTTCACATGGCTTTTTGGCCGCTGCGACAGGCGCGCGCGGTCATGCGCAGCCTCTTGCCCCGCCGCGACGTCACCGCCTGACCGCCGCGACGCCCGGCGGCCGCATGAGCCGACGTCGCCAGCCGCGATCGCACCCGCATCAGTCACGGCCGCGAGCGAACGCGCATCGGTGACGCCAAGTCGACGTCGCGTGGCCGGCGGTGCTGATGAATTTGCGCGCGCGGGTGAGAATTTTGCGGCCGGGTGCGCGTGATCGGCGGGCGATTCTGCGTATGATGCGGCGGTGCTACGCCGACTCCTGCCGCTGACGCTGGTCGCGCTCGCCGTCGGCTCGCCGCCGTCGACGTCAGGCGCGGCGCCGCGCCCGGCCTCGGTGACGCGCGGCTCGCTCGACACCTTCGCCGACGCCATCGTCGACCTCTTGCGTCCGCAGCTCGGCGGCGCGGCCGATCTCGACGTCGCGGTCGTCATCGGCGGCGCCTGGCCGCGCCTCGGCGACGACTTGGCGGCGCTGCTGGTCGCGCGGCTGCGCTCGGCCGGCGTGCGCTCGGTCGCGCGTGGCGCCGGCGACGAAGCCTGGGCGCGCGCCGCCGGCTTCGAGCGGCTGGTGCGGCTCGACCTCGACGTCGCCGGCGGCCGCCTGCGCGGCACGGGCGCGCTCGTCGCCTTGTCGGGCTCGCCGTGGACGCCGCCGGCCGAGACGCGCTCGCACGTGTACGTCGAGACGCCGCTCGATGCCGAGTTGCGCGCCTATCTGCCGGCGATCGCCGCGCCGCCCGGCCGCTGGCAAGCCCGCGGCATCCCGGTCGGCGACGTCGACGTGCTGGCGCTCGATGTCGGCGACGTCGACGGCGATGGTCGCGCCGAGGTCGTCGGCGCCACTGCCGCCGAAGTCGTCGTCTGGGCGTGGGACGGCGCCAAGCTCGCCGAACGGCGCCGCTTCGCCATCGGCGCGCGACCGGCCGCGCAGCGCCCGCGCGCCGACGTCGCCACCGTCGTCGTCGAGGATGGCGTCATCGTCGCCCACGCGTCGCCGTTCGCCGACGGCGTGCGCCGCGCCGGCGAGCAGCAGACCGTCGCGCATGGCTTCGCCTTCCCGGGCATCGGCGCGCGCTGCGAGCTGGTGGCCGGCGTCGACTGGTTCGCCGCGACCGCGTGTGCGCCCGGCGCCGGCGCCGCCGGCCTGCCCGAGCGCTTCTGGAGCGTCGCCGGCTCACGCGGCAGCGGGCACGCCGCGCGCGCCGTCATCGACGCCGCCGGCACGTTGTCGGTGCAGCTGGCGGCGCCCGTGGCCTCGCCGTCGCCGGCGTCGTTGCCGGTGGCGCCGTTGACCGTGCACGGCGTCGGCGCGCAGCTGGCGCTGGCGCTGCTCGATCGCGGCGAAATGTTGGTGACGACGGAGCCGGTGCAGCCGGGCGAGGCCGATGCCATCGTCATTCGCGCGCTGACGGCCGGGCTGCCGGTCGTTCATCGCGTCGATCGGCTGCCGGGCGGGGTGCGCGCGCTCGCCGCCGGCGACATCGACGGCGACGGTCGCGCCGAGCTCATCGCCGCCGTGCGCGACCGCGCCGCGGGTAAGACGGAGCTATGGATCGTCAACTGACGCCGGCGCTCGCGCGACGGAAGGTGTCGGCAGCCGCGGCGCCGTGGCCGTGGCGCGCGTGGGCGCCCGGCGCGGCGTTGGCGCTGCTCGCGGCGCTGGCGTCGCCGGTGCCGGCCGTCGCCGAGACGCGTGCGCTCTACGGCGGCACCGTGCAGGCGGCGCTGGCGTCGGCGCCGACGACGTTCGATCCGCTGCGCGGCGGTCCCGGCGACGCCGAGGTGGCCGCGCTCGTCTACGACACGCCGTTCACGATCGATGCCGCCGGCAAGCCGAAACCGTCGCTGGCGCTGGCGCTCGACAACCCGGCCGGCAGCCTGCGCGCGCGTCTCACCGTGCGGCCGGAGCTGCGCTTCTCCGACGGCAGCGCCCTGACCGCGCGCGACGTCGCCGCCTCCTTGACGCGCGCGCTGCGCGACCCGGCCGGCTGGTCGCTCGGGCCCATCCGCGCCGCCCGCGTCGCCGGGGACGAGACCATCGAGCTCGAGCTGACGCGGCCGACGCCCGAGCTGGCCCTCCTCTTGTCGACGCCCGCGGCCATGATTACGCCCAATGGCATGGTCTCGGCGAAGCGACCCATCGGCTCGGGCCCGTTCGTGGTCGAGGCGTTCGATGGCCAAAGCGTGCGACTGGCCGCGAGCGCGAGCTGCAGCAGCGGCCGGCCTTATCTCGCGTCGCTCGTGCTGCGCGCCTGGCCGACGCGCGGCGACGAAGCCGGCAGCTTCGAGGTGGGCTCGTCGCAGGCCATGCGTCACCTGGCCGCGGCGGCGATCGATCAGGCGAGCGCGCATCACGCCGCGGTCGCCGTCGATGGGCCGCAGACGATCACCGGCTTCATCGCCGTCGGTCACATCCCCGACTTCGCGCTCGTGCGGCGCATCTTGGCGCTGGCGCTCAACCGCGAACGCTTACGGCGACTGACGGTTCGCGAGCCGGCGCAGGTGGCGTCGGGCGCCGTGCCGCCGGCGCTCGGTGGCGCGACCGAGCGGGCCGCGTACGACCCGGCGCGCGCGCGCAGCGAAGTCGAGCGCCGCTGGCCGGGCGCGCGCCCCAAGCTCAGCCTGCTCGTCGACGCCTCGCGCTTCGACGATCGCGACGTCGCCGAGCGTATCTTGGCCGACCTCGCGCGCGCCGGCATCGACGTCAGCATCGACGCCTCCGACGCCGCGACCTATCGCGCGCGCGTCGACGGCGGCCGCTACGAGCTGGTCCTCGGCGCCGCCGTGCCGCCGGCGCCCGACGGCACGCTGGCGGCGTTGGCGCTCGTGGCTGCGGTCGATCCGGCGGCGGCGCGCGCCGCGTTGGCGCATGGCACGGCCGTCGACCTCGAGGCGACCCGCGTCGTGCCGCTGTTCCACCGCGCCGCCCGCGTGCAAGCGGCGCCGGAATTGCGCGACCTGCGCGTCGATGGCGCCGGTCGCGTCGATTGGGCCGACGTGCACTGGCTGGCGCGGTGAGCCGCGCCGTCGTCGTCCTCATCGTCGTCGCTGGGCCGCTCGTCTTCTCGTCGCTCGCCGAGGCGCAGATCTTCAACGTGCAGCCGCTCCTCGACAAGCAGAGCCGCGACGGCTTCTCGGGCGCGCTCGAAGGGGCCGCCGATTGGCGCAGCGGCAACACCAACATCCTCATGCTCACCGGCAACGGCATCGTGCAGTATCGCAAGCGGCGCCATCTCGTGTTCATCGACGTCCACGGCGAATACGGATTGCAGGGCACGAACGAGCTGGTCTCGAAGGATCTGGAGCACGCGCGCTATCGCTATCGGCTGTCGCGGGCCATCGACTTCGAGGCCTTCGTGCAGCACGACGCCGACGCGTTTCGTCGCCTGGCGGTGCGCGCGGTGGCGGGAGTCGGCGCGCGGCTGCGGCTGGTCGAGGGCAAGCACGTGACGCTGGCGGTGGCGGGCGCCTACATGCCCGACTACGAGCGGCTGTCGGCTGGGCTGTTTCCCGATTCGCGGGCGCAGTCGCTGGCGCATCGGCTGTCGACGTATGCCGTGATCGCGGTGTCGCAGGGCAAGATCATGGTGGCGCACACGATTTATGCGCAGCCGCGCTTCGACGACTTTCACGACGTGCGCATGCTGTCGGATTCGTCGTTGTCGCTGACGGTCACGAAGCATGTCGCGGTGCGCTTCAGCTTGACGTTGACGCTCGATACGCAGCCGCCGGTCGGTATTCGGCCGGTCGATTCGGAGCTGAAGTCGACGTTGTCGTTCAGCTTCTGATTATCGGCCACGCGCCGGAAAAGTTGCCTGCGCTCCGCTCCCTTGCGGAAGATGCGGCGCCCGCGCGCGTAGTACGATGCGGCGTGCGCCTTCAGACCAAGCTGACCGTGGCGTTTGCCGCCGTGGCGCTGTTGCCGATCGTATCGGTGGCGGCGGTGGCGCGCGTCGTCGTGGCCGACCGCTATCGCGGCGAATATCGCGCCTCGCTCGACGACGCCGCCGAGCAGGTGCGCGCCGAGTATCAGCGGCTGGCCGATGACGTCGAGCGCGCGACCGAGCGGCTCGCCCGTCCCGACGATTGGCTCATCGAGCCCGTGCTGCTCGAGCTGGCGCGCGGTCCGCTCGACGACGACGCGGCGCGCGCGGTCAAGGCGCGTGCCGCGGCGGCGATGCACGGCCTCGGCCTCGATGTGCTCGAAGTTGTCGACGATCGCGGCGAAGTCTTGGCGGCTGGGCACTTCGAAGGGCGCGTCGGCGACAGCGACCCCGACGCGCTCGCCGCGGCCCGTCGCGCCCGCGGCCAAGCCCGGCTCGTGCGCGACGAAATCTTCGAAGGCGGTCGCGCCCGCACCGTGTTGGCGCTCGAAGCGACGCGCTCGGTGCACGGCCGCTTCGGCGACAAGACGCCCAGCGTCGTCGTCGTCGGTGGGCGCATCTTGGGCGAGGACTTCGTCAACCGCTTGCGGCCCGCCGCGCGGCTGTACGCGGCCGACGGCACGCTCGTCGCCGCGCACGCGCCGGCACCGCCGCGACGCTGGCCGCGGCGCACGGTCGAGCTCGCCGGCCCCGACGGCACGACCGTGGCGCGCGTCGAGGTCGCCGTGTCGAACGACGAGCTGGCCGTCGCGCTCGCCGACATCGGCTGGGCCGCGGCCGCGCTCGCCGTCGCCGGCGCGTTCTTGGCGCTGCTCGGTGGCGCCTTCGTGGCGCGGCGCATCGCCGAGCCGCTGCGCGAGCTGTCGGCCGGTGCGCGCGACGTCGCGCGCGGCCGCCTCGACGCGTCGGTCCCGGTGCGCACGCGCGACGAGGTGGGCGAGCTCGCCGCCACCTTCAACGACATGACGCGCGATTTGGCCGGCGCGCGCGAGGAGCTGGTGCGCGCCGAACGCGTGGCCGCGTGGCGCGACATCGCGCAGCGCATCGCGCATGAAATCAAGAATCCGCTGACGCCGATCCAGATGGCGATCGAGACGCTGCAGCGCGCCCATCGCAAAGGGGCGCCGCAGTTCGACGCGCTGTTCGGCGAGTCGGCGCAGACCATCCTCGACGAAGTGGGGCGGCTCAAGCGGATCGTGGCGGAGTTTTCGTCGTTCGCGCGCATGCCGCAGCCGACCTTGGCGGCCGTCGACGTCAGCGAGATTGTCGACAACGCGCTGGCGCTCTACAAGGGCGGCGAGACACCGCTCGATCTCGACTTGGCGGCGGATTTGCCGCTCGCGCTCGCCGACAAAGAGCAGCTCACGCAGGTCGTCATCAACCTCGTGGAAAACGCCCGCGACGCGCTCGCTGCCGCTCGGGCCGAAGCCGACAGTCGCGCCCAGTCCGCCGACCGCGCCCCGTCCGACAATCGCAGCGACGGCGACGGTCGCGCCGAATCCGACAGTCGTGCCGAGGTCGTCGGGCGCATCCGCGTGCGCACCCGCGCCGTCGACGGTCGCATCGAGCTCGAGGTCGCCGACGACGGCCCCGGCCTCAGCGACGAAGCCCGCGCCAAGCTGTTCACACCCTATTTCACGACGAAAACCAAAGGCACCGGCCTCGGCCTCGCCATCGTCCACCGCATCGTGCGCGACCACGGCGGCGACATCCGCGTCGCCGGCCCGCCCGGCGCCGTCTTCACGGTCGCGCTGCCGTGCGCGCCGGCGACCGCGACCGATTCAGCGACGGGCTAGGCCGTCACCGGCGTCGCCTTCAGCGCCGCCTTGCCGTCCTTGATGTAGACCTGGAACTTCACCGTCTTGCACGAATAGCGCGTGATGAGCTGCTGCCGATTGTTGCGCAGCTTGCCCGAGAATTTATCGTACGTGATGCCTTCGATGGCCTCGCCGCACGCCTGCTTCGTCTCGATGAAGTCGCGATAGACCTGGCGAAACTCCGCCTCCAAGGCCGCCGCCTCGACGGGGTTCGGCCCCACCTGCGAGATGTCGCGCGCCGCCGCCCGCAACAGCGCCTCCGACGGGCTCGCGACCGCCGTCTGATCGTCGAACGAATCCTTGCCGCCGATCGGCCCCACGTTGCCCAGCGGCGACGGGCTCGGCGGCGGCGTGCGATGCCCGAGCGGCGAGATCGTCGACTCCACGAAGTCGGGCCCGGCGTCGTGCGGATCCGTCTGATCGCGGCTCTGCACCAGCGACGGCGGCGGTGGCGGCGCCGCCATCGAGTTACGCGAGTCGATGCGCACCTGCGTCGGCCTGAGCTCACCCGAGTCGGGCCGGTCGTCGCGCTGCATCGGTATGGCGTCGAGCTGCGGTCGCGGCCGCGCCATGGTCGCCCGCGAGTCGAACTCCGGCACCGACGGCGCCTCCAGATCCGTCTGTCGCGGCAAGCTCATCGGTTGCGCTTGCGGCGACGCCGCGCGCGTCACGGCATACGGATCATGCCGCGGTATCGGCGGCGGCGGCGGCGGCGCGAACGCCTCTTGCCGCGGCGCCAGCTCCTGCCGCGGCGGCGGCGGTGGCGCAAACTCCTGGCGCGGCGGCGGCGCGTACTCTTGCCGCGGCTGCTGCGCCAGCTGCTCCTGCCGCGCCGCTGCGTACGGCTCGGCGATCGTCTCGCGCGAATACGACGTCTCCGGCGCCAAGCTGCGGCTGCTCTCGCGCTGCGCCCGCGGCGCCGATCCCAGCCGATCGAGCGTCGTGTTGAGCGCGCGCGCCACCGTCCCGAACTTGCCCGGATGGCGGTCGTCGTCGAGCCGCGCAATGTCGCCACGCGCCAACGCCTGCGCATCGCGCGCCAGCCGCTTGAGCGGCCGCAGCGCCTCCAGCCGCATCATCAGAAAGCCGATAATGAGCGCCAACAACAGCGCGCCGCCGATCGGTGCCAGCTGCACCCACGGCAGCGTCTTCGGATCCGTCTGCAGCAGCTGCTCCAGCAGATACTGCAGCGTCACCGCCGGCGTCCGCGGCACGACCAGCGCGTAGGCCGCCTTGTGCTCCGCCGCCTCGCCCACGAAGGGCGCGATCACCACCAGATACGACTCGCCACCCTGATCGACCGCCAGCGGCATCGACCGCCCGCTCGCCATCATCTCGTCGTAATGTTGATCGACCAAGAGCGGCAGCTGCCCGAGCAGCGGCATCTGCGCCGACGCCGCCAGCACGCGACCGCGCAAGAGGAACGCCACGTCGACGTCGAGCACCCGCTTCATCGACTGCGCCAGCTCGCCCGCCGCCTCTTGTCCGACGACGAGCGCGCCGACATAACGATCGGCGCGGATGACCGGCGACGCCGCGACGCGATAGAGCTTGCCGCCCTGCGACCACGTGTCGTCGCCGCGATAGCCGCGCAGCGCATCGGCGACGAGCGGAAACCCCTCGACGCCGTCTTTGTACACGCTGTCGTCGAGCCCGGCGCGCGCGATCACCCGCCCGTGCGCGTCGGTGGCCATGACGAGATCCACCTTCATCTTGTCGTTGAAATACTTGAGCCGCTCTTGCACCGTCCGATGCACGAGGCCCAGATCGGCCGGCCCTTTGGTCGCCTGATCGAGCGCCTCGACGAGCACCGCGTCCGTCGCCACCTGCGCCGCCGTGTCGATCCACTTGCGCGCATTGACCTTGAGGAGGAGCGACGCCGAATGCTGGGCGCGTTCGAGGCGCGCGCCCGTCTCACGCTCGAGATCGCGCTGCAGCGGCCGCGTCGCCAACAACGCCACCGCCACTGCCAACGCACCGACGAGCGCAATCAGGAAGAACCACGTCTTGGACCAGAACATCTACGGCTTGGCCCCCGTCGCTATCGCCGGCACCTGGATGGTGACCTCCGCCTGCTTCGCCCCCACTTCGAGCGGCTGCGTCACCACCCACTTGTCGTGCCAGAAGACCCGCAGCGTATATTTCCCTTCGGGCAGCTCGATCTTGAACTGCCCTTTGTCGTCGAGCCGCGCGAACCACGGCGTCTGCAAGACGATGACATCCCCATCGATATGCGGAAATTCCTCGTCGCGCACGCGATATTCGCCCGCCGCATAGAACTTTTGCGTGCGCGCTTGCTGCGAGGGTGTCGGCTCCGGCTTCATCAGCGACGTCGCATGCTCGATATATAATGTGTGCGGCACGCGATCGCTGTTCTTGAATTCGACCGAGCCGCCCACCGGCACGACGACGACGCGCGGATCGAGCCGTAGCCCGTGCAGCTCGACGGTCGCGTTCGGCACCTTGGCATCCTTGGGCGCCGCGCCGTCGAAGGCGACGATGACGTCGAGCCGCGGATCGGGCACGCGTGGTCCGATGCCGATCACGCCGTTTTCCACTCGCCAATGCGCGTCATGATCGGGCGCGCGCGGCTCGGCCGGCAACGCGATCGTGCCGCGAACCGGCGTCGCCGACGCGGTCGCTGCGAGAGCCACGAGAATCGCGATGAGCCCCACGCGGACCATCACACCCTCCGGGGCGAGCCTTCCCCGAGTCTTACGATGATACCGGAGGTCCTTCATCGGTCAATGGCCTGCGCGGTCGGACGCGCTCGCTGGTCGACGGTGGGCATCGGCGAAGGATTGTTTCGGGCGAGCATCATGCATGGGGTGCGGCGCCGACCATACCCGAGCCGACCCGCCGAAGCGAGCGGCGCGCGACCGACCCTGCCGGAGACAGTCGGTGCCGTCGGGCCGGCCCGTTTGACGCAGCGCTTTGCCATGACGGGTGAATTATCGCGAGCTGCGAAAAAAAGTTTCCTGCTCGCGCGAAAATAATAATTCGTCGCCACCTAGCAACTTCTTTTTGCGCCCGCCGATAAGTCTCGCATGCTCGATGCGCTCTCGCTCGTTTCGCTCGCCTTCGTCGTCGGTGTTGCCGCCGGCGAGTGGTCGCAGGCCGGCGTCGGCGCGGCGCTGGCGGCGACTGGGGCAGCGACGGCGGCGCTCCTGCTGGCGCGGCGGCGCGGCAGTCGCGTCGGCGTGTCGGCGATCGCGCTGTCGCTCGCGCTCGGCGCGTTGGCGGTAGCGGGCGCGCGACCGCGGCCGCCGCTCGAGCTGCTCGACGGTGAGCCGTGGACGATCGAAGGCGAAGTGGCGGCCGCGCCCGAGCGTTCGACGGGCGGCGTACGTGTGCCGATCGATCTCGTCGCGGTCGAGCGGCAGTCCGAGCGGCGCCGCGTGAATGTGCGCGTATTAATGATGCTCGATGGTCCGCCGCTCGAGCCGCTCTTGCCGGGCGATTGGGTGCGGGCGACGACGCGGCTGCGGGCGCCGCGCGGCTTCATCAACCCGGGCGCGCCCGACACCAGCCGGCGCGCCGCGGCCGACGGCATCGCGGCGACGGGCAGCGCACACGCGGCGGCGCTGTCGCGCTTGGCGCGACCTCCCGAACGCAGTCTCGCGCGTCTGGTGGCCGATTGGCGCGCTCGCATGCTGGCCGACGTGCGCGCCCGGCTCGACGGCGACGCCGAGGCGCTCGTGTCGTCGCTGGTGCTCGGCGACCGGGGCGACATTCGGCCGCCGCTCGACGACGCCTTTCGCACCGCCGGCGTCTCGCACGTCCTGTCGGTGAGCGGCCTGCATCTGGCGATGGCGGCGTTCCTGTTCTACGTCGGTTTGCGTCGCCTCTTGGTTCGTCTGCCGTCGCTGGCCGCGGCGCGACCGGTGCAGCCTTATGCCGCCGCCGCCGCCATGCCGGCCGTGCTCCTGTACACGCTCTTGACCGGCGCCGCGGTGGCGACGGTGCGCTCGTGCGTCGTGGCGCTGGTCTGGCTCGGCGCCGTCGCCCTCGGCCGGCGCACGACCGCCGTGCAAGCGCTGGCGATCGCGGCGCTCGTCATCCTGTCCGCGTCGCCGTTGGAGCTGTTCGATCCGTCGTTTCAGCTGTCTTTTGCCGCTGCGCTCGGCACCGGCTCGCTGGCGCGGCGCTGGTCACCGACGGGTCGCGGCGGCCGATGGCCGCGTCGGCTGGCGCGCTGGGCGCTGCGGCTCGTCGCGGCTTCGGCGGCCGCCATCGTCGCGACGGCGCCGATCGCGGCCTGGCATTTCTCGCAGCTGGCGCCGGCAGGCATCCTCTCCAACCTCGTGGTCGTGCCGCTGTCGGAGCTGGGCATCGTGCCGGTCGGTCTCGTCGGCTGCCTCTTGGCGCTGCTGCACTTGCCGGGCGCGTCGACGCTGCTGGCGTTGGCGGGCCTGCTGTCGCGTGCGATGGCGCGCTTTACGTTGGCGTTCGCGAGCGTAGCGCCGGCGTGGCGGGTGGCGCAGCCGATCTGGCCCGAGATCGTCGTGTGGTACGTCGGGCTGGCGGCGATCGTCCTCCACGGCCGGCGCAGCTGGCGCGTCGTGACGGTGTGTACGCTGCTGGTGACGGCGTCGATGGGCGCGCGCAAGCTCATGCGGCTGACCTCGCGGACGGTCACCGCCACCTTCCTCGACGTCGGCCAAGGGGATGCCTGTGTCGTCGAGCTGCCGCGCGGTCGCGTCCTCGTCGTCGACGGCGGCGGCTCGTTCGATCCCGGCTTCGATCCCGGCAAGCAAGTGATCGTGCCCTTCTTGTGGCGACGCGGCATCGATCGCATCGACCTCATCGTTCTGTCGCATCCGCATCCCGATCACGCCAATGGCCTGGCGACGCTCATCGAGCAGTTTCCCGTCGGTGAAGTGTGGACGAACGGCCAGCCGACCGAGCAGCCGGGCACGCGCGCGCTCTTGGCCGCGGCGGCGCGACACGGCGTGCCGATCGGGCGGCCGCGACCGCTCGATCTCGGTGGCGCGCTGATCGCGCCGCTGGCGCCGTTCGACGAGACCGGCGCGCTGGCGACGGACCTCGCGCGCAGTGAAAACGACAACTCGCTCGTCGTCGACGTGCGCTGGCGCGGCCGCCGCATCCTGTTCGCCGGCGACCTCGAAGCCGACGGCGAATCGGCCGTGCTCGCCCGCGCCGGACCGACGCTCGCCGCCGACGTGGTCAAAGTGCCGCACCACGGATCGAAGACGTCCTCGACGGCGCCGTTCGTCGCCGCGACGCATCCGTCGTTGGCGGTGGTGTCCGTCGGCGAGCGTAATCGTTGGGGCTTTCCCAATCCGGGCGTGGTCGCGCGTTGGCTCGAGGTCGGCGCGCGCCTCTTGCGCACCGATCGCGACGGCGGCGTGAGCGTGACGCTCGACGGAAACGGCCATATTGCCGCCGTGCCGTCGCGCTAGCATGATGGGGGCGTGCCGTTGAGACTGGAGGTGAGCGCGAGCAACGACAGCGGATCGCGTCGCGTATTCCGCTACGAATTCGACGCCGATCGCGCGCAGATCCTGCTCGGTCGTCGCGGTGGCGTCGACGTGCTCCTGCCCGATGCCCGCGTCTCGTTGGTGCATGCGCGCATCGAGCGGCGCAAAGGCGAATATTGGCTCGTCGACGACAACTCGACCAACGGCACGCGGCTGAACGGCACGCCGGTGGCGAACGGCTTGCGACAGCGGCTGCAGGAGGGCGATCGCATCAGCATCGGCGAGTATGCGTTGCAGGTGTCGCTGCCGCCGTCGAGCACGGAAGCGCGGCCGGAGAGCTCGCTGTCGATGGCGCGCGGCATGGTGCGCGATCTCCTCGAGCGGCTCGGGCCCGGCGAGTCGCAGCCGTCGCTGCGCGTGCTCGATGGGCCGCAAACGGGCGTCGTCTTGATCTTGGCCGACGTCGGTCGCACGTACATTCTCGGCCGCGCCGCCGGCAACGACTTGAGGCTCGACGACGTCGACATGTGGCGCGAGCACGCGGCGCTCGTGCGCGACGAGCTAGGCGTGAGCGCTCGCGCCGTCGATGCGCATGTCCTCAGCGTCGACGGCGAGCAGGTCTCGGGCGCCCGTCAGCTGCACGACGGCGCGACGGTGACGTTGGGCGCGACCTCGATGCGCTATCACGATCCGGCCGAGGTCTATCTGCGCAAGCTGGAGGCGGAGGCGGCCGGGTCGTCGCAGTCGCCGGCGTCGGTGTCGCAGCCGATCGCGGTCGCGCGACGTCCCGAGCTGCTCCTCGTCGTCGTCGGCGTACTGGCGGCGCTGGTGGCGTTGGGCGGCCTCTTGTACGTGCTCTTATGACGAGGCGAGGATGACCGAGGCCAAGATCCCCGTCGCTGCCGGCTTTACGCTCGCGGCCGAAGTCGACTGGCGACCGAACGCGCCCATGGCCGTCGTCTGCCACCCGCATCCGGCGTTCGGCGGACGCATGGACACGCCGCTCGTCCTCGATCTCGCCGACGCGCTCGCGGCCGCGGGCTGGTCGACGCTGCGGTTCAACTTCCGCGGCCTCGACGGCTCGGGCGGCGCGCCGACGGGCGGCTTGGCCGAGCACGAAGACGTGGCGGCGGCCGTCGACTGGGCGCGCAGCCATGGCGCGGCGGAAGTGGCGCTGGTCGGCTACTCCTTCGGCGCGCTCATGGCGGCGCGGGCGATCGCCGCCGGCACCTCGGTGACATCGCTGGCGGCCGTCGGTTTCCCGACGACGATTCTCGGCCAAGATGCCGCGCGCGTCGGCGACCTCTTACGCGCGCTCGATCGACGCTTGCCATGGCTGTTCGTCAGCGGCGATGCCGATCAATTCAGCGAGATCGATCGCCTGGCCGGCTGGGCCGCCGACCGACCGTCCGTGCGTCTCGACGTGCTGCCCGGTCGCGGCCACTTCTTCGCCGGCGCCGATTCCGACGAGGTTTGCCGTCGCGTGGCCGAGTTCACCGCGGCAAACGCATCGCGAGCAGCCGCGCGATGAGCTTGCACCGACAAATCCAGGTGGCGCTCGTGCGAAACCGCTCGGAAGCGTGAAGCCCCGCGGGCGACGTGAGCCGTAGCCGATCGCGATCGGCGCGATCTGCTATCGTCGACGCATGCGGTTCCGGTCGCTCGCGTGCGGTCTGCTGCTGCTGGCATCGCCTCCGCAACGTGCGCGCGCCGACGAAGGCGACCGCGCGCGACTAGCCCGCGACGGTCATCAAAAGAAGGTGCTGGGCGCGTCGCTCATCGCCGTCGGCAGCCTGCTCGACGCGGCGACGACGGCGCTGACGTTCACCGGCCTCGGCCGCGCAGGCTGGAGCCTCACGCCCAAGGACTCGACCGACAAGGCGCTCTTATGGAGCGGCGTCGCGGGCAACTTCGTCCTCGATATCACGCTGACGATGGGCATCGTCGTCTACTGCCAAGGCGGCGACGACATGCGCCGCGCGCAACTCCTGCCACCGCATTGACGTCGTAGCCCGTCGCCGAGCCGCGCGATCGCCGCGAGCCATGCCGTCGCTGCTCGGACGGAGCCGTCGCCGGCGAATTCCCCAGCGGCAGGATGCTGCGAACCGTACGGTCGCCGCCTGGACGCAAGCGGTCGCCCGCGAATTCCGCGCGCCCGGATCGCCGCGCGATGCTGTCGCAGCGCCGAGGCGCGAGGCCGCCGCGAGTCGTCGACCGCGTCGCGCTGCGGCGCGCCAACACGTCGCGAGCGCGGACGCGGCATCTTGATTGCGAGAGCGACTGGCGAGGCTGGGTGGATCGCGGAAATACGACGCCGCGAGCGCGGCTCCGAGCGGGACGGCCCCGCTCGCGACCGTCGCCCGCGCGGGCGCTACTTCTTCTTGTTCTTCTTGCGCTGCTTGCGCGCGTCCTTGCGCTTCCGCTTCTCTTTATTCTTGTCCGCGTTGCTCTTCGGCACGCTGAACTTGCGCTCCATCGACTGCATCCCCGCCGCGTTCATCAGCTGCGACACGTCGATGCCCGCCATCTTGCGCATCTGCGAGATCTGCTTGAACCCGGGAATCTTCCCGAGCAGACCCGACTGCGCGCCCATCTGCGTCATCATCTGCCGCATCATGGCGAACTTGTTCAGCAGCTCTTTGACCTCGGTCTCCTTACGACCCGAGCCCTTGGCCACGCGCCGAACGCGCTTCTCGTCGTAGTCCGCGCCTTTGCGCTTGCGCTGCTGCTGCCCGGCCGGGTTCGTGATCGTCTCCCACGACGTCACCACGAACAGCTCCGGCCGCGACCGCTCCGCCTTGGTCATCGACGAGATCATCGCCTCGATCTTGACCAGCTCCTTGTCGTCGAGGTTGATCCCCTCGGGCAAGCCCGCCCGAGAAGAACGGCATCTTCTCGAACAGATCCTTGAGCGATCCCATCTTCTGGATCACGCGGATCTGCTCGAGGAAGTCCTGCATGTCGAACTTGCCCTTGAACATGCGGACGGCGTCTTCTTCCGCCTTCTCCGCGTCGACGACCTGCTCGAAGTCCTTCATCAGGCCGACGATGTCGCCCATGCCCAGGATGCGGCTGGCGAGACCTTCGGGCCGGAACTCCTCGAGCTTGTCGAGCGCCTCGCCCATGCCGAGGAACTTGATCGGCTTGCCGGTGACCTCCTTGATCGAGAGCGCCGCGCCGCCGCGGGCATCGCCGTCGAGCTTGGTCAGGATGAAGCCGGTGACGCCGACGCGGTCGTTGAAGGCCTTGCGCGCGTCTTGACCGCGTCCTGGCCGATCATGGCGTCGATGACGAAGAAGATTTCGTTCGGCTTGGTGCGCTTCTTGATCTCGTCGAGCTCGGCCATGAGCGGCTCGTCGATCGCGAGACGGCCGGCGGTGTCGAAGATGACCACGTCGCGGTTGGTCTCGTACGCGCGCTTGACGCGCGGCTTCGCAGATCTCGGGCGGCGAGCCGCCTTCGATCGTGAACACCGGCATGCCGAGCTGCCCGCCCAGCACCTTCAACTGATCGACGGCCGCCGGACGATAGATGTCGGCCGCCACCAGCATCGGCCGCTTCTTCTGCTTCTCCAGCCAGCTTCGCCAGCTTGCCGACGGTGGTCGTCTTACCCGAGCCCTGCAGACCGACCATCATGATCGCGGTCGGCCCCTTCTTCGCCCAGTCGAGGTCGGTATCGACCGGCCCCATCAGCTCGATCAGCTCGTCCTGACAGATCTTGACGAAGTGCTGCTCCGGCGTCGCCTGCAGCGCTCGATCGCCGGCCTTGGCGCGCAGCTTGACCGTCTCGCCGAGCGCCTTCTCCTTGACCCGATCGAGGAAGGTCTTGGTGACCTTGAACTCGACGTCGGCCTCGAGCAGCGACATCCGCACGTCGCGTAGCGCATCTTCGATGTTGTCCGGGGTGAGCTCAGTCACGCCGGTCAGGCGGGCCTTGGCGTTCTTGAACCCGCGCGAGAGTGTTTCGAGCATTGGGGTGGTCTAGCATATACTGCGCGCCCAATGAAGCACGCCATTGGGCTTTGCGCGCTCTTGGCCGCCACGCCAGCGTCGGCAGCCGATCTCCCTTGCGGTCCGGCCGAGAAGGGGACCGTCCAGCTCGACGGCCTCGTCGACGACTGGAACGACGTCGAAGGCCTCGACGCCAACGCGAGGGATTCGAACGCGTCGTTCACGATCAAATGCAACGTCGAGGACGGCAAGACGATGCTGCTGCTCGTCGACGTGCGCGACAACTATCTGGTGCGCACGCGGCCGGGCCATCCGGGCGAAGATCACCTGTCGCTCGGGTTCAACGGCCATCCGCTGCTCGTCTATCCCGGCAACGCGCGCGACATTCCGACGGTGGCGCGCTGGGGATCGAAGCCGGCGAAGCTCAAGGCGGTGTCGGCGCTGCAGGAGCGCGGCTGGGCCGTCGAGCTGGCGATTCCGATGGCGACCATTCCCGGCTATCGCGCCGGCATGCCCATCGCGCTCGACGCGCAGTTCGCCGACAGCGACTCCAAAGTGCAGATGAAGACCGAGCGCACCGTCGGCGTCACCGGCAACATCGTCTTCAACGACGCCGGCGGCGGCGGCGGGCAGCTCGACGCGTTCTTGACCGATTGCAAGCTCGGCCACAGCGACATTTGGTTCGATCAGAACGCGCGGCTCGACGGCAAGACCGGCGCGCGCGTCGTCTTGGCCGGCCGCTTCTTGGGCTTCATCGGCGACGGCTACGTCTTCACCGAGCTGCCCGTCAAAGGGCGCAGCGACGTCAAGGATGCGCGCTTGTTGGACCTCGCCGGCGACGGTCGGCAGGCGGTCGTCGTGCGCTATTCCGAGAAGGGCGGCGGCTACGGCCACGAGGTGCTCGCCGTCTACCGCATGCTCGGCGACTCCGACATTCGTCGCGTCTTCGCGGCCGAGGTCGGCAAGTCGATCGACAAAGGGCGCGTCGAGAACAAGGTCGCGTTCGTCAAGCGCGGGCGCGCCAACGACATCGTCATCGACGCCACGCGCGCCGAGGGCGCCTCGGCGGCGACCTGGCCCGAGTCACCGCCGGGCGACATCATCCCCGTCCTGTTGCCGTGGGCGACGACACCCGACGGCCGCCACGCGCGCTACCAGTTCTCCGGCGACGAATACAAGCGCTCGCAGTAGCCGAAGCGGCCGCTGCGCCGGCTGCGGCTGCGACAGTCACGCCGCGATCGTGACGCGTTTGCCGCGCGCAACTACGTGAATTCGCGTCACCGCCCTGCTGGCACGACGCTGGTAATGGCGGCCGGCATGCGAATCTTCGGCGTTCTCAGCGCGCTCCTCGGCCTCTTCATGTTGCCCGGCTGCCCCGGCCTCGACGACGGCTGCGGCGCCGGCCACGTCAACGCGCTCAGCTACACGTTCCACGGCTGCACGCGCAGCGACTGCTCCGTCGGCAACGACGCGATGGCCGCCGGCGCGACCGCGAGAATCGACATCGCGATGGGCGCGGACGCGGTCGCCATCGCGCACGTGTCGTCGAGCGATCCCAGCGTCGCCACGTTCGTCGGCAGCCCGGTCGACGACCAGGGCATCCTCGCCGTCGCCGTCACCGCCGGTCAGCCGGGCATCACGCAGCTGCAGCTGATCGACCTGCACGATGGCATCGCCGGCGCGGTCACGGTCACGGTCGTGCAGGCCACGCGGCTCGAGTCGGTGATCGGCTCGCCGTCGTCCGACGGCAGCGTCGCCATCGCCAGCTCGGAGCTGGTCGCGCTCACCGTCACGCCGCGCGATGCCGCCGACAACGCGCTCATCGGCACGACGACGCTCGCCGGCTCCGCCGGCGTCGGCGTCGTGCCCAGCGGTGACGGCGTCTACGATGTCGTCGCCAGCGGCGCCGGCGCCGGCAGCATCAGCGGCGGCCTCGTCGGCGGTCCCAGCTTCGCGCTGACGTTGCGAATCGAGGAGCCGACGGCGATTGTCGCGCTCGCCGCCGTCGCCGCGCCGCCGGCGCTCGCCACCGACGGCAACGACCACCTCGTCGACGTCACCGCCACGCCCAGCGATGCGCTCGGCCCCGTCTACGGCCTGGGCTGCGGCTGGACGGTCGCGGACCCCCGCGTCACGATCATGGCCCCGGCCGACGACAAGGCGGTGTGGGAACCGTCGCTGACGCTGCCCGCCGGCGTGGTCACGACGTTCCGCTTGCCCGCCGGCGTGACGCAGACGACGGCCACCTGCTCCATCAATGGTGTTTCGACACAAGTGACGCTCGGCCAGTAGCCAAATTGTCGCGCCAGGCGCCGCAACGCCGCGGATTCCCGCGTGGCACGGCGCTCGCTATGTCGGCAGTTCAGGAGGATTCACCATGCGCCTGTTCGCCGCCCTCGCCCTCGTCGTTTCGTTGTCGTCGCCCGCCGCGCACGCCATCGAGCCCGTCAGCACGTCCGAAGCGATCGTCCACGTCGCCGTCAGCGACGCCGGCGAGTTCATCGTCGCCGTGGCGCGCGACGGCGTGCCGTCGACGCTGTGGATGCGCAACAACGGCGACGTGATCGCGCTGCAGCTGCGCTTCGCCGGCCCCAATTTGCACTGCACCATCAAGCGCTCGGGCGTTCATTCGTTCGAATACGACGGCGACGTCGAGCAGTCGCGCGGTCGCGCCGTCGTCGTCGGCCGCTTCCCGAGCGACAAAGGCGGCATGATCGACTTGAAGGTCCGCGTCACCAACGACTTCAATCCTTGATCCGCGGCGGCGCGTCGCCGACTCCCCGAGCGGCTGATGCTACAATCGCCAGATGTCATTTTCGGCCGCGTTCCGCTGCATCGCGGGCTGCCCCGGCACCCATTCGCTCGAGCAGCCGCTCTATCGTTGCCCCAACTGCGGCGACCTGCTCGAGGTCGTCCACGACGTCGAAGCCCTGAAGTCGCGCTCCGCCGCCGCTTGGATGCGCCTCTTCGACGATCGCTACAAGCGCACGACCTGGCCCTATGGCTCGTCGGTGTGGGGCAAAAAAGAGTGGGTGGCGCCGAGCGTCCGCGACGACATGGTCGTGTCGATGGACGAAGGCGGCACGAACCTCTTGTGGGCCGATCGTTTCGGGCGCGAGCTCGGCATGAAGGACCTGTGGATCAAGCAGTGCGGCAACTCGCACACCGGCAGCTTCAAGGACTTGGGCATGACGGTCTTGGTCTCCGTCGTGCGCCAGATGATCGCCGACGGCAAATCGGTGCGCGCCGTGGCCTGCGCGTCGACGGGCGACACGTCGGCGTCGCTGGCGGCCTATTGCGCGGCGGCGGACATTCCGTCCATCGTGCTCTTGCCGCGCGGCAAGGTGACGACGGCGCAGCTGGTGCAGCCGATCGCCAACGGCGCGCTTGGTGCTGTCGCTCGACACCGACTTCGACGGCTGCATGGCGATCGTGCAGCGCCTCGCGCAAGACGGCGGCGTCTACCTCGCGAACTCGATGAACTCGCTCAGGCTCGAAGGGCAGAAGACGGTCGCCATCGAGATGGTGCAGCAGTTCGACTGGGAAGTGCCGGACGTCGTCATCATTCCCGGCGGCAACCTCGGCAACGTCAGCGCGCTCGGCGCCGGCTTCGACTTGATGGAGCAGCTCGGGGTGACGTCGAAGCGGCCGCGCATCGTCGTGGCGCAAGCGGAGCGGGCCAATCCGCTCTATAGGGCGTATCAAAATCGCTGGCACTACGAGCCGATGACGGCGCGCACGACGTTGGCGTCGGCGATTCAAATCGGCAATCCGGTCAGCGTCAAGAAGGCGATTCGCACGCTGCAGAAGTATTCGGGCATCGTCGAGCAGGCGAGCGAAGCGGAGCTGGCGGACGCGGCGGCGCGTGCCGATCGCACCGGCATGTTCAACTGTCCGCACACGGGCGTGGCGTTGGCGGCGCTCATCAAGCTGCGTGCGCGCGGGCTCATCGATCCGAAGGAGCGCGTCGTGGTCGTGTCGACGGCGAACGGGCTCAAGTTCACCGACTTCAAGATTCGTTATCACGAGCGCGCGCTGGAAGGCGTCGAGGGCAATTACGTCAATCGGCCGGTCGAGCTGCCGAATGATTACGACGCCGTTCGCCGCGCCGTCGACGCCGCGGTCAAGTCGTGATCACGCTCGCCGACGTGCAGGCGGCGCGCGAGCGCATCGCGCCGCACGTGCGCAAGACGCCGATCCTGCATTGGCGCGACGATTGTTGGCTCAAGCTCGAGCAGCTGCAGCATTCGGGATCGTTCAAGGCGCGCGGGGCGTGTAATCGGCTGTTTGCCGTCGGGGACGAGGCGCTGCGCGCGGGCGTCGTGACGGCGTCGGGCGGCAATCATGGGCTCGGCTGCGCGTGGGCGGCGAAGCAGCGCGGGACGCAGGCGATGGTGTATCTGCCGGAGCGCGCGCCGCAGTCGACGGCCACGCGGCTCGTCGAGCTGGG
The DNA here is from genome assembly GCA_963785725.1 of uncultured delta proteobacterium. GTDB lineage: Bacteria > Myxococcota_A > Polyangia > Palsa-1104 > Palsa-1104 > JAQBQH01. The sequence goes on along the minus strand of CAWAWS010000009.1, from coordinate 75,498 downwards.
CGCGAAGGTCACGCGGCACGGGCGCGATTGGGACGACGCGTGGACCGTCGCCGTCGAGCACGCCCAGCATTCGGGCGCGCTGTTGGTGCATCCGTTCGAGGACGCCGAGGTCATCGCCGGGCAGGGCACCATCGGCGTCGAGCTGCTCGAGCAGCTACAGCGCGTCGACGTTGCGGTCGTGGCCATCGGCGGCGGTGGGCTCATCGGCGGCGTGGCGTTGGCGCTGAAGTCGCTGGCGCCGTCGGTGCGCGTCGTCGGCGTCGAGCCGACGGGGGCGACGGCGATGAAGGACAGCTTGGCGGCAGGGCGGCTGGTCGCGCTCGAGCGGGTGGATACGATCGCGGGGACGTTGGCGCCGCGCGCGGTCGGGCCCAACACGTTGGCGTTGGCGGCGCGCTATGTCGACGAGGTCGTGCTGGTCAGCGACGACGAGCTGCGGGCGGCGATGCGGCGGCTGTGGCAGGAGTCGCGGCTGCTCGTCGAGCCGGCGGGCGCGGCGGCGGTCGCGGCGGTCGCCGGCGGGCACGTGGCGACGGCCGGCAAGCGCGTGGCCGTGCTGGTCTGCGGGGCGAATTTCGATCCGTCGATGGCGGCGGAAGCGCTGGGGTAGGGCGGAGCAGTCGCCAATTCTGCGGCGAGCGGATCGAGCGCGGTCTCGCGGAGCTCGGATCGACCGTTGGGGTCGCCTGCCTCGCGGGCGCGGGCGCGAACGTCAGATCAGAAGCGGACGGCGAAATCGACGGCGCCGGTGATCATGCTGATGAACGTGTCGTCGCGATTCGGGTCGACGTCGATCATGTCGATGCCGCGATATTGCAGTTTGAGGCCGATCGAGAAGTGCGGGCCGATCCAGAAGTCGACGCCGCCGCCGACTTGAAAGCCGGGCCCCTCGGCGAACACGTCCAAGCTGTCGCCGAGCAGATAGGCGCCCACGCCTGCCGTCACGTAAGGCTGAATCGGCCCGTGCACGAAGTAGAACTTACCGTCGAGCGTGAGCGCCTGCAGCCCGATGCGATCGACTTGCTGCCCGAACTGGTCGTACTCGGGCTTGTGAAACGTCGGCTGCCAGCCGAGCTCGAGCGCGAACCACTTGTTGGCGCGCACGCCGAGGAACAGATCGAACCCGCCGCCCGACGACAAATACGAGTTCGGCCCCGTCTCCGACAAGATGCCGACCGCGACCGGCGCGATGCCGAGGTAGAAGTGCGGCCGCGCGTAAGGGTTGTAATGATGATGCCGATTGACCCACACCCAATCCGCGCGCGCAGGCGTCGCGACTCCGGCGAGACAGCCGAATACGAGCAAAGCCAGAAGCAACGTTTTCACATAGTCCTCCGTTAAGCGATGGACGAGTTGTAAGACGCATTCTCGTCGCTGCTAGTGCCGACGAACCACGATCGGCGCCGATTGAACGCTCGCCGCGCCCGAAAAATTCAAGCCGCCCGCTTCGCCTCGCGCCGCGCGGCAGGAACCTTCGCCCGCTTCGCCTCGACGCTGCCAGTGCTCGTTGCGTGCCTGTGCGGACTTGGTGGCGCGCGTGGGTGCGGAGCGCGTGCGCTCGCGATAAATCATCGATCGGCGTGCCTGACTACACGATGGCCGACTCCGACGGAGCGCGCCCGCGCGGCCGATTGCTCGCTGGACCCGGCCGTCGGCGATAGCCGACGCGGGCACAGCCGCCCGCGCGAGCCCGCCAACCCGGCGCCCTCCGCCCAACCGGCCCGACAGCCGCCGCCCGCGCCACCGACGAGCGCCGCGGCAGAACCGACCGTCGCCGCGGCCGCGCCGCCTACCGCTTGTCCTGCATGGTCGCGCCGTGCTCACGCCACCACTCGACCCACCGCTTGCGCGCGTCCTCACGCTCGCGCTTCGGCAGATCGAACGCATACCCGAACGAATCGCGCGACAGCCCGCGCAGCTCCTCGGCCGCCGAATGCCGCACCTCCGGCTCGGCGTGGCCCAAGCTCTCGAGCATCCACTCGACGCGCGGCTCGTCGCGATGCCGCTCCCACCAGCTGCGCCAACGCCACCGCGACGTCCCGAAATCCTGCTTCGTAATCTCCACCAGCGACTTGCGCGCCGCCGACACCACCGCGAACTCGCTGTGTTTGACCAGCTCCACGAGGCGCGGCACCGACTCGACGTCTTTGAGCGCGCCCACCGCCTCGGCCGCATAACGCTGGCGCACGTTGTCGGGCCCGGGCAGGTCGCCGCGCAGCTGCTCGTGCAAGCGGCGCAGCTGCGGCGAGTCGCCAAAGTGCGCGAGCGCATCGACCGCCGCGCGGCGCACGGCCGCGTCGGGATCGTAGAGCCGCGAGCCGAGCGGCGTCACGACATCGGGCGACTTCAGCTCGCCCAACGCCAGCGTCGCGTAGTAGCGCACCTCGAGCGACGGATCGCCGAGTCGCTCGACCAGCGGATCGCGCGCCGCGCGCCCCATGCGCGCCAAGACGGCCAACAGCGGCCCGTGCTCACCGAGCGGCGGCGTCGCGCCGCGCAGCGTGTGCCGATCGAGCCTGAGCGGTCCCGGCAAGCGCGCCACCAGCGCCGCCGCTGCGCGATCGCCGATCGCCACCAGCGCCTCGCCGCTCATCTGCGCATGCTCGTCGCCGCGCTCGAGCGACGCCACCAGGCCCTCGACGTCGGGCAGCGGCGCCGTCTTCGCGTCGTGCAGCTCGCCGCCCGGCGCCGCATCCTCGCGCGGCGGCATCTGCACCGCGCGCTGCTTGTCGACCGCCAGCTCGTTCTTGACCGCGTTGACGAGCGCCATCGAGAAGCGCGGCTGCGTCGGCCGATGCACGTGCGGCTCATCCGGGCGATGCCAGCCGCCGGCGACGGCGCCGTCCGCGGATTCGGTCGTGTTCAGCTTGCTGCCCCCGGCCGCCGTGCTCGCCGCCGGCGCCGTCGGCCGGCCATATTCGCCGCCTTTGGCCCGCAAGATCAGCCGCTGAAAGCTGCGCGCCGCCGCCGCCGTCAGCGTCGACAGCTCGGCCAAGATGTCGGCGTCGAGCTCGTTGCCGTCGGCGTCGGCGTACAACAGCGCCACCGCCCGCTCGCGCAGCACGACCGGCATGAGCAGCGCCGGCAGCGGCGGCTTACGCCCCAGCGACGCCAACAGCTGCGTGCCGATCTCTTCTTCGCCGATGCGGCCGAGATAGGGCGAGCGTCCGACGCTGGCGGTGCGGAACGGCGACGGCTTGTCGAGCGGCACGGCCACCGCCGCCAGCGTCGTGCGATCGAACCACGTCGCGCCCAACGCCAAGCGTCCGGCCGCGGTGTCGCCGTGCACGGTCAAGATGGCCGCGAACGGCAGCCGTGCCCGCGCGCCACGACACAACGCCTCGAAGATGCCGTCGCGATCTTCGGCCGCGTCGATGGCCGCGCGCGCTTCGTCGGCCTGCATCGGCGTCGCCGGCGACGGCACGCCGCCCGCCGGCGCATGCGCATAGGCCGCCGTCTCGGGCGCGGCCGGGCGCGTCGTCGTGCGCTGCTCGAGCTCGGCCTGCTGCGCGGCCTCGACGATTGGCGCCGCCGCCGGCATGGCGCCCGGCATCGGCACGTCGGTGACGACGCGGCGCTCCTCGGGCGCCGGCGCCACCGGCAGTGTCGGCACGACGTCGGCCGCCATATGCGCCTTGGCCGCCGGCGTCTCGCGCGCCGTCGGCCCGCTGTCGAGCTCGGTCTCCGGCGCCGGCACCGCTTCCGCCGGCTTCGCGCTCTCGACCAGCGGGCTTGCCGCTTCGACCGGCGGCGCCGCTTCGACCGCCGGCTTCGTCGCGACGGCCGCCGCCGGCTCGCTGATGGCGACGGGCACCGGCTCGGGATACGGCTGCGTGTTGGCGACCGGCACCGCCACCGGCACGGGCGCCGGCGCCGGCTTCGGCCGCGCCCGGCTGGGATCGGCCGCGCGCTTCACCAGCTTCGCCGCCAGCGACGCAAAACGCGCCGGAATCAGCGAGCCGTACACCATCTCCACCGCCTGCACGAAGCGGTACTCGGGCACGATGATGGGCTCGATCGACAGCGACAGCGTGTAGCCCAGCTCGTCGAGCTGCTTGCGATCGGGCGGATCGATGACGAGCACGCGCATGACGTTGCCGTCGAGCTCCACCGGCACCGCGCGATGCCGCTCCGACATCGGCAGCGGCATCCAGTCGCGCAATTTCAGCCCTTGCAGCTGCTCCGGCGTCGGCAGATCGCCCGCGATCGGCAACGACGAGCTGCGCGCCAACGCCTCCAGCAGCGTCTGCTCGTCGACGACATCCATCTCCAACAAGATCGTGTCGAGCGTGCCGCCGTAGATGACCTGACGCTGGAACGCCTCGGCCATCTTCTTGGCGCTGACGAGCCCGTCCTGCACCAACAGCGACGCCAGCCGTGACGTCACGCGCGCACCACGTAGGTATCGGCGAGCCAGTCGTGCAGCCCGCGCTTCTCGCGATCGAAGCCCACCCAGACGAAGCCGAGCGCCAGCACCGCCAGCGACGGCAAATAGGCCGCCGTCCGCACCAACGCGCGCCACGCCGAAGGCCGGTCACCATAAGCGTCGATGACGCGCACCTTCAGGAGGTGCTTGCCGAACGTCTGCCCGCGCAACACGGTGAACAAGTAGAAGTACGAGAACGACAGCAGCGCCAACAGCAGCAGCGCCACCACTTCCAGCGTCCCGCCGTTGACCGCGACGTCGACGAGATAGTCGGGCCCGAGCTGCCCCAGCTTCGGCAGCGGGTGGCGCAAGACCAGCGCCATCACCGTGCCCAAGATGAGCGCGACTGCCGACAGGACCATGCCGTCGACGACTGCGGCGGCGAGGCGGCGCCAAAACCCGGCCACGTGCACGCGCAAGGGTGGTACCGCCTGCTGCAGAGCCGGTGACATGGGACGTCTATTATTAGTCCCGCGCCGCTCCCCGGCAACCCAGCAATCGCGCTCGCGTGTCATCCCAGATCGCCGACCGCGTAGCCGAGGATGGCCAGCATCACCATCGCCGCCGTCTCCGTCCGCAAAACGCGCGGCCCCAGCCCGACCGCGACGAAGCCGTCATGGCGCGCCTCTTCCACTTCCTCGACGGTAAATCCGCCTTCGGGACCGACGACGATGACGATCTGCTGCGGCACCACCGTCGGAATCTCCGTCCGCAGTGACGTTTGCCGCGCGCCTTCCCACAGCATCAGCTTCAGCGAGTCCTTCGGTGACGCGCGCAGCGCCGTCGTCAGCGTCGTCACGCCTTCGACCTCGGGCACGTCGAGCCGGCCCGACTGCCGCGCCGCCTCGCGCGCGATCTTTTGCCAGCGCGCCCGTCGCTGCAGCGCCCGCGCCGCCGTGCCGTCGAGCCGCTGCACCGCGCGCGCCGTCGTCACCGGAATGAAGCGCGCCATCCCGAGCTCCGTCGCTTTTTGCACGACGAAGTCGATCTTGTCGCCCTTGGCCAGCCCTTGAATCAGCGTCACCTGCGGCCGCGTGTCGGCCAACACCGGCCGCCGCTCCTCGATGCGCAGCTCGAGCGCCCGCGGCCCGACGCGGCTGATGCGCGCCAGCGCCTCGACGCTCTTGCCGTCGAACAAGGTCACCGCTTCGCCGACGCCGAGCCGCAACACCCGCGTCAGATAACGATGATCCTCGTCGGTGAGCACGACGACCTCATCGGCCAGCCGCGCCGGCTCCACGAACAGTCGATGCGACATTCGCTAGGCCGGCCGTTCCATCACGATCGCGCGCCAGCCCTCTTCGTCGATGTGCTCCACCGTGCGCATGCCGAGCGGCACGTACTCCGCCTCCACGCCGTCGGCCAGCTCGATCAAGATTCCCGACAAGATCAGCGTGCCTCCCGGCGCCACTTTGCCGGCGATGACGTCGGCCATCGGGATCAGCACGTCGGGCAAGATGTTGGCGAGCACGAGATCGAACGGCCCGTGCACGTCGGCCATCGGCGTCGTCGAGCACGAGATGCGATCGGTGACGAGGTTGCGCGTCACGTTTTCACGTGCGACGTCCACCGAATCGGGATCGATGTCGACGCCGATGCCGCTCGAGCCGTCGAACAGCTTGGCGCAGGCGATCGACAGGACGCCCGAGCCGCAGCCCAAGTCCAAGAAGCGCTCGCAGTCGTCGAGCCGCGAGATCGCCTCCAGGCACAAGCGCGTCGACGGATGGCCGCCGGTGCCGAAGGCGCGGCCCGGATCCATGTCGATCAAGACTTCGCCGTCGCCGGCTCGGTATTTCTCCCAGCTCGGCACGATGACGAAGCGGCCCACTTTGCGCGGCGCGAAGAACTTCTTCCACACGTCGCGCCACTCGTCTTCGTGGCGCACGCGGCCCGAATCCGACGGCGGCGGCAGCCCGGCGGCCTCGGCACGGACGAGAAAGTCCTTGGCCTCCTCGACGGGCAGCCATACGAGCAAGAGCGGCGAGCCGGCGTCGGGCGCCTTGTCGAAGGTGGTCTGATCGCGCTCCTCGACCCCACTCGCGCCCAAAGCGACCAACGTCTCGATATCGTTCTCCACGCGTTCCGGCGTCACCGCGAACGCGATCTCCACATAGCGTGACACGGCGGCAACATATCACGTGAGACGCAAAAATTTGCTCGCGCGATCGGTCGGCCGTAGCGTCGAGGCATGTCGATTCTGTGCATCGCGAATCAAAAGGGCGGCGTGGGCAAGACGACGACGGCGGTCAACCTCGCCGCGGGCCTGGCGCGCCGTGGCCACAAGACGCTGCTCCTCGACCTCGACATCCAGGGCTCGGCGACGGCCACGCTCGGCGTCAAGCTCAAGGAGGGCGACGCGTCGGTCGCCGAATGCCTCATCCACGAGCGGCAGATCGAGCACGTCGTTCGTGAGACGAAGACCGAGAACCTGTTCGTCGCGCCGGCGGGCGAGACGTTGGCCGCGGTCGACATCCACTTGGCGACGGCGATGGCGCGCGAGCAGGTCCTGCAGCGCTGCCTCTCGACGGTGACCGACAAGGTCGACTACATCGTCGTCGACACGGCGCCCTATCTCGGCCTCTTGACCTACAACGCGCTGGTCGCTGCCGAGCACATCATCGTGCCGGTGAGCTGCGAATACCTACCGATCTTGGGCCTCAAGCTGTTCGGCGAGACGCTGGCGCGCATCCGGCAACGCCTCGGCGCGCGCTGCGAAGTGCTCGGCTACTTGTTGACGATGTACGACAAGCGCGAGCGCATCACCGTCGAGGTCGAGAAGATCCTGCGCCGTCAGTTCGGCGACGCCATCTTCGAGAGCCCGATTCGCGTCAACACGCGCCACAAGGCCGCGCCGTCGCACCGCAAGACGATCTACGAGTTCGAGGGCACGACCGGCCGTGGTCGCGCCGACTTCGAGAAGCTCATCGACGGCGTGTTGGCGCGCCTCGCCGATCGCGCCCGTTCAGGCGAGCGCCTGCCGCAAGTCGTCGATCAGATCCCCAGCGTCCTCGATTCCCACCGATAGCCGCAACAGTCCGTCGACGATGCCGATGCGCTGGCGCTCGGCCGCGCCCAAACCCTTGTGCGAGAACGTCGCCGGATGCGTCATCAGCGACGTCACGTCGCCCAAGCTGGCCGCGCGCACGACCAGCCGCAGCCGATCGTAGACCCGCCGCGCGCCTTCCAAGCCGCCTTTGACCTCGAAGCTGACGATGGCCCCGCCGCCGTCGAGCTGCTTCTTGGCCAGCGCGTGATCGGGATGCGACGGCAGCGACGGATGGTGCACGCGCTCGACGCCCGGCATCTCCACCAGCGCCCGCGCGATCTGCAGCGCCGACGCCGTCTGCCGGTCGACGCGCAAGGCCATCGTCCGCAGCCCGCGCAGCGCCAGCCAGGCCGCGAACGGGTCGGGCGTCGATCCGTGCAGCTTGCGTAGCTTGCGCACCTTGTCGATCGCCTCTTGGGCGCCCGCGACGACGCCGAGGATGATGTCGCCGTGCCCGCCGATGTACTTCGTCGCCGAGTGCACCGACAACGTCGCGCCGCGCTCGATCGGCCGCTGCAAGAGCGGCGTCGCGAACGTCGCGTCGACAGTGAGCGGAATGCCCTTGGCCTTGCAAACCGCCGCCACGCCATCGAGATCGGCCACGCGCAAGAGCGGATTCGAGATCGACTCGAGGTGCACGACCTTCGTCTCCGGCCGAATCGCCGCCGCGATCGCCTCCGGCTTCGGCTCGGCCACCATCGTATGCGTCACGCCGAACCGCGGCAGCAGCGCCGCGATGAGCTCGTAGGTGCCGCCGTAGATCCCGTCGACCGACACGATGTGCCCGCCGACGCCGACATACGCCTCCAGCGCCGTCGCGATCGCGGCCATCCCCGACGAGAACACGCAGCCGGCCTCGGCGCCTTCGAGATCGGCCAGCGCGCGCGCCAGCCGCTCGTCGGTGGGATTGCCGTCGCGCGTGTACAGCGGCAGCTTGCCGTCGGCGGCCGCGTCGGCCTCGACATGCGACGGATATTCGAAGCCCGAGGTCTGATAGATCGGCGGCGCGTGCGTCGTGACGTTGCTCGGCAGCCCGGCCGCGTCGTGACCGGCGTGGGCGCAGCGCGTCGCGGTCGTCGTCTTCGTGTGAGAGCTCATGTGCGCAGCTTTGCTAAAAAGCGCACAAAAGAAAAGGCCGCCCGCGACTGAATCGGGCGGCCCGTCTTTATGAGGATGAATCGAAACGAACGAAGAGCCGGTGCGTTACGGCAAAAGCTGAGAAACTATTTCCCGCCGCCGCGACGCTTCGCCTCACGACGGCGACGCTTGCGGGCTTCACGCATCTTGCGCTTCCGCTTCACGCTGGGCTTCTCGTAGAACCGACGCCGCTTGACCTCTTGCAAAATGCCTTCCTTCGACATTTTCTGCTTCAAGATCTTCATCGCCTTCTCAAGGCTATCGCGAACTTCGACTTCGAGAGGGCGGCCGAGCAAGTTATCCACGAGCGATCTCCAAAAAAGAGAGGGCCTTTACTAGCAACCGAGGCCGCAAGCGTCAAGGAGAATCCGTGACTTGACATGTTCGATTTTAATTTTCTATTGTCGCGCCGACGATGGCAGGGCTCGCCACACCGAACGGCCATGTAGGAGTAACTCGGTGAATTATTCACGAACTTGGAATTCCTTGTCTATCCGTCAGGCTGTGAATAAACTCGCGACCCCAACGAGAGGTTCTCGATGACTCGGAAGATGCTCCGTGGATTCGTCCTTTTGGTCGCGCCGCTGCTGGTGATGCAAGTCACCTCGGGCACGGCGTTCGCCAAGAAAAAGAAGAAGGGCGCTCCCGCGGAGGAGGCGCAGCCTGCCGCGACCGACTCGGGAGGCGGCGGTATGACGTTCAGCCCCGAGGAGGTCCATCAGGACGAGCCGGGCAAGGCGGGCGGCAAGAAGAAGCCGATGAATTTCACGCCCGAAGCGGTCGCGCCCACGGGTCCGCCGGGACCGCCGTCGAAGGTGCTGGAGCGCGCGCTCAAGCTCTACGACGCCGAGGACTACGCCAACTCGTCGATCGAGCTCAACAAGGTCGTCGAAGGCCAGTCGGGCGACGACGAGGGCAACAAGCAGCGCGCCGAGTTCTTCATGGGCAAGACGCTGTTCAACATGAAGTACTACTCGGCGTCGCTGAGCTACTTCGACAAGATCGTTCAGAAGGGCCCGAATCATCGCTACTACGCAGAAGACGCTGCAGTGGCTGGCGTCGCTGTCGCGCTTCCTGCCCGAGTCGGCGGGCGTGCTCGAGAAGATCGGCAAGTACACGCGCTCCGATCTCGATCAGCCGGCGCTCGAGCCGGTGCGCGACGAGCTCTATTACCTGCTCGGCCGCTACCACTATCAGAAGGGCAACTTCAAAGAGGCCGTCGAGCTGTTCAGCTCCGTCCCCGCGAAGAGCGAGTTCTACCCGCGCGCCAAGTTCCTCGAGGGTCTGACCCACGTTCGCGAGTACCACGGCAAGATCGCCGCCGATTCGTTCAAGGCCATCCTGCGCAAGGTCAAGGAGTACGACGATCCGGACAAGGTTCCGAAGTCGCTCAAAGAGGCCGAGGAGCTGGCCAACCTGTCGCTCGGCCGCGTCTTCTACTCGACCAAGCAGTATCAGCAGGCGATCAAGTACTTCGAGAAGCTGCCGGGACCGGAGTCGCGTGAAGGCGCGTCGCCGGATTGGGGCGCGTCGCTGTTCGAGGCGTCGTGGGCCTACTTCATGGTCGACGGCGACTCCAAGGCGCTCGGTAACATCCACTCGATCACGTCGCCCTACTTCGAGACGGAGTTCTACCCCGAGGCGTACATCCTCAAAGCCGTCATCTATTTCAACCGCTGCAACTACGACCGCTCGGCCGAAGCCATCACCGAGTTCAACTCGGTCTATCCCGACCTGCGCAAAGAGGTCGACGCCATCCTCGCCAAGTACCCCGACAACGCGCAGTTCTACGACTACGTCATCAAGATCCGCGACGGCGAAGGCGAGGGGTTGAGCGAGCGCGCGCAGCACGCGGCCGCCGGCGCCTTGGCCGACCGCTCGCTGCAGAAGAACATCGAGTGGGTCGCCGAGCTCGACCGCGAGCTGAAGGCGATCGACAAGGCCGACCCGGCGTGGAAGTCGACCGCCGTCGCCGGCAACATCTTGCAAGATCTCACGCTGCAGAAGTCGCTGGCGGCGAACGACGCCGGTCAGCTGGCGCGCAATCGCCTCACGCGTCTCGCGTCGGAGATTCAGGATCTCATGAAGCAGTCGATCAAGATCGAGTTCGAGACCTTGAACGCGCAGAAGGGCGCGCTCACGGCCGGCGTCGGGCAGGACCAGAGCTCGATCAACCCGAACTCGAAGAATTACAACACCATCGTCATCGACGACGAGCACCAGCAGTGGCCTTTCAAGGGTGAATATTGGAAGGACGAGCTGGGCTTCTACCGGTTCAAAGTGGCCAACAAGTGCGGGCGGTAATCCATATGAAGCGGATCGTCTCCGGAGCATTGCTTGCGTCGTTTGCGCTGACGTCCTCGTTGGCGTCGGCGGCGGCCAAGTACACCAAGAAGGAATCGGACATCGTCGCCACGCAGACCGCGGTGACGAAGCCGGTGCAAAAGAAGACCGAGGAGCGCAACCGTCCGGCCATCAGCGCCGACGACGTGTTCGGCGGCGTGGGCGAGAAGGTCAAGTCGGTGACCGACGCGCAGATCCGCGTCTTGCAGCGACTCATCGAGACCACCAACGACAGCGACCCGGAGAAGCCGGATCTCCTGTTCCGTATGGCCGAGCTCTATAACGAGCAGCGCCAGTACTACAACTTCCGCGCGCGCGACCTCGACCAGAAGGTCTTCGACGCCGGCAACTCCGGCAACACCGGCCTCGCGTCGCAGCTGAAGGGCCAGCAGGCCGACTTCCAGAAGCGCGAGAACCAGTGGCTGTTCGCGTCGGTCAAGGCGTACCTCGAGGTCGCCGACCATCCCGACAAGTACGGCTCGTACAAGCGCACCGACGAAGTCCTCTTCTACCTCGCCTATCTGTTGCAGCAGGTGAAGAAGGACGACGCCGCCCGCAAGTACTTCAAGCGCCTCGTCAAAGACTATCCGAAGTCGAAGTACGTGCCGTACGCGTTCTTCGCGTTCGGCCAGTACTACTTCGACAACAAGGATCTCGAGGCCGCGCTCAAGTTCTACGACAAGGTCTTGCAGTATCCCGAGTCGACGATCTTCATCTACGCCAAGTATTACGAGGGCTGGGTCTACTTCAACCTGGGTGACTTCAAGCAGGCGTTGGCGACGTTCGTCAACGTCATCGAGCTCTCCGACAAGCCGGGCACGCCGGGCGCCAAAGCCGGCAAGGCGGCGCTCTCGAAAGAGGCGAAGAAGGACTCGGTCCGCGCCTACGCTCGCGTCGGCACGCCGGAGAAGGCGTGGGACTTCTTCCGTCGCATCGGCGGCAACTACGCGATGACGATGCTCGAGCAGCTCGGCGAGCTCTACAACGGCCAGGGTCAGTTCGCCGACTCCATCAAGGTCTATCGCAACTTGATGACGCTCGAGCCGAGCAGCCCCAAGGTCTGCACCTGGCAGAACGAAGTCATGAAGAACACGCTGGCCTATACCGGCTCGCGCGCCGCGCCCGACACGGTCAAGGAGCTCCAGCGCCTCTCGGCGATCTACGAGAAGGTCAAGGGCATGCCGGGCGTCAAGAAGGACATGCTCGACGAATGCCGCGACTCGACGGCGAACACGCTGCGCGAGCTGGCGACGGTCTGGCACAAAGAAGCGCAGCGCACCAACAACAACGACACCTACGCGCTGGCTCAGTACCTCTACAAGGAATACCTGACGCGCTTCCCGAAAGAGAAGGACGCGTACGTCATGACCTACTACTACGGCGAATTGCTGTGGAAGCTGGGCACGGCCGGCGACAACCAGAAATACTGCGAAGCGGCGCCGGTCTACACGAAGGTCGTCGAGATGGATCCGAACCCGAACGCCAAGTGGCTCAAGGACGCGGCGTTCGCCTCGGTCTTGTCGTGGAAGAACTGCCTCTCGATCGAAGAGGGCGAGGACACGCGTGAGACGCGCGTCAAGAAGAGCAAAGAGATCGCCGCGGCGAAAGAGGCGAGCAAGAAGGGCAAGGAAAAGGACGAGACCGAAGTGGGCGAGGTGGTGCTCGAGGCGAAGCCGATTCCCGAGCGCTTCCAGAAGATGATCGCGGCGTTCGATACGTACATCAAGTACGTGCCGGCGTCGGACGAGCTGCCGAAGATCAAGTGGACGAAGGCGCACACCTACTACGAGTACAACCACTTCGATCAGGCGATCCCGCTGTTCAAGGATCTCGTCGAGCATCATGCGCAGTCGGATCTGGCGATCTACTCGCTCAACCTGTTGTTCGACTGCTTGTCGATCAAGAAGCAGTACGACGAGCTGCAGGCGACGCTCGATCAGTTCTGCCCGACCTTCTCCCCGAGGGACGCCAGCGTCGCGAGCCAGTGCACCTCGCTGGCCTCGGGCCTGACGCGTAAGCGCATCGAGCTCGCGACAAAGGACGGCAAGTTCAAAGAGGCCGCCGGTCTCTACATCAAGATGACGCAGGACTTCCCGAACGATCCCAAGATCGACGAAGTCTATTACTCGGCCGCAGTCCTCTTCGAGCGCGCCCACTTGCTCGGCTCGGCCATCGGCGCTCGCGAGGCGCTGCTCAAGGTCCGCCCCGACTCGGTGCTGGCGAAGAAGGCGATCTTCCAGATCGGTCGTAACTATCAGGACATCGCCGCTTACGAGCTCGCGGCCGACAAGTACGAGCAGTTCGCCGAGAAGTATCCCGGCGAAAAGGACGCGCCGACCGCGCTCTTCTCGGCCTCGATTCTATCGTCGTGGTCTCGGCGACAACGAGAAGTCGGTCAAGGACGTCGAGCTCTACGTCAAGGATTACGGCGGTCGCAAAGAGTTCGTCGACAAGGCCGCCGGCGTCGCGTTCGGTGAGGGCCTCATTTACGAGCAGCAGAAAGACTGGGACAAGCTGCGCAAGCACAACCTCGACTACTTGAAGTTCTGGGGTGCGCGCGGCGGCGTCGATCGTCAGATCACGGCGCAGGTCAAGCTGGGCGAGATCGCCTGGCGCGACTCCTGCCCGCTGCCGAACGGCGGCATCAACGGCGCCTGCATCGAAGTGCAGCGTACGCGCGCCGGTGGCGCGGCTCGCGCGGCCGAAAAGCAGGCGGCGAAGACCAAGGGCAAGAAGAAGAGCCACAAGAAGGGCGCTGGCTTGCCGCCGCAGTGCGGTCCGGAGACGAAGTCGAAGATCATCGTCCACGACCGCAAGCCGGCTCTGGTCAAAGAGGCGATGGCGCACTTTGCCGAGGCGCTCAAGCTGTTCAGGGGCGGCGCGGCCGAGAAGCAGGTTCCGGGCAAAGACGAGGAAGAGCGCAACGCGCGCATCGTCAACATGACGGCGCAGGCGGCCGAAGCGCGCATGATGGAAGGCGATCTCGAGTACGAGAAGTTCCTCAAGATCCAGATCCCGGAGAAGCTCGACTTCTCGCCGCCGCCGGACGGCTCGTCGCCCGGTCGCGTCAAGGCGCAGAAGGCGAAGATGGCCGAGTCGCTGAAGAAGTTCAAATCGTACCTCGACGCCAAGGGCAAGCAGCTCGAGGTGGCGCGGAAGATCTATCAGAACGTCATTCTCTTCAAGAACGCGCACTGGGTCATCGCGGCCGCGGCACGCATCGGCCAGGTCTTCCAGGACTTCTCGGGCCAGCTCTACACCGCTCCGGTCCCGAAGGCGGGCTCGGCGCCGCAGGGCTATCCGCAGGAAGACTTCGACCAGATGTTCCACGACGCGTATTGCGACGCGCTGACCGACCAGGCCGAGCCGATCGAGGCCAAGGCCATCGACGGTCTCTCGATCTGCCTCAACAAGTCGACGGAGCTGTCGTTCTCCGACGAGTGGTCGCAGCTGTGCGAGGCCGAGCTCAACCAGATCAAGCCCATCGAGTACCCGCTGGCGGCCGAGATTCGCGCGCAGCCAGGCTACGTCGCGGTGACGATGGATCGGACGCAGGTTCAGCCTTTGGAGACGAAGTAAATGAAGCGCTTCAACGGATTCATGTTGTCGGCGCTGCTGGCGGCGTCGGCGGTCGGCTGCGCGACGGCGGGACAGCCCGCGACCAAGGGCGACGAAGAAGAGGCCCAGACCGCAGCGGCGAAGAACGAGACCGCGCCCAAGCCGCCGTCCTCGGAGAAGATCGAGCAGGCGCAGCAGCAGCAGCAAGCGGCCGCCAAGCAGCCGGAGCCGCCCAAGGTCTCGGCCAGCGTCAAGGCGGAGTTCGACGGCGCCGTCAAGAAGTGGGAAGCGGCGAAGAAGGCGGGCACCGAACGCCGAGGATTGCCGCTCGCTGTCGTCGGCGTTCGCCCGCATCAGCGAGCCGAAGCTGGCGGCGCAGGCGCACTTCAACGCCGGCACCATTCTCGAGGCGTGCAACGACGACAAGGGCGCGGAGAGCGAGTACAACGCGGCGTTGGCGGCGAATCCGGGCTACTCGCCGGCGCTGAACAACCTCGGCGAGCTCTATTACAAGCAGAACAACCCGGCGACGGCGAAGTCGTGGTTCGAGAAGGCCATTCAGGCGGATCCGCGCGGCAACGCGCCGGCCTACAACAACCTGGCGGCGATTCTCTATCAGCAGGGCAAGCAGTCCGGTGATCGCGCGCTCTACACGCAGGCGATTTCGAACCTGCGTCGCGCGCTCGCCATCGACGCCTACTCGCTGCCGGCTTACGGCCTGCTCGCGCTCGTCTACTACACGATCGCCGAGAACGACCGCGCCAAGCTCGACCTGGCCGAGCTCGTCTGCAACCAAGGCAAGGAGCTCGATAAGAACTATCCGCCGATCTACAACACGCTCGGCCTCATCAACCTGCGCAAGAAGTACATGTCCGTCGCGCTCAAGAACTTCGAGCAGGCGGCGTCGCTCGATCCGAAGTACGTCGAGGCGCACTTGAACATCGGCGCCATCGGCTTGTCGACGCGTCAGTACGAGAAGGCGGCGACGGCGTTCGCGGCGGTCCTGAAGCTGGACCCGAAGAACCTCGACGCCACCGTCGGAATGGGCGTGGCGTCGCGCGGCCTCAAGAAGATCGAGGAAGCGGAGAGCTGGTACAAGAAGGCGGCCGACCTCGACCCGAAGAACTGCGCGATTCAGTACAACATGGGCGTGCTCTACCAGGACTACAAGAGCGACCCGGCCAACGCCAACCTCAACACGGCCAAGGACTTCTTCTCGAAGTACCGCGGCTGCGGCAACACCAACGCCGACAAGGTCAAGGACTCCGAGCGTCGCATCAAGGACATCGACGACATGTTCGCGGCGCTCGAGCAGCAGAAGAAGATCGAAGCCGAGAACAAGGTCATGCAGGAACAGATGGAGAAGCAGCAGAAGGAGATGGAAGCGCAGGAGAAGGCCCAGCAGGAGGCCGCGAAGAAGGGCGCTCCGGCCGATGCCAAGGGCGCTGCTCCGGCGGACGCCAAAGGTGACGCCAAGGGCGCCGCTCCGGCTGGCGACGCCGCTGAAAAGCCCAGCAAGTAAGGGGCATTATCTGCTGATGTGCGCTACCTTTAATATTTTTGGAACCGCGCGCTAGTCGCGTTGTCCATTAGGGAGGTTAGAACCATGTCGCGCAAACTGATGGCTCTCGTGTTCGGAGCAACGCTGTTGGCTGGTCCCGGCGCCTTGTTGGCGCAGGCGCCGCCGGCCGGCGAGACTCAGTACAAGTCGAAGACGGTCTACGACTTCGATGACGACACGGTCGAAGGCGACCTCGTGCGGCCCGACGGTGAATTCGTCGATACGCGCAAAGGCGCCAAGCATTCGTCGCTGATCAAGATCCGGGAGAACTTCATCCCGGAGATGATCAAGTCTGCTGAAGACATCTAGCACTCTTAGGAGCTGGCAATGCCGAGCGGCGTGAACGTCCCCCTGACTTTCGAGATCTACAAGGTCGATCCCAAGGGGGATCAGTACGTGCGGACCGAGACGCTGACCCAAGACATCATCAAGGTCGGCAAGCTGTCGTCGAGCCACCTGCGCATTGACGACGAAGCGGTCAGCCGCATGCACGCGGTCATCGAGATCGCGGGTCCGGGCGAGATCTACATCATCGATCTCGGCTCGACCAAGGGCACGCTGGTCAACGGGCAGAAGGTCAACAAGACCAAGCTGCAGTCGGGTGATCGAGATCGTCCTCGGCAATACCAAGCTCGTCGTCGCCGTCGGGGAGCCGATCGCGGCTCAGGCCGACGACGGTCCGACGCAGGTGCAGCTGGCGCCGCAGACCGCGCCCGCGCCGCAGCAGCGCGCGACGGTGATGGGCATGTCGGCGTCGCCGTCGCCGTTCGCGGCGCCGGCCGCGCCGCCGGCGCCGAGCTTCCCGGCGCCGCCGGCAGCCGCGCCGCCGCAGCAGTTTGCACCGCCGCAGCAGCAGTTCGCGCCGCCGCAGCCGCAGTATGCGCCGCCGCAGCCGCAGTACGCTCCGCCGGCGCCGCAGTTTGCGCCGCCGCAGCAGGCCGCTCCCAATCCGTTCGCGCCGCCGCCGGCGCAGTCGTTCGGGCAGCCGAACAATCCGCCGCCGCCGTTCGCGCCTCCGGCGCCTGCGTTTGCGCCGCCCGCGCCGGCTTTCGCGCCGCCCGCGGCTCACGCGGCGCCCGCCGGTGGTCACGGCGGTGCCTATCGTGGCGCCGGCGCGCCCGCCGGTTTCGGCGCGCCTCCGGGATTCGATCCCTCGGCCGTCGAAGTGCAGGACGGCTCGCGCGCCATCGAAGTCAACGCCATGTTCGAGGACGCGATCGTCGAGGTCGCCCACCTCTCGAACCCGACCGCCGGCACCGTCAGCGGCGCGACCAAGGGCCTCCTCGGCTTCAGCGTCGCGGCGCTCGCCATCTCGTTCATCAGCTTCATCGTCGCCTTCGTCGACGTCTCCGGCATTCACCGCGCGTGGGATGCGTGGGACGCGGCCGGCAAGCCGCACAACGAGTTCGTGCTGCCGCACGACGGTCCGTTCCTCGACATCCTCGCGGTGTTGATGCTCGGCGCCGGTATCTACTCGCTGTTCCACGGCCTGTTCCGCCTGTTCTCGGAGCGTGGGCCCCGCGACTTCACCATCGGACCGGATGGCAAGGCGCTGTTCAACGCGCCGGCCGAGTACCTGCCGGTGGCGTCGTTCCCGCTCGTGCACTCGACGGGCACCGACTTCGAGCTGCTCTTCACGAACCAGATGTCGGGCGACATCACCGTCGATGGTCAGACGATGTCGCTGGCGCAGCTGGCGCAGTCGGGCCGCGCGCACGCGTCGTCGGAAGTGGCGGGCGCGTACGCCTGGGCGATTCCGAACAACGCCCGCGCCAAGATCGACCTCGCGCAGAACACGTTCCTCATCTCGTCGGTGCCGCCGCCGCGTCACTACGAGACGCCGATTCGAGATCGATTGGAACACGCAGGCGTACACCGGCGCGACCGGTCTCGCCGTGCTGCTGTTCCTCTTCATGGTCTACTCGATTCCGCCCGATCCCAAGTCGCTGTCGCTCGACGCCTTCATGAACGACAAGCGCTTCGCGCAGTTCTTGATCAAGCCGCCGGAGGAGAAGGAAGAGCAGATTCCGGAGTGGCTCAAGAAGAAGTCGAACGACGAAGCCGGTGGCAAGGGCAAGCGCCACAAGGGCGAAGAAGGCAAGATGGGCAAGAAGACCAGCAAGAACAAGTCTGGTCTCTACGGCCTCAAGGGTCCGAAGGACAACACGGATCCGCACCTCGCGAAGATGCTCGCCGAAGAGCAGGCGCAGAAGTCGGGCGTGCATCGGCCTCTTGAAGTCGACGGAAGGCTCGCACTTGGCGTCGATCTTCGGTCGCGACACGGCGCTCGGTAACGACGCCGAGAACGTCCTCGGTGGTCTCGTCGGCACGCAGATCGGCGAAGCGTACGGCGTCGGCGGCCTCGGCCTCGTCGGCTCGGGCAAGGGCGGCGGCGGCACCGGTGAAGGCACGATCGGCCTCGGCAACCTCGGCACCATCGGCAAGGGCGGCGGCGGCGGCAACGGCTCCGGCTACGGCCGCGGCGCCGGCGGTCTCGGCGGTCGTCGCGCCTCGGCGCCCGACGTCGTTCCCGGCACGGCGCAGGTGCGCGGCTCGCTCGACAAGGAAATCATCCGCCGCATCATTCGCCGCCACTTGAACGAAGTGAAGTTCTGCTACGAGAAGGAGCTGATGCATAAGCAGGACCTCTACGGTCGCGTCATGGTGCAGTTCACCATCAGCGGCACCGGTCAGGTCATTGCTTCGATCGTGCAGCCAACTCGACGATGAACAACCCGTCGGTCGAGCAGTGCATCGCGCAGGCCGTCAAGCGCTGGGAGTTCCCGAAGCCGCAAGGCGGCGGTATCGTCATCGTCTCGTATCCGTTCGTCCTCAAGGCCGCGGGCGCGGAATAAGCCTCGTTCGCTTCACCTTCCCTCCTCGAAATGATAGGGTTCGCGCCATGAAACGAGTCATCGCTGCTGCAATGCTCGTCGCCGCGACGGGCTGCAATGAAGATCATAATCGCTCGATCGAAGTGATGAACAAGGGCGTCGAGGCGGGTCGGCAGAAGATCTTCGACACCGCCCTGACGAACCTGAAGCAGGCGACCGTGATCGATCCGACGAATGCCGCCGCGTTCTACAACATGGGCGTCATTTACAAGGACATGCGCAAGTGGCCGGAGGCGGCCGACGCCTTCACGTCGGCGGCGCGGCTCGACACCGACAACCCGGCGCTGCACTACGAGCTCGGCAACGCGCTGTACGAGCAGAGCCTGCCGCCGGAGCCGGTGGCGCATCCGGAGAAGCTGGGCAATCCGGCGAAGATTGGTGAAGCGCAGGCGGAGTTCACCAAGGCGCTGTCGCTCGACCCGAAGCTGTACAAGGCGCACTACCGGATGGGCATCGCGCTGCAGGCGCAGGACAAGCTGCGCGAGGCCGACGCCGAGTATCGCAAGGCGATCGAGTCCAACCCGCGCTTCGTCCAGCCGTACCTGAAGCTGGGCGACATGTACCTCGACAACGACTACGACAAAGAGGCGGCGCAGGTCTTCCAGAACGCGATTCTGGCCAGCGACTCCGACGGCGACGCGCACCAGGGCTTGGCCGAGGCGCTGCAGAAGCAAAAGCAGTACGAAGAGGCGATCAAAGAGTTCCAGAAGGCCGTGCAGCTCAACCCGGACCTCTATCTCGCCTATTACAACGTCGGGCACACCTACAAGCTCTTGAACGACAAGGTGCACGCCAAGGAGTGGCTCGACAAGTTCATCAAGGGCTACGGGTCGAAGGCTGGTCCCGAGCTGTCGAAGGCCGCCAGCGACGAGATCTACGCGCTCGACGCCCCGTAGGTCGATCGCCGCTTTGGTCTACCGCGCGCCGGTTGCACACCAAAGCGTTGCCGCACTCCGTTTCACCCGTCGCTCTCATCTCGTCACTTCCGAAATCTCAGCGTAGTCTTGCCGCCTTAACGAGTTGATCGGGTCGGTGTCGCGTGTTATAACCGACGCCGCTTTAGGCCGCCCTTTTCCCCTGTGAACGTGTGAGGATAGCGCCACATGGAACTCCGCCAGGAGATCAAGCAGCGTTTGCGTACGGCTCGTAGCTGGCCGAGCCTCATCGAGGAGCTCGAGCGCGAGGTCGACAGCGTCGAGGAGCCGAAGGAAGCGAAAGCGCAGCGGCTGTACGAGCTCGGTCAGCTCTGCGAAGACGTCTTCCTGCGCAAAGACCGCGCGATGGTGCACTACCAGCGCGCGTTCAAGCTCTCACAGACGGACCTGCGGGCACTCGATCGGGCACGCGCGATCTATCGCGAGATGGGGAACCTCGAGATGGTGGCGACGCTGCTCGGGCTCGAGCTGCGCGTCGCCACCGACGGGCCGCAGCGGGCGGCGCTGGAAGGCTGGCTCGGCATCGCGCGGCTCGATCTCGGCCAGCGCGACCAAGCGCTGCAGCACCTCGAGGCGGCGGCGGCGGCGCTTCCCGACGACGTCGACGTGCAGGATGCGTTGCGTGCGGCGAACTACGATCGCGAAGATTGGCTGGGCGAGGCGGAGCGGCTGACGAAGCAGGCCGAGCGCGCCGACTCGGCGACGGCGGCGCGGATCATGATGCGCGTGGCGCGCATTTATCGGCTCGAAGTGCCCGCTGATCCGTCGTACTTGGAGGCGCTGCAGAAGGTCGTCGCCAACGAGCCGCAGCACGAGCAGGCGAACTTCCTGCTCGAAGGCGCGCTCGGTGCGCAGAAGCGCTTCGACGACATCGTCAAGCTGCACGAGAGCCGCGCCTTTGCCTGCGCCGACGAGCGCGAGCAGGCCGAGCTCTATCGCCGTTTCGCGTCGATGTGGGCGCTGCGCTGGAACGACATCGAGCGCTCGGCGCATTTCTACCGCAAGGCGCTCCAGGCCTACTATGGCGACGCATTCGCACAGGGCGCCAGCTTCTCGGGTCACTTGGCGGCGTTCGGCTTTTTGCGCGAGATCGAAGGGCCGAAGGGCGATTGGGCCAAGCTCTTGGCGATCGCCGACCTCGGTCTGCGCGCCGGGCTGAGCGAGGACGAGCAGGCGTTCTTGGCGGCGCAGGCGGGCACGATCTCGTGGAAGGAGCTGCGCGACTCGGATAAGGCGAAGAGCTACTTCGCGCAGGTCGAGCGCATCAACCCCGAGTCCGAAGACTTGCACGCGTTCATGCGCGACACGGCGCCGGGCGTGGAGAAGCCGTCGACAGCGAAGCGGGCCAACGCGCTCATGGCGGCGCTCGGTGGCGCGCCGGCGCCGGCGCCGACGAACGGCGCGCAGAAGAATGGCGGGCACAGCGCGAAGTCGGAAGAGCCGCTGGAAGAGCCGCGCGAAGAAGCGCCGGAAGAGCTGCCGCCGATTCCGCCGGCCGAGCCGGTGCCGGTGAGCGAGCCCGAGGTGCGCGCCAGCGCGCCTGTCGCCGCCGCGCCGAAAGCCGACGCGAAGCCGGAAGCGAAAGTCGAGACGAAGGCCGAGCCGACGGCGGCGAAGATCGAGGAGCCGGCAGCCAAAGCGCCGGCGCCCCAACCGACGAAGACCGAGGAACGTTTGCCGAAGAGTGAAGAGCATCCGGCTACGCAGGCGGCCGAGGTGGAAGCGCCGGTGACGGCGGCGGCGGAGAATCGTCCGGCGGCGAAGGTGGCGGAGCCGGCTGCGGCGCCGGCCGTCGCCCGCGACGAGAAGATCTCCGACGAGCTGCGCGCGCAGATGGACGCCGCGCGCAACGCCGAGACCGCGGGCGCCGACAAGGGCATCGAGGCCTGGCGCAAGCTGGTGCAGGCCAACCCGACGATTCGTGCGCCGCGCCGTGAGCTGCAGCGGCTGTATACGAAGGCCGAGCGCTGGAACGCGCTCATCGAGCTGCTCAAGGAGGAAGCCGAGAAGCTTCCCGACGCCACCGTCGACGAGAAGGTCGCCACGCTCTACGAGATGGTCGACATCTACAAGACGCGGCTGAAGCTCGACACGATGGTGGTCAATACCTACAACGCCATCCTCGCGCTGCAAGCCGACCGAGATGCGCGCGCTCGACGCCTTGGCGACGCAGTACGAGCACATGAAGCGCTGGCCCGATCTCATCGGCGTCCTGCAGAAGAAGGCGGCGGCGGTCGGTGATTCGGCGACGGGCGGCGAGTCGCCGGTCGAGCTCTACCTGCGCATCGCCGGGCTGTTTCAGGACAAGTTCTCGAACGTCGCCGAGGCCATCAAGGCGTACGAGAAGGTCCTCGAGCTCGACGGCGGCAACGCCGACGGCCATCGCCTATCTCAAGACCAACTACGAGAAGCGGCGCGACTGGGAAAAGCTGATCGGCGTTCACCAGAAAGAGATCGAGCGCATCGCCAACGCCGACGAGCGCAGCGTCAAGTTCATCGAGGTGGCCAAGCTGGCGTCGGAGAAGCTGAAGAAGCCTTCGGTTTCGATCGAGCTGTGGCAGAAGGTGCTCGACTCCAACCCGGCGCATCTGGAAGCGCTCGGCGAGCTCGAGAAGCTGTACGAGCGCGAGAAGATCTGGGACAAGCTCGCCGACGTCATGGAGACGCAGGCGGCGTCTCATCGACGACCGCACGAAGAAGGTCGCGGCGCTGCAGAAGCTCGGCATCCTCTTCACCGACAAGGTGAACGAGCCGACGCGGGCGACCGCGGCCTGGCGCGCGCTGCTCGACGTCGAGCCGGACAACAAGCGCGGCAGGACGCGCTCAAGAAGCTCTACCTGCAGCAGAAGAACTTCGACGAGCTGGAGAAGTTCTACGCCGCGCAGAACAAGTACGACGAGTACATCCGCGTGCTCGAGCGGCAGGCGGAGACCGAGGACGACGCGACCAAGATCGTCGCTCAACGTCAAGATCGCCGAGCTCTATCGCGATCGCTTGGCCAAGCCCGACCGCGCGATGCGCGCGTACGAGAAGGTGCTGTCGCTCGACGCGCAGAACCTGGCGGCGGCCGAAGCGCTGATCCCGCTGTACGAGGCAGGCCAAGGATCCGCGCAAGCTCGTCAGCGTGCTCGAGATCCAGCTCGGGCACACGACGGCGCTCTCCGATCGCGTCGAGCGCATGCGGCGCCTGGCCGAGCTGTCCGAGGACGCGCTCAAGGACAAGGCGGCGGCCTACGGCTGGCACCTGAAGCTGTTCGGCGAGGATCCGGCGGCGACGGGACACGACCGAGCACATCGAGCGGCTGGCGCAGGAGTCGGGCGGCTGGACCGAGCTCGTCAGCGCCTACGAAGCGGCGTACGGCAAGCTCGGCGAGCGCAGAGCTGCCGCTCATGCTCGTCGTGGCGCGTGTGCAGGAAGAGGAGCTGGCCGAGGCCGACAAGGCGCTCGCGACCAACACCGAGATCCTCAAGCTCGACGAGAACAACGCGCAGGCGATCGCGGCGCTCGAGCGGCTGTACCTGCGCACCGAGCGCTACAACGAGCTGCTCGGCATCTACGAGAAGAAGCTGCGGCTCGAGAGCGACAAGGAAGCGCAGAAAGAGATCCGCTACAAAGTGGCGTCGCTCTTCGAGCTCGAGATCAAGGACAACGCGCGGGCGATCGCCGCCTATCAGGACATTCTCAAGGACTTTGCCGACGAGCTGCAGGCGTTCAAGGCGCTCGATCGCATTTATGTCGCGACCGAGAAGTGGACGGAGCTGTCGCCGGTCATTCAGCGCGAGCTGGGCTTGGTGCCGCCGGGCGATGACGCGGCGATTGTCGAGCTGAAGTTCCGCTTGGGGCAGCTGCGCGAGACGCACCTGAACGACGTCAAGGGCGCGATCGACATGTATCGCGACATCCTCGACATCGACGCGACCCACACCGGCGCGCGCGCGGCGCTCGAGAAGCGGCTGACCGACGAGCAGCATCAGCTGACGGCGGCGGCTATTCTGGAGCCGATTTACGAGCGCACCCAAGAGTGGGCGCGGCTCATCGACGTGCACGAGATTCAGCTGCGCCGTGAGAAGACGGCGTCGCAAAAGACGCATTTGCTGCTGCGCATCGGCGAGCTGCACGCGGACAAGGCGGGCAACGGCGAGAAGGCGTTCGACGCCTACGCGCGCGCCTTCCGCGACGACCCGCAGACGGCGACCGCGCGCAACGAGCTCGAGCGGCTGGCGACCATCAACGACGCGTGGCCGGCGTTCGTGGCGCTGTACGAATCGGCGATCGAGAAGCTCAAGCCCGAAGGGATCGAAGCGCCGTTGTTGCGCGAGCTGCTCATCAAAGTGGCCGAGGCCTACGACGAGAAGCTGGAGAAGCCGGAGAAGGCGACCGAATACTTCCGGCGCGCGCAGGCGATCGATCCCGATGATTTGACGGCGATCGAGGCGCTCGAGCGGCTCTACACGCGCAACGAGCGCTGGCCGGAGCTGCTCGACGTCTATCGCAAGAAGGTCGAGCTGTCGCACGACGCTCAGGCGCGCGAGCAGATCTACTTCCGCATGGCCTATTTGTGGGAAGAGATGCTCGGCAACGTCGACGAGGCGATCGCGACGTACAAAGAGGTGCTCGGCGCCGACAGCGCGAACGTCAAGGCGCTCAAGTCGCTCGACCGCCTGTATTTGGGCGGCAAGCAGTGGCGTCCGCTGGCCGACAACTTGACGCGGCAGCTCCAGCTCGTCGACGACAAGAACGAGGAGATTCCGCTCCTCGTGCGCTTGGCGGCGCTGCGCGAGCACGAGCTCGGCGAGGTCGCGGCGGCGGTCGACACCTATCGGCAGGTGCTCGATCTCGACAAGAACAACGAGGACGCGCTGAAGGCGCTCGAGCGGCTGGTCGCGCTGCCCGATCACGAGCTGCAGGTGGCGACGATCCTCGAGCCGATCTACAAGGCGCGCGACGAGTGGCAGAAGCTCGTGGCGACGTACGAGATCCTCGTGCGTCACTCGATGGATCCGGCGCGCAAGATCGAGCTGCTGCATCAGATCGGCGACCTGTACGAGCTGGCCAACGAGGACAACGAGGCCTTCCGCACCTACGACCGCGCGCTGCGCGAAGAGCCGGGGCTCAAGGAGACGCAGACGCGCCTCGAGCGGCTCGGGCGCACGCTCGATCGCTGGAAGGATCTGGTCGCGCTCTACGACTCGGTGGTCGAGCAGATCGGCGAGGCGTCGGGCGACGTCGAGCTGCAGACGCAGCTCTTGACGCGTATCGCGCAGATCGAAGAGACGCAGCTCGGCGACAACGACGCGGCGGCGGCGGCCTATCACCGCGTGCTCAAGGTCGCGCCGCACGAGCTGGACGCGGCCAATGCGCTCGAGGCCATCTACCTTCGCACCGACGCGTATACGAAGCTCGTCGACGTCGTGCTCGCCAAAGTCGACATGGTCGGCGAGGTGCACGACAAGAAGGAGCTGCTGTTCAAGGCGGCGCAGATCTACGAGGAGGTCCTCGAGAACGCCGATCGCGCCATCGACGTCTATCGCCAAGTGCTGTCGCTCGACGAGAACGACCGCGCCGCCATCGACGCGCTCGAGCGGCTGTACATTCGCCTCGAACGCTGGGAGCCGCTCAAGGACATCTACTCGAAGAAGGCCGAGCTGGCGACGGTTCCCGACGACAAGAAGCAGATGCTCTTCGTGCTCGGGCAGGTCTACGACCGCGAGCTCAAGGATCTCGACGCGCGCGATCGAGACCTACCAGACCATCCTCGACCTCGATCCCGAGGATGTGACGGCGATCCAGGCGCTCGATCGGCTCTATCAGCAAGCGGGTCGCTGGTACGACCTCTTGCAAATTCTCGAGCGCGAAGTGGAGCTGTCGTCGTCGACGGGCGAGACGGTGTCGCTCAAGCATCGCATCGGCGTCTTGTGGGAGCGCGAGCTGAAGGATCTCGGCCGCGCGGTCGAGGCCTATCGCGACGTGCTCGAGCTCGACGGCGGCCACGAGCCGACGCTGGCGGCGCTCGACGGCCTCGTGCACGGCGATGCCGAGCCGGTGCTGGCGGCGCAGGTGCTCGAGCCGATCTTCGAAGCGAACGGCGAGTGGGAGAAGCTCATCGACGTGCTCGACGTGATGGTGCGCGCACACCGACGATCCGGTTCGTCGCGTCGAGCTGCTCCATCGCATCGCCGACTATTACGAGCGCGCGCTCGAGTCGCACGCGGACGCGTTCAAGGCGTACGGCCAAGCGCTGCGCGAGGACTCGGCGAACGAAGTCACGCTCGGTCACTTGGAGCGGCTCGCCGATCAGATCAAAGGCTGGGACGAGCTGGCGGCGCTCTACGAATCGGAGCTGGGCAAGCTGCTCGAAGTGCCGCGTCAGGTCGACATGCTGCTGCGTGTCGCGCGCGTCTACGAAGAGGAGCTGGGCAAGACGGAAAAGGCGATCGCGACCTATCGCCGCGTCGTCGATGCCGAGGCCGAGAACAAAGAGGCGATCCTGGCGCTCGATCGGCTCTACCAGCAGACCGAGCGTTGGAGCGATCTGGCCGACATCTTGCGTCGTGAGATTCGGCTGGCGGCACAACGACGAGCAGATCGTCGCGCTGCAGTTCCGCTTGGGCCAGCTGTTCGAGCAGAACCTGCGCGACGTCGACTCGGCGATCGGCGTCTACGACGAGATCCTGAAGGCCGACGGCGGTCACGCGCCGACGCTTGGCCGCGCTCGAGCTGCTCTTCGCCGAAGGCGTCAAGCAGATCGAGATCGCGGGCATCTTGGAGCCGCTGTATCGGATCGCCGAGCAGTGGGAGCGGCTGGTCAAGATCTACGAAGTGCAGCTGGAGAAGCTCAGCCACGCCGACGAGCGCATGCAGCTCATCCAGAAGATCGCCGAGACGCACGAGCAGCGGCTCGTCGATCAGCCGAGCGCGTTCATTTGGTGGGCGCAGGCGGTGCGTGAAGCGCCGTCGAGCGAGCTGGCGATCGAAGAGGTCGAGCGGCTGGCGGCGGCGTGCCACACGTGGGAAGACCTGGTCGGCATCTACACGCAGGTGCTCGAGGAGCGGCGCCAGGACTCGGACGTGCAGCGGCATATCCTGTCGCGGCTGGCGCGCGTCTACGAGAACCAGCTGCGCGACGCGGCGCGGGCGGAAGAGGCGTATCTGTCGGTGCTCTCGATCGAGCCGACCGACTCGGATGCGCTGGCGGCGCTCGATCGCATCTACGAGCAGGGCAGCATGTGGCCCGAGCTCGCCGACATTCTGCAGCGGCGCATCGGCGTCACGACGGCGACGGACGAGATCGTCGAGCTCTACTTCCGCCTCGGTCGCGTGCAGGCCGACGCGCTCGACAACGCCGGCGAAGCGGTCAAGGCCTATCAGGCGATCCTCGAGAACGACTCGCGCAACAAGCGGGCGCTCGAGTCGCTGGAGCGGGTCTACTTCACGAATCAGCAGTGGCAGGATCTGTTCGACATCTATCAAAAGATGGTCGACATCGCGCTCGGCGACGACGGCATGGCCGATTGCTACGCGCGCATGGCCAAGATCGCGCAAGACGGTCTCGGCAAGCGCGACGAAGCGGTCGATCTGTGGGGTC
Source organism: uncultured delta proteobacterium (assembly GCA_963785725.1). Lineage (GTDB taxonomy): Bacteria > Myxococcota_A > Polyangia > Palsa-1104 > Palsa-1104 > JAQBQH01. The sequence goes on along the minus strand of CAWAWS010000009.1, from coordinate 48,012 downwards.
GCGTCATCGACCTGCGCGGCGAAGATCCGATCGCGCTCGGCGAATTGGCCAACCTGTACGAGCGCGCGGAGCAGTGGCGCGAGCTCGTCGACGTCCTCGAGCGCACCGTGCGCATCACGCACGAAGCGCAAGAGCAGGTGCCGCTCTATCAGCGGCTCGGCCGCATCTGGGGCGAGAAGCTGCATCGCGAGCGCAACGCGCTCGAGGCCTGGCAGAAGGTCCTCGAGATCGATCCGAGCGACATTCCGGCGCTGCGCGCGCTGGCGGCGATCTACAAGCAGACGCAGGCCTGGGAAGAGCTGGTCGAGACGCTGCACAAGCTGATCGAGATCGGCTCGGCGTCGGACATGGATTCGCACGAGCTCATCGAGCTGTACGCGGAGCTGGGCGCGCTGCAGGGCGAGATCCTGATGCGCCCGCAAGAGGCGATCGACGCTTGGCAGCGCGTTCTCAAGCTGAACGACCGCGACTTCCGCGCGCTCGGCGCCTTGGAGCAGCTGTTCACGCAAGAGGCGCGCTGGGAAGAGTGCATCGGCGTGCTCGAGCAGAAGGCGCAGGCGCTCGACGAGTCGGCGGCCAAGGTCGAAGTGCTCTTGCAAGCGGCGTCGGTGTGGGAAGACAAGATCGGCGACCGCGATCGCGCGGGCGACGTCTACGAGCGCATCCTGCAGCTCGACGCGCAGAACATGACGGCGTAGCTTGCAGCTCGAGCAGGTCTATCGCGCGCAAGGCTCGTGGGAGAAGCTCATCGAGCTCTTGCTCGCGCGCGTCGACTTCACGGCCGAGAGCATCGATCGCGTCCAGATCCTGCAGTCGGTGTCCGAGATCTACGAGAAGGAAGTGGGCGATCAGGAGGGCGCGTTCGTCGTCCTGCAGGCCGCGTTCCGCGAGAACTACGCCGATCAGGCGGTCTCGGGCGAGCTCGAGCGCTTGGCGACGGCGACCGTCGAAGTGGAACGACCTGCTCACCGAGTACACGCAGGTGGTGCAGACGATCCCCGATCCGTCGACGGCGGCGGATCTGTGGGTCAAGATCGGCCGCTGGTACGGCGAGCACCTCGGCCACCTCGACTACGCCATCGCGTCGGAGCAGCAGGCGCTGGCGCTCGAGCCCGACAACACCGAGGCGCATGGAGAACCTGGCCGGCTTCTATCGCAAGAAGGCGATGTGGCCGGAGCTGGTCGAGACGCTGTCGAAGCACGCCGAGCTGGTCGCAAGAGGCGGACACGCGCGTCGAGCTGCACTTGGCGATGGCCGAGCTGTGGGAAGGGCCGCTCGCCGATCAGGTGCAAGCGGTGGCCGCGTACCAGGCGGCGCTCGAGGCCAATCCGCAGTCGCTGGCGGCGCTAGACGCGCTCGATCGCGGCCTATCGCGGCTCGCAGCAGTGGCCCGACTTGATCGAGGTGCTGGCGAAGAAGGCGGGCGTGCTCGAAGACACCGAGCAGGTCATCAAGCTCAAGCATCAGATCGGTCAACCTCTACGAAGAGCGGCTCGGCGACGGGCAGCGCGCGATCGAGACGCTACAAGGAGATCCTCGTCGGTCGATCCGCAGAACACGGCGGCGCTGAAGGCGCTCGAGCGGCTGTACGAGAAGACCGGCGACATGGAGCATTACCTCGACGTGCTCGAGCAGCAGCTCGACGTCACGGGCACGGACGAGGAGCGCATCTCGCTGTACGAGCGCATGGCGGCGGCCTGGGAAGAGCAGTTCCGCAAGCCCGAGCGCGCGTGGGAAGCGCTGGAGAAGATCCTGCTCATCAACGATCGGCACGAGCCGACGTTGCATACGCTCGAGCGGCTCTATCGTCAGGAGCGTCGCTCGGCCGAGCTCGTCGAGACGCTGCGTCGCCACATCAACGCGGTCAACGATCCGGGCCTGCGCATCGACCTCTACGGTCAGATGGGCCAAGTCTACGAAGAGGATCTGCGCGACATCGATCGCGCGGTCGAGGCCTACAACGACATCCTCAGCTTCGACGGCGACAACAACGCGGCGCTGGGTGCGTTGGCGCGCTTGTACGAGAAGATCGAGGACTGGGATCGGTCGATCGAGACGGCCAATCGGCTCGTCGAGCTCACCGATGACGTGCCGACGCGCGTCGAGCTCTATCAGCGCATGGGCCGCGTGCACGAAGAGCGGCTGCGCGATCCCGACACCGCCGAGAGCCGTTACGCCGAGGCGCTGTCGCTCGATCCGTCGTACCTGCCGGCGATGCAGTCGCTCAACGCGCTCTATCAAAAGCGCGGCGACTGGTTGAAGGCGGCGCAGATGATGGTCCGCGCCGAGCAGCAGATCGGCAATCCGCTGGAGAAGGCCAAGACGCTGTACGAAGCGGGCCGCATCTATCGCGAGAAGCTCGACAACGAGCTGTCGGCGGGCGAGCTGTTCGCGCGCGTCCTCGACCTCGATCCCGAGCACGTGCAGGCGGGCGAGCCGCTGGCGGACATCTACTTCCGCGACGAGAAGTGGGCCGAGCTCGAGCCGATCCTCGACATGCTGGTGCGCAAGGCCGATCAAGGCGGCCAGGCGGCGGGCAAGAAGGACAACAAAGAGCAGAACCAGCTCTATTACCGCCTGGCGCGCACGGCCGACGAGCTCGGCAACAGCGACAAGGCGCTGCGCTTCTACAAGCTCGCCTACGATCTCGACTCGACGTTCCTACCGGTTCTGCTCGGCCGCGCGGCGCTGCTGTACCGCATGGAAGACTGGGACGGCGCCTTCAAGATCTACCAGACGATCCTCGTGCACCACCGCGACTCGCAGAAAGAGAGCGAGATCGTCGACATCTTCTATCGCCTCGGCAACATCAAGCTGAAGCAGGGCGAGCGCAAAAAGGCGCTCAACATGTTCGAGAAGGCGCTCGAGATCGAGGCCGCGCATCGTCCGACGTTGCAAGCGGTCATCGATCTGCAGCAGCAGGCGGGCGATTGGGAGGCGGTCATTCACGCCAAGCGCCAGCTGTTGTCGATCGCCGAAGAGCCGGAGCAGGTGCAGCTGCTCGACGAGATCGGCGACACCTATCACAAGCAGCTGAACAACGCGCAGAAGGCGATCACGGCCTATCTCGAGGCGCTGGAGGTGCGGCCGGGCAATCACGTCATCTTGCACAAGGTGCTCGATCTCTACTCGGAGACGAAGCAGTGGAAGAAGGCGGTCGAGATCATCAATCAGATCGCCGGGCTCGAGAAAGACTCGATCCGCAAGGGCAAGTATCTGCACGCGGCGGCGCGCATCCTTCGCGACGAGGTCAAGTCGACCGACGAAGCGATCGATATGTTCAACCTGGCGTTGGACGAGTATTTCCGTAATCCCGATAAGGTTACGGATGCGCAGTTTACCGAATATCTGAAGGCTTTCGAAGCGATCGATAAGATTTGCACTGGGAAAAAGGATTTCAAAACCCAGGAGCGAAATTATCGCAAGATGTTGAAGCGCATGCCCGAGAAGGGGCATGACCAGATCAAGATCGCGCTCTGGCACGCGCTCGGCGAGATTTATCGCACGCGTCTGAAGGAGTTCAACGCGGCCATTCAGGCGTTCGAAGTGGCGGCGGGGCTCGATCCGAACAACGCCGCGCGCCACGAGATCTTGGCCGAGCTGTACGTCATGGCGGGCCCGGACTTCTCGCAGAAGGCCGTGCAAGAGCACATGACGCTCGTCAAGCGCGATCCCTTCCGCGTCGAGAGCTACAAGGCGCTGCGCAAGATCTACATGGACACGCGCCAGTACGACAAGGCGTGGTGCATGTGCTCGGCGCTGACGTTCTTGCAGCGCGCCGACGCCGACGAGACGCAGTTCTACGAGCAGTACAAGCAGAAGGGCTTCGTCAAGGCCAAGGCGCGGCTCACCGACGAGATGTGGGCGAAGAACGTCTTCCATCCCGAGGAAGATCGCTACATCAGCAACATCTTCGCCGCGGTCTATCAGGCCGTCGCGCTGTTGAAGTCGGGCGAGCACAAGCAGTTCGGGCTCAAGCGCAAGGACAAGCGCGATCTGACGACCGATCAGGCGCTGTTCTCGAAGGTGTTCAACTACGTCACGCAGGTGCTGAACATTCAGCAGCCGGAGGTCTACTTCCGGCCCGAGCAGCAGGGCGGCATGCAGCTGGCGAACACCAAAGAGAAGGGCGTGCTCATTCCGTCGCTGGTCGTCGGCGCCGAGCTGCTGCAAGGGCGCGGCGACAAGGAGCTGGCGTTCCCGATCGCCCGCTACTTGACGATGCTGCGGCACGAGCATTACCTGCGCCTGACGATTCAGACGAACACCGAGCTCGGCATCGCGTTCTTGGCGGCGGTGAAGTTGGTGCAGCCGAGCTTCCCGGTGCCGCCGAATCAGGCGCCGACGGTCGACCAGTACTTGATGGCGATGCGGCAGACGGTGCGGCCGGAGTGGCACGAGCAGCTGGCGCTCGTGGTCCAGCGGTTCATTCAGACCAAGGGGCAGATCGATCTGTCCAAGTGGTCGCAGGCGGTCGATCTGACGGCGCATCGCGCCGGCTTCATCATCGCCAACGACCTGGCTTTGTCGGCTCGCTTCATTCAAATGGAGCCGGCGACGGTTGGCGGCATGAGCGCCAAGGACAAGATCAAAGAGCTGGTGCTGTACTCGATCAGCGAAGAGTATTTCGATCTTCGTCAGCACCTCGGCATGACGATCGGTTAAAGAAAGCGCGACATGAACAAACAAAAAGCGGCGCCCAAACGATCAGAGGCGCTCAAGCTCTACGTCAAAGATCTGGGCAAGCCGCCCGTCAAGCGCTACGTCGAAGTGCAAAAGGCGCGCGGCTCGCTCATCACCATCGGCAACATCGACGTCGACATCGACAGCCTCGTCGAGCGGACGTTCTTGTGCGACCGGCACCGCTGCATTCAGTGGACGCCGCACGACAAGAAGGACGACGCGCGGCCGATCATCGACAACTCGTGCTGCTCGAAATACACGGTGCCGGTGAGCGATCTCGATCGCGATAAGGTGCTCGAGATCTTGCCGCTGGTGCGTAAGCGCTTGCCGCCCGATCACGAGTTCAACCAGGATCACTCGGAGCTGCCGTTCGAGCTGCAGGCCGACTTCTCGTTCGCCATGCGCGAGCGCGATCACGGCATCTGCCAGTTCGTCGTCTACGACAAGGGCCACACGGCCTGCGCCATCCACAAGACGTGTCTCGAAGAGGGGCTCGATCCGTGGGTGTACAAGCCGGTCGGCTGCTCGTTGTGGCCGCTGGCGATCCTCGATTACGAGGATGACGACGGCAAAGAGCGCTTGCTGCTGACGATTTACGCCAACGCCACCGAGGCGCTCTTCGACAACGAGTCCGACGACGAGCAGAAGGAAGACGTCTTCGCCTGCCTCGTCGACCAGGATCCGAAGTACGACCCGATGTATCGCGCTTGCCAGGGCGTCATCACGCAGATCTTCGGACCCGAGTTCTACTCGCGGCTCGACAAGCACGCCCAGCGCCACCTCGCGCGCGGTTAAGCAGCGTTCCATTGCGGATCGGGATCGACAGCGGCGGGACGTTCACGGACGTCGTCGCCGTCGACGGTGAGGTGCTGCGCGTCGTCAAAGTGCCGTCGGCGGCCGGTGACGACGCGTGGCGGCCGGTCATCGACGGCGCGCGGCAAGTCAGCGGCCAAGCTGCGACGACGGTGGACGAGCTGGTGCACTCGACGACGGTGGCGACGAACGCGCTCATCGAGCGGCGTGGCGGGCCGGCGCTGTTGGTGACGACGGCCGGGTTCGAGGACGTGCTCGAGCTGGCGCGGCAGACGCGGCCGCAGCTGTATGCGCTCCATCCGCAGCTGCCGGTGCCGCTCATCGACGCGCCGTTGCGGCTGGGCTTGGCCGAGCGCATCGCGGCCGACGGCAGCGTGCTGCGCGCGCCGGACGCGGCGGAGCTGACGCGACTGCGCGATCGTGTGCAGCACGCCATCGCCACGAGCGGCGTGCGCGCGATCGCCGTCTGCCTGCTGCACGCGTACGCCAACCCGGCGCACGAGCGGATCGTCGCCGAGACCCTGGCGCCGCTGGGCCTTCCGCTCTCGTTGTCGTCGGACGTGTTGCCGCTCATGCGCGAGTACGAGCGGACGTCGACGACGGTGGTGGATGCGTACGTCAAGCCGGTGGTCGCGCCTTATCTGGCGCGGCTGGCGGAGCTGGCGCCGGCGGGCGCGCGCGTGCGGGTCATGCAGTCGTCGGGCGGCGCGATGTCGGCCGAGGAGTGCGCGGCGCGGCCGGTGCGCACGCTGTTGTCGGGGCCGGCGGCGGGCGTCATCGGCGCGCAGGCGGTGGCGCGCGCGGCGGGCATCGGCGACGTCATCACCTTCGACATGGGCGGCACGTCGACCGATGTCGCGCTCATCGTCGCCGGCGAAGTGGCCGCGACCGACGAGGCCGAAGTCGCCGGCTGCGTGCTGCAGCTGCCGATGTTGGCGGTGCACACCGTCGGCGCCGGCGGCGGGTCGATCGTGTGGCGTGACAGCGGCGGCGCGCTCAAGGTCGGGCCCGAGTCGGCCGGCGCGCAGCCGGGGCCGGCGGCATACGATCGCGGCGGCACGCGCGCGACGATCACCGACGCCAACGTCGTGCTCGGTCGGCTGCCGGATCTGCTCGGCGGCGCCATGTCGTTGTCGCGCGAGCGTGCCACGGCGGTCGTCGGCGAGCTGGCGGCGGCGCTGGGTGTGCCGGTGGAGCAGGCGGCCGAGGACGCGCTGGCCGTCGCCGCGGCGGTCATGGCGCGCGCGATCAAGGTCATCTCCGTCGAGCGCGGGCACGATCCGGCGACGTGCACGCTGTTGCCGTTTGGCGGCGCCGGCGCGCTGCATGCGTGTGCCGTCGCGCGCGAGCTGGGCATGACGCGCATCTTGGTGCCGCCGTCGCCGGGCCTGTTGTGCGCGTTTGGCGCGCTGGCGGCCGACGTCGTGCACGACGTCGTCGCGACGCCGCGCGACCACCGCCCGCTGCCGGCGGGCGCGCGACTGGCGCCCGAGTCGCTGGCGGCCGACTTCCTGCCGTTGACGACGGCCGCGACGCGCGCCCTCGATGCCGATGGCGTGGCGCCGGCCGCGCGCCGCTTCACGCGCACGGCGACGCTGCGCTATGCCGGCCAGTCGTTCGCGCTGCCGGTGACGCTCGAACGCGGCGTCAGCGATGTCGTGGCTGCCTTCCACGCGATGCATCAGGCGCGCTATGGCTACGCGCTGCCCGAGCGCGCGGTCGAGCTGGTGACGCTGCGGCTGCGGGGGCGTGGGTTGACCGAGGCGCCACCCTTGCCGCGCGAGTCCGCCGAAGACGGCCCGGCCGAGCTCGGCCGCGTCACGCTGTGGCTCGACGGCAAGCCGCACGACGCGCCGCTCTTGTCCCGCCGACGCCTGCGCGCCGGCGTGAGCGTGCGCGGGCCGGCGCTGATCGCCGAGTATTCGGCGACGACGCTGCTGACAGCCGACGCGCGCGCCGACGTGCTGCCATCCGGCGCGCTGGCGATCACGCTCGGCTGACCGCCCGTTCGCGCCGTCAGCCACCCCGCTGACGTTTCCCCGCGCAGCTGCCGCTTCGCCCGCCGTCCGATTTCCGCTTCTTGGGGGCGCGCGTGGGTGCGGAGCGCGTGCGCCCGGAATAAACCTTGCGCCGTTGTGCCCGACTCCACGATGGCCGGCCCGACGGAGCGACGCTGCGCGCGGCCACCGGCCGCCCGCGCACCGTCGCCAATCCGGCAACCCCTTGCCGACCGCCCGTCCCGACCGATCGCCGCAGGCCCACGCCGGCCCGACGGTCTCTCCGGCGATTCGTACGCGCTAACGATGCGGTGAAAAAACGAAGTGCGCGGAGATCAGCGGCGGAAGAGCGTCGACAGCGCGAACTTCGCCGTCTGGCCGTTCATGTCGGCGATCGACGTCGTCAGCGGAATTTCCTTCGGGCACACCTGCACGCAGTTCTGCGCGTTGCCGCAGCCCTCGACGCCGCCGTCTTCCATGAGCGCCTCGAGCCGCTCCTCTTTGTGCATCTCGCCCGACGGATGCATGTTGAACAGTCGCGCCTGCGAAATCGGCGCCGCGCCCATGAACTGCGACTGCGGCCCGTAGTTCGGACACGCCTCCAAGCAGCAGCCGCACGCCATGCAGCGCGACAGCTCGTAGCGCGTGTCGGCCAGCTCCGGCTTCTGCCGCAGGCCGGGGCCGAGGTCGTGCGTGCCGTCGATGTCGATCCAGGCGTGCACGCGCTTGAAGTCGCTGAAGATGCGCGTGCGATCGACGCACAGGTCGCGAATCAGCGGGAACTTCGTCATCGGCCGCAGCTCGATGGGGCCGTCGCCGAGGCTATCGGTCAGCGTCGAGCAGGCCTGCATGCACGCTGCCCGTTGATGATCATGGTGCACGAGCCGCAGACCTCCTCGAGGCAGTTGGCGTCCCAGGCGACCGGCGTCGTCTTCTGCCCGCTCGTCGTCTTGGGCTGGCGCTGAATCGCCATCAACGCCGCGTGCACGTTGAGCCGCTCCTCCCACGGCACGGTGAACTCTTCCCAGCGCGGCGCCGCCGACGGCGAATCCTGCCGCTTGATCTTGAGCGTAACTGTTTTCACGCAGTCTTCTCCGTCGCCTGGGCGGCCTTCGGCGCTTCCGCCGGCTGCTTCTTGCCCGAGTAGTCGCGCAACACCGGCTTGAGCAGCGAGATGTCGACGTCGGCGTAGCTGATCTTCGGCCCGTGGTTGTCCTTGGCGTCGTAGCTCGCCATGGTCGTCTTCAGGTACTTCTCGTCGTTGCGATCGGGGAACTCGGGCTTGAAGTGCGAGCCGCGCGACTCGTCACGCATGAGCGCACCGACGGTGATGACGCGCGCCAAGCACAGCATGTTCCACAGCTGCCGCAAGAACATGATCGACTGATTGGCCTGCTTGCCCGTGTCGAGCACCGAGCACTTCTGCCAACGATCCATCATCTTCTGAATGTTGTCGTCGACCTGCTTGAGCTCTTTGTTGTGCCGCACGACGGTGACGTAGGTCGTCATCATCTGCCCGAGCTCCCACCAGATCTGGTACGGGTTCTCGGCGCCGTCCATCTTGCCGAGCTTCGTCGTACTCGGCCGCGACGCGCTGCTGCTCGCGCTCGAACACCGTCGACGACGGCTTCGCGCCCGCCTTGTACGAGTCCGACTCGAGGTAGGCGACCATCTTCGGCCCGGTGACGAGCCCGCCGTAGAAGCAGCTGATGAGCGAGTTGGCGCCGAGGCGATTGGCGCCGTGATACTGGTAGTCGACCTCACCGACGGCAAACAGGCCCGGGATGTTGGTCATCTGATCGTAGTCGACCCACAAGCCGCCCATCGAGTAGTGGACGGCGGGGAAGACCAGCATCGGCGTCTTGCGCGGATCCTCGCCGGCGAACTTCTCGTAGATCTCGACGACGCCTTCGACGCGATGGGCGATCTCGTCGGGCCCGCGACCCTGCGAGACTTCGTAGTCGGGGTTGACGATGTCGAGGTAGACCTGCGTCTTTGCCGCCGACGCCGAGCCCTTCGTGGCGCACGGCCTTGACGATCTCGCGCGACGCGATGTCGCGCGGCACCAGGTTCTTGTACTTGGGATACTTCTCTTCGAGGAAGTACTTGCGCTCGTCGCTCGGGGATCGACTCCGGCCGCCGCGTGTCGCCCGGCTTCTTGGGCACCCACACGCGCGCGCCTTCGCCGCGCAGCGACTCGGAGATCAGGCGCAGCTTGTCCGGCCCGGCGATCGCCGTCGGATGCACCTGGATGAACTCGCCGTTGGCGTAGATCGCGCCCTGCTGATAGACGAGCGCCGCCGCCGTGCCGGTGTTGACGACCGAGTTGGTGCTCTTGCCGAAGATGACGCCCGGTCCGCCCGTCGCCAACGCCACCGCGGCGCCGGGGAAGGTCTCGAGCTTCATCGACGACAGGTCCATGGCCACGATGCCGCGCGCGCGACCGCTGTCGTCTTTGACGACCGAGACGAACTCGTGGCGCTCGAAGCGGCGCACCTTGCCGGCGACTTCGTGGCGGCGCACTTGCTCGTCGAGCGCGTACAAGAGCTGCTGGCCCGTCGTGGCGCCGGCGAACGCCGTGCGATGCATGAGCGTGCCGCCGAAGCGACGGAAGTCGATCAACCCCTCGGCCGTGCGCGTAAACGGCACGCCCATGCGGTCGAGCAAGTAGATGACGCCCGGCGCCGCGTAGCACATCGCCTTGACCGGCGGCTGATTGGCGAGGAAGTCACCGCCCTTGACGCTGTCGATGAAGTGGATCTCGGGCGAATCGCCTTCGCCCTTGGTATTGACGGCGCCGTTGATGCCGCCCTGCGCGCACACCGAGTGCGAACGGCGACAGGGAACGAACGAGAAGACGTCGCACTCGTATCCGGCTTCGGCGATCTTGATGATCGTCATCAGGCCGGCGAGGCCGCCACCGACGACGATGAAGCGCGGCTTTTCCGATGATTCGGCCATGGCCATGTCCTTATGCCTTGGGCGTCATGTTGACGAAGGTGAGCAGCGTCGCCAGGCCCATCGCCAAGAGCGTCACGCCGAGAAGACCGCACGCCATACCCCACCAACGCTGCGCCTTCGGGCTGACCGTCAAACCCCAGTGGTAGCCGATGTTCCAGATGCCGTTGGCGAAGTGATAGACGGCGCAGGCGATGCCGACGAAGTAGATCCACAGCACCGGAATGCCGAGGTGCGTCTCGTTGAAGTAGTCGTGCATGTAGCGCGCGGAGACCAGCGGCTGACCGTCGCCGGTGTGCTGCAGCGACGACAAATCGGGGCTCACGATGGGCACGAAGCGCGTGTTCCACACGTGATAGCAGATGTAGAACAAGAGGATGACGCCGGTGGCGCGCTGGAAGAAGTAGAGCCAGTTGCGCAGGTAGCCGTAGCTGCCGATGTTGGGCCGCGCCTGCGAGGCTACGAAGATGCCGTAGATCGCGTGGTAGAGCAGCGGCAGGCCGATGGCGCCGATCTCCAAGAAGATGATGAGCGGGTTCGTCTGCAGGCCGACGACGGCTTCGTTGAAGCGCGCCTCGCCGCCCGGACCCACGGCTTGGAAATTCGTATAGAAATGCTCGAGGAGGAAGGCTCCGACCGGCAAAAAGCCGGAGATCTCGAACAGCTTCTTGGCGAAATAACGCGTGCGCGCGGAGGCCATCTCACTCCTTCGTTCTTGGCTCGAGGTTGGCCGCGATACTTATGCGTAGCCATCTGTAAAGTCAAGGCGACCGGCCGCCAAGGTGATTCTAGAATCAACCAGGCTCGTCCGCTGCGACTGTAACCCGACCGGCCCGCGCGGGCGCAGCGGCGCGGCTCATTTGTGCGGCGGCTTGGTGACCAGCGGCTGCTGCAAGCGATAGACGGGAATCAGGCCGATCTGCGTGTCGAACGAGGCGTGGCGCGCATAGAAGAAGTCGAGCCGCTTGCGCGGGCTCTTGGCGAATTCGGGATTCGTCAGCGCTTTGTCGAACGCCGCTTTGACGGCCGGATCGCGCAGCATCTCGGTGGCGACGTCTTCGAGCACGTAGTCTTCCATGTACTCTTTGCGCTCGAACACGCCGTCGAAGAAGCCCCAGCTCGTCAACGAATCGGGACCTTCGGGCTCGAGGAGGTTCGCCGCCAAGCGCGCGAGCGGCTGCGCGACCGGGATGAAGAGCCCGCCGTCGACGAGCGACTTGTGCTCGGCGCGCCAGGCGCCGTGCGCGTTGAGCATGGCGCGGCCTTCGAACGTCAGCGGCGGCCGCTGCACATCGTCGGCGTGGAAGACGTCGACGTCGAGCGGACGCGCGGTCAGCCGCAAGAAGGTGATGCCATGCGCCACCAAGAGCGGCCGCACGAGCTCGGCCCACGCCGGCGCCACCACCCAGCCCTGCCGCGGCAGCTCCACCGTCACCTTGGGCACGAGCGTATCGAAGTAGGGGATGTGCCAAACTTGAGGCGTCTTATCGTCGTAATGGATCTGCTGTTTGCCCGAGGTCGGCGACAGCGAGCGCCGATAGGCGTAGCCCAAGAAGTCGATCGGCCGCGACTTGTGCTCGTCGGTGGTCCAGTCGAGCGTCAGCTTCTGCCCCGCCAGCGGCTCGACGTCGGCGGCGCGCGCCGCCTTCTGCCACTCGACGCCGTGCGCGGCCAGCTCGCGCGTCACCGCGACGAGCGTGTCGCGCGTGGCCTTGACGCGCGTGGCGTAGTCCTTCCACGAGTGCGTCTCGACGAGGATGCCGAGCCGATTGCGCGTCGCCCAATACGCGTCCGAGAAGCGCGGCGGCGTAAAGCCCATCGCGAAGCCGCCCGTCGGGTCGTCCTCGCGCATGAAGCTCGGGTAGAAGTCGGTCAGCGGCAGGTGCTTGGCCTCCGTCAGCGCCTGCTGAACGCGCGCGCGCAGCGCCGTCGCCGCCGCGGCCAGCCCTTTGGGCGCGTCCGGCTGATCGGGCAGCACCAGCACGGCCACGTCATGCTGGAAATTCGCGCCGTCGGTGACGTGCAGATCGACGTAGACGATCGGATCTTCCTGCCGCAGCAGCGTCAGCATCGCCGCCATCTCGGGCGCCTGCGCTTTGACGTAATCGCGGTTGAGGTTGAGGTTTTGCGCCGTCGTCCGCCAGCCGCTCTCGACCGGCCCGATTTGGTTGGGCCGATTGTGCGCGCCGAAGCGCTCGTGACCGTCGACGTTGAAGACCGGCACGAACACCAGCCGCACCTTGGCCATCAGCGCCTTGTCGAGGATCTCGCCGTCGAGATATTGGCGCATGAACTGGAAGCCGGCGTCTTTGCCGTCGATCTCGCCGGCGTGGATGCCGCCTTGAAACAGCAGCGTCGGCAGCCCCTTTTTGCCGACGCTGAGCGCGAGCATCGGGCGGTGCTCGGGCGTCGTGCCGAAGCGCTCGCAGGCGACGCCGGCGTAGCGCGCGGCGAAGGCGTGGCACAGCTTGTCGACCTCGTCGTAGCGGCCGGTGCGCTGCCAGCCCGATTGCTCGGCGAGCGTCGTCAACGGCGACGGTGACGCCGGCAGCGCCGACTCGGGAGCGAGTAGCGCCAGCGCAGTCAATATGATGGGGTTCACAGGTCGGTGACGTTATCGGCGGGAGGAGGCGAGGTCGCGGCGCGCTGTCCGCCGAGCACGGCGTAGACGATGGCCAAGCCGCAATAGATGAACGCGAAGTAGGGGATCGTAAACGGCAAGAACGGTCGCACCGAGCCCAAGACGATGACCGGCGCCAGCGCGTAGACGCCGATGGCGAAGAGCCCGCGGAACGACAGCGGCTGGCGCGACGAGCCGGCGAGCGCGGCCAACACGAGCAGGAGCGCCTGCGTCGTCTTCGCGAAGACGAACCACACGAACGCCAGCGCGGCGATGTAGAACGGCACGCGCCGCATCCACTTGGCGATGAATTCGTGCACCAGCTGCGGCCCGATCAGCATGTCGGGCACGTCTTTGAGGCTCATGTCGCGCTGCTCTTCGGGCGTCTTCAGGACGACGTTCGTGCGCTTCAAGAACACGCCGATTTCGTCGGGGGCAAAGTCGCTGCGGCGGCCGGTCGTGTCGATGATGAGCACGATCTGGCGGCCGTGATCGTCGTTGCCGAAGCGGTAGATCCACGGCTGCTCGACGCTGACCGACGCCTGGCCGTTGCGAATCTCGATCTGCGGCAGCTTGTCGATCTCAGGCTCGATCTTGCGGATGACATCGCGCAGATCTTTCGTCAGCGAGATCGTCGAAGCCGCCGTGGCGATGGCGATGAGGAGCGCGAGGAAGCCGAGGGTTCGGCGCAGCTTCTGCCGCGCGACGCGGGCGAAGATGCCGAGATCGAACGGCGCGCGCGCCAGGGACTCGAGGTGCGACATGGCACCATTGTACGTCGGCGCGCGCTGAAAGCTACCCGCAGCCGCCGGTGTGCGCGTAGGGCTGCGGGATGCCGCAGGTGGTGGTGACGGTGACGGTGTGGTTGCTGCAGTCGCAAAGGGTCGTCGCGCCGGTCGGCGGCATGCCGGTGCCGAAGCTGTTGCAGGCCGACGCGGGCGTGCACTGGCCGGCCGTCTGCGTGCAGCCGATGCCCCAGACGCAGACGAGGCCGCCGGCGCAGTCGGCGCTGGTCGTGCACGGCGCGGCGAAGACGGCGCCGCCGTCGCCGGCGTCGCATTCGTCCTCGTTGCAGGCGGCGATGCCGTGGGTCGAGGTGCCGTCGATGGTGCAGCCGCACCAGGCGCAGCCGTTCGAGCAGCCGATGACGGGATCGCAGACGTCGCCGTTCGGGAAGTGGCAGACGGCGGCGCTGCCGTTCAGGTCGGCGCCGGCGCTCATGTCGACGGTCGCGGTCGTGCCGCTCGTCGTGCCGTTGCCGCCGCAGCCGCTCACGAGCAGCGCGGCGAGCCCGATGATAATCGATACCTGGCGCATGCAGCTGCTCCTTCCGATTGCGTAAGCGAAGTGGGACTAAGCGTAACCCCAGCGACGGCGCAGCGCCCAGTTGAGGCTGAGGCAGCCGGCGGCGATGAGCAGCATCCACCAGCGGCTCCAGACTTCGACGTCGCGGTGCTGATTGACGCGCACGACGCGCGGCGGCCACAGCTTGACGTCGCCGAGCGGCTGGCCGGGGCCGCGGAAGCTGCCGTCGGTGGCGGTGGCGAGGGCGCGCAAGAGGTCGTCGCGCGCTTCGGGCTCCTCCAACTCGCGACCGGCGCCGCGCACGAGGAACACTTCGTCCTCTTCGACTTGCCGGCCGGCCAGCGTCGCGCGCGCCGTGATGCGATAGCCGCCCGAGGCCAGCGCTTTGTCGCCCTCGCCGAGCTCGAACGTCCACTCGCCGCCGTCGTCGGTGACGCCGCTGCGTGAGGCGACCGGCTCGGGCTTGGCCGCGGTGGCGATGTCGAGCACCGTCGGAATGCGCGCGATCGTGACGTCGAGCTTGGCGTTGGCGAGCGGCTGATAGTCGGTGCCGAGCGCGCGCACCGTGACCTGCACTTTTTGCCCGCGCGCATACTCCGGCTGATCGGTCTCGACGCGCAGGAACGACAGCGCCGGATCGCGAATCAGCCAGCGAATCGCCGAGTCCCAGAAGCGCTGATAGGCGCGGCCGCGGTCGTCGCCGGCGCGATCGGCGAAGCCCCAGCGCCAGGAGTCGTCGGACGTGAACGCCATGACGCGCCCTTTGCCGGCTTCGCCGACGGTCAACACCGGCAGCGGCTTGCCGTCGGCGTCGCGGCGCGTCGGATGCACGCCGAGCACCGTCGCGCCCGGCTTGGCGCGCATGACGAGGTTGGTGCCGTCGAGCTCGGGCAATTCGGCCCAGCGCGCGCGATTCTGCGCGACGTCGAGCTTGAGCGCCGTCAGCGGATGCGCGCGGCCTTCGGGTGTCAGCTGCAGCCGAAACGGCGCCACGTCGAGCAGCTTCTCGGGCGCGCCGCCTTCGTAGAGCTCGACGGGCAGGACGTCGGCCACGGGCGTGCGCGCGTAGCCGCCGGACGTGAACGAGAGGTCGCCGCCGGTCATGACCAGGCCGCCGCCCTCTTCGACGTAGCGCTTGATCTCGCCCAAATAGGCGCCGATTCCGTAAGGCCCGAAGTTGAAGTTCTGCAGGATGACGAGGTCGAAGCTGCGCAGCTGCTCTTGAAACAGCTCCTCGGTCGGAAAGGCGATCAGCGACAGCTCTTCGGTCGACTCCAGCACCAAGTCGGTCGGCGAGCGCAAAATATAGAAGGCCACCAGGTCGACGTTGGGATCGTGCTTCAGAAGGCCGCGCAGCGCGCGCACGTCCCACGACGGCCGGCCGGTCACCTGAAGCACGCGGATCTTGTCGCGAATCACCTTGAGCAAGAAGGTGCGCGCGTTGTTCTCGACGATCGCTTCACCGTCGAGGACCGGCGTCGAGATCTCGTACAAATATTTGCCGACGCGCTCGGGCGTGAAGCTGAAGGACACGCGATAGTCGGTGCGGTTGGGCTCGACGGTGACCTCGGCGACTTTGACGGGCACGCCGTCGCGGCGCAGCGTCACCGGCAGCGTCTTGCCGTTCCACGCGTCGTGCGGGCCGCGGCCGACGACGCGCACGACCGCCTCGACGGTGACGGCGGTGCGCACGAAGGCGAAGTCGTCGGCGAGCACGCGCGCGATGGCGACGTCGGTCAAGCCGGTCTGGCCGACCCAGGCGGCGTGAATGGGCGTGTCGAGGCTCTTCAAGAAGTCGCCGGTCTCGGCGTCGAACGCCGGCTTAGTGCCGTCGCTGGGGGTGGTCGACGCGGCGAAGCGGCCGTTGTCGGCGCCATCGCTGACGAGGATGACGCCGGCCAAGTCGCGCGCTTCGTAGCGGCCGCGCAAGGTGGCCAGCGCCTCGCGAACGTGCGTCGTGTCGGCGCGCGCCGGCGGATTGGCGGCCAGCGCCTCCGGCGTCGTCGGCTCGAGCTTATTGCCGAAGGTGTACCAATCGAGGATGCGCTCGCGACCGAGCGCGGCCAAGGCCGGCGCTTGTCGTTGCAGCCACGCCTCGGCCCGCGCCGCCCGCGACGGCGCGCCCGCCTGCTCGGCGATGCGCATCGACTCAGAGCCGTCGACGAGGATGGCCACGTGATTGGGCAGCCGCGTGACGTTCTGCAGCCGCACCGCCGGCTCGAAGAAGAGCGCCAACGCCGCCGACACCGCGCCAAAGCGCAGCGCCAAGAGGATCCAGCGCCGGCGCGGCTTCTCTTCCAGCCGCAGCGCCCGCCACGCCAGCGCGATGATCGCGATCGAGCAGGCGATGGCCAGCGCCTCGGTGATGCGGCCCCACGGCGCCAGCGAGACGAGGTGCCACTCGTCGAACGTCGCGCCCAAAGGCAACAGCGGCGGCAGCTTCACTGCGACTGCCACTGACGACGACGCAGGATGAACGGCACGTGCACTTGATCGGTCTTGTAGTCGAGGCAGAACGCGTACATCGCCAGGTTGATGCCGAGCCGAAACGCCATCTCGCGCTGCGTGTCGCCGCCGGGCAAGACCTCGTGTTCCCACTGCCCGAAGTTGTCGCGCGCCCAAGCGCCGCCGAGATCGTTCTGCGAGTAGACGACGACGACGCGGCCGTCGTGCACGATGCCCTCCAAATACGGCACCGCCGCGACGCGACCGACGGGCGTCTTCAGCAGATAGAACGACTTGTAGATCACGTGATCGGGCGCGATCTTCGTCAGCGGCTCGCGCGGGAAGAGCCGCGTCATGAGCGCGCGCACCGAGCGATCGAAGCCGCCGCCCGGCCGCGCGTCGGCGCTGTCGACGAGCAAGAAGCCGCCCGCCGATAGATGGCGCCGCAGCCGCGCGACGTCGCCGTCGTCGAAGTTGGGCAGCGCCGCGTCGCCCGCCAAATAGAGGAACGGATTGCGCCGCAGCGAAGCCTCGTCGGACAGCCGGACCTCGACGGGATCGAGCGTCACCTCGATCGACGTCCGCTTGTCGATCTCCCACAAGAGGCGGCGCGGCGCCGTCGGGCGCGGATTCCAGTTGCCGGCGTAGGCGATCTGCGCGAACGCCAGCTTGTCCTTGTCGCCCATGGCGCGCGCATCCGTCGCGCCCAGGAGCGCCAACAGCAGCGACAGCGACACGACGCGCAGCATCACCGAGTTTTTAGCACGGCCGGCCGAGCGGCGCTGCGTTCGCGAGCGCCGCTCGCCGTCACGACGCCTTTATGCGCGCAAAGAGCGAGCCGAGCCCCTCGGCCATGGTCGGATGGGCAAAGAGCGCGTCGCGCAGGCTCGTGTAGGGCAGCCCGCCCAGCATCGCCGTCTGCACGACCGCCATGACCTCGCCGGCCTCGGCGCCGAACATCGTGAAGCCGAGAATGTCGTCGCGCTGGGCGTCGACGAGCACCTTCATGAAGCCACGCGTCTCGCCGGTCGTCTCGGTGCGCAGCACGTTCGTCATCGGCAGCGTCGCCACGCGCACGGCGATCCCGCGGTCGCGCGCTTCGGTCTCGCTCAGGCCCACGCGCGCCAGCTGCGGATCGGTGAAGAGGCAGGACGGGACCAGCCGGCCGCGCGTCGAGCGCGACTTTCCGGCCAGGAGGTTGTCGCGTACGACGCGGAAGTCGTCGTACGAGACGTGCGTGAACTGCGGGCTGCCGGCGCACTCACCGAGCGCCCACACGTTCGGCGCGCTGGTCTCGAGCCGCTCGTTGACGACGATGTAGCCGCGCGCGTCGACGCTGACGCCGGCCACGTCGAGCCCGAGGCCGCTCGTGTTCGGCGTGCGCCCGAGCGCGGCCAAGAGGTCGCTCGCGGCGATCGTGCGCTCGCCTGAGCGCGTGCGCACGACGACCCGGAGATCGCCCTTGCGACCGTCGACGCGCAGCGTCTCCGCGCCCAAGACGACCTCGATTCCCTCGTCGGTGAACAGGCGCAACATGGCCTCGGCCACGTCCGGGTCCTCGCGGTCGAGCAGCTGCGGCCCGCGCGCGACGAGGGTGATGCGGCTGCCGAAGCGCCGGAAGGCTTGCGCGAACTCGAGCCCGACGTAGCCACCGCCGAGCACGACCAGGTGCGCCGGGACGCGATCGAGCTCCAAAAGCTCGATGTTCGTCATCGCGCTGTCGACGAGCCCGGGGATGGGCGGGATGGCCGGCCGCGTGCCGAGGTTGAGGAACAGCTTGTCGGCGCTGAGCTGGCGCGTGCCGCCGCCGCTCAGGCTGACCTCGACCGTCCTCGGCGCGACGAAGCGGGCGTCGCCCATGATCAGCTCCGCGCCCCGATCGCGATACATCTGCCGGTGAAACGCCACCTCGGCGTCGACCATCTGCCGTTTGCGCGCGAGCACCTTGGGCATATTGACGCGCGACGCCGTCACGTCGGTCCCGAACGACGATGCGTGGCGCACGATGTCGGCCACTTTCGCGCTCGTGATCTCGTTCTTGCTCGGCATGCAGTTGATGTTCGGGCACGCGCCGCCGACATAGCGGCGCTCGACGGCGGCCGTGCGCTTTCCGGCGGCGGCCATGTCCCACGCCACCCACTTGCCGGCGAATCCGCTTCCGATGACGAGGACGTCGAGCTGTTCCGATTGCGCCATGGGCGACTCCTTGAATTAACGTCCGCCCGGCTGGCTCGGGCGACGCGGGCCGGCCTGGAATGTAGTGCCGGCGCGCGGCGACGCATCGCGCGCTGCCGCTCGGTTGGCCGCGAAATCAGGTATCCACTCGATCTCGGGAGCGCGCCCGACCATCGCCGCCCGGCAGTTGCATTTGCCTCGACGGCGCGCGTCCCGTACGATGGCGAGACGGTGACCCTCCAAGGCGCGCACATCCTGTTGACCGGCGGCGCCGGCTTCATCGGCTCCCATCTCGTCGAGCACCTGGCCAAGGGCGCGGGCAACCGCATCCGCGTGCTCGACACCTTCCGCCGCGACGCGCTGCGGCCGGCCGGGCTCGACAAGCTGCCCAACGTCGAGCTGGTCGAAGGCGACGTCATGGATCCGGCCTCGGTCAAGAAGGCCGTCGACGGCGTGACGCACATCGTGCACCTGGCGTCGATCGCCGGCGTCGACACGGTCATGAAGATGCCGGCCTTGACGATGCGCATCTCGCTGCTCGGCACGGCCAACGTCCTCGACGCCGCGCTCGAAAGCGGCAAGTGCCAGCGCTTCATCGACTTCTCGACGTCCGAGGTCTTCGGCCGCTACGCCTACCACGTCACCGAGTTCGACGTGACGACGCTCGGCGCCGTCGGTGAAGCGCGCTGGACCTACGCCGTCGCCAAGCTCGCCACCGAGCACTTGGCGATGACCTATCAGCGGCAATACGGCTTTCCCGCCGTCGGCATTCGGCCGTTCAACATCTACGGGCCGCGGCAAGTGGGCGAAGGCGCCGTGCACCACTTCATCGCGCGCGCGCTCAAAGGCGAGCCGCTGACGGTGCACAACGACGGCTCGCAGATCCGCGCCTGGTGCTACGTCGACGACATCGTGGACGCGGTCGAGCGCGTGCTCGTCGACGATCGCGCCGTCGGCCACAGCTTCAACATCGGCAACCCGCGCTCGACGGTGACGATCTACAACTTGGCGCGCGAGATCATCCGCTTGGCGTCGTCGGGCTCGCGCCTCGAGCTGGTCGAGTGGAAGCATCCCGACGTCGAATTGCGCGTGCCCAACGTCGGCAAGGCCAAAGAGCTGCTCGATTGGGGCGCCAAAGTCGACTTGGAAGAGGGCCTCTTGCGCACGATCTACTGGTATCGCTCGCGCAAATGAGCAGCGTCGTCGAAGCGGAGCATCTGGCGAAGACGTTCGCGCTCGGCTTCTTCCGCAAGAAGGTGCGCGCCGTCGCCGACGTCAGCTTCACCGTCGAGAAGAACGAGATCTTCGGCTTCCTCGGACCCAACGGCGCCGGCAAGACGACGACGCTGAAGATGTTGATGGGCCTCATCTTCCCGACGAGCGGCCAGGCGCGCCTGTTCGGCAAGCCCATCGACGACCGGCAGGCCAAGCATCGCCTCGGCTTTCTGCCCGAGAATCCCTACTTCTACGATTATTTGTCGGGCGAAGAGCTGCTCGACTTGATGGGCCGCCTCTTCGGTCTCGATCGTCACGAGCGCCGCAAACGGGCGCGCGCGCTGCTCGATCGCGTCGGTCTCGGCCGCGCCGGCGCGATGGGCCTGTCGCTGCGCAAGTATTCCAAAGGCATGCTGCAGCGGCTCGGCGTCGCGCAGGCGCTCATCAACGAGCCCGAGCTGGTGGTGCTCGACGAGCCGATGTCGGGCCTCGACCCCATCGGCCGCAAGGAGATTCGCGATCTCATCGTCGAGCTCAAGCGCGAAGGCAAGACGGTGCTGTTCTCGACGCACATCTTGTCCGACGTCGAGCTCATCTGCGATCGCGTGGCCATGATCGTCGGCGGACGCATGCGCGACGTCGGCCCGCTCAAGCAGCTGCTCTCGCCGCGCCTTCTGCACACCGAGCTGGTCGTCGACAGCGCGGGCACGACCGAGCTCGTGCGGCTCGAACCCGACGCCGACGTCGACGCCGCCGTGCGCGAGGCGCTGGCCGGCGGCAAGCACGTCGTGTCGCTGACGCCGCGCCGCGAGTCGCTCGAGGATCTGTTCGTGCGCGAGGTCGACGCCGGCGACACGTCCGCCGGCGCCGAGCGCATGAAGAAAGCCGCGCCCTGACATGTCGCGAATTCTAGCGCTGGCGCTCAACACGTTCCGCGAAGCGATTCGTAACCGCGTGCTGTATGTGCTGCTCTTGTTCGCCGTCGCGCTCATCGTCTCGGCGCTGGCGCTCGGCCAATTGTCGCTGCACGAGGAGGAGCGCGTCTCGCGCGACGTCGGCCTGGCCGGCATCGCGCTCTTCGGCGCCATCATCGGCGTCTTCATCGGCGTCAACCTCGTCTACAAAGAGATCGACAAGAAGACCGTCTTCGCGCTCATTCCGAAGCCGATTCACCGCTGGGAGTTCATCCTCGGCAAGTACGTCGGCATCGTGCTGACGCTGGCGGTGCTCGTCGCCATCATGAGCGCGATGCTGTTCCTCGTGCTCGGGCTGCAAGGGCTGGCGACGAGCGCGGTGAACGACGTCATGCCGGTCGTGCGCGCGATTTGGCTGCTCTTCATGCAGCAGGCGGTCATCGTCGCCGTCGCCGTCCTGTTCTCCAGCTTCACGACGCCGATCTTGTCGGGCCTGTTCACGCTCGGCGTGGTCGTCGTCGGCCGCTCGACGCCCGAGCTGCGCGAGGTCATCGGCCGCATCGGCTCGGGGGCCGCGCGCGCCATCTGCGGCGGCCTCTTGCGCATCTTCCCCGATCTCAACATTTTCTACGTCTCGGGCGCGCTCATCGACGGCCAGCGCGTCAGCGTCCACGGCGCCTACGTCGACTGGAGCTACGTCGCGTCCGCGTCGGCCTACGGCGTCGCCTACGCCGCCTGCGCGCTCGTGCTCGCCATGATCGTCTTCTCGCGCCGTGACTTCGTATGATGAAGCGGCTCATCGACGGCGCGGCGCTGGTGGCGATCTTGTTGGCGATCGTGGCCGTGCGCGTCGTCTGGTCCTCGCGCGGCGAGTGGAAAGCGGCGCAGGCGACCCAAGGCGACGCGCAGCTGACCCATCTCGGCCGCGCCGCGCGGCTCTACGCGCCCGGGAATCCTTACTCGCGCCGCGCGTTCGCGCAGCTCGGGCAGATCGGCCGCGACGAGCCGACGCGCGCGCTGGCGGCGTGGCGCGAGCTGCGCTCGGCGTGCCTGGCGACGCGCTCGTTCTACACGCCCGAGCACGCGCTCCTCGACGAAGCCAACGCCCGCCTCGCCGACCTCATGGCCGACGCCGACCCGACGCTGCAGCCGCGTGAACGGGCGCGCGCTTGGCACGCGGCGCGGCTCGCGCAAGACGAAGCGCCGTCGGTGGCGTGGACGCTGGTGGCGCTCGCCGGCTTGGCGGCGTGGATCGGCTGCGCGCTCGGCCTCGTCCTGCGCGGCGTCGGCGCCGACGATTGCTTGCGCCCGCGCGTCGCGCTCGGCTGGGCCGCCGGCACCGCCGCCGGCCTCGTCACCTTCTTCGTCGGCCTGTGGCGCGCATGATCCTGCGTCGTCGCTTGTGGCTGGTCGGAGATGACGAAGTGCTCGACGCCATCGCCGATCTCTCGCGCCACCTCGACTACTTCCAGGTCGCGCGTGTCGACGAGCTGCCGCAAGGTCCGCTCGACGACAACGATCACGTCATCATCGCCACGCTCACGTCTTCGCGCGGTCTCGCGCTCGCCGAGCAGGCGCGCGGCGACGGCAAGCCGGGTTACGTCGGGATCGTACCCGACCTTCCCGGCCGCTCCGAAGGCGCCCGCGCCATCGTCACCGCCGCCTCGCTCGTCGATCTCGTATGACCAACCTCACACGCTTTGCGTTCGAATATCGTCAGCCGACGGTCGTCATATGATCGCCGTGTCATGAGCTGTACATTTTCGTGCATCTTTGCTCAGCGACGGGGAATCTGGTCCTGAGGCGCGGCGGCGTGCACCAAACGGTGCAACCGTGCTATGTGGCGCTTACGTTTTCGGGGAGTTGGACGCGGCACGGCGATTGCTCGCCTCCGCGTGCTGGAGATTAGAGAGCCTAATGAATCTGACACGGACGTTGGAAAAGCTGGCGGCGACGACGGCGCGAGTCGCCTGGCCGCTGGTGAAGCTGTACAACGATCGCTTCGAACGGCCCTCGATTCAGCCGGCTTGGGCGCCGGCGCCGCTCATCAAACGCCGCGAGCGCACGTTCCCGCAGCTCGGCTGGCCGCGCACCACCGACTCGCTGTGTCCGCGCTGCGTCCAAGAGGCGCGCACGGCCATCCTCGACGGCAAGCGCGCCCTGTCCGAGCTCATCGAAGGCAAGCCGGGCGAGATCAAGGCCGACATCATCGAGGAGAACGGCCGCATCGTCATGAAGAAGACGTGCGCCAAGCACGGCACCTTCACCGACGTCATCGCCATCGACCCCGAGTGGCTGGCGCGCATCGAGCGGCTCTATCCCGGTCGCGACTTCAAGGCGCCGGCGACGCCGCTGCGCGAGCACGGCACGTCGTCGATCCAGTTCGGGCGCGGCTCGGTCTTGACCGTCGACCTCACGAACCGCTGCAACATGATGTGCGATCCCTGCTTCATGGACGCCAACCAGGTCGGCTACGTCCACGAGCTCAGCTTCGACGACGTCAAAAAGATCCTCGACGACTCGATCTCGATTCAGCCGCGCCGGCAGATGAGCGTGCAGTTCTCGGGCGGCGAGCCGACGCTGTCGCCGCACTTCCTCGAGTCGGTTCGTTACGCGCGCGAGATCGGCTACTTCGCCGTGCAGTGCGCGACCAACGGGCTGCGCTTCGCCGAGGAGCCGGGCTTCGCGTCGGCCGCCAAAGAGGCCGGCTTGCGCATGGCCTACTTGCAGTTCGACGGCGTCGACAACGAGTCCAACTCGCACCGCAAGGTCGGCAACCTGTTCGACGTCAAGCTGCGCGCCATCGAGGAGCTGCATCGCGCCGGCATCGACGTCATCTTGGTCGTCACCGTCGTCAACGGCGTCAACAACGATCAGGTCGGCAAGATCTTGCAGTTCGCCGTCGACAACCCGGAGAAGATCACGGTCGTCAGCTTCCAGCCGGTCAGCTTCACCGGCCGCGACGAGGACATCGACGACGCCACGCGCGAAAAGCAGCGCTACACGCTGTCGCATCTCGCCTACGACGTCAAAGCGCAGACCGGCATCACCGAGCCGATGCGCGACTGGTTCCCGCTGTCGGCGCTCGGCCCATTCAGCGATCTCGTCGATCATTTGATGGGCGCCAAGGCCGACTGGGGCGCCATGAAGTGCGGCTGCCATCCCAACTGCGGCGTCGGCACCGTGCTCATGGTCAACAAGAAGACGCGGCAGATGGTGCCGTTGACGCAGTTCCTCGACATGGAAGGGCTGCTCGACGACATCGGCACCATCACCGACGGCGCGCAGAACAAAGCGTTGACGGTGGCGCAGCTGGGCATGGCGCTGGCCAAGAACTATCGGCCCGAGCTGGCGCCGCCGGGCTACAACTTCTCGTCGCTGTTGAAGCAGCTCTTGTCGCAGACGGGCGCGCGCGGCGGCAAAGTGGGCGCGTACGAGAAGGACGCCGACGAGTTCGAATGGCGCGTCCTCTTCGTCGCCGGCATGTGGTTCCAGGACCTGTTCAACTACGACTTCCGCCGCACCGAGATGTGCATCATCCCGTACGGGACACAGCTCGGCGAGATCAGCTTCTGCGCCTACAACACGGGCATCGGCTGGCGCAACGTCGTCGAGAAGATGCTGCAGAACGCCAGCGTCGCCGAGTGGTACAAGCTGCACGGTCGCCATCCGGTCTACGCCAAAGGGCAGGACTTTCCGATGCCGGCGTTCGGCAATCCGATCACGTCGCGCTTGCAAGGCGAGCCGCTCAAGCTGCGCGTCATCGGCCAGTAACTCTTCGCCTTTCGTTCGTCTCTACACTCCCACGACGACGCGGATTGACAGCCGCGCCGCACCGCGCAACAGTGCCGCGGTGAGAGCCGTTGCCGCCGTCACCGTCGTCGTGCTGACCTGCGCTGTCGCAGCGGCGCGCGAGCCGCGGACGGCGATCGCTCCGGTCACGACCGGACAAACCTGCCCGGCCGAGCTGCAGCGCGCCTTCGCCGACGAGCTGCCGCGCACGCTGGCCCGCGCCGGCTTCGACCTGGTGCCGCCGAACGAAGTCGACATGCGCATCGGCGAGCGTCCCGAGTTCTTGCAGTGCCACGCCGGCGGCTGCTTGGCGGAAGAGGCGTCGTTCCTGCGCGTGCGCCGCCTGGCCGTGCCGCGGCTCGAGCGCGCCAGCGACGGCGGCTTCACCGTCGGCATGAGCGTCTACGACGCCGGGCAGAAGCACGCCATCGCCGACGCCGTCGAGCGAGTGACCGCCAACAACGCCGCCAACCAGCTGCGCCAGAGCCTGCAGACGATCGCGACGCGGCTGCACGCCGAGCTGTCGCGGCCCGGTCGGCTCGACGTGTCGGCGCAGCCGGCAGCCACGATCTCTGTCGACGGCGTGGCCAAGGGCAAGACGCCGTGGTCGGGCGAGCTGTCGCCCGGCGATCACGTCGTCGCGCTCGAGTCGGGCGACGCGCGGGTCGAGCGCGACGTGGAGGTCTCGCCGTCGCAGACCGCGCACATCGACGTCTCGCTCGTCGCGGCGCCGGCGACCGCGGCGTCGATCGTCGACGAGCGGCCGCGTCATCGCGCGCTCCGGCCGCTGGCGTGGACCGGGCTCGGCGTCGGCGTCGTCGCGGCCGCCGCCGGCATCGCGCTGCTCGCGCTCAACAATCACGGGACCTGTGCGCTGCCGGCCGGACAGCTCGAGTGCCGTCAGGTCTGGGACACGCTGCCCGGCGGCATCGCGCTCACCGCCGGCGGCGGCGCCTTGGCCATCGGCTCCATCGTCCTTCTCGCAACCGATCACAAACGATGATGATTCGTTCGCTCGCTCTCGCGCTGTGCGCATTGGCTGTCGTCGCGTGCAAGAAGAACAACAGCGAATACTGCGACGCCACGACGCCGTGCTCGGGCGGCCGCGCCTGCGACACGCTGGCCCACCAATGCAGCAGCAGCCATGGCCACGGCACCGTCGGCGACATGGGCAGCGGCGTCTTCAGCTGCAGCCAATGCACGGGCGCGACGCCGCTGTGCACGCCGGCGCAGACGAGCTGCGCCGCCTGCACGACGTCGTCGACGCCCAACGCCGCCTGCGCCGCGGTCACGCCGGCCGCGCCCTTGTGCCTGACGAGCGGCAGCGGCGCCGGCGCCTGTGTCGCCTGCCTCGGCAACGCCGACTGCGCGACCAACCCGGCCGCGGCCATCTGCGACGCGACGGCGCACGACTGCCGCCCGTGCCAAGCCGACGCCGAGTGCGCATCGGGCGTGTGCGACCTCGTCGAGAGCTCGGTCACGCACGGCCGCTGCGTCGACGCCAGCCAAGTCGTGTACGTCGACGGCAGCACGACCAACCCCGGCAACGGTCTGACCGCCGCCATGCCGCTGGCCGCCATCCTCGACGGCATCGACACCGCGTCGAACGCGCCGCGGCCGTACGTGCACATCGCGCCCGGCACCTACGCCGAGGTCCTGTCGATCGTCGGCCGCAGCGTCTTCCTCGTCGCCGATCCCGGCACCGTCATCATCAAGCCGAACGGCAGCCACGACGGCTTCGACGTCTCCGGCAACTCGACCTTGGGCATGCGCGGCCTCGTCGTCAGCGCACCCGGCATCGGCATCAGCTGCCAAGGCGCCGGCGCCACGTCGATCGTCAACGCCTACTCGACGCAGTTCCTCAGCAACGGCAACGACGGCATCGACAGCAACAGCTGCACGCTCACGCTCGACGGCTGCTGGATCAACGGCAACGTCGGCGTCGGCGTGCGTGTCGCCGGCAGCTTCACCATCATCAACACGATCATCTCGCACAACTCGCAGGGCGGCTTCAGCCAGTCGAGCGCGGGCAGCGTCATGACGTTCGCCAACAACACCGTCGCCGACAACAACGCCGGCATCTACGCCGGCATGTACTGCGTGGCGATGGGCAGCTTCCCCATCATCAACAGCATCGTCTACGACAACAAAGCGGCCGCCGGCAACATCTCCGACTTCGACGCCAGCTGCGGCAATTACATCAACCTCGCCACCGACGATCCTGCCGTCGCCGACATCGCCACCGTCGACCTGCGCAATCAGTCGCCCGGCTTCGCCGCGACCGTCACCGTGCCGCCGACTGCGGACTATTATGAGCTAGCCGCCGGATCCGTGTGTCTCGATCAGGGGACGATGTCGGGCGCGCCCGATCACGATTATCTCGGCCTGCCGCGCCCGGATGCGCGCACCAAGAAGTGGGATCTCGGCGCCTTCGAGCGCCAGTAGCGTAACCCACTAGAACTTGTTCTATTTCGTCGCGATCTACTTCTTCTTGGGCGTCGCGCCGTCGTGCTTCATGAGGTCGCGCGTCTTGGTCGCGTGCAGCACGCTGCGCACGGCGTCGCGCGCGCCTTTCGGATCCTTGCGCGGATCGATGTTGCCGTCGACGAGCGCTTGCATCGGGCCGGCCACGAGGCCGATCCGCACGCGCGCCGTCGCGTCACATTTGGTCGGACCCTCCTGGTCGCACGCCGCGTAGCCGCGCGTCGTCTCGGCGACGGCTTCGGGCGCTTGCAGCCGGTCGGCCCACGCCGTGGCGCGCAAGAGGTGCACGCGATAATCGCCGGCGTCGACGAACTGCGCCGTCGTCGCCAGCGCCCAGTCGGGATGATCGCTGCGCAGGTAGGCGTCGCCCAGCGCCAGCGCGCGCTCGACGGAGTCGGGCTCGGCGAAGCGCGCGTCCTCGAGCACGGCGACGCGGTCGAGCTCGACCCGGTCGCCCACCATCGCCGCTTTGGCCACCAGCGAGCCGGACGGCATCAAGACGACGACAGCGACGGCGGCCACAGCGACGACATCGGCGAACCGGGGAATGGTCATGTACGCGCGCGCTCCATGCTTACGAATAGGACAGCAGCAACGGTCTCTCGTTCCGACTTATTTCTGTAACAAATGGCAGTGGGGGCCGAATCCGTAGCCTTTTGCCCCAGCGCGTAGCCATGCGCTACGCGAACCGGCAGCGTCGATCGCCGCGATCTCCGCGCGACTCGTGTGATTCTTCGCCTGGCATCGAGCCTGCTATGTCATCCCGTCGACCGGAGGGCGAGGGGCCCGACGGCGAAACCGTCACCGTTTCGTGGAGGAGTCCCGATGTCCGCACTCAAAACGCTCGCTGATCACTTCCGTCAGGGCGACTGGCCGATGTGGCCCATCCTCTTCATCTTGATCGTCTGCTGGGCGATCATCATCGAGCGCATCGTCTATCTGAAGAAGGCCGGTATCGACAAAGAGAAGCTGCTCGCGCTCCTCAAGTCGCAGATCATGGCCGGCAACATCCAGGGCGCGATCAAGGTGTGCTCGGGCAACCCGACGCCCGTCACCCGCATCGTCCAGGCTGGTCTGACCAAGTTCAACCGTCCCGACGCCGAAGTTCAGGCGGCGATGGACGAGGCCGCTCTCCGCGAGATCCCGAAGCTCGAGAAGCGCACGGGTTACCTCGCCATGCTCGGCAACGTCGCGACGCTCGTTGGTCTCCTCGGCACCATCATCGGCCTCATCCACTCGTTCGCCGGTGTCGCCGGCGTCGATCCGTCGATGAAGGCGACCCTGCTCGCCAACGGTATCTCCGAGGCCATGAACTGCACCGCGTTCGGTCTCATCACGGCCGTCCCGGCGCTGCTCGCGTTCTCGGTCCTCAACGGCTGGACGCAGACCGTTCTCGACGACATCAACGAAGTGTCGGTCCAGGTCGTCAACATGGTCGTTGGTCATCGCAACGCGATGAAGGCCGCCTAACATGGGCGGCGCAGCACCTACACCAACAGGCAAAGGCGGCAAAAAGCCGCTCGATGCCTCGTTGAACTTGGTTCCGTTCATCGACCTGTTGTCGTGCTGCATCTCGTTCCTCATCATCACGGCCGTGTGGACGCAGCTTGCCCGCATGGACGTGACGCAAAAGGGACAAGGCGCGGCCGGCGCGGAGCAAGAGAAGCCGCCGGAGCCGACGGTGACGTTGACGCTGTTCATCGACAAGGACGGCTACACGTTCTCCAAGTCGACGGGCGAATCGACGGCGATCCCGAAGAAGGGCGACGACTACGACATCGTCAAGCTGGCTGACACCCTGAAGGATGCCAAGACGGCTTACCCGGACAAGAACGACATTCAGGTCAAGTCGGACGACGACGTGGTCTACAACAACGTCATCAAGACCGTGGACGTCGTCGTGTCGGCCAAATTCCCGGACGTCAGCTTGTCGGACAAGGGAGCGGGGAGCTAACATGTCAGCCAGTTCAGTCGATAAGCCGAACCTGATCACGAAGCCGGGTCCGCGACTGCGGAAGTTCGTGCCGCTCAAGTTCGTGCGCGGCGGCGGTCACGGCGGTCGTTCGGTGTA
Organism: uncultured delta proteobacterium; assembly: GCA_963785725.1. Classification (GTDB taxonomy): domain Bacteria; phylum Myxococcota_A; class Polyangia; order Palsa-1104; family Palsa-1104; genus JAQBQH01. The sequence goes on along the minus strand of CAWAWS010000009.1, from coordinate 18,539 downwards.
CGCCGAGCTCAACATCACGTCGATGGTCGACATGCTGCTGATCTTGACCGTCTTCTTGTTGCAGACGTTCTCGGCGTCGGGCGAGCTTCTGTCGGTTCAGAAGAACATCGTCCTGCCCGAAGCGCACAACTGGAAGGATCTCGAGCAGGCGCCGATCATCGCCGTCTCGAAGGACTCGGTCACGCTCGACGGCCACATGGTCGCCGACGCCACGGCGCTGAACGCGGACAACTCGGCGGATTGGAAGATCGTCGAGCTCCACGACATGCTCGTGACGCTGCACAACAACTACAAGCTGCTCCATCCTTCCGATGACTGGAAGGGCTTGGTGATCGTGCAGGCCGACAAAGGCGTCGACTTCAAGATCATCAAGAAAGTCATGTACAGCTGCTCGATTGCCGGTTACCAGAACGTCAATTTCGCAGTGCAGCAGAAGTCCAAGAGTTAACAAGGTACGTTCGCACGATTGTTGCGAAAAGAGCGCCGGAAGGGATATCCTTCCGGCGCTTTTCATTTTCACAGCCTGACTTAACAAAGCGAGGCGCTCCGATGCGGCATGGGTGGCTGGTATCGTTGTCGTTGGTTGCAATCGGCTGTGTCTCGGATCCGCGCGATCCTCAGACCTGGATCAAGAAGCTCGATAGTCCGGTCGAGCAAAAGGACGCGGTTCGCGAGCTGGCGAAGCTGAAGGATCCGGCGGCCATTCCACCGTTGATTGCGTTCTACAAGAAGAACCACGATCCGGAAGTGTTGAAGGCGATCGCGTCGTTCAAGTCCAAGGACGCGATTCCGGTGATGATCGACTCGCTGGAGTATTCCGAAGAGTCGTTCGACAACGCGGCGACGGCGGCGGCGGCGCTCGGCGACACGCCCGATCCGAGCGCGGTCGATCCGTTGGTGAAGGCGCTGCAGAAGCCGCTGTCGATCAAGTCGCGCGCGAACCTCGTCAAGCAAGAGGCGATGAAGTCGCTGGCGAAGATTCACGATCCGCGCGCAGTGCCGGCGTTGGCCAAGGTCGTCGAGACGTCGGCCGACGATCAGGACTTCTATCTCAACAAGATGGCGGCGGCGGCGCTGGCCGACTTCAGCGATCCGAAGGCGGTGCCGGCGCTCGTGCGCGGCATGTTCATGACCGGTCGCGGCGCGGACATCTTCGCCGAGTGCCGGGTGGCGCTGTTGACGATCGGCAAGCCGGCGATTCAGCCGCTGATGGACGCGCACGAGCACAAGAACGCCGATCTGGAAGCGGACGCGAAGAAGGGCGAGTTCCGTCCCGGCGTCATCGAGCAGAAGACGGCGCTCATGCTCGGCGATCTGCGCGCCAAAGAGGCGACGAGCTTGCTGCTGGCGGAGCTGAAGAAGCCGCAAAAGGGCGACAACCACACGGGCGCCTTGTACGCGCTCGGCATGATCGGCGATCCGGCGACGACGAAGGACATCACGGGCGTGCTCACCGACGGCAAGCGCGACTTCAAGGTGCGCATCTCGGCGGCGGAAGCGCTGAACCTGTCGGGCGATCCGGCGGCGCTGCCGGCGCTGTTGTCGACGGCCAAGACGGGCGACGTGACCAAGGACGGCCAGAAGTATCCCGACGTGCGCTTGGCGGCGGCGCTGGCGTACGGGCGACTCGGCGGGCCGGCGGAAGCGGCGGCGTTCGCGCCGGTGGCGGCGGCCGAGAAGGCGGCGACGGCGGAGTTCGCCGAGGACGCCGAGCGGCTCGACGTCGGCAAGCAGTGCGGCAAGGACGTGACCTGCTACGGCAAGGCGCTCAATGACTCCAAGCTCACGCATCAAGAGAAGGCGGCGTTCATGTTGTCGCGCCTCGGCAAGGCGGCGCTGGCGCCGTTGTTGACGAAGGTCAATTCGCACGAGCCGGTGGTGCGCATCGCCGTGTTGTTCGCGATCGGCAAAGTCGCGGACAAGACGTCGGCCGACGCCACGAAGGCGCTCGACGCGCAGATCGAGACCGATCGCTCGAAGCCGCCGATGCGGCCGCTGGTCGAGGAGATGCGCGCCGTCAAGGCGATGATCAGCTCGAAGAGCTAAATTCAATCGGGACGCAATCGTCTCGATTAGACGAATGAACGCTTAGTCGTCCTAAGCATTACCGCAGCAAACTCCCTCCGAAAGAAATCGAAAATGCAATCCATCACAGTGCAAAACCTCTTATCGGCGACGGCCATTTATATTGGTTTCGTGGCGGTGCTCTTCGTCCTGCGCAAGTTCTTGCCGGGGCCGCTCAAGCAAGGGCAGCAGCTGCGCGACGGCACGCGCAAGACTTACAAGCTCAACGGCTTTCTCTTGCTCATCGTGCTCGCCGTCGGGCTCGCCGTCGTGCAGTTTACGAAGATCGGCAATCTGGCGCGCGTCAACGAGCTGTTCTGGCCGCTGCTCGTCGTCGGCAACGTGTTCGCGTTCGTGCATACCGGCTGGCTCTACGCCGTCGGTCGCAAGCACAGCGACAAAGGCGTGCTCCACGATTTCTGGTTCGGCCCCGAGCTCAACCCCGATTTATGGGGCGTCGATCTGAAGATGTTCGCTTATATGCCGTCGTTGATGGGCTTATGGGTGCTCAATCTTTCATTCGCGGCCATGCAGTATCAAGAGCTCGGCCATTTGACGACGCGCATGGCGCTATACGAGACGTTCTTCACCATTTACATCTTCAATTACTTTCAATTCGAATACGGGATGCTGCATACCTGGGACGTGATCGCCGAGAACTTCGGCTTCATGCTGGTGTGGGGCGATTACGTGGTCGTCCCGTTCTTCTACTGCATTTGCGGCTGGTACATGCTGCGCAATACGGCGCCCATGCCGGCTTATGAAGTGGCGGCGCTGGCGCTGCTGTTCGCCTGCGGATTCTGGCTGTTTCGCGGGTCGAACGAGCAGAAGCATCAGTACAAGGAAAACCCCAAAGCGCCGATTTGGGGGAAGACGCCGGAGACGGTCGGCGGCCGACTATTGGTGTCGGGGTTTTGGGGAATCGGCCGCAAGCTCAATTACACCGGCGAGCTGATGGTCTATTTCTCGTGGACCATTTGCACGGGGTTCGATTCGGTCGTCCCCTATTTGCTGCCGTTCTGGCTCGTTTGTTTGTTCACGCATCGCGCGTGGCGCGACGAGCAGCGGTGCGCGGCGAAGTATGGCGAGCTGTGGCGCGAGTATTGTCAGCGCGCGCGGTTTCGCATGATTCCGTTCGTATACTGAGCGGCGACCATCGGTTGATCGGGCCGAATAGTGGTTGGTTTATGGGCGCCGCTTTATCGCAGCGCCGACGTCACTCCACCAGATCAGCAGCGCAAAAATAGGCACAAGACGTCGCGTTTCGGGGCTTGCGCGACGAGCGGCCTTGACGACCGAGCGTGTCGGTCATGCGGGCCAATTTCTGAAGGGTTCCAACGAGACTAAAACGAGAAAGCGGAGCGGAGACATACTGTGCGCGGGCGAGTTGTCTCCCGCAGGCTGTAAGCCGAGGACTGTCTGAGCCCGCGCACAGTATGTCGGAGCGACTCCTTACGCTTTGGACGAGGCGGGCTTGCGGACGTGGAAGAAGAACATGGGCGTGAAGATGCCGGTCTCGCCGCCGCGCACGAGCGCCTTGGCGCCCGCGTTCAAGAACGACGACACCGCCGTCGAGCCTTTGGGCGCGACCTTCGCCGCTTCGAGGACGCGCACGAACGCGTTGGTGGCGATGCGGCCGAGCTCGGTGTGCTTGAAGCCCTGCAGCGACATTTTGCCCGAGAGCGGCAAGTACCACGGCGTCTCGTGGTCGGACTGCGGCGCCATGTCCAGCGCGTTGATGACCTCGAAGCCCGACTGCTTGAGCGCGTCGACGACGTCCTTCTCGTACCAAATGTCCGGCAGCGCGTCGCCCTCCTCGATGCCCTTCTTGATCGCGCGGTGCTCGGGGTTGCCGGCGTCGTACTTCTTCGTCAGGCACCATTCGTAACCGGCAAACTCGGCGCCGTCTTTCATGACGCGGAAGAGCTCGGTGAACAGCTTGACCTTGTCGGGCGCGTGGCAGGTCGCTTCGATGGCGTAGACGCCGTCGTAGCTCTTGTCGGGCACGGGCAGCTTCATGAAGTCGGCCTTCATGAACGAGCAGCGATTGGCGAGCCCGGCGTCTTGGTTCTGCTTGGTGCCGCGCTTGATCTGATAGTCGTTGTTGTTGACGCCGACGATGGTCGCGCCCGAGAAGCGCGCGATGGCGCGCATCGGCCCGCCGATGCCGCAGCCGACGTCGAGCACTTTCATGCCGGGCTTGAGGCCGAGGCGCAGCGCGAGGTTGAACTCGTGACGCGCCAAGGACGCATCGAAAGACTCGCCTTTATGGCGCGGCGCGAAGTGAAACGACTGCCCCCAACCGAACTCGTAGAAGTCGGTCACGAGATCGTAATAGTCGTTCACCATCTGCGTGTAGTTCGCCTTGCGCGTCTCGACGGTGCCGGCGTGGAACGAGTGATACTCGTCGACGACGTTCTTGACCGCGTCGTTGGCCAGCGAGGTCTGCACGAGGTCGGTCAGCTGCGGCTTCTCCGTCATTCGTCACCCTGACTTTGATGGTTTGGCGCAATTGGCCATAAAAGCGCGTGCACAGTCAACACTCGTGCGGTTTCAAGCGCGGAAAACCCTTGTGTTGCGCAGGTTTCGTGCGATTTCGCACCTAGCTTTCGCTGGACAACCGCCACTTTCGGCGATAATCAAATGAGCGCATGAAGGTCCTGGTCACGGGCGGTGCCGGCCACCTGGGCGCGAACTTGATTCGCCGCCTATTGGCTGACGCTAAGGCGGGAAGCGGAGTCTCGATTCGCGCGCTGGCGCGGCGCGAGGAAGCGCAAGCCAACCAGGCCGCCTTCGCCGGCATTGACGTCGAAGTCGTCTACGGCGATCTGCGCGAGCCCGAGTCCTTGCGCGCCGCCGTCAAAGGCATCGATCGCATCTTCCACTGCGCCGCGCAGATCTCGACCGTCGACGGGCAAGAGCAGGCGCTGTTCGAGAACAACGTCGTCGGCACCAAGAATTTACTCGCGGCCGCGCGCGAAGCCGGCGTCGGCCGCGTCGTCGTCACCGGCAGCTTCAGCGCCGTCGGCCATCGCACCGACGGTCGCCCCAGCGACGAGACCGAGCCCTTCAATCCGTTCGACCACGTCATGCCCTACGAGAAGTCGAAGCAGGCGGTCGAGCTCGAGTGCCTGCGCGCCGTCGCCGAAGGGCAAGACGTCGTCATCGCCACGTCGTGCGCGATCTTGGGGCCCAACGACTTCATGCCGTCGCGCATGGGCGCGGTCTTGCGCGACTTCGCCAACGGCAAATTGCGCGCGTACATCCCGGGCGGCTTCGAGTTCGTGGCTGCGCGCGACATCGCCAACGGCCACGTGTTGGCGATGGAAAAAGGCCGCACCGGCCACAAATACATCATCTCGAGCGGCTTCCACTCGATGGACACGCTCATGGACATCTTCGAGCGCGTCACGGGCAAGAAGCGGCCGCGTCGCTTGCCGGCGGGCCTGCTCGCGATGGTGGCGCCGATCTCGCAGTTCGTGCAGTCGACGCTGTTTCCCTCGCGCCCGCAGCGGCTGACGCCGGGCGCCATTCGCGTCTTGCGGCTCAATCGCCACGCCGACACCGGTAAGGCCCAGCGCGAGCTCGGCTTCCGCCCGACGCCTATTGAAGACGCCGTGCGCGAGGCCTATCAGTTCTTTGCGAATCGCGGCGACATCCACAATCCGCGCGCGGACGTCATGCAGTCGACGACGGCGACGGACGGCAAGCCCGCGTCCGACAAGCGCGCCGCCGGCTGAGAAATACTTTGGGAGCGACCATGAAAGAGCCCGTGAAGCTGGTGACGTTGCGGAGCGGTCCGCCGTCGTTCGACGAAGCCACCAATCGTCGTCAGAAGGCGCGCGCCGCTGGCATGAACCCCGACTATTGGTACGCGGTCGAGTGGGACAAGAACGTCAAGCGCGGCGAAGTCAAAGAAGTCGTCTGGTGGAAGCAGTCGATCGCCATCTTCCGCGGGCAAGACGGCGCCATGAACGCCATCGAGAACCGCTGCGCCCATCGTCAGCTCAAGCTCACCGAAGGCCACGTCGAGGGCTGCCAGCTCGTGTGCCCGTATCACGGCTGGCAATATGACGGCAGCGGCAAGTGCGTGAAGATTCCGCACGAGCTCTTCGACAAGAAGATGCCGGAGTTCAAGGTCAAGCAGTTCCCGGTGCAGGTGAAGCACGGCCTCATCTGGATCTTCCCGGGCGACGCGGCGTTGGCCAACGAGCGCAAGATCCCGGAGATTCCCGAGCTGCAAGGGCGCGATCCGTGGGGGCTCATTCCCATCGACATGATCGTCAAAGGCCATCACTCGATGGTCATGGACAACGTCAGCGATTTCACGCACGCCTATTTGCACCGCAAGTACAAACCCTTTTGGGACGCCAAGCTGACCAAGCTGGAATCGACCGGCGACATGGTCAGCCTCGAATACGACACGCTCGTCGGTGGCGGCGGCATCACGTCCTATTTCGTCAATCGCGAGAATGCCGATACCAGCCATATCAAATTGGCTTACGAATATCCGTATCAGCGCTCGAACACCGGCGGTCTCATCAAGCATTGGTGCTTCGTGGTGCCGATCGACGAGACCACGACGCGCGCCATCTTCCTGTTCTATTTCGCGCACGAGCTGGTGAAGATTCCCGGCCTCGGCGCGATTCGTCTGCCCGGCTGGCTGTTGCGCAAAGTGGTGATGCCGCTGGCCAAGATCTTCCAGGTCAAGCCGCTGCTCGACGAGGACGGCCTCGCGGTTCGCCTCGAGCAAGAGGGCTACAATCGTCACTACGAGAAGCCCATCGCCGAGCTCAATCCGGCGGTGCACGAGTTCCAGGCGCTGACGATTCGTAAGTGGGAAGAGCATCTCGCCAAGGCCGATGCGTGATTTTCGAGCGCGCGGAAGCCGAAATAGACAGCGCGCCTGACGAAGCCGATTCGCTGACGCGGGCCATCGACCACCTCGCCGCCGTCCAGCTCCCGAATGGAGCCTGGGAAGCGGAGATGGTGTGGAACTCGATGCTGCTCTCGCAGTGGGTGATCGTGCAGCACATCGTCGGCAAATTGCCGGCGATCGACGCGCGCACGCGAGCGCGCATTCTCCATCAGTACGAGACGACGCAGACGCCCGAAGGCGGCTGGGCCATGCACGGCGAAGGCGGCCCCTTCGTCTTCATGACCTCGCTCGCCTACGTCGCCTTGCGCCTGCTCGGCGTCGCCGCCGACGATCCGCGCTGTCGTCGCGCCCGGCAGTGGCTGCACGCGCAGCCGGGCGGCGTCCTGTCCGTGCCGTCGTGGGGCAAGTTCTGGCTGGCGATGGTCGGGCTCTACGAATACGAGGGCATGAACCCGGTTCCGCCCGAGTTATTCTTACTGCCCGACTGGCTTCCGGTTCATCCCAATAACTTCTATTGCCATACCCGTTATATCTATTTGGGTATCGGTTATTTGTACGGCCGCCGTTTTCGTCACGACTTGGGCGCGCTTGGCGACGATTTGCGCCGCGAGCTATATGCGCAGCCGTATCACGAGATCGACTTCGCGGCCCATCGTCACGACATCGCCGCCGGCGACCTGCACGTGCGCCCGAGCCGTCCCTTGCGCGCGGCTTACGACGTGCTCTATCGCTACGAGAAATTCGCGCTCTCGCCGCTGCGCAAGCGCGCGCTCAGCCACTGTTTCGAGCGCATCTTGTACGAGCAGACGGCGACGCGCGGCCAAGGCCTGTCGCCGGTCAACGGCCTGTTGAACTGTTTGGCGCTGTTCGCCGAGAAGCACGCCGCGTTCGAGTCGTCGCTGGCGGCGATGCAGTCGTGGAAGTGGGAAGACGAGGCCGAGGGCATTCGCTACTGCGGCGCGCATTCGACGTCGTGGGATACGGCCTTCGGCATGCGCGCGATCTTGGAGGCGCCGGCGGCGCAGCGCGCGAGCGACACGGCGACCACGACGCTGACGCGCGCCTACAACTGGCTGCGCGACGCGCAGATGCAAGAGGAGCTCATCGGCGGCAAGCGCGAGCGCCGCGAGCCCATCGTCGGCGGCTGGTGCTTCTCCGACGGCGAGCATCGCTGGGCCGTCTCCGATTGCACCGCCGAAGCCATGACGTCGCTCATGGAGCTGCACGCGAGCCATGAGGTCTTGGCGCTCTTGCCCGCCGGCGTGCGCCGCATCAGCGACGAGCGGCTGGCGCAGGCGGCGCGCTTCATCATGCGGCGCCAGAACGTCGACGGCGGCTTCGGCAGCTACGAAGCGCGGCGCGGCTCGCAAATCCTCGAGTGGATCAACCCATCCGAGATGTACGGCAACTGCATGACCGAGCGCTCGTACACCGAGTGCACGGCGTCGTGCGTGGGCGCGCTGGCCCGCTTCCGCCGCGTCTTTCCCGCGCTCATGCGCCGCGAAGTCGACGACGCCATCGCCCGCGGCGTCACGCTCCTGCGCTCGCGCCAGCTCGCCGACGGCAGCTACCTCGGCTTTTGGGGCGTCAACTTCACCTACGCCATCTTCCACGTCGTCGAGGCGCTGAGCGCGGCCGGCGTGCCGGCGAGCGATCCGGCCATCGCCCGCGCCATCGACTGGCTCGTCGGCAAGCAGAAGCCCGACGGCGGCTGGGGCGAGCACTTCTCCAGCTGCGTGCGCGACGAATATGTCGAGCATCCCGAGAGCCAAGCGGCGATGACGGCGTGGGCCGCGTTGGCGCTCTTGGAGACACTGCCGCCGACGCATCCGGCGATCACGCGCGCCATCGCGTGGCTGCAGTCGCGGCAGCTCGCCGACGGACAATGGCCGCAGCAGTCGCAGTCGGGCGTCTTCTTCTCGACGGCGATGCTCGACTATCGGCTCTACAAGGATTATTTCCCGGCGTGGGCCTTGGCGCGTTACGCGCGGCTCACGCAGTCGGCGTAACCGCTACTCTTCGCGACGATTCTGCAGCGGCGCAGGCGCGGCCGGCGCCTCGGCGGGCGTGCTCTCGACGCTCTCGGCGCGCGGCAGCTCGCACCAGAACAGGCTGCCCTCTTCCAGCTTCGACTGCACGCCCACTTTGCCGCCGTGGCACTCGACGATGCGCTTGACCGTCGCCAGGCCGAGCCCGATGCCGGGCTGACCTTGCGTTCGGCCACGCACGTGCGGATCGAACACGGTGTCGAGCAGCGCCGGCGCGATCCCGGGCCCGCTGTCTTGCACCTCGAGCCGCACCATCGCGCCGCGCAGAAGGACGCGCAGGTCCACCGTGCGCACCGGCCGCTCGCCCATGTACTTGATGGCGTTGCGCACCAAATTCTCGACGACGCTGACGAGCACGCCCGCGTTGCCGGCGACGGCGCAATCGGGCACCGCCGCGGCGCGCAGCGTGACGCCGGCCGCCTCGGCCACCGTCTCCATGTCGACGACGACGCCTTCGACGACGCCGGCCACCACCGTGACCGCGCCCGGGTCGGGGTGCGCGCCGGCGCGCGCGAAGCGCAACAGGCCGTCGACGATCGTGGCCACGCGCGTGATGCCGCGCTGGCCGCGCTCGAGCGCGCGCTGCACCGCCGGATCTTCCACCCGCGACGTCGCCAGCCCGACCGCCAGGCGCGTCGACGACAGCGGGCCGAGCACGTCGTGAGCGACGCGGCCGGCGAACTGCTCCAGCTCCTCGGCCCGGCGCGCCACCAAGCGGTTACGCTCGTCGACGACGCGATGATGGCTGGCCAGCGCGCGCACCGTCAGCCAGGCCGCCGTCAGCGTGAACAGCGTGCTCAACAGGTCGAGCAGCAGCGCCACGCGCACGTTGCGTCGCCGCCCCTCTTCCATGCGCAGCGCCAGATCGCGGGCCTTTTGCGCATTGAGCTCGATGATGCGGCGGATCGGCTCGGCCGCGGCGTCGGTCGCGACTTTGATCTTGTCGTCGTAGCGGTTGGTGCCGTTGTCGACGTCTTCGAGCTTGGCCGCGACGCGGCGGTCGACCTCGGCCAGCCGGTGATGCAGCTCGGCCCACAGCGCCTGCTCGTCGCCGAACCGCACCGGCAGCGACAAATAGCGCTCGAACGCGTCGTCGAGCTGCGTGCGCGCCTCCAGCACCTCGGCCCGCTCGGCGTTGCCGGCGTGCGCTTCGTAGCGCAAGACCGTCGTGTCGAGCCGGCGCAGCTCGGCGCGCACCATCGACAAGTGCTCGATGGCGGGCACGGCGCTGGCGGCGATGGCGAGCGCCTCGTCGTCGAGCGTGCGCGAAATCCAGCTGGAATAGAGGGTGGAGCCGCAGAAGCAGACGACGGCGAGGACGAAGCTGACGATGAGACGGCCTACGAGTCCGCGCGGCATGGTTGCTGTTTTAGCGCGCGTTCAGGTCAACGCACGGCCAGGGCGGCGAATAGTGCGTACAAAACCAGCACTACCGTGTTCGCGGCACACGCATCCCACACCAGCGAGCCGAGCGTGTGCCGGCCGTCGGGCTGCGCCTCCTCGTCGAGCCGATAGACGAGCGGCAACGTCACCGCGAAGATGCTGCCGTAAGACAACGACCCGAACAGCAGCGTGAAACGCTTGTCGCGGTAGGAGAAATAGTCGCGCATCTGCTCGGTCGCCATGCCCGCCGTCTCGGCGAACGCGACCGCGTAGCCGATCGCGCACAGCACGCCGAGGCGCAGCCACGCCGGCGCCTCTGGCCAGCGCGTCCGAAAGGCGCGCCAGGCGATCTGCATGACGACGTAATACGTACTGAAATAGGCGATCGTGACGAAATAGAGGAAGACCGGCGTGCGATGCAAGAGCCAGTGGACGTTGAAGTGGTACTGCATGCCGAGCACGTCGAAGAAGAGGTCGCTCCCGAAGTAGACTTGCAGCGCCGTCCAGGTCGCGATGAAGACGCCGAAGCGCACGGCGTGGCGGTCGCGCAGCGGCAGCTTCAGATCCGCCGGCGGCGGCCAGACCAGCGGCACCAGCCACAGCGGCAGCGCCAGTGAGATGCCGAACGCCAGATGCCCGAGATCGCCCCAGCGCGCGAAGATATGCGTCACTTGGCAGGCGCCGATGGCCGCGATCCAAATCGGGCTATAGGCGAGCACGAGCTGCTCGGTCCAGCGCTTCGACGGGTTGGCCGATAGGAGCTGCACGAGCCCATGATAGCGCAAGCGCCGAGGTCGCGGATCGCATGCTAGAGTCGAGCGATGCGATGGAAGCAAGCGGTGACGCTGGCGTTGACGCTGGGCGCCGCGGCGGCGAGCTGTAATCCGACGTCACCGGCGGCGACGAAAGCGGCGGCCAAGCGGGCGCACGTCGAGTTCGTGGCGGCGCCCGAAGGCGACGTGGCCGCGCTCGTGCTGCGCGAAATGGACAAGGCCAAGCGCGAGGGCAAGCGCGTCCTCGTGTACGAAGGCGCGACCTGGTGCGAGCCCTGCCGGCGCTTTCACGAGGCGGCGGCGGCCGGGCGCTTGGACGCCGAGCTGTCGACGCTGCGGCTGCTCGAGTTCGACGCCGACCGCGACAACGAGCGGCTGGCCGTCGCCGGCTATGTCTCCCGCTTCATTCCCATGTTCGCGCTGCCCAAGCCCGACGGAAACTTCTCGGGTCGGCTGATCGAAGGCTCGGTCAAGGGCGATGGCGCCGTCGACGAAATGGTCCCGCGCCTACGCGGCCTGCTCGCGCCGTAATCGCCCGCGCCTCAGCCGATGATCGGGAATCTCCGCTCGCTGTAGAGCCGGTCGCTCACGCGCTGCATCCGCGAGCGCACGATGTCGAGCCCGGCGCGCAAGACCGCATGGTCGTCGCTGTCGGCCGCTTCGCCGAGCTCCTTCCACAGCCGAATCGGCGGCAGCATCTCCAGCTTGATCTTCGACGGCAGCGGGATGTTCGGCAGCGGACCCCAGCCGATCCCGAACGGCAGCCCGACCCACAGCGGCGCCACGTCGACGCGCGCGAACTTGTGCAGCCCGAACCAGCGCGCCAGATTATTGCCGCGCGCGATGACGAACAGCGTCTCGTGCGCGCCCACCGACACCAGCGGCGTGATCGGCACGCGATGCTTCAGCGCCTGGCGCACGAAGCCGATGCGGTTGCCGAGGCTGATCGTGCGCCGATCGGCGTAGGTGCGGAACGCCTCGAAGGAGCCGCCCGGATAGACGAGCAGATGATGCCCGGCCGCGAGCACGCGATCGCCGTTCAAGCGTGACGCCGGCAAGACGCCGCAGCGCTGCAGCCACTCGGTCAAGGTCGGCGCGATGCGAAAGGGGAAGTCGTGCATGAGCGCATACAGCCGTCGCCCGCCGATGCCGAAGGCGTCGTAATAGAACGAGCCCATGCAGATGGCGTCGGGAAAGACGTAGCCGCCGTCATGGTTGCCGACGACCATCGACGGCTCGTCGGGCAAGTTGCGCAGGCCGTCGATTTCGGAGCGGAAGTAGATCGAACGAAGCGGTCGGACCCAGGCGTTGACCTTCTGCACCATCGAGCCGTCCCATTGCGGGACGCCGATTATCTCGCCGCTGCCGCCTTCGCCGCCGCCCGTTGTCGCGTGGCCGCGGTACGCCGCAGGAACTCTTTCATGCGCCAGACGACCTGCTCCGGCTTCTCGATGATCGGCATGTGCCCGCACCGCTCGATGACCTCCAGCTCGCCGTTGGGCAGCATCCCAGCCCACGCCGGAACCGCCTTGGTCGGGAGCAATTTATCGTTCGCGCCGTAGATGACCAGCGTCGGCATCGTCAGCCGCGCCACCTGATCGAACAGGTGATAGCTCGTCAGATCCTTGCGCATCGACCACATCACGCGGGCCAAGTCCTTGACGAAGCGCGTATCGGGTCGAGTGGTACAGATTTCGATGAACCGATCGACCTTTTCGTTCCGCTCCTCGAACACTCGGCTCGTGAGCAGCCGCTCTGCGTTGCGCTCCAGCGCCGCCGCGACCAGCCCCGGCCTCATGATTGTGCGCGCGACCCACTGAAAAGGAAGGGGCATCGTGAACAAACCGGCGGAGCTGATGAGGATGAGCCGCTCGACGCGATCGGGCTCGGCCAGCGCCAAGTCGGCCGACACGAGACCGCCGAGCGAGTGGCCGGCCAGCGTCGCCTTGTCGATGCCCAAGTGATCGAGCAGCGCGGCGATGGCGCCGGCGAGCCAGCGAATGGTGTAGACGCGGTGCGGCTTGCCGGACAGGCCGAAGCCGGGCATGTCGAGCCCGCACACGCGGTAGCCGGCGGCGATGAGCGGCGCCGCCATATGCCCGAAATGCGTCAGATTTGCGCCCAGCCCGTGGGTCAATACAATGGCGGGGCCGGAGCCCTCGTCGAAGTACATGATGGGCGTGTCGCCGTACAGAAAGGAGCGCTCGGCGTAAGGGAACCGCTCTTCGCGCGACGCATACAGCATTTGCGGCATCGCGTTAATTCTATCAGGCCCCGTGGCTGAGCGCACGTCCGGCGACTGTGACAGCGACGGAGCGCCTGCTCGCTCGGCGAGCGAATTATCGCGCTAAGTAGGCGCCAGCACGTTGACACAGCGTCCGCATCGATTATGTTGCGGCGCTATGTCCGTACCCGCCGAAGAGCTGATGAAGAAGTTGGTCTCGATGACCAAGCGCACCGGTTTCATCTTTCAGTCGTCGGAGCTCTACGGCGGCATCAACGGCGCCTGGGATTACGGTCCGCTCGGCGTCGAGCTCAAGCGCAACGTCAAGGACGCCTGGTGGAAGGCGATGGTGCGCGATCGCGAGGACATCGTCGGCCTCGACTCGGCGATCTTGATGCATCCGATGGTGTGGCGCGCGTCGGGCCACGTCGCCAACTTCGCCGATCCGATGATCGACTGCAAGAAGTGCAAGAAGCGCTATCGCGTCGACGAGATCGATCCCGAATACGAGAACACCGGCATCGCGCCCACGATCTGTCCCGATCCGAAGTGCAAGGGCGAGCTGACGCCGGCGCGCAAGTTCAACCTCATGTTCGAGACGCACCTCGGGCCGGTCGCCGATTCGGCGGCCAAGACCTATCTGCGGCCGGAGACGGCGCAGGGCATCTTCGCCAACTTCATCAACGTCACCGACTCGACGCGCATCAAGGTGCCGTTCGGCATCGCGCAGATCGGCAAGTCGTTCCGCAACGAGATCAACCCGCGCAACTTCACCTTCCGCTCGCGCGAGTTCGAGCAGATGGAGATGGAGTTCTTCTGCAAGCCGGGCAGCGACGACGAGTGGTTCGAGTACTGGGTCGAGCAGCGCAAGAAGTGGTACGCGTCGCTCGGCATCACGATGGAGAAGCTGCGCTTCCGCGCGCACGAAAAAGAGAAGCTGTCGCACTACTCGAAGGCGACCACCGACGTCGAATACCTGTTTCCGTTCGGCTGGGGCGAGCTCGAGGGCATCGCCAACCGCACCGACTTCGATCTGCGCGCGCATCAGATCGGCATGCGCTCCGTCGGCAAGTGGAAGGGCGAGGAGCTGCAAGATTTCCAGCTGGTGGAAGAAGACGCCGAGTATCACAAAGGCAAGCTCAGCTACTTCGACGAGGCCGAGAAGCGCCGTTACATTCCCTACGTCATCGAGCCGGCCGCGGGCGCCGATCGCGCGACGCTTGGCGTTCTTGTGCGACGCGTACGACGAGGAAGAGGTCGGCGGCGAGGTTCGCACTGTGTTGCGCTTGCATCCGCGGCTGGCGCCCGTCAAAGCGGCGATCTTCCCGCTCGTGAAGAAGGACGGCATGCCCGAGCGCGCGCGCAATCTCTACACGGCGCTCAAGAAGAAGTGGCCGGTCGTTTACGACGAGTCGGCCGCCATCGGCCGTCGCTACCGCCGCAACGACGAGATCGGCACGCCCTTGTGCATCACCATCGACGGCGACACGCTCACCGGCGGCACCGTCACCGTGCGCGAGCGCGATTCGATGAAGCAAGAGCGCGTCGGCGAAGACCAGATCGCCAAGCTGATCGAAGATCGCCTCGAATCGTAATCGGCAGTCAGCTCACCACGAATACAGTCAGCTCACCACTCGGTTAATTCTCCGCGAAATATCCGGCACGCCGCGGCTTGACCGGTCGTGCGTCTCGCGTTACGCACAAGCCCATGCGAAACAGTGCGGTGATCATCGGCGCGGGCCCGGGTGGCGCGGCGGCGGCGGTTCGGCTGGCGCAACGCGGGATTCGCAACGTCGTTCTCGTCGACAAAGATCGCTTCCCGCGCGAGAAGACGTGCGGCAGCGCACTGTCGCCCAACGGCCTCAAGATCACCGACGAGCTCGGCATCGGCGACGAAGTGCGGCGCCGCGGCTACGCCATCGGCTCCTTGCGCGTCATCACGCCGGGCCAGCGCCAGCTCTACATGACGACCGAAGCGGGCACGTCGGTCATCCTCTTGCGCAAGCACTTCGACAACTTGCTCGTCGAGCGCGCGCAGTCGCTGGGCGTCGAGTTCCGCGGCGGCTGCAAGGTCCAAGAGCTGATTCGCGAGAACGGCCGCGTCGTCGGCGTGCGCAGCAAAGAGGGCGACATCCGCGCCGATTACGTCCTGGCCGCCGACGGCGCGCACGCCATGTTCTCGACCGACCGGCGGCCCAAACGGACGATCTCGACGCTCATGGGCTGGTGGGAAGGCATGCCGTTTCTGCCCGGCACGCTCGAGATGATCTTCGACAAGAACTTGTCGCCGCTCTACGGCTGGATGTTTCCCGAGACCGAGACCCGCTGCAACATCGGCATCTGCATGGACGGCGAAGGACCCGACGGCCGCAAGACCGAGCGCAACGTGCGCGACGTCTTCGCCCGCTTCCTCGACGACCACTTCGCGGAGCGGCTGCGCGACGCGCGGCAGATCGGCAAGCTCAAGGGCCATCCGATCTCGTACACGACGTGGATCCGCGATCTGACGGCGCCCGGCATGCTGCATCTCGGCGAGTCGGCGCGCATCACGCACAACGCCACCGGCGAAGGCATCTTCCAGGCGATGCAGTCCGGGCTCTACGCCGCCGACGCGCTGGCCGACGTGCTCACGGGCGCCGACGAAGCGCGCGCGTGGTCGCGTTATCAGTGGCAGTGCCGGCGCCGCTTCACGGCCGGCTTCCTCGTCGGTCACGCCGTGCGCGGCGTGCTCAAGACGCCGCTGCTCGACGGCGTGGCCATGGCCTACAACTCGCCGTTCATTCGCCGCGTGGCGACCTGGGCCATCGGCTCGGCGCTGGCCGGCTCGCACCTGAAGGAATCGGAGGGCTCGGCCAAGCGGCCGGCGCCGACCGTGCCGGTTCCGTCGTCCGACGATTCGCTCGCGCACGCCAACTGAGCCTCGCCAAATCTGATATGCCCAAGACTTTTGTGACCGGTGGATCGGGCCACGTCGGCGCCAACCTCGTGCGCGCATTGTTGGCGCGCGGCGAGGCGGTCAAGGCGCTCGTGCGCCCGCGCTCGAACAACCACGCGCTCGACGGCCTCGAGGTCGAGCGCGTCGAAGGCGACTTGCGCGACGCGGCGTCGATCGATCGCGCCGTCGCCGGCTGCGACCGCGTCTATCACGTGGCCGCGTTCGTCTCGCTCCGGCGCGGCGCGCAGCAGGAGGTGTTCGACGCCAACGTCACCGGCACGCGCCACGTCTTGGCCGCCGCCGACAGAGCGGGCGTGACGAAGACCGTGTTCTGCAGCTCGTTCGGCGCCGTCGGCCACAATCCGTCGGGCGGCCCCAGCGACGAGACGTTCACGGTCAATCCGTTCGAGACGCACCTCGATTACGAGCTGTCGAAGGCGATGGCCGAGCTCGAGGTGCATCGCGCCGTGCATCGCGGCCAGGACGTCACCATCGTCAACCCCTGCGGCATCGTCGGCGCGCACGATTACAAGCCGTCGTCGGTGGGGCAGACGATCTTGGACTTCGCCAATCGCCGCATGCCCGCTTACGTGCCCGGCCAGTTCGAGTTCGTGGCCGTGCGCGATGTCGTCGCCGGGCACCTGTTGGCGATGGAGCGCGGGCGCCCCGGGCAGCGTTACATCTTGTCGGGCGGGCAATTCACGCTCGATCAAATCCTCGATCATCTGTCGGCGTTGTGCGGCGTCAAGAAGCCGCGCCTGCGCATTCCCGTGGCCGTCATGTTGCCGTTGGCGCACGTCTCGGGCGTGTTCATGCGCGCGTTCGCACCTGACAAGCCGCCGCGCTTTACGCCGGGCACGATCAAGATCTTGAACGGCGGCAAGCACGCCGACATCACCAAGGCGCGCACCGAGCTCGGCTTTGTGCCGACGTCGGTGATGGACGCGTTCTCGGAAGCCTACGCGTGGTTCCGCGAGCGCGGCCAAGTCCCCGCCGCGTAACGCAAGGCCCGCGGCCAGGTCGGCGCCAGCCGGCTGCCTTCGGGGTGGTCGAAGCGTCAGGATTACGGGCCGACGAGGCGATCTTCGGGGCCGATGACGGCGGTCGTCGCGTGCTCGAGCAGCGGGTGCAGCGTGCGCGGATCGTGGCCGCCGAACGGCGGCACCTCGTCGAGCTGAATGAGCTGCAGGCGCCCGTCGGACGCGACGGCGGCCAGCCGCTTGCCGTCGGCCGACCACGCCAGGTCGCGCACCGGCCGCTCGAAGCCGCGCACGACGTAGCCGTCGCCCGTCTTGGCGTCCCACAAGTGCACGGTCGCGTCGTCGCCGGCGGAGACGAGCAGCTTGCCGTCGGGCGAGAAGAGCACGCGCTGGACGGCGGCGCGGCGGCCGTGCAGCGTCAGCTCGGCCTGGCCGTCGCTGGTGCTCCACACGCGCACGCTGCCGTCGATGCCGCTGGTGGCTACGCGCTTACTGTCGGGCGAGAAGCTGGCCCACACGACCATGTTGCTGTGGCCGCGCAAGAAGCGGTGGCTGCCGTCGGCGAGCCGCCACAAGCCGACGTTGCCGTCGTCGGAGACGGTGGCGACGAGCGCGCCGTCGGGCGAGAAGAACGCGCGCCGCACGCGCAGCGAGTGACCGACGAGCCGCTGCACGGCGCCGGTCGCCCAGTCCCACACGACCGCGTCGTTGCTGTCGGCGGCGACGACCTTCTTGCCGTCGGCGCGCCGGTGGTCCGCGCGGTCAACGATCTCCTGGAGAAGGCGGTTGAACTGCGCGCCAGCGACATTCATATCGAGCCGTTGCGCAAGGGCCTCGCCGTTCGCATGCGCGTCGACGGCCTGCTGCGCGTCGTCGCCGCCGCCGCCGAGGCGCTGCCGCAGGCGCTGATCTCGCGCATCAAGATTTTCGCCGGCCTCAACATCGCCGAGCGGCGACTGCCGCAGGACGGCGCGGCCCGCCTCAACGTCGCCCGGCTCGAAATCGACATTCGCGTGGCCACCATGCCGACCCAGCACGGCGAATCGGCGGTCATCCGATTGCTGCCGCGCGACCGCGGCCTGCTCGAGATCGCCAAGCTCGGCTTCTGCGCGCCGACGAAGCGAAATCCGGCGGCTGCTCGATCTGCCGCACGGCATGATGATCATCACCGGGCCGACCGGCAGCGGCAAGACCACGACGCTGGCGACGATGCTGTCGACGCTCAATGAGCCCGGCCGCAAGATCCTGACGGT
>CAWAWS010000008.1:0-120263 GCA_963785725.1 uncultured delta proteobacterium | reverse complement strand
CAGCAGGCCCTTGAAACGCTGCTCGCGCACGTCCTCGCTGAGGTCCTTCCCGGTCAGCGAACTGATGGCGTCCCCACCCAGGTTCTCGATGAATTTCTCGGCATCGGCGACTGTCGGTGCCGCTTCGGCGGCCAGAGGAGCAAACAAGACGGGGGCCAGCAGGATGCCGGCCGCCAATGCCCCGATCAGAATGCGACGTTGATTCGTCTTGTCAGGCATTCCAGGAATCCACCGGCCCGTCAGCTGGGATTTCCGAGGATGCCGAGCGCCTTGGCGAAGAAGTCGGGGGCGCCGAAATTCCCGGATTTGAGCGCGAGGGCCAGCGGCGGACCGCCGATACTGGCTAACGCCGGCACGCCCGGATCGATCTCGGGTCCGATGGCAAGCGCATCGATGCCAAGCGCCGTGACCACCGCCCCGGAGGTCTCCCCCACCGGCGACGACCAATCGGCGCACGCCGCCCCTCACCGCCGCCTGGGCCGACTCGGCGAACAGCGCATCGAGCCGGCGGGCGACAGCGTCGCGCCCGAACCTCTCCTGCGCAGCGCGGACCCGCTCGGGCGGCGCCGAGGAATAAACCAGGGGGCCTGCCTGCTTATGGCCGAGCAGGAAGGCCGTGAGTGTCGCCGCCGACACACTCCCCTCCATCACCGCTTCGACCGCGATCTCGAGCACGGGGTGTTTCCGGCGGTGGTTCTCGACCTGGCCAAGGGTCGCCCTGGAGCAGGATCCTGCCAGGATCGCGCCCGCCCCTGCGACCGGCCGGAAGGCGCCCAGCCCTCCGCCCGCGAGCTTGCGCCGGATGAAGTTGCGCGCCAGGCCAAGTGCGATCCCCGATCCGCCGGTGAGCAGCGGCGCGTCGGCGGACGCTTCCCCGATCGCAAGAAGATCGTCGTCGCTGATGGCATCGACGATCACCAGCCGCTCGCCCCGCAGTCCCGCCGCCGCCAGCGCTTCGCAAATCGCCGTTCCGCCTTGGCGGACGACCGGCCATGGGACAAGGCCGACCGGCTCTTTCGTCTGCCGCGCGAGCCAGCGGCGCAGGTCGGCATCGGTCATCGGATTGAGCGGATGGTGCTCCAGTCCGGACTCGTCGAGTAGACGGTCACCGACGAACAGGTGCCCCTGATAGACCGTACGGCCAGCGGTCGGAAAGGCCGGGCAGGCCGGCACGCCTTTGGCGTCGAGCGCGCGGGCGAGCGCCTCGCCTACCGGGCCGATATTGCCTTGCGGCGTTGAGTCGAAGGTCGAGCAGTATTTAAAGACGAATTGGCGGCAACCCTGACCCTTCAGCCAGTCGAGAGCACCGAGGGAGAGCCGCACTGCTTCGCCGGCACTGATCGACCGGCTCTTCAGCGCCACCACCGCCGCCTCGCAGTCGGCCGGCGCGGCGCGGTCGGGGACGCCGAGGAACTGAATCGTGGCCAGCCCGCCCCGGGCGAGCGTATTGGCAATATCGCTGGCTCCGGTGAAATCGTCGGCAATCACGCCAAGCAACATGACGCTCGTCCTTCCAGTGGGCACCGGCTCGGCGCAGAAAACGCGACCAAACTGAAAAATCTAGAGCATGTTCCGATTCAACTTAATCAGAACATGCGCCGGCGTTCCGGCGGATGAGGCTATCAGGATTGTCCGATCGCCGCAGGAAGTGCCGCATCGGTGAGCGGCGCGGGCTATACGTTTTGGGGCGGGCGCGAGGGCTACATGACCCTGCTCAACACAGACATAAAGCGTGAGCAGGAACATCTGGCGCGCTTCCTGCACCTCGCCGTGGCCTACAAAAAGCAGATCGGTTTCAAAGGACAGTTTTACATTGAACCGAAGCCAAAAGAACCCACCAAGCACCAGTACGATTCGGATGCGGCAGCGTGCCTGAACTTTTTGCGCGAATACGATCTGCTACCTCACTTCAAACTGAATATCGAAACGAACCACGCGACGCTGGCCGGTCACTCGATGCAACATGAACTGGAAGTGGCTGGCGCGGCCAATGCACTAGGCTCGATTGACGCAAATACCGGGGACGAACTGCTCGGCTGGGACACTGACCAATTTCCCACGAACATTTACCTCACGACCTACACGATGCTCTCCATCCTGAAATATGGCGGGCTGACAACCGGCGGAGTGAATTTTGATTTTTGGTGCTGTGCTGGCTTTGACTGGCTGCACGATGATTCCGCAATATGCGCGGCCCGTCGCGCCGGTCGCGCGAACCTTTCCGAAACCGGCGGCAACCAATCCCGACGCCAGCTACGGATATCCTGTGGGAAAATATTTCACCGACGACCGGTTGAAAGCATTGATCGAACTCGCGCTGGCGAACAATCTTGATTTCCGGGTAGCCGCGTTAAACGTCGAGCAGAGCCGCGCACAGTATCGCATCACGCGCGCGGAGTCTTTTCCGACCATTGACGGCAGCGGCAGTTTCACGCGTTTGCAGCGGCGGGCGTCACTGCGGATTCGTGGAGCGCCAGCATCGGCACGACGGCGTATGAAGTGGATTTTTTTGGCCGCGTGCGCAGTTTGAACCGGCAGGCGCTGGAAAAATATTTTGCCACCGCCGAGGCCAAACGCAGCGCGCAGATTTCGCTCGTCGCGGAAGTTGCGTCGCAATATTTCACGCTGCGCCAGGCCGAGGCCCAGCTTGAACTGGCAAAACAAACTTTGGCGGCGGTGCAGGAATCTTACGGGCTGAACAAGGCGACCTTTGACGCGGGCGCGAGCAGCGAACTGGATTTGCGCACGGCGGAAGGCCAGGTGCAGACCGCCAAAATCAACGTATTGATTTACCATCTTGCGCGGGCGCAGGCGGAAAATTATCTCACGCTGCTCGTTGGCGAACCGCTGCCGGCGGATTTGCCCGCGCCCCGGCCATTTGCGGAAACCAATCTAGTCGCGGAAGTTCCCGCCGGCCTGCCCTCCGCAATGGTCGAGCGCCGCCCGGACATTTTGGAGGCCGAGCACACGTTGAAAGCGGCGAATGCGGACATCGGCGCGGCGCGCGCCGCATTTTTTCCCCTCGTGCAGTTCACCGGGTCCATCGGCACGACTAGCACGGCGTTCCAAAAACTCTTCGGCGCGGGTACCGGCGTGTGGAGTTTTTCACCGCAAATAACGCTGCCGATTTTTACCGGCGGCCAAAACCGCGCCGATTTGGATGCGGCGAAAATCGGCACGCGCATCGAGGTCGCCAATTATCAGAAAGCCATCGAGACCGCGTTCCGCGAAGTGGCGGACGCGCTCGCGGCGGTGCAAAGTTATGCGGAGCAACTGGAAACGCAGGTGAAGTTAATTGCAGCGCAGCAGCGGCGCTATGAACTCGCCAATCTGCGCTACCGTCAGGGCGACGATACTTATCTGAACGTCCTGTCCGCGCAGCAAGACCTTTACAGCGCGCAACAAAGCCAGCTGGCAACGCAACTCGACCAACTCATCAGCCGGATTTCGCTGTATCAGGCGCTCGGCGGCGGCTGGAAATAAACTCATCGATCCAATTCAATGAAATTAAAAATAACACTTTTACCGGAAGCGCCGGAAATCATTCCAGTGAAATCCGTTGCGCGCCCGCACCGGTATTGGATCGATGCCAGCCGGGGTGAAGCGCGTCATTTCCATCAAGAAAAACAGCCCCTATTTGAATCATGCATCGCACCAGCCGAAAATCATAATCCATCTGGCGTTGCTCGGCGTCTTGAGTGTGCTGGCGTTTTGCCGGCTGCAAGCCATCCGGCAGCTCGGCGCAGTTTGAAACGGTGCCCGCCACGCGTGGCGACATTGCGGAATACGTCACGGCGAGCGGCACGTTGAGCGCAGTGGTGAGCGTGGATGTGGGCAGCCAGGTTTCGGGAAAAATTTCCACGCTGGCGGTGGATTACAATTCGCCGGTGAAAAAGGGCCAGCTCGTCGCGGAGATTGATCCTGACGGTTTATGAAGCGGCGTTGCGCCAGGCGCAAGGCGAACTGGCGAGCGCGAACGCGACGGTCATTCTCAAGCGGCAAAATCTGGAACGGAAAAAAATTCTGGTGCCGCTGAAGGCCGCATCGCAGTTGGACTTGGATCAAGCAACCGCCGAACTTGCGGAGGCCGATGCCTCGGTCACGATCGATCAGGCCGCGCTCGAAAGCGCGCAGGCGAATCTCGGCTATTGCAAAATCACCGCGCCCGTGGACGGCATCGTCATCGCGCGCAAGGTGGACTTGGGCCAGACGGTCATCGCCGCCATGACCACGCCGGTGCTGTTCACCGTCGCTCAGGACATTTCCAAGATGAACATCAGCGCCTCGATTTCCGAGGCGGACATCGGGCAGGTGAAGGAAGGCCAGCCGGTGGATTTCACGGTGGACGCATTTCCCGAGGAAACGTTTCACGGCCTGGTCACGCAAGTCCGCAAGTCGCCGACGACGACGCAAAACGTTGTGACTTACGAAACGATCATCACGGTGGACAATCCGGAGAGAAAATTGTTTCCGGGCATGACGGCGGACGTTTCGATTCTTGTGGCCGGGCGGAAAAATGTTTTAAAAATTCCGAACACCGCGCTGCGCTATTCGCCGCCGGAAGGCGTGACATTTGAGGAATCGCCACCGAAAGATTTCGGACGCAGCCAGCGGCTCATTTATGCGCTCGGCGCGAATTCTTCCACGTTGAAGCCCATCCTCGTGAAAGCCGGCATCACCGACGGCGTGGACACGGAAATTCTGGAAGGGCTCGATGAAAAAACAGCGGTCGTGACTTCGACCCTTTCCTTCACGGCCAAAAGCAGCTTCGGGCCAACACCGCCGCCGCAAACTCCGCAATGAACAATCCACCTCCAACCGAGCTGCCCGTCATCCAGCTGCACGACCTCGCCAAAACCTATCAGAGCGGCGACGTGGCGGTGAAAGCCGTTCGTGGCGTGACGCTCGACATCGCGCGCGGTGAATTCGTGGCCGTGATGGGCGCAAGCGGTTCGGGCAAATCCACGCTGATGAACACGCTCGGCTGTCTCGACCAGCCGACGGGCGGAAATTATTTTCTCGACGGCGTCGGCGTCGCGGGGCTTGACCGCAAACAGCTCGCGGTTTTGCGAAATCGGAAGCTCGGTTTCGTTTTTCAGAGCTACAATCTGCTCGCGCGCACGACCGCCGTTGAAAATGTCGAACTGCCGATGCTTTACGCGACGCCGGTCATTTCGCGGCGCGAACGCCGGCAGCGGGCGATTGCAGCGTTGGAAAAAGTCGGGCTGGGCAAACGCCTCGATCATCATCCCAACCAGCTTTCCGGCGGCCAGCAGCAGCGCATCGCCATCGCCCGCGCGCTCGTGAACCGTCCCGAACTCGTGCTCGCCGACGAGCCGACGGGCAATCTCGATTCGCGCACGAGCATCGAGATCATGGGGCTGTTTCAGGAACTGAATTCGTCCGGCATCACCATCGTCATGGTCACGCACGAACTCGACATCGCCGCGTATTGCAAGCGCGTCATCGTCATGCGCGATGGCAAGGTCATCAGCGAAACGCGCAACGCCACGCGCCGTTCCGCCGCCAGCGAACTGGCGGCGCTTGACGCCGTTGAAACCGAGGCCCAACTCAACTGACCATGTTCACGACCTTCCAAGTTTTTTTGATCCAGTCGTGGCAAACTTTGTTCATCGCGCTGCGCGCATTGCGGCGCAACAAGCTGCGTTCCAGCCTCACCGCGCTCGGCATCATCATCGGCGTGGCCGCCGTCGTCGCGATGGTCGCGGTCGGCAACGGCGCGCAGGCGAGCATCACGAAACAGGTTGCCGCGCTGGGCGAAAATCTGCTCACGGTTTTCGCCGGCAGCAAAAATTCCGGCGGCGTGAACTCCGGCCTGGGCAGCGCCAGCACCATCACGCTCGCGGACACGGAAGCCATCGCGCGCGAAATCGCCGACGTCGTGGCGGTCAGTCCCGGAAGATTCCACCACCGCGCAAGCCATCGCCAACGGACGCAACTGGTCCACGACCGTCGTCGGCGAGTCGCCGCAGTATTTGCAGATCCGCGATTGGAAGTTGACGGCCGGCTCGATGTTCACCGACCGCGAAGTCCGCAGCGCGGCGAAAGTCGCGGTCATCGGCTCCAAAACGGCGCTGGAACTTTTCGGCCCGATCAATCCCGTCGGCCAGAGCGTGCGCGTGAAAAATATTCCGTTCGTGATCATCGGGCTTTTGGCAAGCAAAGGCGCGGGCATGGGCGGCCAAAACCAGGACGACCGGCTCATCATTCCCTACACGACCGCAATGAAACGCGTCACTGGTGATCGCTACCTGCGCTCGGTCAATCTTCAGATTCGCGACTTCGGAACGGATGGAAATCGCGCAGGCGCAAATCACCAGTTTGCTGCGTCAGCGGCATCGCCTGACCGCCGGGCAGGATGACGATTTCAATATTTTCAACCAGAAAGACATCGCCGACACGGTGAGTTCCGTCACGGGAATTGTGAAATTGCTGCTCGGCGCGATTTCCAGTCTGTCGCTGGTCGTCGGCGGCATCGGCATCATGAACATCATGCTCGTGAGCGTGACCGAACGCACGCGCGAGATCGGCATCCGCATCGCCGTCGGCGCGCAACCGTCGGCCATCCAACTGCAATTTCTCATCGAGGCGGTGACGTTGAGTTTGCTCGGCGGATTTGTCGGCGTAGTTCTTGGCATCGTCGTCGCGCAGCTTGTCGGGTCAGTCTCCACGTTCCAACCCATCGTCACGGCGGAATCCATTGTGCTCGCCTTCGGCGTGAGTTTCGCCATCGGCGTTTTTTTTGGATTTTATCCCGCCCGCAAAGCGTCAGCCTTGGATCCCATCGTGGCTCTGCGCTATGAATGGTAACACCGAGAAAATTAAAAAAGTAGGTTTGCATGCCTACTTTCGGAATCATTATTTTACGAGCCTAGCGTTGGCGAATACAAATTCCGGCAGCTTGGCCGGAAGCGCGGAGAGCGTGAGTTCAAACTGTTTTACGCTCTGCAGAGGAATCACACACAACTTGTCGGCTAATTGAATCAAAATCTGATTACGCGAAATGGCTTTTTCCATTTTTACGGAAATTCTCATCGGGTCAATTTCATGCATTTCAAATTCGTAGCACTGCGTTGTTCCGTCCAAAAAGTGAATCGTAATGTAAGAGATGTTGTTTTTGTTCATAGAGTCATGATTGCGTTTAGTTTTGGTTGGTTTTTTTGTGATGCGGCAATGCATTTAATAATGCGAGCGGAAATTACTGCGATAGTCCTCGGTATTATTTTGCGAAGATATTTTTCCAGTTGCCCGAAAATCGCTGTTTTGTGGCGTAGCCGACTGTTCGTTCCAGCCACCGCCGAGCGCACCGCGTCAATGCGGCCGGGCAGTTCTGTCGTCACCGGCAGCGGCTCGGTCGCGACCGTCACCACGCCGACTTCCGGCGGCGGCGGGCTGGCGGCTTTTTTGCCGCTGCCAGCGTCACCCGCAATGGGGTGAACACCTTATTCATCCGCAGAATCCAGTGGATGTTAGTGGTGACGGGATGGTCCATGAATTTTTCGGGCAGGGAAAAATGGTTGCGTTTCAACAGACGCCGGGGAGGAAAAACTTTTCATTTTTCTCGTTCCGCACCGTGCCGGTTGAACTCGAATCCAACGTGGGCGCTCATTCACCAAAAAAACAGATAGCGACGGTGGGCGTGCGGCAGTTCGAGGCTGACCAGCCAACCGAAAAAGGCATTTGAAAAGTGCCAGCAGAAGTGCCAACAAACCTCATCGGTGGAGAGTAAAATGGAGTTAAGAAAAGTCGGCTGGAGTTTACTTGACTTAAATCACAAACGCCTTTAATATCAAGGCAACGGTGATGATTTAGACAGTTGATTTCGAGTGGCTTGTGGAAGGCGAGACGCGTCCGATTCCGACCTCCGCCCCCAAAGTCAGCGAAGCGCTAACTGAATACAAGAATATCGGATTTATTTCAAAAGTGAAAACTGTTGGTCGGGATCAGGCCCTGACCAGTCGGAAAATATGCTGCGGCAGAACTGATGGAAAACATCGATTTCAAACCTCCAACGGCTTAAAAGTTTCTAATTCCACAACACTTCCAATATCAAGCAAATGAAGTTTCAGGCCGGAATCTCTGAAGGAATGAATTGCTTTTTGGTGTTCAATTTTTATAAAAGTAAAAGTGTCATAGTGAACACCAATAATATTCTTCACACCCACAACGCAAGAGAACGCAAAAGCACAGAAGCGCATTATTTCAAAAGCTGAAAATCAGAAAACCATTGAATTATTTAGCTAAAACCTGTGTTTCACCCTTGAAAAGAGGTGGTGGTAGGTTCTGGATTCGAACCAGAGAAGGCGTAAGCCAGCAGATTTACAGTCTGCCCCCGTTGGCCACTTGGGTAACCTACCATCGCGCAAATGCGAGCCACAGAGTTAATCAGACACCGTGGTCGCGCTCAAGTTGAAAGTTTCGCTTTCACAGTTGTCTCCCACCAGCGTGACGGTCGATGATCGACACCATGGACCCAATTGGCGGGGAGGGGGAGTCGCGCGAACGCGAAGGCCTGTCCTCCGAAGCCTCAGCGAAGGAGGATTGGCGAAGGTCCTCATTCGTAAATCGTAAATCACGAAATCCGTGTCAATCCGTGAAATCCGTGTCAACCCAGCCTTCCTGCTTTCCTCATTCGTAAATCGCAATTCGTTAAATCGCCCCAAGAATCTTCATTAAAACGGGATGGTCCCGTTTTCTTTTAAATCGGACCTGTCATACTCGCGGGTGATGAATAAATATAAATCGTCGTCCGCGACGCTCGGAGTTTGGACGCCTGGGGCCTGGGGCTTGAAATCGAATGTTTTCACCCATTCCTGCCTTCCTGCCTTCCTTATTTTAATTCCGGTTCCTGTCTTTCCTTCGTTAGCTTCGTTTCCTTCTGTGTTTAAAAATAGGGGTTGGTCCATGTCCGCTCCAAATAAAAGGCGAAATTACCAAACGAACCCAATTTAAAAATATCTAAATTGCTTTAAATAAGAATAATACAAAAACATGCCATGCAAAATGCATGTAAAAAACACGTCAAAAAACGGTCATTTCAAGGTCATTTTAATACCATTTCGGGTCGAAAAACAGCCTGACTGGATTCGCCCGACACCCAACCGCGTAAAGAGACGCCTGCAATCGCTGTCCCTTCTCCCCGGGGGAGAAAGTCAGAATGAGGGCGGTCGTTACTACTAACTGCAAATGAAGCCCGTACACCAGCGTGACGGTCGATGATCGACACCATGGACCCAATGGTGACTGCATTTTTTTCTCTGCGTCCCTGCGATTCTGCGTTAATTTGGGCGGATGTTCGACTCGTTAACCAGCAAGCTCCAGAACGCGTTCAAGAATCTGCGCGGTCTGGGCAAGATTTCCGAAAGCAACGTCTCCGACGCCTTGCGCGAGGTGCGCATGGCGTTGCTCGAAGCGGATGTGAATTTCAAGGTCGCCCGCGATTTCATCGAGCGGGTGAAGGCGAAATCGCTCGGCGCGGAAGTCATCCAGAGTGTTCATCCCGGCCAGCAGATCATCAAATTCGTCAGCGATGAACTCACGGAATTGTTGGGCTCGCAAAATGCCGGGCTCAAGCTGGACGCCAGCCCGAGCGCGATCATGATGGTGGGCTTGCATGGCTCCGGCAAAACGACTTCCAGCGGCAAACTGGCGAAGTTGCTGAAGAAGCAGGGACGCGCGCCGTTGCTGGTCGCGGCGGATGTTTACCGGCCGGCGGCGATGGATCAATTGGAAACGCTGGGCAAACAGATCGAGGTGCCGGTTTTCCTGATGCGCGGCGAGACGGATGTTTTGAAGATCGCGCGGGAGGCGCTGGCCTTCGCCAACCTGAACGGACGGAACATCCTGATTTTTGACACCGCCGGGCGTTTGCAGATTGACGAGCCGCTCGTGCAGGAACTGGTGCGGTTGCGTGACCTGGTGAAGCCGCAGGAAATTTTGCTGGTGCTGGATGCCGCGACCGGCCAGGAAGCGGTCAATGTGGCCACGCACTTCGACCAGGCGCTGAACATCACCGGTTCCATCCTGACGAAGCTCGATGGCGATGCGCGCGGCGGCGCGGCCCTGAGCCTGAAAAGTGTCACGGGCAAGCCCATTAAATTCGCCGTCCAGCTTCGTCAGGATGGAGCCGGTGATATTCAGCGCCTGATCGAAATGCGTGGCGACATTGACCGCTTCCTGGCCGGTCGCGGCATCCAGGACCAGCAGAATTTCCTGGGGCTTGATCAGGTCGCGCAAGCGCACCAGTTCCTGCACCAGCGGCTCATCGATTTGCAGGCGGCCGGCCGTGTCAAAAATGATGACGTTCCGCCCGTTCAAGTTGGCGAAGGCCAGCGCCTCCCGGGCGATCTTCAAAACATCCGTCTCGCCGCGCATCAAAAAGACCGGCACTTCGACCTGTTTGCCCAGCGTTTCCAACTGGTCCATGGCCGCCGGACGGTAAACGTCCGCCGCGACCAGCAACGGCGCGCGTCCCTGTTTCTTGAGCAAGCGCGCCAGTTTGCCGCTGGAAGTCGTTTTGCCCGAGCCATGCAGGCCCACCATCAGAATCATGCTCGGATTGGCATCCAGCTTGAGCGCGGCATTTTGCGAGCCCAGCAATTCCGTGAGTTCATCGCTGAAGAATTTGATGATCTGCTGGCCCGGGTGAAGGCTCTGGATCACTTCCGCGCCGAGCGACTTTGTTTTGACGCGCTCGATGAAATCGCGCGCCACCTTGAAATTCACGTCCGCTTCGAGCAACGCCATGCGCACTTCGCGCAGGGCGTCGCAGACGTTGCTTTCGGAAATCTTGCCCAGCCCGCGCAAATTGCGGAACGCATTCTGGAGCTTGCTGCTTAACGAATCGAACATCCGGCTAAATTAACGCAAATCCGGCCGACGCAGAGAAAAAAATGCAGTCACCATTGGGTCCAGCGTCACGCTGGTGTACGGGCTTCATTTGCAGTTAGTGGTAACGACCGCCCTCATCCTGACCTTCTCCCCCAGAAGGGACAGCGATTGCATACGTCTCTTTACGCGGTTGGGCGTCGGGCGAATCCAGTCAGGCTGTTTTTGACCCATAAACGACCCGAAAAGTGAAAATGACCGTTTTTTGACGTGTTTTCGACATGCATTTTGCATGATTTTAGACCGGATTTTTTGCCGTTTGAGGCTTATTTCTGACGCTGCCAAGGGTTTTGTATTTATTCATAATATGTTAAATATAATGACTTTATAAATTTAATCAGGTTGTCCTTCGCGGCTGGCGGGGATGGCGGGTGGTGCGGTTTTTAAATTGGGTTCGTTTGGTAATTTTGGCTTTCTTTGGGCGGGCATGAACAGCCCCTATTTTTAAACACAGAAGGAAACGAAGGAAAGACAGGAACCGGAATTAAAATAAGGAAGGCAGGAAGGCAGGAAAGGATGAAAACATCCGATTCTAAGCCCCAAGCCCCAGATGTCCAAACTCCGACCGTCGCGGACGACGATTTATATTTATTCATCACCCGCGACCAGCGTGACGGTCGATGATCGACGCCATGGACCCATGTATCCAAAAATCCATTGATCCCAGCATCCAATGCATACTGTTAAATGTTCTTTCATCACCCGCGACTATAACAGGGGCCGAGGAAAAGAAAACGGGACCATCCCGTTTTAGGCCACTTTTTTATCCGCGAATTTCACGAATGACGCGAATCATGAATAAGGAAAGCAGGAAGACAGGAAGGCTGGGTTGACACGGATTTCACGGATTGACACGGATTTCGTGATTTACGATATATGAATGAGGGATCCCCCTTCGCTGGGGCTTCGGAGGACAGGCCTTCGCGTTCTTCGCGCGACTCCCCCTCCCCGCCAATTGGGTCCATGGTGTCGATCATCGACCGTCACGCTGGTCACACTGGTCACGCTGGCGCTGGGAGACAACTCTGAAAGCGAAACTTTCAACTTGAGCGGGACCAGCGGCTCTGATTAATTCTGTGGCTCGCAATTGCGGGATGGTAGGTTACCCAAGTGGCCAACGGGGGCAGACTGTAAATCTGCTGGCTTACGCCTTCTCTGGTTCGAATCCAGAACCTACCACCATCTTTTTTCACGGGGAAAACAGGGGTTTTAGCCAAATAAAATCAATGGTTTTATCAAATCTCCGGTTTTGAATCTCTGCGTTTGGGTGCTGTTTCCTGCTCCGGTGTTCCTGTCCCGCCAGCCAACAATTCATCTTCACATTCAGGTCAAGATGCCAGCCTTATTCTATGACGCGTCAATTTCTTCCGACCAAATGCCCAGCAAGTTTGCCGGAAATCCGCCCGGACACGACGAGAAGATCAAAAGATGGTGGCCGAAATTGAAATACAACGCCACGAGATTGGGATCGCACTGCAAAGCGGATTATAATTTCGGTCTCAAGCTTTATTCACCAGTTGATCCAGCCTATTTGCTCAACAGCTCAATTTCATTGATCGACGGATTCTCCGAGGCCGCCAGAATATTCAAGCGAAATTCACGCGCCGTTACTGCGGCGAATCGGTGCTGAAATTGTCCGCCCAAGGTGGTTCCTGCGAAAATTGTTTTCCATTCATTCCCGTCGCGATATTGGAATTCAAATTTCTGGACGCGATTGTAGGTTTCATCAATCCGAACCCCACAAACCGCCTTCTCCTTTCGAAGATCCACCGCAATCCATGCCGGTGTGGTGTCAGTAGCCCAACGCGTATCGCTGTCGCCATCGAAGGCGTTATCGGGACCGTAATCCGAGTATTGGTTGAAATAAACATTCGAGGCGGTGGCCTTGACTTCCGGCCCGGTTTCGCTGGCAGGCGTTGGAAGTTTTTCATAATGGAAATCTGCGGGCATTGTGGCAGGAGGACGATCAACCAGGTCGTTGCCCCAGTTCAAGTTAGGCTTTGGCCCCATTACCAGGCGCAGGGTGCCGCCGGAAATAATTTGCTGATGAGTCAGCCAGGGGTGCGAGTAGGGTCTGCCATTCAGCGCTGCTGACTGGATATAAACATTGTTCGGCCCGTTGTCCTTCGCGATAACAGTAAACGTGCGGCCATTGTATTTGTTTTTATCCAAATGGATGACAGCTTTAGTAGCTACTGGACTGCCAATTGCATAGACACCGCTATCAGGGTTGACCGGGTAAAAACCCAAGGCACTAAAGACATACCAGGCGGCCATCTGACCACAATCTGTGTTGCCACATTCTCCCGTGGGTGTTTCATCATAGAGCGTGGCCATGATCTGACGCACATGTTGCTGGGTCTTATAGCAAGCGCCGGCGTAGTCATACAGATAAGCGATATGATGACAGGGCTCATTGCCATGAGCGTATTGGCCGATCAGACCGGTAATGTCAGGATCTGGATTTACTTCATCCATTGTGGAATCAGCCGAAAATAGTCCATCCAACTTCTGAACGAGACCTTTGTCCCCACCGTAAAGGGCGATCAAACCTCGAACATCTTGTTGGGCACCAAAAGCATATTGCCATGCGTCACCTTCGGTGTATTCGTCATTAACCAGTCCGTTTACAATAAAGGGTTGCCGCCAAAAACCATTGGCCTTTCGCCCACGCAAAAAACCCGATGCGCGGTCAAAAATGTTACGATAATTGGCTGAACGCTGATAAAAAAGACGCGCGTCGTCCTGATGTCCCAGCGACTCCGCCATACGGGCGATGCACCAGTCATCAAAGGCATATTCAATGGTGTGTGAAGCAGCCTGTCGCCCTCCGCCGGCCGCCATGTAACCAAGCTGTTTATATGTCTTTAACCCACTGCGATCCTGCATGGCGGTATCGCGGATCGGCCTGATAGGCTGCTTCAGCATCATAATCACGGAATCCCTTGAGGTATGCGGCTGCGATAACAGCAGCGGAATGATAACCAATCATGCACCAGGTTTCATTGCCCCATAACGGCCAGATTGGAATCGTATGCAGGCCATTTTCGAATATTCGTGATGAGGGATTGGACCATGTCATTCATGCGTTCGGGATGAAGTAACGAAATCAATGGCTGCTCCGCGCGATAAGTATCCCAGAGGGAAAAGACCGTGTAATTCTGGAAATTTGCGCCGGAATGGTTTTGCTGGTCCATACCGCGATATTCCCCATCAACGTCATTGAAAAGGGTTGGCGCCATACATGACAGATATAGATTAGCGTAAAAAGTCGTCCGGATGTGAGGATCGATGGTTTTAATCTCCACCGCATTGAATATTTTTCTCCATTGCGTAACCGCCATGGCCACGGGTTTGATCAAAATCCCACGCGGGAATTTCGGCGGATAGATTCTTCCTCGCGCCATCAATGCCAGTGCCAGAAATACCCACTTTCACCAAAATCGGTTCGTTATCGCCAGTCTGGTAATTGACGAAGGCCTTGATGTTCCTGCCATGGGCGGCATGGACATCCGCTCCCTCGCGCTTACCGTTCCGCTCGATGCCGCAGGACTCGAACGGCTTGTAAAATTGCATCACGAAGTAAATCGCGCGCCGCCCGCCCCAGCCGTCGGAAATACGGTAACCGCTGATGGTGTGATCATTCTCAAACTGGACGGAGGCATCGACGGGATCGTTGCCGACGGCATGCACAAGGTCTAAAATAATGTGCCCCTGGTCAGTGGCCGGGAATGTGTATTTATGAAAACCGCAGCGGGCGGTTGCAGTCAATTCTGCTGTGACCTTGGGAGTATCCAAAAAAACCTTGTAGTAACCAGCAATACGTGCTGCTGCGTACGTATTGCTGTTCGCCAGCGCGCGGAGCCCGGGCAGCCGGAGCGGCCACGACCAGAGCACGCCAAGCGGGAGAGCCCGCAGCAGAGCCGCCAGCGCCTCCGCCCCGATCAATCGGCCGCCCGTCGTCTCTTCGACCACCTCGACCGCCGGGGGCGGCGACTCGCCCGCCGCCCCGGCGGGTTCGGGGCCCGGTGCGGGGCCGGCGACGAGGCGGATCCGCCCGAAGCGATCGAGCCTGGCCAGCACGCGGGCCAGCTGGAAGCAGACGCCGCAGCTGGCGTCTAAGGTCACGACCAGCCGACGGCCACGACGACGGCCGAGGCGGGCGAAGAGCGACCAGTCCGCCTCGGTCAAGAGGAACGGGGTATAGGCGATCATCGTCCACGAGAAGATGCCGAGGTTGATGAAGCACTGAAACCCGATGTGCAGCCCGATCACCGCCAAGACGGCGGCGCGGCGGGCCCACACCCGGGGAAAGGGCGAAAGGATCAGGATCGGCAGCGCGCCCTCGGTGGCCAGCGCCGCGTAAGAGAGCACCCGCGACAGCCCCGGCGTCATGTGCGGCCGCATCCAGACCGCCAGCCAGGTCACCATCCGGTTCTGGTAGAGGACGTAGTGCACCGCCGTGCCGTGGCGCCAGGTGGGACCACCCTTTTGGATCGCGTTGAAAAAATAGGCGACGGCCAGCTGAAACAGGATGGTGAACGCCGCCAAGGAGACGATTCGGGCCGTGGCCGGATCCGGCGCCATCGCCGCGCGCTCGCCGAGCTCGGCGACCGTCGTCTCGCGCCGGCGCTCGAGGCTGGCCCGCACGGCGTCGACCGAGAAGCGCGTCCCGAGCGGCAAGAACACCGCCCAGAGCGTCAGCTCGCTCAGCATCCAGTCGCCCCCGTTTTCCACCAGCGTCGCCCGACCATGCAGGCTGAGCACGCAGACCAGCGCCAAGAAGCGCATGAGCCGGGTCCGCCACCCGATGAGCAGGCAGAGATAGACGACACCGCAAAAGACAAAGGCGGCAGCACAGCCACGCTAGAGAATACGAACGACCTTACCTCGCGGATCGCCTGTCCGTCACGCGCGGACATGGGATAATCGTCGCGCATGGCTTGGTTTCCGCTGTTCACACTGGTGGCTTACCTCCTCGTCGTCTTGTCGGCGCGGGCGCGGCGCGGGCGGCAGTTCGCCACCTTCGTCGCCATCCTCGTCGGCGTCTACTCGCTGTTGGCGTGGGCGATGGCGCCGCCGCCCGGTCCGCTCTTGTGGATCTTCGCGGCCTTTCACGCGACCGCTTACGTCAACTTCATCATGCTGTCGCGACCGCGCATGCGCAGCCTGCCCTATCGGCTGCTGCTCAGCTGGCCGTCGGCGCTGATGGTCGCCGGCACGCTCTTGTCGCTGCCGTGGGGAATCCTCGTCGCGCTGCGCTTTCACCCGTGGCTGCCGTGGCTGCCTTATGCCTTGGCGATCGTCGGCATGTTTCAGTCGCTGTCGACGCGCTGGGAGGAGGTCGATCTCGTCATCGCCGGGCCGAGCGGTCCGCGCGCGCCGGCGCTGACGCCGCACCCGCGCGGCGAAGAGCGCGACGCGCGGCCGCTCCAGATCGTGCAGATCACCGATCCGCACTTGGGGCCGTTCATGAGCGTGGCGCGGCTGCGCGCCATCGCCGCCCGTGCCGTCGCCGCCGCGCCCGATCTCGTGTTCCTCACCGGCGACTTCTTGACGATGGAGTCGCAGCGCGATCCCGAGCTGCTCTTGCAAGCGCTGGCGCCGCTCAAGGCGCTGCCCGGCCGCGTGTTCGCCTGCTTCGGCAATCATGACCACGAGTCGCCCGACATCGTGACGCGCGCGCTGCGGGAGAACGGCGTCCGCCTGCTCGTCGATGACGCGACCGACGTCGCGACGCCGATCGGTCGCGTGCAGATCGTCGGCATGGACTTCGTGCGCCAGGACCGCGCGGCGCACTTGGCGGCCGTCTCGGCGGCGCATCCGCGCAACGACGCCGCCCTGCGCATCGTCCTCCTGCACGATCCAGGCGCCTTTCGTCATCTGCCCGAAGGCTCGGCCGACCTCGTCTTGTCGGGCCACACGCACGGCGGTCAGGTCGGCCTCGTCAGCCTCGGCCTCTCGTTCACGATGCTGCGCCTGTTCGGCATCCGCATTCCCGATCATGGCTTTTGGGCGCGCGGCACCGATCGTATGTACGTGCATCGCGGCACCGGCCATTACGGCTTTCCGCTGCGCCTCGGCGTGCCGGCCGAGGAGAGCATCCTGCGCATTCATCGCGGCGCGAACGCTTAGTTACAGTAGAAACTGCACCCCGAGCGTCAACGCGGCGGCGAGCAAGACGAGCGGCGTCACGCGCAGTCCCACGCGCAGGAAGTCGAGGTTCGTCGGCGCGTCGCCTTCGCTGCGCGCGCGTGTCAGGACCAACATCGTCGCCAAGGAGCCGACGACGACGATATTCGGTCCGATATTCGTCCCCAATAACGCGCCATAAACGAGCGGATTCGCCGCCTGTGAGGTTTGCAGAATATCGCGCGCCAACAGCGCCGCCGGCAGGTTGTTGACGACATTGGACGCGAGCGCGGCGACAAAGGCGCTGACGACGCTGGCGACGACGGGATTCGCCGGCAGGTGGGCGAGCCAGGCGGCGACGACGCGGCCGAATCCCAGATTCTCGACCGCGCGAACGACCAAGAAGAGGCCGATGACGAATGGAAATATCGACCATTGAATGCGGCGCGCCATATCGAGCTTCAATTGACGCGTGAATAAAGCCGCCAATGACAAGATCGCGCAGCCGAGAAAGCCGACTTCATAAGGCTGCGCATGGACGAGCGGCGCTACGAAATAGCCGACGCAGACGCCGATGAGCACGCCGACCGACCAGCGAAAATAGGCGCGATGGGGAATGACGCTCGCCAAATCCGGCAGCTCGTCGACGGCGAACTGGGCCGCCAATTCGGCGCAAAAGAGGCGACTGAACAGCCAGTAATTGACGAATAACGTGACGATGGACGGCATCAACATGCGCAACGCGAAAGCGACGAACGAGAATTGAAACGTGGACGCGAAGATCAAGTTACTGAGGTTGCTGACGGGCAGTAACAGCGAGGCGACATTGGCGACGAAGGCGCACGCGAACACGAATGGACGCGCCGGCAGTCGCAGGCGGCGCACGAAGCTGAGCACGATCGGCGTCAAGATGACCGCGGTCGTGTCGAGCGAGAGCGCGATGGTGACCACGGCGCCCAAGATGAAGACGTTGCGATAGAGGGTGCGCACGCGGCCGCCGGCGCGCTGCGCGGCGACGATGGCGGTCCAGTCGAAGAAGCCGCTGCGTTCGATGAGCGCCGACAGGACGAGCAGCGCCGCCAAGAACGCCAGCGCGCCGCCGGCCTGACCGACCACCGCCAGCGCCTCCCGCGGCGACAGGGCGCGCAGCGCCAGCAGCAGCGCGGCGCCGAGGCAGGTCCACAGCGCCTCGGGCCACTTTCGCGGTCTAATGATGACAAGCATCATCGTTGCTGCGAAGATCGCCAGGGTCAGCGGCAGGCGGAGCGGCATCGGCGGCTATTGAGCCTGGAAGCGCCGGCGGTTCGCAAGCGCCGGCAGACGAAAGGCGACGTTCCCGAGCGCCGTCACGACAGGGGGTGATGCTTCGGCGGGCAAGAGCGCGTCGACGGGGCCGACGGCGTCGACGCGGCCGCCGTGCGGATGGCGACGCCCAGGACGGTCGCCGCCGCGGTCGCCAGCAGCGCCACGCGGATTGAGGGCGCCAGCGGCTGCCAGTTGGTCACGGCGGCATGTTACTGCGCGGCGGCGTCCGCGTCTCGCCCGGCAGGCGTACAATGGAGCTATGGCGTCTCTGCCGCGACTGACCGCGCAGCTCCGCTCGGCCGGCCGCGGCTGTGGCGTCGCCGTCGCGGTGACCGGTGTCGCAGCGGCGGCTGTCGGCTCGCGGGTCGCACCGTTGGCGATGCCGCTGCCGTGCGCCGTCGCGTTCGTCGTCGGCGGCGCCGGGCTGTGGACGCGCTCGCGCGGCCTGACGGCGGCCTGCGCGACGGTCGTGCTGGGCGCCGGCCTCGTCCTCCTCGTGCGCGATGGCGGCGCATTCGCCGGCGCCGCCGCCGGCTTCGCGCTCGTGGGCGCCGCGCTCAGCGTGCGGCGGCTCGCCTCGGCCGTCGCCGCGCGCCTCGCCGACTGGCTGCTCGCCGGCTGCTTGGCGTGCGCCCTCCTCGCCCTCGTCGCCGCCAACGCTTACGCGCACACGGCGTTGGCGCTCGCCTTCGTGACACTCGCGGCGGGCGCCTTGTGCGCCGCGCCCGAGTCGCCGGTCATGGCGCCGCTCGTGTCCGACTCGGCGGGCGGCGTGTTGGCGCGGCGGCTCTATCCCGCGGTCGTCGCCATCCCCGTCGCGCTCGGCTCGCTGACGCTGGCGCGGCACGGCGTCGACGCCCGCCTCTTCGTCGCGCTGACGGTGACGAGCCTCCTCGTCGTCGTGATGCTGACTGAGCGGGCCCTCGAGCGCAGCGACGTGCGGCGGACGCGCCTCGCGGCCGTGCTTTTGGAAGAGGCCGAGCGGCGCCACCTGGCCAAGGAGCTGCACGACGAGATTGGGCAGTCGTTGACGGCGCTCAAGCTGCGGCTGTCGCTGTTGCCGGCGAGCGAGCCGCTGACACAAGCGCGCACGCTCGTGGCCGAGCTGACCGAGCGCGTCTCCAGCCTGTCGCTCGATCTGCGTCCGGCGATGCTCGACGATCTCGGCCTCTTGCCGGCGCTGATTTGGCTGCTCGATCGCTATACGGCGCAGACCGGTGTGCGCGTCGAGTTCACGCACGCCGGCATCGAAGGACGCGTGGCGCCGGCCGTGGAGACGGCGGCCTTTCGCATCATTCAAGAGGCGCTGACGAACGTCGCCCGGCACGCGGCCGTGGCCAGCGTCAACGTGCGCGCCTGGCGCGACGGTCGCGCGCTCTCGGTGCAGGTGGTCGACGGCGGCGGCGGCTTCGACTTCCGCCGCGCCGTCGCCAGCGGCAAGTCGACGGGCCTGTCGGGCATGCGCGAGCGGGCGCGCGCCCTCGGCGGCGAATTGACCGTCGAATCGTCGGCGGCGGGCACGCATCTGACGGCCGAGCTGCCGCTGGCGACGAGCAGCGCCGGCGCCGCCGACGCCTGAGCGCCTAGCGGCACTGAGGATTCGGCAGCAGCGCCGGCGACGACACGAGCGTCAGAAGCGAATGGACTGCAGCTTTGGGCGCGCCATCAGCGAGCGGATGGCGATGATGCGATCGTCTCGTGGACGGCCGGCGTGCACGCGAGCCCGCTCGCCCGCTTCGTCGCGCCCGCCGCCGACGCGCACGGTCGCTTGGCCGTCGACGACACGCTGCGCGTCACGAGCGGCGAGCCCATCTGGGCGGCCGGCGACAGCGCCCGCGCCCTCGTCGACGCCGCGCAGCCGGCCATGATGTCCTGCCAGCACGCGATCCCGCAGGGCAAATATGCCGGCCACAACGCGCTGGCGTGGCTGGCGGGGAAACGGCCGCGCAAATACGAGCAGCGCCTGTATTTGACCTGCCTCGACCTCGGCCATTGGGGCGCGCTGATCACGACTGGTTTCGCGCGCAACGAGATTATCGGCCGCGGCTTGGAAGCCAAGCCGTTCAAGCAGCTCATCAATACCGAGCTGATTTATCCGCCGCGCGACCGGACGGAGCACGCGCTCCTGAAGGCGGCGAAACCGCCGGCGGGCGGGCGCTTCATCTCGGCGCTGTTCGGCCGCATCTTGGCGAGCCCGCGGCTGCGCGCGCTGCTGTTTTCACGCGGGAAAAAGACGCAGCCATCGCCACGCATCGACGCGCAAGACGAGCCCATCGTCGCGCAAGCGAAGCCGCCGTCGCGCGGCGTCGCTTGCGCGACCTGCGACTCCTGCGAATGACGAATCGGAGATAGCGCGCGCGTTACGGCTCGACGCGAATGCATTTGCCGAAGATGTTGCGCGCGGCGATCCAGCCATTGATTCCGCCGCGATTGTTGCCGATTTGATATTGCGGCCCGCGAATCGCCTTCACGAGGTGCAGATAGTCCGAGCCGTTCACCTTGCACAGCACGATATCGCCCACTGCCAACGGCTCATCGGCGGCGAGCGGCGCCACCGTGCACAATTGACCGGACGATATCTTGCCGCTCATCGAGTGCCCGCGCGGCCGAAAGCTGACCGTCTTGCCTTCTTTCAAGTCCTGAATGTACGCAGTCGCCCAGCCCATGTCCGCGTCAACGTCTCCGCCGTGGCTTGGCCCGCAGCTTCGGTGATTTTGCGGTCGGCGCCGAGCTCGTCGGCGTCGCGCCCGCCGACAGCAGCGTCAACGCCGCCCGCGCCAACGCCGCATAATCGAGGGCGAGCTCGAGGTCGAGCATCGTATGCGCGCCGATCGCCAGCGCCAGCAGCAGCGCCGCGGCGTCATTCGCCGGAACGGCGCGACCGAGCGTGCCCTGCTGTTGCCCGTCGGCGACGACGACCGTCAGCCGCTCGATCGCCAGCCCGATGATCTGCAGATAACGCTGCCGAATCGCCGGCGATCGCGCACAGGCGTCATACAGCTGATAAGGCCGCACGCCACCCTGCTTCGTCAGCGGATAGAGCCCGCTCGCCACCGATGCCATGAAGCGCTCGATCGTCGGCGCCAGCCCGTGGCCGATGACGGCGTCGAGGAAACCGCGCCCGACCTCTTCCATGACCGCGACCAAGAAGTCGTCGCGATCGGCGAAGTGCACGTAGAACGCGCCGCGCGTAAAGCCGGCGCGCTCGCAGATCGCGTCCAGGCTCGGCCCATCGAGGCCCGCTTCGGCGAACAGCGCCATGCCCGCTTGGATCAAGGATTCCCGAGTCTTTTGCTTCGTCAGCGCGCGCGTCGACAACACTCCATTGACATACCGGTCCGTATGTGAAGAATCAAGCTCACATACGCGACCGTATGTCAAAACCGGAGGCTCCCATGCAAGTCGAATCCGCGACCCATTCGTCAGAACGCCCGCGCAACGGCGCTGCCTCGAAGACCGCCGCCGTCACCACGCCACCGACGACGGTCGAAGGACTCTTGGCGCTCGACACCGACGCGTTGGCGGCGCTTTACGCCGGCGCCTCCGTGCCCAAGCTCGAGCGCGTTGTCGGCGATCTGCGCGGCCGGATGCTCGCCTGGCAAGGCGCGACCGGGCTATTCGCCGGCGCCGTGCGCACGCTCGGCAGCTGGGATCATTTCCCGTGGCGCGGCAAGAGCTTCACGCCGCGCGACAGCCAGGCCGGCGAAGGCATCAACCGCGTCTTCAGCGATCGCTGGAAGCTGTTCCAGTTCACGACGTTCGTCGGTCCGTCGCGCGCCGGCGACTTCGCGTCGGTGCAGCTCGACTACGACCATCCGACGAACCCGTTCTTCATCCGCGCCATCAAGGACGAGATTCGCGAGCTGTCGCCGGGGCTGTTTTTGGGTCAAGCCTATCTGCAGCTCGGGCAGACGGAGCGGCTCGTCCTCTACTTCGGGCTGCAGCAGCGCTGAGCGCGGCCCCGTCGATGTCGACGGCGCTCGTCACCGGCGCGGCCGGCTTCATCGGCGCGCACGTCGTCCGCGCGCTCGTCGCTGACGGCGTCGCCGTCCGCGCGCTGCATCTGCCCGGCGAAGACCTGCGCAACCTGCGCGGGCTCGACGTCGAGCGCGTGGCCGGCGACGTCACCGATGCCGCCGGCATGCGTGCGGCGATGCGCGGCTGCGACCGCCTGTTCCATCTCGCCGCCATCTACGCCTTGTGGACGCGCGATCCCGAGCGCATGTGGCGCGTGAACGTCGACGGCACGCGGATCGTTCTTGCGGCCGCGCGCGACGCCGGGGTCGCGCGCGCCGTCGTCACCAGCTCCATCGCGCGCTTCGGCGGACAAGGACGCGGCGTGCAAGCGACCGAGGCGAGCCCGTTCGCGCTCGGCGCCACCGGCGACGTCTACTCGCGCACCAAAGCCGTCGCGCACGAGGCGGCGCTGAAATTCGCGGCCGACGGCATGCATGTCGTCGTCGTCGCGCCGACGGGACCGATCGGGCCCGGCGACGTCGCACCGACACCGACGGGCCGCGCGATCTTGGCCGCGGCCACCTCGCCGATCGCGATCGTGCCCGACAGCGCCGGCAACTTCGCCGACGTGCGCGACATCGCGCGCGGCCACGTCCTCGCCGCCGAGCGCGGCCGCAGCGGCGCGTCGTATCTGCTCGGCGGTCGTGACCTGACGATGCGCGAATTGGCCGCGGCCGCGCACGCGGTGCTCGGCGTGCGCCGGCCGATCGTCGTCGCGCCCAAGTGGGCCGCGCGGCTCGCCGCCCGCGCCGCCGTCGCCGTCGCCGAACGCACCGGCAAGCCGCCGCTCCTGACGCCGGCGGCGGTCGCCATCACCGAGCTCGAGCTGCGCGCCGACTGCCAAAAGGCCGTCCGCGAGCTGGGAATGCCGCAGACGCCGCTCACAACCGCCCTCCGCGACGCGTTCGCCTGGTGGATGCGCGAAGGCTACATGCCGGAAATCAGTGGGTAAATATCGCCGTAAGGAGCGTGCGCCCGCCGACAGAGGTTACATCTGCGTTGACGTAGGATGACTCCCACTCGCCCGCTGAGGACGCCTCATGCTGACCCCGTACGACCTCGAGCTCTTCGTCGCCCTGGCCGATACCGGCAGCCTGACCGCGGCCGCGCGCTTGTGCGGCCTGACGCGCGCCACCATCACCCGTCACCTGACGACGCTGGAGGAGCGGCTCGGCGTGCCGCTCGTGCATCGTACGTCGCGCGACTGCTCGCTCACCGAAGCCGGCGTCGTCTTCGCCGACGGCTGCCGCGATACCCTGACGCGCCTGCGCGCCGCCGAGGCCGCCGTGCACCAGCTCAACGGCAAACCGCGCGGCCCCTTGCGCATCGCCTGCCCCATCATCGGCATCGAGCAG
Source organism: uncultured delta proteobacterium (assembly GCA_963785725.1). Classification (GTDB taxonomy): domain Bacteria; phylum Myxococcota_A; class Polyangia; order Palsa-1104; family Palsa-1104; genus JAQBQH01. Next base: position 96,546 of record CAWAWS010000008.1, on the reverse strand, counting down.
ATCGTGGGGCCGATGATGGTGGCGTTCGCCTGCGCCTATCCCGAGGTCGACGTGCAGGTTCACATGTCGTCGGAGCCGTGCAATCCGCTCGCGGACGGCTTCGATCTGGCGGTGCAGATCGGCCTCGAGCGGCACGCGGCGTTGATGGCGCGCTGCCTCTTGCGTGAGCCGTATGGGCTGGTCGCCAGCCCGGAATATCTGGCGCGGCGAGGCGTGCCGGCCGCGGTCGAGCAGCTGGCGGCGCACGACTGCATCGTGTCCGTCCGCGCCAACGGCGTGCACGAGCCGTGGCCGCTCTACGACGGCGGCTCGTTCACGGTCGCGCGCCCGAAGCTGCTCGCCAACGCCGCCGGCCTCTTGCATACGGCCGCCGTCGCCGGCATCGGCATCGCGCTCATGGCGCGCTCGCTCATGCACGCCGAGCTCGGGTCGGGTCGCCTCGTGCCCATCCTCGAGCGCGAAGTGGGTCAGATTCTGCCGGTGAGCCTCGTGTATGCGGCGGGGGCGCAGCTGTCGCCGAAGATCCGCAGCTTCGTCGACTTCGCCGCCGCGTGGACCGAGAAGCTGGGCCTCGGCGCGACCCCCGCGCACGTCGTCCGCGCCGCTACTTGATGACGCGCGAATCCTGGTCGATGACGTCGGCGGCCTTCTCGCTGATCATGTAGACGGGGACGGCCAAGAAATAGCCGGGGATGTCGGGGAAGACCGAGGCGTCGACGACGCGCAGACCATCGGCGCCGCGCACGCGAAAGCGGCTGTCGAGCACGGCCATCGGATCGTCGGCGGCGCCTATTTTCGCCGTGCCGCAGGCGTGATGTCCCCACGCTTCGTTCTTGATGAATTGCGGCAGCTGCGCCGGACCGACGGCGGCGCCGGGATAGACCTCGGTGAAGGAGTCGGTGAGCGGCGGCGAGAGCGCCTCGGTCTTGGCGACGATGCGGCGCACGAAGCCGACGCCGTCGACGACCGCCTGCAGGTCGGCGTCGCCGCCTTGCGCGAACGAGCGGAAGTGGATGGCGGGCCGCGCGCGCGGATCGGCGGACGCCAGCGTCACGGTGCCGGCGTGGTTGCGCGAATGCGCCTTCAAGATGACCCACGAGAAATAGCGGCGCGAAGCGACGGCGTCGCGGCTGTAGCCGGGATAGTAGCCGCGGAAATAGCCGGGTAAGCCGAAGATGAAGAGGTCGGGATCGGCGCCGGCCGTGCTCGATCTCTTGACGACGCCGACGGCGGTGCCGTTGATGGTGTAGACGCCGAGCTGCTGCTGCCACAAGGCGTAGCAGACGTCGCTGACCGCGAGCTGCGCCGGCGTCTTGGTCGGGTCGAAGCTGCAGTCCTTGATGAGCGTGAACGCGTCGCCGAAGACGCTCGTCATCTCGCCGATGACGCTCATCTCGTAGCGATCTTGCAGATTGGCGCCGACGCCGGGCAGGTCGACGACGCTGTCGATGCCTTGCGCGGCCAGCGCCGTCTTGTCGCCGATGCCCGACAGCATGAGCAGCTGCGGCGTATTGAACGTGCCGGCCGACAGCACGACCTCGCCCGAGACGCGGATCTGGCGCGTGACGCCGGCGCTCGTATTTTGCACGGGCGCGGCGGCGTACAGGTCGGCGCCGTCGAGGAATTCGACGCCGGTGGCGCGCGGCCGCGCCGCCGAACGATCGAAGAGGACGCGCGTCGCCAAGGCGTGCGTCTTCAACGTCAGCGGATAGCCGGCGGCGATGGTGTCGATGACGAACTCGCGCACGCCGTTGCGCTTGCCGCCGAGCGTCTGCTCGGGCACGCGGAACGAGCCTTGCCGCGTGTCGCGCCCCGGATCGGCCGAGTTGAGGTCGCTTTGCACGTACGACAAGAGCCGCGTGACGTCGGCGACGGGATCGAACGGCAAGGTCGTGCCCAGCTCTTGGCCGGTCTGCACGATCGTAGCAATGATGACGCGTAACATCTTTAGGTCGATGGCGGCCATCAGGTAGTCGACGAGGCGATCCAGGAAGACGTCGACGGTCATCCAGCCGGTAAAGCCGTGGCCGACGGTGCCGGCGGGCAAGTAGCCGTTGTTCTCGGCGCGCACGAAATATTGGCGCATGGCGGCCGCCGACCACGAGCCGCTGGGATCTTCGGCGGCCAGCGTCGTCGCGAGGTCGTTCCAGTCGCTGTCGTGCGGCGTCACCGCGATGAGCGCGTTCAACGCCGTGCTGCCGCCGACGCCGCTGCCGCGCGGATACCAGATGCCTTCGGGATTGCCGGCGCCGTCGCGGACGAGCTTGTCGTCGCGCGCGGCCTGCGCCGGGTCGTCGTAATGCTGCACGAAGTAGTCCCAGCGCATGGCCGCGTCTTCGCTGGCGAGCACGTGCCAGGCGGGGATTTGGTAGGTGAGCCGGTCGCCGGCGTCGCTGCCGGCTTCGAGCAGCAGCACGCGATGGCCGGCGCGCGCCAGCCGCGCCGCCAGCGGCCCGCCGCCGGCGCCGGCGCCGACGATGACGTACTCGAACGCGTTGTCGAGCCCGACGCTGGCGCAGTCGGCGCCGTAGCAGCCGTCGGCGTCGTAGGGCGGCAACGTCGTGAGCGCGACCGACAGAGGCGAGACCGCGGTGGCGACCGGCGCCGCTTCACGCGCGCAAGCGGCAAAACCAAGGAGCGCGACGACAGCCGCGCAGCGACGAACGAGCATGGGACTCCCAAGCGAAAAAACGCGGGGCCGGCGCCTACCCGAGCGCGCCGACCCCGCGAACGTTTACTTACGTAAGCACTTACGAATGCGCTACAGCGTCTTCAAGAACTCGATGAGCGCCTGCTTCTCGGCGACGGTGCGGTCGTTGCCGAACGTGTGGCCCTTGTTCTCGACGGGATCGAAGACGGGGATGAAGTCCTTGAGCTTGTCCATGAAGTATTGCGGGTCGACGAGGAAGCTCAGGTAATCGGTGAGCGTGAACGTGCCCACGTCGTGCAGGCTGAGCTCCAGGTCGGCGACGGCCGAGACGGGAACGCCGGGCGGAATCGGCAGCCCCAACTTGAGCTTGTTGAGATCGACGCCCGGGATCGGGAACGGCAAGGCCGGGAGCTCGATCGGGATGGTCGTGAGCGCGCTGAAGCGGTTGGTGTACGTGATCTCGGTCGGGCGCGGCTTCATGCCGAGCAGCTGCTCGATCGAGTCCTCGAAGACGGCCAAGCGGCTCGCGGTGTCGACGCCGCCGCCGAACGTGCCCAAGCTGTTGTTGTTGAGGAACGGCGCCGTCGACCACACGTTCCACAAGGACGGCGTGCGGTAGTAGCCGCGACCGACCGGACCGGGCACCGTCGCCTGCAGCTGAATCATGCCGAGCGTGAACGTGTAGAGCGGGATCAGCGCCGGAATCATCGTCTGATAGTCGACCGACGCGTACTCGGCCCACACGCCCGTCGGGCCGGCGTTGGTGCCGAGCGCGCGCGCGCCGTTGGTGCCGATGAGCTGCAAGGGATAGCGGCGCTCGTCGGACAGGTAGTTCTGCTGGAAGAAGGCCGGATCCTCGACCTGCGTCTTGAACCAGGCGATGCGCGTCGGGTCTTTGAGCCACGCCTGCTGCTGCTGAAGCGGCCAGGCCGCGAACGTCTGCTCCCACAGCGTGTCCGCGCGCACCGGCGTGCCCGTCGGGTACTCCGGCTGCTTCGACGAATGGCAGGTCGCGCACTCCTCGGCGTACACCTGGCGGCCGAGCTGAATCTGCGGATCGGTCCACGACTTGACGACCGCGGCGCCGCCGGGCGCGTCCTTGAGCTGATAGGGCGTGAGGAAGCGCAGGTAGTCGATGAGCGCCGGCGCGTTCGCCGTCAAATGCGCGTAGTCGGGGCAGTTCTCGTACAGGTCGCGGCGCGACAGCGGCGACTCGGGATAGGCCTTGCCCCACACCGGATCCATGTGCGCGGAGAATTGGCCGAAGCAGGAGCCGATGTTGATGAAGACGCGCAAGGCCGCGCCCGAGACGCCCGACGAATCGGCGCCGTCCTTCAAGACGCGATAGGTGTCGACTTCGCAGGTCGTGCCGTCGCAGGTGCCGGCCTTGATGTCGGGGTTGTCGACGGCGAGGCCGCTGGCGTCGAACTCCTTGACGCGCTCCTGATGCAGCGGGCGGAACGGCAGGTTGAAGATCGAGTTGATGACGTTCGGGTTGTGGATGTGATCGGTCGCCATGCGCGACGTATCCGACGTGCCCGGATGCTGCGAGTCGAGCACCTGGCGCAGGAAGTCGTCGCTCGGCACGCCGTCGCCGAAGATCTGGCCCTCTTTGAAGTACTGATTGCCGAAGGCGAAGACGATGTTCTTCCATGTCGCCTGGTTGACGTTCGCCGGCGGCGCCAGCGGGTTGGGCGCGGCGTGGCAGATGGTGCAGGCCATGGCCACTTCGTACGGCGGCTCGACCGCATCGACGGCGGCGTAAGCGTCGCTCTTCCACTCGAAGCGATCGACCGGCGGGCGCATCCAGTTGGTCGCGGCGGCGTTGACGTCGCCGTTGCCCAGCGCCGCCCACTTGACCGGATCGAAGTCGGGGTTCGGGCGCAGACGCAAGCCGACGATGCCGGTCGAATAGGGATCTTTCGGGCAATCGGCGATGTAGAGGCCGAACGCGTCGGGCGTCGTGCGCTTCGTGCAATCGGGATCATTGATGAGGCCGGTGCGCTCGAACTGATTGTCGCGGCCGCGCGAGTCGATCACGCGCAGCATGTTCTGGCCGTTCCACGTCACCTTCTGCGACGTGCGGAAGAAGTCGCCGCGCTCGGCGGCGAACAGGTGCCACGTCGCCAGGCCGAGGCGCTGGTGATCGGTCATGTCGTAATACTGATCGGCGAGCTCGCTGTTGGGCGGCAGGTAGCCTTTGATGCCGTAAACGTCGGCGCCCGACGCTTCGAAGCCGGCGAAGCGGTCGTTGGGCGACGCCACGGCCGGCTGCACCGGCAGCGAATAGGTGCCGAGGTTGGGGCTCGACGGCGAATTCGCGCAGCCGCCGAGGCTCGCCGCGATCGCAATCGCCGTCATTCTCACGTTGAACATTCGATTCATTCAGCTCTCCTTTGCAATACGAATGGGCGGGCGCGCGATTCAGTTCGTCGGCGGCGCCGGCAGCGCGGCGTCGTAACCTTCGGCCGCGAGCTGCGTGACGGCCGACTGCACCGCGGCGCTGATGTCGCAGCTCGAGCCGCTCGGCTGGCCGAAATTGAGGATGAAGTAGGTCCAGAAGTTCCACTGATAGCGGGTGTCGACGGTCAACGACTCGAGGGTGTCGACGATCGGAGACGGCACCTCGCCGCAGCTGAGGCTCGTGCAGCGACGAACGTGGGCGCGGCCGAGGAACAGGCCCGGGCAGCGCACGCCGTCGATCTCGCGGATCTCGTCGAGGATGCGGCGAATGATCGGCAGCGTCGTGTCGCCGAAGTAGTTGAGCCAAATCGACGGCTGATTGTCGATGATGACCGGCTCCTTCAGGAACGACACCGCCGCCGGCGCCAGCGCGCCCGTCGGCGTCGGCACGACCTCGCCCTTGCCGTTGGTGCCGACTTTCTCGGCGCCGACGACGTTGCGCGTGACGTAGGCGTCGAAGAGGTTGAAGAGCCCGCTGCCGTCGGGGAGCTTCACGATCTTGTTGTCGAGCGTGACCACGGGATCGCCGTTCGGCTGCGTCTGGCCGGGCGTGACGCGGAAGGTCTTGCCGCCCCACAGCTGGCTCGCCAGCGCGTCGAGCTCGGGCACGCTGTGGAAGAGCACGGGAAAGCCGGTGCCGTTGCCGACGGGAACGTAGGTCGCGGTGCCGGCGGCGAAGAGCTTACCGAGCGCCAGCTCGCCGTATTTCTCGGCGGGCAGCTGCGACAGATACGTCATCACCGGCGTGACCGGCGGCAACGTGGCGTCCGCCTCTTGCGCGTCGGCCGGCGCGGCGCTGCCCGCGATGACGCAGGCGAGTAAGACGCCGGAGATGGACTGAGGCGGAATGGCGAAGAGCGCGCGTTTGTTCATGCGCCCAATCGGTATCAATGAACGCGTCGGCTGAGACCCGTCTGTTTGCGCGCATCAGACGCGCGCGATTCGCTCACGAGGAAACGCGCCGTTCACTTAGCCGGCCAATCGTTTCCCGTTGGTCGCCGAGTTTCCCGTCGCCGTTACAGCGTCGATTGCGAGCGTCGCAAACCCAGTCGCGATTGCAATCGTTCAATTGACGTCGAATGACGCGTGCAATGTGCGAATGCAAATATGAGCAATAAACATCACTCGCATTCACGGCTCAATCGGTCGGGCGCACGGTCGGAATTCGACGACCACACCCAGTGGCGCCGCTGCGAGATCTGCACGGCCCGGCGTCAGGCGCGCGGGATCGACTGACGCCGCTTCGCGCCGCGACGATTGTGCTGTCGCGCACACGGCAATGGCTGCAGCTCGGTCCGCACGCCGTCGATGGTCCGGCAGGCGGCGTCGATCGGCCCATGGTCGTGCGGCGACGTGACGAGGCGCCCATTCCCGAGCCGCCCGACTGAACGTACAGTGGCGGCGTCATGTCCGCTTCCGGCGCTGGCGCGCGGCCGACCTCCGAGACGCTCGTCGGCCTGACCCATTTGCGCGCGCTCGCCATCGCGCTCGTCTTCCTCTTTCACTACCGCGCGTTCGCCCATCCGGCGTGGATCGACCGCGTCGGCCGCTTCGGCTGGACCGGCGTCGACCTCTTCTTCGTCTTGAGCGGCTTTCTCATCGCGCGGCAGCTGTTTCAGTCGATCGCCAAGACGGGCACGTTTTCGCTGCGGCGCTTCTACTTCAAGCGGCTCGTGCGCATCGTGCCGGCCTATCTGGTCGTGCTCGGGGCCTACGCGCTGTGGCCGGCGATTCATGAGCGCGAAGCGCTGCCACCTCTGTGGCGCTTTGTCACCTTCACGCAGAATATCGGGCTCGACCTGCGGACGTCGGGCACGTTCTCGCACGCCTGGTCGCTCTGCATCGAAGAGCAGTTCTACCTCGTGCTGCCGCTCGCGCTCCTCGCGTCGACGCGGCTGCGCGCCGGGCGCGGGCGTTTTGCGTGGCTGCCGGCGCTGCTCATCGCCGGCTGCGTCGTGCGCGGCGTGAGCTTCGCGCGGATCGTCGCGCCGTCGCACGCCGCCGCCTTCGTCTGGTACGAGTGGATCTATTATCCGACGTGGTCGCGCCTCGACGGGCTCTTGGTCGGCGTCGCCATCGCCGCCGCCGATCGGCTGCGCCCGACGCTGCGCGCCGCGCTCACGCGTCACGACGCGCGCCTCCTCGTCGTCGCCGTCGCGCTCTTGATCGGCACCGCGCGGCTCTTCGGTGACGCGCAATCGTTCGTGGGCTCGATCGTCGCGTTCCCGTGGATCGCCATCGCCTACGGCCTCTTGCTGCTCGCCGCGCTCGCGCCCGACGGGCTCCTCGCGCGGCGCGCATGGCGGCCGACCGACGCGTTGGCGACGCTGTCGTATGCGCTCTATCTGACGCACAAAGCCAGCATTCACCTGACGCAAACGCTGGCGCCGCACCGGCTCGCGCGCGACGGCAGCGCCATGTTCGTCTGCTGCCTGGCGACGTCGCTCGTGGTCGCGCTCGGGCTGCATGCGATCGTCGAGCGGCCGCTCCTCGACTGGCGCGATCGCGCGCTCGGACGCGCCGACTGACGACGCCGCGATCGCGATCACACGTGTGGACGCGGGGACCATCAGCGTGAGCGAGATCGCTGCGTCCACGGCAACAACAGCGACGGTCATCCGCACGTGGCGCCGAGTTGCGCGCGGCCTAGGCGTTGCACTGCGGGACAGCGCGAGTGCAGACGCTCGCGCGAGGAGCCCGCAATGAAGAAGCAGCACGCCCAGCCGAAGAAGCAGCTCAAGCTCACCAAAGAGACGTTGCGCACGTTGTCGACCCAAGAGACGGGTCAGGTCGGTGGCGCCAGCCAGCTCAAGTGCACCGTCCCGCCGTCGACGGTGACCACGCACTCGTCGCACGATCCGACGCTCCAGTAAGCGCGACCCGCGATCGCGAAGCTTCACCGGCGCGCCGCTCGACACCCGATCGGCGCGCCATTTTTTTGCGCGTCGCGGGCGGCCTTGCTGGACGCCGTCGGCCGATGCACCCGCGTTCGCCGCTGCCGATCGGGACGGCCTTGTCGCGCGCGGATCGTTTACGATGGGGTCATGACCTCCACCTCCGCGAGCTCGCAGTCGCCGTCGGCCGGCGCAACCAAGCCGCTCTTGCCGCGCTGGATCTGCATCTGGCTGCTCATCTCCGGCCTGATTCAGACCTACGACGCGCTCTTCGTGCTCACCAAGCCCCTGTCCGACGTCGGCGGCCCCATCGGCTTTCTGTGGCCCGGCCATCACCTCTACGCGACCTACGACGCGCGTTACGCCGCCTTCGACGCCTTCGGCAGCGCGCAAAGCTGGGGCAACCTCCTCGAGGTCGTCGTGATCGCGTGGGTGCTCTTCAATCGTCGCAGCCGCGCCGGCGCGGTCGGCGCGCTCATCGTCACCGTGGCGACGTTCTGGAAGACGGTGCTCTATTTCCTCGTCGAGATCTGCGGTCGCCTCGGGTTCACCAAGCACGTCTTGGACTCCGGCAACGTCACCGGCTTCCTCGGCATCGTCATCGCACCCAACGCCGTCTGGCTCGTCATGCCGGCGGCGGTCATCGTCACGCTCGCCCGCAGCTTCGCCGCCCGCCTCGACCACGACGCGCGTTGACGGCGCCGACCGATTCCCGCGCGGAAACGCCGGCGCGCCCGCGATGCCGGCGCCACGTCGCGCGCGAAGTCGCCGTGAACGGTCGGCAACGACCCGGCCGACGAATGCAACCGGCGCGAAAATTCTGCGCCGCGCCGCCGGCAATGCTGGACCGTCGCGACGCGCGCTTCTAGCCTCGCCGGCCATGCGACTGCCGCTCTCGTCCGCTCGTCGTCACGGCCTCCTGTTCGCGACTGTGTGGGCGTCGGCGTGTGCGTCGAGCGCGCCCGGCGGTCACGCCGCCGACGGCGGCCGCGCCGAAGGCGCCGCATTCGACCTCGCCGTCGCAGCCGATCTCGCGAATGCCAATGGTGCCGACCTCGCGAACCCGACGGCCGGTGCCGACCTCGCGAACCCGACCGGCGGCGGCGATTTGGCGGCGGGCGGTGACCTCGCCGCGCCGGCCGGCGCCGGCTGCTTCGACGTGACCGACACGGCGCCGACCGTCGTCGCCACCGCGGCCAGCAGCGACGAGTTCGCCTTTACCGTCGCTGCGCAGTCAGCATCGGCGACGTCGTGGGCGCAAGTCGGCAACGAAGCGCTCGTGCTCGACGTGCTGCGCGGCGGCACCTTCGTCGGCAACCTCGTGCTGCATCAAGGGGCGACCTCGTTCACCTACGGCATGAACCTGGGCGCGCTCGCCGCCGGCGACACGGTGGCGCTGCGCGTCTCGGCGCTATCGGCCGCGGCGGCGACGAAGGCCGCGCACGTCTGCGCGCCCACGCTGACGTCGGCCACCGCGCTCGGCGCCGCCGGCGAAGGCCTGGCGCACGCGCCGGTGTTCTTGTGGCCGACGAAAAAGAGCTTCGACGATCTGCCGATGGTGCTCGGCTGGTCCAAAGCGACGCAGCAGTACGTCATCGTCTACACCAACGAGAACGGCGGCACCGCGGTCGACTGCGGCGGCGGCGCGGCCGGCGTGCAAGCCGAATACGCGCGCTGGGGCCGCGGCTGCGACATCGAGACCGTCTTCGACTACAGCACGACGACGCCCGAGTGGCTGCGCTGCACCGGCGAGGCGACCGGAACGAGCGCGCTCCGCTTCATCGCCGCCCATCCCGTCCTCTATTACGGCGACGGTCACAATCGGCTGTTCGAGAGCCGCGGCGGCTACGGCCAGACCTGCGGCACCGGCAGCGACGAGGAGGCCGACGGCGCCATCACCGGCTGGAACACGCAGAACCCCGGCAACGACGCCAGCCTCGACAGCGCCTTCGTCATCACCGTGCGCCCGCTGCCGTTCGATCTCGACGCCATCGGCTTTACGACGTCGCCGGGCCGGCGCGAGGCGCTCGTCGACCAATACGCGCCGTGGCTCTACGGCATCACCGACTCCGAGTTGCACCGCGAGGGCAAGGTCGACGGCGTCAAGACGCTGCCCATCGAGCAATACCTGTTCGTCGACGTCTACGCCTCCGACGTCGGCGGCAGCGGCGACAAAGTGTGCGCGCTCTCGGTGTCGGGCGGCTTCGTGTTGCGGCTGAAGACGACCAGCGGCGAGACCCTCGACGGCCCGCAGATGACGGCCACGTACATGGGCGGCAGCCCGGCGTGGAAGCGGCTCGCCATCCCGCTCGACCGCGTCTATCAGCCGAGCGAGGTGAGCGGCATGGTCTTCGACGCCTACGACAACGACGGCATCTACTTCTTGTCCATCGGCGACGCGTTCATGGCGCGCCACGCCGGCGACAACAGCGCCACGCTCAGCTACGTTCGCTCGGGCCAGCGCGCCATCAACGTCTACGTCGACGACAACAACTCGAGCTGCGTCAACGGCTTCAACAGCGACGGACCGGGCGGCATGGCGTATCCCTGCAGCGGCAGCGAGTACGACTTTACGCCCTGACGTCACTGACGCGGCAGCGTCCGGCACTCGGACGCGTCGTGATCGCCCTCGATCGGCTTGAACGACGCCAGCCAGTCGTCGAGCGCGGCCTGTGTCGGCGCGTCGCTCCACCACGCGATGAACACCAAGCTCGCCTGGCCGGCGCACGCGGGCAGGACGACGAGGCGCACGCTGATTTGCCGCGACGGCTGCGTCCAGCTGCAGGCCCAGCCGCGCCCGAACACCGACGGCACCTCCTGCCACGGATGGTCGACGGATTTGCCCAGCTCGCGCAGCGCACCATCGATCTGCTGGATGAAATGATCGGTCATGTCCGACTGCGGCGGATGGGGCCAGAAGCCGAAGAACCCGCGGCCCACCGACGGCGACCGGCGGTCGATGCGAAAGATGTCGCCGCGGTTCGACTGGCTGATGCCGAAGCCGCGCGGGAGGTCGGCACGCAGGTTGAGCCGCGCGTTGCGATAGACGCCGCCGTCGATGACGCCGTCGCCGCTGCCGTCGATCGTCGTCGCGACGGCCGCCGACGGCTGCGCCGTCGCGCACCCGGCCGTCACCAGCGTCGCCACGAGCAAGAGGCCACGGGTCGACCTCGCCGGCCGCAAACAATCGTTCATGGACGCGCTCCCTTCGCTCGTCATCACGGTACGAGCGGTTAGCCGCGGATTGTGTGCTCGATCGCGGTCAACAGCTGGTCGATCTCGATCGGCTTCTCGAGGTACCGCTGCGCCGCCAGCCGCTCGTGATGCGCCGCCAGGTTCGCGTGCGCCGACATCACCAGCACCGGCACGTCGGCGTGCAGCTGCGCGGCGCGCTGCTGGTCACGAAAGGTCAGCCCGTCGACGTACGGCATCATGAGGTCGAGCAGGATGACGTCGGGCGCGCCGTCGCGGCGCAGGCTCTCCAGCGCTTCACCGCCGTGCTGCGCCGTGCGCACGACGTAGCCCTCGCCCGCCAACAGCTCCTCCAGCGACACGCGAATGCCCTCGTCATCCTCGACGATCAAGACGATCTGGCTCAAGAGACGCTCTCCAACGCGGCCGAAATGGGCGCCAGCGGTAGGCGAACGACGAACGTGGCGCCCTCGCCTTCGACGCTGTGCACGGTGACGGTGCCGCCGTGACCTTCGACGATGCGGCGCACGATGAAAAGCCCGAGGCCCAAGCCGCTGTGGTTACGCGACGACGCGGCGCGCTCGAACCGCTCGAAGATGGCGGACTGGCGCCGCGCGGCGATGCCGGGCCCCCAATCTTGCACGACCAGCTCGAGCCAGCCGCGCTCGACGTGGGCGCGCACCGTGCAGCGGTCGACCGGCGGCGTACTTGATGGCGTTGCCGACGAGGTTGCCGACCACCTGCTCGAGGCGCGAACAATCCCACAGGCCGACGATGTCGTTGGAGACGTCGGCGGCGACGGAGATGCCGGCGGCGGCGAGGTCGCTGCCCTGCCGCGCCAGCACCTCGTCGACGACGGCGCGCAGGCTCGTCGGCTCGCGATCGAGCTCGAGGCGGCTGGCCTGAATGCGCGACACGTCGAGCAGATCCTCGACCAGGCGGCGCAGACGCTCGACCTGCTTCGAGGTCACCTCGAAGATGGCGTCCAGCTTGGCCGGCGGCAAGGGCTCGTGACGATCGCGCCCGAGCCGGCGCCGGGCCATGTCGACCTGCAGCTTCAGCGACGTCACCGGCGTCTTCAGCTCGTGCGAGGCGACGGCCAAGAACTCATCGCGCACGCGCAGCGCCTCTTCGCGCTCGGCGGCCAGCTGCTCGGCGTTCTGCCGCGCGCGCACGCGCTCGGTGACGTCGTTGACGACGACGAGGATGCCGTCGACCTCGCCGCGCAAGGAGCGCTTGGGCTGATAGACGAAGTCGACGAAGAGCTCGCGCATGCTGCCGTCGGCCTGGCGCAGCGCCAGCGGCGACTCGCTGCCGACGAACGGCTCGCCCGTCGCGTACACGCGGTCGAGCAGCTCGTAGTAACCCTGGCCGGCGAGCTCGGGCACCGCCTCGCGCACCGGCTTGCCGACGAGGTCGCGGTCTACGAACAGCGTCCTCACGTAGGTCGGATTGGCGAGGCGGAACACGTGCTCCGGCCCTTGCAGCACGCAGATGCCGACCGACGTCTGCGCGAACACCGAGTAGAGCCGATCTTCTTGCACCTTTTCGCGCAGCCGACCGAGCACCAGGAGCGTCTGCAGCTTCGCCAACAGCTCCTGGCTGGCGAAGGGCTTGACCAGATAGTCGTCGGCGCCGGCGGCGATCCCGTCGACGCGCGACTCGTCGCCGGCGCGCGCCGACAAGAGCACGATGGGGATGGCGCTCAGCGCGCGATCGCCGCGCACGGCGCGAATCAGCGCGAAGCCGTCGAGGCGCGGCATCATGACGTCGGAGAGGATGAGGTCGGGCGGCGCGCGGCGGATCTCGTCGAGCGCGGCTTGGCCGTCGGTCATGACGGTGACGTCGAAGCGGGGCGCGAGCAGGCTGTGGATGTAGCCGCGCATGTCGTCGTTGTCGTCGGCGACGACGATGCGCGGGCGCGGACCGACGGCAGCCATCGTCGCGGCCGGGGCGTGACCGCTCGGCGTCGCGACCGCGGCACCGGCCGGCAACCCGCGCGGCAGCCAGCTCGACGCCTCGAGCACGAAGGCGTTGTCGGACGTCTCGCCCGCGTCCTCGGCGTCGTCGTCGCTGAGGCCGTCGTGCGGCAGGTGGCCCTTGCCGCGCGGGATGGTGACGATGAACGAGGAGCCGCGCCCGACCTCGCTCTCGACGCGGACGCTGCCGCGGTGCAGTCGCACCAGCTCCTGAATCAGCGCGAGGCCGATGCCGCTGCCTTCGTAGCTGCGCCCGCGCGTGCCTTCGACGCGGTGGAAGCGCTCGAACACGCGCGGCAGCTCGGGCGCGGGAATGCCGACGCCGGTGTCGCTGACGCGCAGCTCGACGACGTCGCCCGCGGCCTTCAGCGACACCCGAATCTCACCCGCGTGCGTGAACTTGAAGGCGTTCGACAACAGGTTGAGGACGATCTTCTCCCACATCTGCCGATCGACCCACACCGGCTCCGGCAGCGGCGCGCACTCGACGACCAGCTTCAACCCGGCGCGCTCCAGCGTCGACTCGAACATCGCCGCCAGCTGGCTCGTCCGCTGCGCCAGCGCCGTCGGCCGAAACTGCGCCGCCGCCCGCCCCGCTTCCAGCCGCGAGAACTCGAGCAGCGAATTGACGAGCTTCAAGAGCCGCTTGGCGTTGTTGTAGATGAGCTGCTGACGGGCGCGTTTGGCGGCGTCGTCGGCGTCGGTCAGCTCGCGCAGCGAGTCTTCGAGCGGGCCCAACATCAGCGTCAGCGGCGTGCGAAATTCGTGGCTGACGTTGCTGAAGAACGCCGTCTTGGCCTTGTCGATGGCCGCCAGCTGCGCGAGGCGCTGCTGCTCGTCTTCGGAGACGCGCGCGTTGGTGATGGCCGCGCCGATCGCGCTCGTCATCATCTCGAGGAAGCTCTCGTAGCGTTCGTCGTAAGGCAGCCGCGTGCTCAGCCCGGCGACGACGAAGCCCGCCGGCCGGTCACCGCCGGCGCTGCCGGCGGCGGCGATGGGCACGACCAGCGCGCGCGCCGTCGGCTCGGGATATTCCGCGCAGGGAACGGCCCCGATGCGCGCCGCCACGCCGTCGACGAGCTGCGCGCGCCGCGCGACCAGGACGGCGGCGAGCGGCCACGTCTGCGACGGTGCGCGCGCCTCCAGCGCCGCCGCCGCCGCGTCGGGCAGCCCGATGTGACCGGCGAGCCGCGGCTCGGCCGGTTCATCGTGGGCGCCGTCTTCGTAGAGGTAGACGAGCACGAACGGCAGATCGAGGCGATCTTCGGCCAGCGTGCGCAGCGCCAGGTCGACCGCCGCGCGCACGGTCTTGCCGTGGCTGGCTTTGCTGGCGGCGTCGCGCAAGACGCGCGTGCGCCGCTCCGACAGCATCGTCGGCGTGGTCTCGGTCACCGGGTGAAAGAGGCCGGCGATGCCACCCGCCTCGTCGCGAATGGGGCTGAGCGAGAAGGTAAAGAAGGTCTCCTCGAGGTAGCCGTTGCGGTTCAAGAACATGCGCTGGTTCTCGAGGTACGACGTCTGGCCGCGTCGGGCGCGCTCGAACGGCTCGCCGATGACCGGCCACGCCGACGCCCACGACACGGCGTAAGACTCGCCCATGGTGCGCGGATGCGCGTCGCCGCAGACGATGCGATAGCCGTCGTTGTAAATCTGAATCGCTTGCGGGCCCCACAAGACGTTGATGGGGAAGTTGGACGACAAGCAGAGGCTGACGGTGGTGCGCAGGCTCTGCGGCCAGCTGTCGATGGGGCCGAGCGGCGTCGCCGACCAGTCGATGGTGCGGATGAGCTCCGCCATCTCGCCGCCGCCGCGGAGCCAATCGAGCGTGCCCGCCTGCGCGTCCGCCATACCCTCGATTTTAGCATCAGCGCCGCACCTGAGCCCGCTCGCCGATGCTGGAATCGAGCGAGATCGCTGACTATTCAGCTTATCAGCGAGCGCGCTGAATCTGCACGCGCCGGTCTACGATAGCGAACGACCGTCACGTCCGTGGCGGCATCGAGCCGACGCAGCTCGTCGAGGATGAGGGCGAGCGCGGCCGCCTCGCCGAAGCCGCCCGAGCCGGCGCCGATGACGGGCATGGCCAGGCGCGCGTGACCATGCGCGACGGCGAGCGCGACGGCGCTGCGCACCGAGCCGCGAATGGAGCGCTCGGACGCGCGCCACAAGAGGTCGATGCCGGCGACGTGGATGATGGCGCGACAGGCGAGCCGCCCAGCGCCGGTGACGACCGCCTCACCGAGCGCGATCGGGCCGTGACGCGCGAGCTCGCGAAACGGCGCCAGGCCGGCGCGCCGCTTGATCGCGCCCGCGACGCCTTGCGGAATCAGCAGCCACCACGGGATGACATTGCGATTCCAGGCGTTGACGATGGCGTCGGCCGGCTGCTCCAACAGATCGCCGTCGACGACGCGGAAGGGCATGGCCGATCAACGGAGCGGCGGCGCGATTATTCCGCGGCGAACGCGCTATGCTGCCCGAACCCGGCGGGCGTGGCCGAGCGTCGCGCGCCGCGAATTCACGAGGTGCTCATGGTCAGTCGAACCGCCTCCTGTTCCTGCGGCCAGCTGCGCATCGACGTTCACGGCGAGCCGCTCGGCGTCGGCGTCTGCCACTGCCTCGCCTGTCAGCGGCGCACGGGCAGCGTCTTCGCCGCGCTCGCCAGCTTCGCCGCGCCTTACGAAGTCAGCGGCCGCGCCACCGAGTACGTACGCGTCGGCGACCACGGCGCCCAGTTCCGCTTTCGCTTCTGCCCGATCTGCGGCACGAGCGTCTTTCACACCGAAGACGGCGACGCCCGCGCGTCGGTCTCGGTCGCCGTCGGCGCCTTCGCCGATCCCAGCTTTCCCGCGCCGCGAGACTCCGTCTACGACTCGCGTCGCCACGCGTGGGTGCGACTGCCGCCCGACGTGCAGACGTACGACCAAGATCCTACTTAGCGGCAGGCTTCGGCGCCGCGCAGTCGAGGCTCTTGGCGTCGAGCACGCCGATGGTCAGCTTCTTCGCGCCTTGATAGCGGGCGACGACGTAGCTCGGATCCCCGTCGCCGCGATCGCTCACCTCGACGCGATCGCCCGCCAGCACGTAAGCGCGCAGCGGCGTCAGCGCCAGCGGATCGCGGAAATAGGCGCGCGCCGCCACGACCGTGCAGGCGCGCGGCGCCGTCCAGCGCGGCCGATCGGCGGCCGCGGGCGGCTCGCTCCACAAGCGCTGCGCCGCCGGCGACCGCGCGCACAGGCGCGCCGGATCGTCGACCGTCAGCGCCGTCAGCGTGACGAGCCCGTCGGCGCCGAGCTGCGCGCGTCCCGAGACGCGGCCTTGCGCTTGGCCGACCGAACGGCTGTCTTTGCCGGTCGTGCGCGTGGCCTGGCAGTCGGTGGTCACGTCGAGGCAGCGGCCGTCGATGACGCACAGGATGCTGCGCTCGCCGGCCAGCTCGACGGCGGCGTCGCGCTCGTCGTCGACGTGGACGTCGAAGCGCGTGACCACGTGCGCGCCGATCGACGTCTCGGCGGCCGCGCCCGCGCGCAGCTCGGCCCGACGCGGGCCCTGCCCCGGCTCCGACTCCACCTCGGCCACGGCGGCCCAACCGCTGCCGCGCATGGCGACGACGAACACGGTCGGCCCCAGCGGATTGCCGGCGCGAACGAGCCGCGCCGATGGCGTCGTTGCCAGCACGCTCCACGGACCGGGATTGCGCACCGACGCGCCCAGGCACTGACCGACGGCATCCACCGTCGGCAACGGCGCGCCACAGGGCGGCTCGCGCTCGCCCGCGCGCGCCGGCGACGCGGCGGCGGCGAGGACCGCCAACACCGCCAAGCGAACGATCACGCCGGCGACGCGCGTCATGACGTCCGGCGCGCGCCGCGGCCGTCGCCGCCGACTCGCTTGCGCACGATGCGCGTCGGGTCGCTGGCGGGCAGCTCGACCAGGAAGTGGTCGATGCAGGTGCGCACCGCCGCCGTCAACGATCGATGCGCGCGATAGAGGAGATAGACGCCGCCCTTCTCGCCTTCGCAGCTGTCGAGGACGCGCACCAGCCGCTTCTTCGCGACGTCCGCGGCGCACAGCACTTCGGGCAACAGCGCGATGCCGACGCCGGCGAGCACGGCGCGATGCGCGGCCGAGAACTCGCTGACGTAGAAGCGCGGCGCGAACGTGAGCCGGCGGCGCCGGCGGCCCTGTAGGATCGTCCACGTCGCGACGCCGTCGCTGGCGCGGGTGGCGATGCAGTCGTGACGCGCCAGCTCTTCGAGCCGCCGCGGCGTGCCACGCGCCGCCAAGTAGCGCGGGCTGGCGAAGAGCAGCTTGCGCGTCGACTGCCACAGCTCGCGCGCGACGAAGTCGGTGGTGTCGACCTTGCCGGTGAGGATGACGAGATCGAAGCCTTCGGTGGTGAGCTCGACGCGGCGCTCGTCGAGCTCGAGGTCGATCGAGACGCCGGGATGACGCGCCAGATAGCCGTAGATGACGCTGGCGACGGCGGCGCCGAGCGCGATGGGCGCCAAGACGCGCACGCGGCCGCGCGGCTCCTTTTGCAGCTGCCGCACGCGATCGCCGCCTTGCGCCAAGTCGTCGACGGCGCGCTCGGCGTGCGCGAAATAGGTGCGGCCGGCGTCGGTCAGGCGCAGGCGACGCGTCGTGCGCTCGAGGATGCGGACGCCGAGCACCGCCTCCAGCCGCGCGATGCGCCGGCTCACCGTCGACACCGGCACGCCGCGTTCGCGCGCCGCGGCCGAGAAGCTCTGCGCTTGCACGACGCGCACGAGCAGCGCCACGTCGTTCAGATCCAGGTTGATTTTTGCATCCATGACAACAATCGCTTTCCGCCAGTCATACTAGTGCGACCGACCGCTTCGCGCTACCAAGATGCCGAGAGGAGAATCCAACATGTTCTTCGTGTCAGGCATTACCGGTCACGTCGGCGGAGCGACGGCGCGGCTGCTCTTGGCGCAGGGTCACGGCGTGCGGACGCTGGCGCGCGACCCGCAAAAGGCGGCCGCCTGGATCGAGCGCGGCGTCGACGTGCGGCGCGGCGACTTCCACGATGCCGGCGCGGTCGCGGCGGCGCTCGAGGGCGTGGCCGGCGCCTATCTGATGATGCCGCCGGTGGCGCCGTCGCCGGGGTTTCCCGAGGCCAAGGCGGTGGTGGCCAGCTTCCGCGCGGCGCTGCAGGCGGCGCCGCCGCCGCGGCTGGTGCTGTTGTCGTCGGTCGGGTCGGAGCAGCCGCACGGCCTCGGCAACATCACGGCGACGCACATGTTGGAGGCGGCGCTGGCCGACGTGCCGTTTCCGACGGCGTTCGTGCGCGCCGGCTCGTTCCTCGAGAACTACACGTTCGCGTTGCACACGGCGGCGAGCGGCTGGTTCGACACCTACTTGATGCCGACGGATCGCGCGGTGCCGATGATCGCGACCGCCGACATCGGCCGCGAGGTGGCGCGGCTGCTCGTCGACGGCTGGAGCGGCCGAAAGATCGTGGAGCTCGGCTCGCGGCTGAGCCCGGACGATCTGGCGCGTGCGCTCGGCGAGGTGCTGGCACGGCCGGTCAAGGCGCGGGCGATCCCGCGCGAGCGCTGGACCGCGAGCTTGGAGGCGCAAGGCATGAAACCAGGCACCACCG
The DNA here is from genome assembly GCA_963785725.1 of uncultured delta proteobacterium. Classification (GTDB taxonomy): domain Bacteria; phylum Myxococcota_A; class Polyangia; order Palsa-1104; family Palsa-1104; genus JAQBQH01. Next base: position 77,742 of record CAWAWS010000008.1, on the reverse strand, counting down.
CCGCGTTCGAGGAGATGGAGGACGGCTTCAACTCGGGCTGGATCGACTTCGGCGTGCCGGGCGCGGAGGCGGTCGCCGGAACCACGACGCCGCTCGAAGTGTTCGCGCGCGCCAAGGCCTCGCTCGGCTGAGCGGACGCGGTCGCGCCGGCGAGCGCCGCGCTCAGAACAGCTTGGCCGACAGATCCTCGAACATCGTCTCGACCGCGCTCTTGACGAGGTCCGGCACCTCGGCGCGCTCGTCGGTCGAGTGCTTCGAGGCCACCGTCGCCGCCGCCACCTTCACCACCGCGCCGGCGCCGTCGAGCAGGCGCGCCTGATAGGTCACCTGAACGGCGATGGCGCGGTAGTGGCCGCCGACCGCGGTGGTCGCGATGGCGACCTCGGCGCGGCGGATCTCGAGCACCAAATCGGCGGTGGCGCCCGCCGGCAGCGACTTGAACTGGCCGGCGAAGGCGTTGGTGAATCCGCCCGCCAGCGTGTCGCGCCATTCGTGGACTTCGAGGACGTCGCTGTCCGTCTCTTTGTCGTGGATGCCGACGTCCTTGGCCACGTCAGGCGTCAAGCGCAGCACGAGCGACTTCGGGCTCGGCTGGGCGAAGACGACGTTCGGTCGCGGGTCGAGCTTGGCGACCTCGAGCGGCATGCAGCCGACCAAGCCACTGACGGCGACCAGAGCGAAGATTCGACAGATGCGCGGCATGCCCAGGGTGCATCGCAAGACATATGCCGCCCGCAACTGCCCGTTTCGCCGTCGTCGTGTAGACGCCTCGTCCACAGCGGCTGGCGAGCGTAGACGTCGCGTTCAGGCTGTCAAGGCGCGCTGACGGAAAAGCTCGCGCGATAGTCAACCCACTTGACCATCATCGTCAACTTACTTGACGACCCACGACCATGACCACCACGCGCCGTCGCTCGAAAACGTCGCGCGTACCGCGACGATTCTGGTCAAACCCAGCGTTCGACGGCGGCGGCCGTGTCTTCTGGCTGCGTGTTGAAGCAGATCTTCGAGCGCGGCGCCGTCTCGTGGACGACGTTGACGAGCCGCTCGAACAGCGAGAACAGCGGCGCGATGGTGCGGATGCCGGCGCCGATGAGCACGGCATCGAAGGTGAACGCCTGCAGCCTCGCCGTCACGACCGCGACCGCCGTCTCGCCGCGATCGATGAGCAGCCACTCGGCGTCGTACCCGAGGTCGCGCAGCTTGTGGACGTCGGCCGCCAGGCCCGCGCGCAGCGTCGGCTCGTCGAGGTGCGTCGGCAAATGCGCGTAGTCGACGAACTTCGGATCGAGCCCGATCAGAAGGACCTTCTTCCCCTGCGCCATCGTGTCTCCTCGACGTGGTGGCGGCCGCCGCGCGGCGACCGCCGAGTGTGCCTGCGATTGTGCGGCCAGCGCTCGCGCGGCGCGCGCAAAAAAGAGCGTCACGATTGGCCGCCGGGCGGCGGCGACGCTGGCGTTGCCGCGCCTGAGCCGCGCCGGCCGCGTCGTCGGATCCGGCTCGGCCGGCGGCGACGCGCGTCAGTCGTCGAGCGTCAGGCCCGGCTGCATGACGATGCGCGCGACGAGCGTGCCCAGCCGCGCGCGCTCTTTCTCCGGCAGCACCGCCAACAGCGACTCGACCTCGGCGCCGATCGTCTCGGCGACCGCGCGCGACAACTGGTGCCCGCGCGTCGTCATGCGCACCGTCGTCGCGCGGCGGTCGTCGGGCGACGGCACGCGCTCGACGAGCCCGCGCGCCTCGGCCCGATCGACGAGGCCGCTCAAGCTGCTCTTCTCCAGCTCCAAATAGCGCGCCAGCTCGAGCATGCCCGGCTCGCGATCGCGCAAGATGCCGAGCAGCCGCACCTGAATCAGCGACAGCTCGTGCACGGCCGCCAGGCGCGCCAGGCGTCCTTGCAAGAGGAACGACAGCTGAAACAGAGCATCGACGAGCGAGGGTTCGGGTTTGGCCAAGCGCTTTTCCTCTTGCATTGGTTCGTGGCACGAACTACTTTAGTTCGCATAACGAACCAAAGGAGCATGCCATGAAAGCCGCCGTCATACGAGATTTCCGACAGGGTCCGCGTTACGACGCGATCGAGCTGCCGGCCCAAGCCGAGGGCGTGCCGGTCGCGGTGCTGGCGGCGGCGCTGTCGCCGCGCGTGCGCTCGGGCGCGTCGGGGCAGCACTACACGAGCAGCGGCGCGCTGCCGCTCGTGCCCGGCATCGACGGCGTCGGCCGGCTGGCGGATGGTCGACGGGTCTACTTCTTGGCCGCGAACGACGCCTTCGGGACGATGGCGGAGCGCACGCTGGCCGAGCCGCGCCTGATGGTGCCGCTGCCCGACGACGTCAGCGCGACGGCGGTGGCGGCGCTCATGTTGCCGGCGATCTCGTCGTGGGTGGCGCTGACGAAGCGCGTGGCGCTGCAGGCGGGTCAGCGCGTGCTCGTCTTGGGCGCGACCGGGACGTCGGGGCAGCTGGCGGTGCAGATCGCCAAGGAATTGGGCGCCGGCCATGTCGTCGCCGCCGGTCGCGACGCGGCGGCGCTCGAGCGCGTGGCGGCGCGCGGGGCCGATCGCATCGTGCGGCTGACGGGCACGCCGGAGGATGGTGCCGCCGTCGCCGAGGCGGCCAGCGAAGTCGACGTCGTGCTCGACTATTTGTGGGGAACCGTGACGTCGGCGGTGCTGCCGATGCTGTGCCGCCGGCGTCGCGCCGAGGAGCGGGCGCTGCATTGGGTGCTCATCGGATCGGCGGCCGGCGACGAGATCGCGCTGTCGTCGGTGCTGCTGCGCAAGCGTAACCTGCACGTGCTCGGCAGCGGACAGGGCGCGACGAGCACGGCCGACATGTTCGGCACGGCGCCCGCGATCGTGAGCGCGTTCGCCGCCGGCAAGCTCGACGTCGCCGCGCGCGTGGTGCCGCTGGCCGAGGTCGCCGCGCAGTGGTCGGCGGCGTCGGCGTCGGGCGAGCGCGTCGTGTTCGTGCCGTAATCGCCGGAATTTTGCACGAGCCGTGCGCAATTTCCCGATTGTCGGACCTCCGCCGCTCACCTGCCGACCGCTCGCGTCGATGTCTCGTGGCGAGGGGGATTCATGCTCGGAAAATTCGGTGTCGTGTGCGGCTTTACGGCTTTGGCGGCGGTCGGTTGCGGGCACTCGGGCGGCGACGACAAGAGCGGCGGCGCGACGCCCGACATGGCGGCCGATGTAGCCGACATGAGCGTCAAGACGTCGACACCGAAGCCGCCGGCGCTGTTGCCGCTGGTGACGCCGCCGGTGCGCGCCGCGGCGCCGGCCGGCTTGCAGACGAGCCAACATCGCGCCCGGTATCAGCCGGACGATCTGTCGGCGAGCGACATCCAGAGCCGCTTCTTCGGCGCCGGCCCCACCGACATCTTCGATATTCTGCAGTCGATCGACGCTCGGCTCGCGGGAATCAATCAGACGATTCAAAGCGGCGGCGCCAAGTGTTTGGCGCTGGCGCCGGTCGCGTACACGCTGGCGACGCCGGGTGCGCCGGTGACGATGTACGCGCAGTGCTCGGACAGCGTCGGCTCGAGCCAGCCGAGCGATCCCGGCTTCCTGCAGTTCGGCCAGAAAGACGACGTCACCTATCTTTATCAAGCGATCGGGCAAGGCGAGGTCGCGGCCATCGTCACGCCGGTGGCGAACGACAGCGACGGCGGTGTCGGCGCGAGCGGCTTCGGTGACGGCGGCGTCGGCTTCGGCTACACCGTCGAGGCCTGGCTCAGCGTCGGCACGCTCAACGCGGCTTCGAGCTGCGGCGGCAACGCCGAGTGGGACGGCTGCTCGTACGGCGTCATCCACTTGTGGGCCAACTCGGTCACGCGGCAGTTCGAGATGGCCGTGGCCGGCGTCGGCTTCGGCTATTGCGGCGCGCAGCTCGCCTCCGACGGCAACGTCATCTACGTCACGGGCTCGACCGACATGGGCACGACCTGCAACGCCGTCGACGACTTGTGCGTCGCCGCCAGCGACGCCAGCACCGCCGCCAGCTGCGACGCGGCCACGACCAGCTTTACGTTGGCGCCGCTCGGCCGGCAGAGCGCGACGGGCACGAGCGAGACGTGGGCGGCGAGCGAATATCCGGAGTCGGCCGCCGGCACCGGCAACGTGCAGCTCGACGGCACCGCCGGCGACGCCGTGCACTTCGGCCCGACGGCGCCCGCGGCCGGCACGGACAGCGTCGGCGGCTGACCCGGCCGCCGCCCACTCGCTGGCGCCGACCTCGCGTCCGCGATCTCCGTTCTGCGCGCGGTCAACCGTCAGTCGGACTTAGGCGGACATTTCGCCGCTAGCCGGCTCGGCGTTCGCGGCGTCACGCTGCAGCCGATCGATCGACACGCCCTCGAGCTGACCGACGAGCGTCTGCGCGACGTCGACCAGCCGCGACACGAGCGGCGCGGCCGCGGTCAGCTCGCCGGCGGCCGCCAAATCCTCGATGTCGGACGCCAGCGCGCCGGCGCTCGTCGAGAACGCGCCCAACATCGACGACAAGCGGTGCGCGATCTCGCGCAGCTCCGACGCCGCGCGCGCCGCGACCGCCGCCTGCAGCGTCGTCAGATCGATCGGCAGCTGCTCGCGAAAGCGCCGACAAATCGCCGCCAAGATCGTGCTCTCGCCGCCGCACGCCGCCAAGATCACGGGCGCGCTCAAGAGCGACGGCTGAACGACGGGCGCGGTCGCCGGCGGCCGGACGACGCGCTCGATCGCCGCCCACAAGGCCGCGGCGTCGATGGGCTTGGCCAAGAACGCGTCCATGCCGGCGGCGAGGCAGCGCTCGCGATCCTCTTGCCGCGACCGCGCCGTCACCGCCACCACGGGCAGATGGCGCGCGCTGCCCTGCTCGCGCTCGCGAATCGTGCGCACCACCTCGAAGCCGTCGAGCTCGGGCATGTGCACGTCGAGGAGCAAGAGGTCGTAGGGCTCGCTGTCGACGCGGCGGAGCGTGTCGCGGCCGGTGTGCGCCAGCTGCACGTCGTGACCGCGACGGGTGAGCAGCTGCTGCAGGAGCTGCCAGTTGAACTCGTTGTCCTCGGCGACGAGGATGCGCAGCGGGCCTGTGCGCGCCGGCGGCGGTCGACCGACGTTCGGCGGCGGCGCGCGGTCGTCGACGGCGGGCGCGCGGCCGGGCGGCCGGCTCATGACGGCGGCGACGGCCTCGAGGAGCTCGACCTCGAGCACCGGCTTCGGCAAGCTGCCGTCGATGGCGAGGGCGCGGCAGCGCTCGTCATCCTCGGCGCGATCGCCGGCGGTCAAGAGGATGATGCGCGTCGTCGCCAGCTCGGGTTGCGCGCGAATCTGGGCCGCGATCGCCAGCCCGTCGGCGTCGGGCAGGCGCGCGTCGACGAGGGCGAGCGCGAACGGCCGCTCGGCCGCTGCGGCTTGCCGCAGCGCGCTCAGGGCGGCGCCGCCGTCGGCGGCGGTGGCCGGCTCGGCCGCGCCGCGCAGCCAGCTCGCGAGCACGCGGCGGTTGACGGCGTTGTCGTCGACGACGAGCACGCGCAGCCCGTCCGGCGGCGCCGGCGACGCGACCGGCCCGATGGCGGGGCCCGGCAGCTGACGCTGGAGCCGCGCGGTGAACGCGAACGTGCTGCCGCTGCCGACCTCGCTGTCGACGGTCAGCTCGCCGCCCATCAAGGCGATGAGGCGGGCCGCGATCGTCAGACCGAGGCCGGTGCCGCCGTACTTGCGCGTCGTCGACATGTCCTCCTGCTCGAAGGCGCGGAAGATCGTCTGCTGCTTGTGCCGCGGGATGCCGATGCCGCTGTCGACGATGGAGCAGCGCACGTCGACGCGGTCGGAGTCGGGCGCCGCGCCGGCGGCGATGTCGATGACGACCTCACCGCGCTCGGTGAACTTGATGGCGTTGCCGACGAGGTTGATGAGCACCTGACGCAGCCGGCCGACGTCGCCGACGAGCGCGTCGGGCACGTCGGCGCGCACGTCGCACACGAGCTCGAGCCCCTTGCGATGCGCGCGCACGGCCAGCGCCCGCAGCGTGTCGCCGACGGCCGCGCGCAGCGAGAACGCGGTCGGATCGAGCTCCAGCTTGCCGGCCTCGATCTTGGAGAAGTCGAGCACGTCGTTGATGGTGCCGAGCAGGCTGCTCGCCGACGAATGCACGGTCTTGAGCGACTGCCGCTGACTCTCGCTCAGCGACGAATCGAGGACCAGCTCCGTCATGCCCAAGATGGCGTTCATGGGCGTGCGAATCTCGTGGCTGACGTTGGCCAAGAACTCGTCTTTGGCGCGATTGGCGGCCTCGGCCGCCTCTTTGGCGCGGCGCGACTCCTCTTGCTGCTCGCGTAACAGTTGCAGCTGCTGCGCCAGCTGCTGTCGCTGCCGATAGAGCTCGAAGAAGGTCTCCGCCTTGTTGCGCAGCACCACCGGCTCGATGGGCTTGTAGAGAAAGTCGACGGCGCCCGCTTCGTAGCCGCGGAACAGGCTGCGCCGCTCGTGCGTCCCGGCCGTCACGAAGATGATGGGCACGTTGCGCGTCCGCCCGGTGCTGCGCATGGTCTCGGCCAGCTCGACGCCGTCGATCTCGGGCATCTGCACGTCGATGATGGCGAGCGCGAAGTCGTGCACGAGCAGCTCCTCGAGCGCGGCGCGCGCCGAGCGCGCCTTGACGACGAGCAGGCCGTCGCGGCGCAGGATCTGCTCGAACGCGAACAGGTTCCGCTCGACGTCGTCGACGAGCAGCAGCTTGACGTCGGGCGGGCGCGGCGTCGTCAGCATCGCTGGTACCAGCGCTCGGCGACCTCGTCGAAGTCGCGCTCGCACTCGGTAAAACGCAAGGTCTCGCGCGATCCGAGCCCCAGAAAGCCGCGCCGGCACAGCGAATCCTTGAAGAGGCCGAGCGCGCGGCCCTGCAAGGCGCGGTCGAAGTAGATGAGGACGTTGCGGCAGGAGATGAGCTGCATCTCGGCGAAGCCACCGTCGGTGGCCAGGCTGTGATCGGAGAAGAGGATCTTCTTGCGCAGGCGGCGATCGAACAGGAGCGAGCCGTAGGCCGCGGTGAAGTAGTCGGTCAGCGGCCGTCGGCCGCCCGACTGTCGATGATTCTCGGCGAACCGGGCCAGGCGCGCGCCGCGATAGAGCCCCGCCTCCGCCGTGCGCAGGCTCTCGGGATTGATGTCGGTGGCGTAGAGCGTGGCGCTGTCGAGCAGGCCCTCTTCGTGCAGCAGGATGGCGTACGAGTAGGCCTCCTCGCCCGTGCTGCAGCCGGCGATCCACACGCGCAGCGACGGATAGGTGCGCAAGACCGGGATGATGTGGCGGCGCATGGCCAGGAAATAGGCCGGATCGCGAAACAGCTCGCTCACCTGCACCGTCAGAAAGCGCAGCAGCGCCGGGAAGACGGCGTCGTCGTGCAGGAGGCGCTCTTGCAGGCCCGACAGCGTCGCGCAGCCGAGCTCGGCCACGGCGTCGGTCAGCCGGCGCTCGAGCGACACCCGCGAATAGCGGCGAAAGTCGTAGTGAAACTTGCGGTAGATGGCCTCGAGCAGCAGCTGCAGCTCGAGCTCGCGGCAGGCCGGCGTCATGGGCTGCGCTCCGGCGCCGCGATCCACACGCGCACCAGCGATAACAACATGTTGATATCGAGCGGCTTCGGGATGTAGTCGTTGGCGCCGGCTTGCAAGCAGCGCTCGTGATCGTCCTTCATCGCCTTGGCCGTCAGCGCGATGATCGGCAGCCGCGCCCACTTCGACTGCTGGCGAATGGCGCGCGTCGCCTCCAGCCCGTCCATCTCCGGCATCATGATGTCCATGAGCACGAGGTCGATGCGCGGGCAGCGCTCGAGCACCTCGATCGCCTCGCGGCCGTTGCGCGCGATGATGACCTTCATGCCCTTCGGCTCGAGCGCGCTCGTGAGCGCGAAGACGTTGCGCACGTCATCCTCGACGACGAGCACGCTGCGATCTTCGAAGATGGCCTCGCGGTGTCGCGCCTTTTGCAGCATGCGCTGCCGCTCGGCCGGCAAGAGCGACTCCACCTGGTGCAAAAAGAGCGTCACCTCGTCGAGCAGCCGCTCGGGCGAGCGCGCGCCTTTGACGATGATGGAGCTCGAATATTTGCGCAGCCGCAGCTCCTCGTCGGCGCTGAGCGTACGGCCGGTGTACACGACCACCGACGGGAACGTATAGGCCTCGTCCGCGGCCATCGCCTCCAGCAGCTGAAAGCCGCTGGCGTCGGGCAGCGCCAAGTCGGTGACGACGCAGTCGAAGGTGCTCGCACGCAGCTGCGCCAGCGCCTCGGCGACCAGCCCGACGGCGACGATCTCGACGCCGTCGCCGCCGAGCAGCTGGCAGATGGCGTCGCGCTGCGTCAGGTTGTCCTCGACGACGAGCAGACGGCGCAGGCTGCGCGTGAACTGCGTCTCCAGCTTCTGCAGCGCCGACTTGATCTGCTCGCGCTGCACGGGCTTGAGCATATAACCGACGGCGCCGAGCGCGAAGGCCGCCTGCTTGTCGTCGGCGAACGAGATGATGTGCACGGGGATGTGGCGCGTGCGCGGATCGCGCTTGAGCCGATCGAGCACTGAGAGCCCCGAGTGATCGGGCAGCTTCAGGTCGAGCACGATGCCGTCGGGCGGCTGCGCGGTGGCGAGGCGAATGGCGTCGTCGGCGGTGGCGGCCACGAGCGTGCGAAACTGCAGCTCGCGCGCCAGCTCGACCACGATCTCGGCGAAGCGCGCGTCGCCTTCGATGACGAGGATGAGGCGGCCGTCGATCGCGAGGTCGGGCGCGCTGACGGCAGGCGCGATCGTCGCAAGGCTCGGCGGCGCGATCGGCTGCCCGCTCTCGGCGACCTCACGCGCGGCCGGCGCCGGCCCGATCGGCAGCGTCAGCGTGAAGACGCTGCCGGCGCCGGGCGTGCTCGTGACCGCGATCTCGCCGCCCAACAGATGCGCCAGATCGCGCGAGATCGACAGGCCGAGCCCGGTCCCGCCGTGGCGGCGATTGGTCGTGCCGTCGGCCTGCGGGAAGGCCTCGAAGATGACGCCCCATTGCGCCTCGGGGATGCCGATGCCGGTGTCGCGCACGGCGAAGCGGCACTGATCGCCGTCGCGGGTGACGCTGAGCGCGACCTCGCCCGCGTCGGTGAACTTGCAGGCGTTGGAGACGAGGTTCTTGAGGATCTGCCCGAGGCGATGCGCGTCGGTGTGCAGCGTGGCCGGCACGCCGTCGGCGATGTGCAAGACGAGCCCGAGGCGCCGCTCGGCCGCCAGCGGCTCGAACAGGCGCGCGATCTCGTCGCGCACGCGCACCAGCGGCACGTCTTCGTTGTGCAGCGCCAGCTTGCCGGCCTCGATCTTGGCCAGGTCGAGCAGCTCGTCGATCATCCCCAACAGGTCGTTGCCCGCCGAATAGATGGTCTCGGCCGAGCGAATCTGCTCCGGCGTCAAGTTGCCGCCGCGATTCTCGGTCAACAGCTTGGCGAGGATGAGCGAGCTGTTGAGCGGCGTGCGCAGCTCGTGCGACATGTTGGCCAAGAACTCGGACTTGGTGCGATTGGCCCGCTCCGCGCTCTCGGACTTGATGCGCACCGCTTCGTGCGCCTGCGCCAGGTGCTCGTTGTGCTGCTCGAGCAGTCGCGCTTGCCGCTGTAGCGTCTCGTTGGTCTGCTCGAGCTCGATCTGCTGCTCCTCGAGCTTGCGCTGGCTCTCGATCATCGTGCGCCCGCGCGCCTCCAGCTCGTCGTTGGCCGTGCGCAGCTCCTCTTCGTGCGCCTTGAGCTCCTCGGCTTGCAGGCTGGTCTCTTCGAGCAGGTCCTGCAGTCGCGTCCGAAACGTGGCCGTCCGAATGGCGACGGCGATCGGCTCGCCCACGCGATCGAGCAGGCGCAAGACGCCGCGATCGACCTTGCGGAAGAAGCCGAGCTCGAGGACGGCGTGCGTCTGTCGGCCGTCGTGCGCCGGCATGACCACGAGCCCGGTCGGACGGCGCGCGCCCAAGCTCGAGCGCACGGTGACGTAGTCGGGCGGAACGGTCACGAGCCGCGTGCGCCGGTCGAGCACCGCTTGGCCGACGACGCCTTGACCGCGCGCGATCGTCGCCGGCGCGTCGCCGAGGTCCAAGGCGTAGCCGGCGCAGCGCCGCGACGTGCCCTCGGCGTCGACGGTGTAGAGAGCGGCGATGGCGGCGCCGAGCTCGGGCACGAGATAGTCGAGCAGCGCGTGGCCGATCTCCGGCAGCGAGTGCTCGCCTTGCAGCCGCTTGCCGACCGCGGTCTCGCGCGCCAAGAGCAGCTCGACGTTCTTGCGCTGCTGAATGAACCAAAGGCCCAACGCCGACGGGACGACGAACTGAAAGAGCGAAGGCAGGACATCTTGCCGCATGGCGAAGCGGCCGACGGGCGGAATGCAATAATAGTCGAGGAGCGCGCCGGCGACGACGAACGCGAGCACGCCCGGACGCGTCCCGGCGAAGTGCGCCGCCACCATCACCGCGGCGATGAAGAACGGCGCCGGGAAGATCCCGTTGGGCACGAGCTGATTGGCCACGACCGCGGCGGCCACGCACACGAAGGGCAAGGCCCAGCGCACAGCGTCGGGCAGTCGGCCATGTTCAGCGGGAGGCGATGGGGCCATGGCACCTCTTACGACGATCGCTCGACGACGACGACCGCGTCGGTTGCAAGGCGCGCTCCATCATCGCTCAAGTCGCCGCGCAAAGCATCCGGTCCGCACAACCTGCGATTGCGTTCAGGTGCGGGCCGTTACGGTGCCGACCTGGCACAACGGCTGGCCACGCTGACCAAATGTTGGGCTGGCTCAAAGGAGGTGCTGATGCGGAAACGTCATCGGCCGCCGGCGCCGACGCTCGAAGGCGTGGCGCCGGCGACCGGCCTACTCTACTTTGCGCTGGCGACCGTGACCGCGCTCGCCTCGAAGCAGCGCGACATTCCGCCGAGGTCGGTCCCCAGCATCGCGCCCTTGTAGACCATCTCGCCGCGTAGCCGCACCGTCGTGTTGCCGGGCGCCGAGAAGAGCGCGTTGGCGTCGCCGTCGGGCACGCTGGCGATGGCCGCGAACATCCCGAGCGGCTGCGCCGTCTGACCGGGCAGCGCCACCTGGAACAGCGTCCGCCCCTTCTTGGCGCAGCTCGGCATGACGAAGTTGCCGCCCATGTTGTACGGCCCCATCAACGTCGCGTCGGTCTCCACCGCGCAGCCTTTGAAGCGCTTGGTCTGCGCGATCAGCTGCGCCAGCGGCACCGCCGCGCCTTCGGGCGGACAATAGTCGGGCCGCGCGACCGTCGTGGCGCCGTCCTTCTCGTGGTCGCAACCACCGACGGTCAGCGCCAGCGTCGCGAAGGCCAAGCCTTGCAAGACGCGCCGCGCCCGCGTCATCACTGGCACGTGGCCTTGCTGGCGCAGTCGCTGAGCGTCGCGAGCTTGGTCTCGTCGTAGCTGCCGTCGACGCAGACATACTTGGTCGAGAGGCAGTCGAAGTAGTCCGAGATGTCACACGCCGTGTTGGCGTAAGCGTCGCAATCGACCTGCGACGAGATGTCGACGGTGCCGCACTTGACCTTGGTCAAGAACGCCTTGCAGGCGGCCACGTTGTCCGTCGACGAGCTACCACCACCACCGCAACCCGCCACGACCAGCAAGCTAAGAAACGAGAGCACGAGCTTGTTCATCAAAATCTCCTGGTTGATATCGCGATCCGTCTGGGATCACCGGACAAGAGCCAGGCAGATTTCGAATGTCGCAGGAAAAATGCGGCCGAAAGCTCGCTATGAAACCGCTAAGCGATCGACGCGACGAGGGTGCGAAGCGTCACGTGCAGCTGGCTTTGCGCGAGGCGAATGATGCTCTCGCACTCCGAGCGGCTGACCTTCATTTGCTTCATGAGCACGCGCTTGGTGCGCTCGAACAGCGTCGCCTGCGCTTTGGCGATCCAGCGCGCCGCCGTCGAGCGATGCACGCGGTGCAGCGCGCCCAGCTGATCGATCGACAGATCGTCGAGGAAGTGTTGGCGCAAAAGGTTCTGCTCGCGCGGCGGCAAAGACGCCAGCGACTCGAGAAAGGCGCGCTTGAAGCCGGCGCGATATTGCCGTTTGACGAACTCCAGCTCGGCGTCGGCGGCGGCGGGCAGCGACGACAGCATCTCGTCGTCGACGGGGACCTCGTGGCGCTCTTTGCGCAAGAGCTTGAGCGCGGCGCGCACGGCGGTGACGCGCAGCCAGGCGCGCAGGTCGCCGGCGCCGCGATATTCGGCGATGCGCGGCGGCGCGTCGTCGCCGGCGACGAAGAGGACGCGGCGGATGGTCTGCATGACGTCGTCGACGGCGACGCCGCGCAAGCTGGAGCGCGCGACGGCCGCCGCCACGTCGGTCATCGGGCCCGCTTCGATGGCGCGCAAGGCGGCGGTGTCGCCGCGCGCGCACGCACAGGCCAAGTACAAGTCGCTCGCGCGCAGCGTCGCCAGCGCCGCCAGCACGTCGTCACCGGCGGGCAAGCGCGCCGCCAGCCATGCCAGGAATTCGTCGTCGGCGACGGCGACGCCGGGCCACGCCGCGCGCGCCGCCCGCACCACCTCGTCGAGCCGCGTCTCCAGCATCGCGACGGCCGACTCGTCGGTCAGCTGCGCGCGCCGGTCCCGATCGAGGTGGGCCACAAACCGCTCCGCCAACGCCACGACGAATCCTAATCCGTCGGCGTCGGGCCGGCGACTGACAGCGGCTCTTGTAGTTGCCGTCGTCGACGTAGACGCAGCTGGAGTTGGCGCAGTCGCGATCGGAGATGCAGATCTGGCCGAGCACGCAGGCGGGGCATTCGGTGTCCCAGCCGCAGTCGACGTCGGTCTCGTCTTGATCCATGATGCCGTCGAAGCAGAGCGTCTTGGCGGCTGGCGTCAGCGTGATGTCGAGCGCCTGGTGGTCGCCGGGACGCAGGTCGAGCGCGTCGCCGCCGCCGAGGCCGATGGGCGTCGTGCCGGCGCGCGCCAGCACCTTGATTGCGACGTCGGGTCCGGCGTCCTCGTCGCAGGATGACGCCGACGGCGATGGGCGGTTCGACGGCGGCGCCGGGATACGTCGAGACGACGCGGCGATCGAGATAGTCGGTGCCGAGCTCGAAGATGGCGTCGATCTGCACGTTGTCGATGGCGTCGACGTCGCCATGCGATGTGCAGCGTCACGCACGAGCGGCCGGCGGGCGCGATCGTGCACTCGTCGAGGCCGGCCATGTCGGGCTGCGCGTCGTGATGTTGGGAATGTCGAAGGCGTCGCAGCCGGGCAGCAGCCAGAGCACGCCGATGACGAGGAGCGACCTCATGGCGTGGACACCGTCGGAAAGCCGGTCTCGGTGGCGCCGCTGCCCATGGTGCCGGTGCCGGTGGTCGACTTATGGCCCGACGACGAGCCCACCTGCGTGACGATGATGGCGACGAGCCCGCCGGCGACGAGCGCGGCGCTGAGGACGCCGACGACGATGGGCCACACGCGCTTCTTCCGCATCGTCAACAGGTCGATGTGGACTTCGCCGGGCACGAGCCAGCCGCTGCGCGAGACCGGCTGATAGCCCGGGCGCTCGGCGTAGAGCTCGTAGCTGCCGGGCGGAATGTCGCGCTCGAGATGCGTGAGGTCGGCGCCGGCGGGATGACCGTTGAGCCGCAGGTTGGCGCCGACCGGCCCGACGCTGACGGTCAGGCGCGCCGGCCGCGGCCCGGCGACGGCGGGCGCGTCGAACGGCGTCGCGGTGAACGTGGACGGCACCGCGAGCGACGGCTCGGCAGCCGCAGCCGGCCCGACGCCGCCCACTTGCGCGTAAGGCAGCTGCGCCGGCTGACCATCGGCCGGCGTGCTCACGCGCGGCGCGTCCGGCCCGTCGTCGACAGCCGGCGATGACGGCGTCGTCGCTGCCGGCGCGGACGGCGTCGTCGCTGCCGGCGCCGATGGCGTCGTCGCTGCCGGTGAAGCGGGCGCCGGCGGCGCGGCAGCGGTCGCTTGCGCGCGACAGGCGGCCAAGCTGCGCGCCGCGATCGGGCTCGGCGACTGCGGCTTGCGGCGCAGATACTCCTCGAGCAGCGGCACCGCCTCGGCGCAGCGACCGAGCCGCTCGTAGGCGACGCCCGAAGTTCAAGTACGGCCCCGACGCGTTCGGCACGAGCGAGCGCGCGACGAGCAAGTGCCCGACGGCGACGTCGTACTGCGCGCGCTCCATCGCCTGCTTGGCCTTGAGCATCTCGGCCTCGGCCTCGACGTCGGACGCAGCCGGAGCCGCGTGAGCGATAGAGGCGCCGGCCAGTGACACGCACAGCGCGACCGCGAAGAAAAAGAGGACGAACGGTTTCCATGCCCAGCAACTTCTGCGCAATTGGCGCCGAACGCGCCGCGCCTGTCAACAACTACTCGTCGAGAAGTCGGCTCGCGGGCGTGGCTAGCGTAATCATACGGACGTTAATCGTGCCGGCCGCGGTCACGCGACGCCGCACGGGACGATAGCCGGGCAGCGTCAGCTGCAGCGCAAACGGCGGCGCGGTCGAGAGCGTCAACGGCGTCACGCCGACCGCCTGGCCGTCGACTGACACGCGCGCGCCCGGCGGATCGCTGCGGATGAGCGCGGGCATCGCCGAGAGCGGGCTGGGCACGGCCGCGATCGCCTGCTGCGCCGGCGTATTCGACAACGCCGGCCCATTCGCGAGCGACGGCGTCTTCGCCGGCGACGGCGTATTCGGCGACGAGCGCGGCAGCGTCGGCGTCGTCGGCGGCGGCGGCGGGTGCGTCTGTCGCTGCCAGACCGCGGCGCCGACCGCCAGCGACGACAGCGCGGCCAGCGCGAAACCGAGGAGCAGCACCGGTTTACGACGACGCCGCGCGCCTCGCGCCGGCACCGTCGCGGCCCAGGGCGACGGCGACGGCGGGCGGTCGCGCACCTCCGGTCGCGGCCAACGCCCCGCCGCCGGCATCGTAAAGCGCGTCGCGCCATCGCCGCCGAGCGCCTGATACGCCGCCGCCACGGAGGCGAAGCGCAGCTCTGTCTCGCGCGCGAGACACTTCAGCAGCACGCGCTCCCAAACCGCGTCCAGCTCCGGCACGTGCACGCGCGGCGAGGTCGGCGGATGCTCGAGGCGTCGCAGCGCCGTCAACAGCGCCGTCTTCTCCTCGAATGGCAAGTGGCCGGTCACCATTTCGTAGAGCACGACGCCGTACGCGTAGACGTCGGCCGCCGCCGTGGCCTCGCCGCCTTGCAGCTGCTCGGGCGCCATGTAGCCGGGCGAGCCGACGATGCCGCGCGTGCTCGAGTGCGTCGCCGCGAAGTCGAGCCCGTCGCTGGCGCGGGCGACGCCGAAGTCGGTGACGACGGCACGCAGCCCGCCTTCGTCGCGCGTCGGCACGAGCACGATGTTGGCGCTCTTGAAGTCGCGATGGACGATGCCGGCGTCGTGCGCCGCTTGCAGCCCGGCGGCCAGCTGGCCGGCCAGCGGCAGCGCCTCTTCCGCCGTCAGCCGCACGATGCGTGACAGCCACTCGCTCAGCGTCTCGCCGGCGAGCAGCTCCATCGTCAGGAACGGCACGCGCAATCCCGCGGACGGCACGAAGCCGACGTCGAAGATGCGACAGACGTTGGGATGCGTCACGCGCCGCGCCAGGTGGGTCTCGCGCTTGAAGCGCTCGATGGCGCGCGGATCGGCGGCCATCTCCGCGCGCATCATCTTGAGCGCGACCGGCGCGTGCAGCTCCAAGTCTTCGGCTTCGTAGACCTCGCCCATGCCGCCGCGCGCGATGAAGCGGGTGATGCGATAGCGCTCGGCGAGCACGGTGCCGTCGGCGACGGCGCCGCCTTCAGGCGCGGCCAGGGCCAGCGCGCCGTCGACGAGCGACGAGCGGCCGACCTCGGACAAGACGGCGCGGCAATGCGGACAGCCGGCGACGTGCGCTTCCACGCCCGCACGCTCCGTCGCCGCGAGGCTACCGTCGACCCAGGCGACGATGGTGTTTTCGCCGATGCATGCCACCTACATGATGATCCCACATGAGCTCGCCGACGCGGTCAAGCGTCTCGGCAAATCAGCGGCGGCGGCTTCGGCTAGCGAACGTCGAGCGGGAGCGACGGCGACCAGCGGCCGTCGGCCAGCCGCGCCCGCAACCGATCGGCCTAGCTAGAACAGGTCACGGGACGCCAAGCGCGCGGGCGTCGAGCGCGGATGGGAGAGCGTCAGTCGACGCGTCAGAGGTGAATGCAGGCGCCGTCGGGATCGCAGACGAAGCCCTTGGCGCAATGGCACGTCGTCCGGCACTCGTTGGCGACGCAGCGCTGCGCATAGCCTTGGCAGCCGCCGCAGTCGACGCTGGCGCCGCAGGCGCTGGTGAGCGTGCCGCAGCTCGACCCGCAGACCGGCGGCGCGCACGTGCAGCTGCCGGTGGCCGCGTCGCACGCCAAGCCCGAGGCCGCGCAATTGACGCTGTTCTGCCACTGCGCCGAGCCGTCGCAATGCTGCAGAACAGCGCCGACGCACTGATATTGCCCGCTCGAGCATTCGGTGGCGCCGCCGGGCGCGTCGAACTCGACGCCATTGGCGTTCTGAACCGCGGCCGGAACAGTCGCATACTGATTGACCGCGAAATGATAATCGAAGGCCGCGATGCCCGCGTCCTGGCCGTCGTTGTAAAGCCCTCCACTTTGGCTGGACGCGATGTACGCGACCACGTGATGCGCCCACGTCTGCCCGGCGCCGCCTGCATAAGGAAACGTCTTCAGACTGACCGATTCGGTGTCGAAGGGATTGGCCAGACAGAGCGCGTTGCTCGTGGGATCGATGATGGCGGAGACGCCGCCGCCGCCCGTGCCGCCGCCGCCACCGCTGCCGGTGATGAGCGGCTTATCGGAGAGCAGCAGATCGTTGCCCCCGCAGTGCGGATCGACGCCGATGGAATCGGGATGCACGGCCTGCGTGGCGATGACCGGCTGACAGTTGGCGTCCCACGTCACCGTCGTGACGAAGCGCGAGGCGTCGTTGCTGCTCGGCTCCGCCTGACCACAGCCGACGACGAACAGGACGCAATAGGCGAGCGATAGGATCCGCGACATGGGCACACTCCTCGTCGCAGCCTAGAACGGCGACTCGAACGCTCCAATGAGGCGCATCACGCGACGTCGTCATTGCACGCCGTGGACGGGGCGGCTACATGCAGCCGATGGCGCTGGGCGAGACCGCGACTTCGTCGAAGTAGATTTCGTTGACCGCCAAGATGCCGGCGTCGTCCTCGGTGATGGGCCCGACGGCGATGCGGTCCATGGCGTCCGACTTCGACTGCGTCTCGAGGCCGCTCAAGTCGCCGAGCGCATTGCCGTCGAGGTCGACGTGCACCGCGCCGTTGTTGGCGTCGAGCGTCATCGTCAGCTCGACGCACAGCCATTGATTGTGCGCCAGCGTGAGGTCGGAGCCGATGGTCGACAGATTCGACGTGAAGATGGACTCGAAGCCGAAGTGTGACGTCGTGCCGCTGCCGCTCGGTGGCGCGACGAAGAGCGACGAGAAATCGCCGTTGCCGTTGCGGAACTCGACCAGGCCCGACTTCGAGCCGAGCTGCTTGATGAAGAGGAAGAAGCGAATGTGGACGGGGTTGGGCCAGCCGGTGAAGTCGCGCACGACGACCGCTTCCTGATTCTGCCCGCCGGTGCTCGCGTGCAAGGCGTTGACGCCGAGGCAGGCTTCGGTGCTGTCGACGGCGATGGTGGTGCCGAGGTTGGCGGCGCCGCCCTTGAAGTCGTCGGCGAAGAAGGTGCTCCACTGCGAGAACGTCTGGCCGCTCTCGTTCTCGAAGCCGTCGCAAAAGAGGAAGCTGCCGGGGCAGGTGCTGACCGGGCTGGAGCGGCCGCACAACGAGCCCGACGTGCCGCCGCCGCCGGCGCCGAGGTCGTTCGGCGCGCCACCGCCGCCGCCGCCGCCGTTACTGCCGCCGCCGCCGCCGCCGCCGTTAGTGCCGCCGCCATTGCCGCTGCCGCCGCCGTTGCCGCCCACGCCGGGCGGGCCGCCGTCGCCGGGCTGCTCGAACAGGCGCGGATCGAATAGGTGACAGCCCGCGCTCGCCACGACGGCAGCGACGACCACGAGGCGAGACAGACGGCGACAAAGGCGGACGGCGCGATGCATCGTGGGGCCCTCGGGTTGCTACATGTACGGATTCGCTTCCAACGTCGGCGAGCCGTGATTGCCGTGACCGTGGCGCGAGCTGCTGCTGCTGCCGTGATGGACGTGGCTGCCGTGAGCGACCGGTCGCGTCGGCTCGCCCGCGGGCGGGCAGACGCCGGCCGGCGCCGTCGCGTCCGCGGCACAGTCGGACGCGGCAGTCGGCGCGACCGCCGCAGCGCCGGGCGCGCCGGCCGGACGCGTCGGCGCGACCGCCGGCCGAACCGGCGCGACCGTCGCCGCAGTCGCAGCCGTCGGCGGCGTGGCGCGGTCATGACCGAGCTCGACGCGCCGGAGCCAAATGCCGCCCGCCACCACCGCCACCAACAGCGACGTCACGATCGCGAGCGTCGCCGCGCTCAACCGCGTGCGCACCTTGGGCTGCGGCGCCGACAGGTGACCGATCATCGTCTCGACCGTGATCTGCAGCGGCAGGCTGAACGCGCTCGCGCTCGAAGGCTCGCCGTCGTAGGTGGTCGCCAGCGCCGGCAGCGCGGCGCCGAGGTCGATCCCCGGCTGCGACGGCGACGTGCGCATGCCGCGGATCTTGGCGCGCCGCCGCTCGATCTCGCTGGCGAAGCGCGCGCACAGCAAATCACCGACGGCGATGGGCGAGATGAGACAGCCGGCCTGCTCGGCGGCCGTGGCCAACGCCGTTGCCATCTGGTGCGCCGAGGCGTAACGCCGGCCGATGTCGCGCTCGAGCGCCTGCAGGCACACGGCGTCGAGCGCCGCGGCCGCGCCCGTCGCGTTCGGTCGCGGCGGCGCGATGCGATCGCTCAGCAGTCGCAGCAGCGTCGCCGCTTCGTTGTCGGCTTTGAACAGCCGGCCGCCGTTCAGGCACTCCCACAGCATGATGCCGGCGCAGAAGACGTCGGCGCGACGATCGCTCGGCTCGCCGCGCGCGCTCTCGGGCGCCATGTACGCGAGCTTGCCCTTGAGCGTGCCCGGCTCGGTGTGCGTCAAGCGAGCGGCGGCGCGGGCGATGCCGAAGTCGGCCAACCGCGCCAAGCCGTCGATGCCGACGAGCACGTTCTGCGGCGAGACGTCGCGATGGACGAGACCGAGCGGCGCGCCGTCGTCGTCGACGAGGTTGTGCGCCGCCTCCAAGCCGCCGAGCACGCCGAGCAGCGCCTGCACGCCGATGGCGATGCGCTCGCGATCGGTCAGCGCCGCCGAGGCCAAGATCTGCGAGAACGGGAAGCCGTCGACGTACTCCATGACGACGTAGAGCCCCTGCTCGCTGCGACACATGTCGACGACCGGCACGACGTTCGAGTGATGAATGCGCGACGCCAAGTGCGCTTCGTCGAGCAGCATGTGGACGAAGTGCTCGTCGTCGGCGAGGTGCGCGTGCAGCATCTTGATGGCGAACAGGCGCGAGAAGCCGCCGGCGCCGGCCAGGCGCGCCAACAGCACCGTGCCCATCCCGCCGCGCGCGATCTCGCCGAGGAGCTCGTAGCGGTCGAGACGTCGACCGACGGTCCATTCGGAGCTGGGAGAGATGGAGAACGCGCCGCTCATGGTTATTCGAGCACGCCGCCGATACCGACCGACCAGGCGCTGCCGCTCGCGCCCGCCGTCGGCCAGATCCGGCGCGCCAGCTTGTCGGGGCCGCCGCGGCCGGCGAAGCTCGCGTGCCAGTTGGTGGCGAAGAGCGCGACCGCCAGCGTCGTCACGCCCAGCGCGGCGACGCCGCCGAGCAGCCCGAAGGTGCGCGATTCGCGGCCGAGCCCGTCGTGATAGCCGGCGGCGGTCGGATGCGCGATGTAGCGGGCGCTGGCCGACAGCGTGTCGGTGTAGGACCAGACGAGCACGGCGCCGAGGCCGAGCGTGAGGCCGATACCGACGACGGGCACGACCGGCGGCACGCGTCGATCGCGCTTCGGCTCGGGGCCGCGCGTCAGCTCGACGGTGGCGAGGGCGGGCGGCGCGATCGCCGGCGCGGGCGCGCGTTCGACCGCCGCGGGCGCGGGTCGCGGCGGCGGCGGCGTCGCGCTCGTCGTCTGCGCGCCCCAGGCCGAGTCGTCGATCGCCGGCATGTCGTCGTCGTCGCCGTCCTCGGCGGTCGCGGCGCGCGCCGGCGCGTGGCGGCGCGCCACCTCGACCGGCGCCGCCAGCGACAGCTCGCGACGCTCGCCGGCGCCGAGCTTGAGCCGCTGGCGCGCGCTGCGACCGTCCTCGAACTCGACGACGAGCGCGTGCTCGCCCGGCGCGACGTACAGATCGTGATCGACGAGCGGCGCCGGCGCCGTCGAGTGTCCGTCGACGACGAGCACGCACGCCGGCGCGCAGTGCGCTCGTACCGAGCCGAGCGCGCGCGTGCGCCGCGTCAGCAGACCGGCCGCCAGCCGCACCGTCGCGATGTCGTGCGGGTAGCGCTCGAGCGCGCGCTGCGCCAGCGTCGCGGCGCGCGCCGGATTGCCGGCGGCGTCCCAGTTGCGAATGGCGCTGCGCAAGGCCGCTGCCGACGGCGCCGCCTCGTCGGCGAGCTCGAACAGCGAGGCCGCGCGCGCGAACTGCGAGTGCAGCTGCGCGTGCTGGCCGCGCTGGAAGGCGCGCGCGGCCGCGCCCACGTCGGCGTTCTCTCCTTGCGCATGAGCCGGCAACGACGCGACTGTCAGCGCAAGGATCAAGCTATAGAGTGGCGTTGGGCCAGCGCGCACCTTGTAAAGATACTCTCGTTCTCGACAATCGAGCCACGCGCAGTTGCGCTATCGCACAGAAGTCTTTAGTCGAATTGCAGTGTCTCATTAGAGAGACAGCACTAACCGAGATCGCGAGCGCGCTCACAATTCCCTGGTTCCGCCGAGCGACGAGCCTGCACTGCGTGACCAATAAACCTTAGACGACTAACGACATCGCTAAGCGACAGCGACCTTCGTTCATTGTGCACGCGACTGACTGATCTAAGCAGACAATCTAAGCCAGTCGACAAGAGGCGATGCGACAATTCGTCGCATCTCGATCGCAGCTAAGAGCAGTCGCGATCGAGGCGAACTTGACGGACACACCTCGCCCAATGCCGATCACAGATTGCCAATCGCCGTTCCAAAGCCCGACGACTTTCCCTCCATCAATCGTTTGACGCGGCCCGAATTGCCCGACGAGCGCAGTCGGCCCGATGCGCAGGCGCGCCCATGACTGAGCATGGCGTGCTCGAGATCCTGCGCGCCGCGATTGCGAGTGGGAGAGACCTGGTTACGTTTACGGACTGACGGAAGCCCGACGAATCCTATCGCTCGTGGCGCGGCTGCACGCTCACGATCCCTCGGCCACGCGGATCGCCAGCGCCTCCAGATCGGCGCGGTTCACGTCGGACACCATGCAGTAGCCGAGCTCGCCGCTGCGCCACATGAGCACCGAGAAGCCGCGCGAGACGCGGACGTCGACGTCGAGCGGCCCGACGCGCGTCAGGCCGCGCGTCGGCCACGGCAGCTCCTCGGCGCGAAAGACGAACAGCGAGATCGTGTGCAGCCGCAGCTTGAAGACGAACACCGCCGCCTTGCGATCGCGGAAGTAGCCGACGCTGCCGCCGACGAGCTGAAACTGATCGTCGCCGGCGAACGACACGCGCGGCGCGAAGTCGAGGCGGCCCGTGAACCACGGCTTGACCTGATGAATCCCGCCGCCTTCGATCTCGATCGGGTGCGCGCTGGCGACGACGCGCAAGTGATCGTTGACGCCCTCCTCCACCAGATCGCCGGCCGTCAGCCCCGCGCGCAAGAAGCTCGGCTGCGTCAGCCGCACGCCGACGAGCACGAGCGCCGCCGCCGCCAGCGCGCTGACCAGCGGCGCCACATAGCGCGGCCAGCGGCGTCGCGCCGGCCGCGGCGCCCGCTCGCGAGCCGTCAGCCGCTCGGCCAGCCGCGCCTGCAGCGCCGGCGACGCCGGATGACGCGGCAGCCGGCTCTCGAGCGCGCTCGACAGCGCCGCCTCGGCGTCCGCGGCGCGGCGGCATTCGGCGCAGCCCTCGAGATGCGCGGCCACGCGCGCACGCGCCTCTTCCGGCAGCCGGCCACGCTGAAAATCGAGCAGTTGATCCTGCGCTTCTTTGTGCTCCATCACGCGCCCCTAACGAGCATAGGCCTCTAGCTTGCGACGCAGCATCGTGCGCGCGCGGGAAAGCCGCGACTTGACCGTCCCGATCGCACAGCCGAGCACCTCGGCCACCTCGACTTCGGTCATGCCTTCGAGGTCGAGCAAGATGACCGTCCGCGCGTCCTCCGACAGGCCCATCAGCGCCGCCTCGATGTCGGACGCGACCGCGTGGCGCAGCTGGTGAATCTCGATGTCGTCGCGCAAGAGCTCGGCATCGCCCGCACCCTGCGCCCCGTCGGCGAGGTCGGGATGGATCGTGTCCAGCCCGCCGGTGGTCGGATGCTGCTTCTGCTTGCGATAGACATCGATGAACGTATTGCGCAGGATCTTGAACAGCCACGCCTTCAAGTTCCGGCCATCGAAGCGATCGGCGGCGCCCAAGGCGCGCGCATACGTCTCCTGCACCAGATCTTCCGCTTGGCTGGCGTCGCCGGTCAGATAGCGCGCCAGGTTGTGCAGCGGATCGGCGTACGCCAGCGCCTCGTTACCCAGCCAAGAGGCGCCTTCGTGCCGATTCGCCCCGCCCACCGCCCTGCCATACCACGTCCGTTCGACGCGGAGCAGTCGCCGAGCCGCACGCGCATGGCTGTCGCGAATTCCCTCCACTCGCCGATCGCAACGGCCGAGGCGCCGATTCGTTCCCGGCTTTTCGTGACGATGGGTGGCGCGAATGACTCGGGAACGATCGCGCCGTTGCCGCGTTGGGACCTCGGGAGGTTTCAAATGCGCGCCACGAAAAGCAGCAACAGCAACAGCAGTATCAACAGCAACGCCTGGAGCATTCGGGCCCTGTACGAGTGGATGGTGCACCCGCCGGTCGCGGGCAACGCAGCGACGGTGCTCTTACGGCTGATGGCCGGCGGCGTCTTTCTCTCCGAGGGAATCTTGAAGTTCGTCTACACCAATCAAGGGGTCGGCCGCTTCACCAAGCTCGGCTTTCCCTGGCCGCACGCGACGGCGACGTTCGTCGGCGGCCTCGAGATCGTGGGCGGGCTCTGCCTCATCGCCGGGCTGCTGACGCGCTTGACCGCCGTCATCTTCATCGTCGAGATGATCGTGGCGATCCTGACGACCAAGAATCTCGCTCTATCTCGGGACCTCGCCGCTGCCGTTGCCGCCGGCGCCGCCGCGCATCGGGTTCTGGGCGGTGATGCACGAGACGCGCTCCGACTGGGCGCAGCTTCTGACGGTGAGCTTCCTCTTGCTCGCCGGCCCCGGTCGCTGGTCGCTCGACGCCTGGCTCGGCCGCGCGTGGTGGGCCGCGCGGCCGAAGCAGGCGACGTGGGAGCTCGACCAGGCCGCGCAAGTCGGCTCCGGCTGGTGACGAGCCTGCCGCCGCTGCCGATCGCGCGCGGTGCACAACGCCGGCGCGCCGCGCGCGACGGCTTACGGCAGCGGACGCGAATGCACCGACGGCGCGCCCAGCAGCGACGGGCCGGCGGCGCTCCACACGATGCGGTCGACGAGCGTTTGGCGGCCGTCGCCGGGTCCGTTGACGTGGCCGGGCAGCCAGGCGTGGTAGACCATGTAGTCGCCGCCGCTCGGCCCGTCGACGACCGAGCAGTGGCCGGGGCCGATCCAGTCGCCGTTGCTGGTGACGATGGGCGCCGCCAGCTTCGTGTACGGCCCGAGCGGCGACGCCGCCTGCGCGACCCCGACGGCGTACGTGGAATTGGCGTAGGAGTTTCCGCTGTAGAACAGCCAATAGGCGCCGTTGCGCTGCACGACCCACGGGCCCTCGACGACGCCGCCTTCCCACGCGCGATCGTTGGTGATGAGCTGCACGGCCGCGCCGGTCAGCGTCAGGCCGTCGGCGCTGAGCGGTTGGCCGAAGATGGGCGTCGGCTGTCCGACCGCGTTGCCGTCGACCTTCCACACGAGGTAATTGGTGCCGTCGGCGGCGGTGAATTCGGTCGCGTCGATGACGCCGAGGTCGCTGCGGGTGACGAGCGGCTGGCCGAGGTCGGTGAACGGTCCGGTCGCGCTCGACGCGGTGGCGGCGCCGATGCTCAGCTTGCCGGCGGCGTTGCGCGCCGTGTAATAGGCGACGTAGTGGCTGCCGACCTTGTGGATCTCGGGCGCCCAGAAGTCGCTCACCGCCCACGCCGGATGCTGGCCCGCCGGGAAGATGAAGCCGACCGCCGTCCAGTTGACGAGGTCCGTCGACGTGCGAATGGGAAAGGCGTCGGCGGCGTCGCCCGAGGTGGTGACGAGGACGTATTGGTTGCCGTCGTGGAGCACGCCCGGATCGGGGAAGTTGCCGGCGATGACCGGGTTGTCGTAGAGGCCGCCGCATTGATCGTAGCGCATCGAGAGCTGACAGGCGCTGCCGCTGAAATAGGGGACCCAGCCGTTGGACAGCGCTTCGGACGACTGCGCACCGGCGACGCTGCACACGTTGCTCGGCCAGAGACGGTCGGCGACGTCGTCGAAGCGGTTGGCGTGGCCGCTCGGCGCCAGCCACGCCGGGCCGTAGCCGACGCGCGTGGCGCAGCTCGTCGGCGCGCCGGCGCAGCTGCTGTCGAGGGCCATGACGCAGCCGGGCCCGCTGAAGTGCGGCTGCCAGCCGTTGGAGAGCGTCGCGTAGGAATTCGATCCATCGGGGATACAGCTGCCGTCCCAAGTCACCAGGCCGTTGACGGTGTCGGAGCTGCCGGGATGGTTGGCGCCGGGGAGCCAGGCGGCGCCGTAGGTGATGCGCGTCGTGCAGGCGGCGTCAGCGACGGTGGAGGCGGTCGCTGACGCGCCGTCGGCGGGCGTGGTCGCGCAGCCGCCGAAGCATAGGAGGACGAGCAAGGTCGTAGGTCGCATGCCGGGCGCCATTGCAGCAACCGGGCCGCGCGGCGGGCTGGCTACTCGATCGTAATCTGCATCGGCTGCAGCTGCATCATGTGCATGGCCGCCTTGCCGCGCCGCATGCTCTCGTCGACGACGATGGACACCGGCAGCCAATGACCGTCGGGCCGCTCGGTCGGACGCGTGCCATCGAACGGCTGCCACTTGCCGCCGACCTCCACTTCGACCCACTCGTGCCCGAAGGCATACGTCTTCTTGTCGACGACGATGAAGGCGACGCCGTTGACGAGCCGCGACGCCCCGCCGAACAGCCGCACCAGCGCCGCCAGCAGCACCGCGTGCTCGGTGCAGTCGCCCTCTTTGCGTCGCGCCACGGTCGAGGCCGAGATCTTCGCCCCGCGACGAGTCCTTGTTGGTGATGTAGCCGTCGGTGAACGCGGCCAGCTGCGCCGGCGTCGGATGCTCGCCGTATTTGGCCACGATGGTCGCGCGCAGCGGCGTGAACAGCGGATCGTCGAAGTCGACGAGGAAGCTCGGCTTGCGCTGCGCCTCGTCGGGCGCGCCCGGCAGCGGCGCATAGCCGGTCACGTGCACCTTGACCTTGTCGCCCTCGCGCGCGGCCGCGTAGCCGGTCGCCATCGCGGCGGCCAGCCCTTCGGCGTCCTGACAGGTCAGGCGCGCCGTGAAGGTGGCGCCGGGCAGCCAGCCTTGCGGCGCCTTCAGGTCGATGCTGGGCAGATAGCCGTCGACCTTCTCGGCGCGCGCGCCGCCGCCGCTCATGAGCGTCGCCAGCGCCGCCGCCGCCAGCCAGCGACTACTGGGGAAAGTGGCCATATTCCGCCGTCCGCGCGATCTCGAGCGTCAACGGGCCCACTTGCATGCGCCCGCGCCGGCCGTTGCCGTTGTCGTCGACGTCGACCAGCGAGACCGTCTTGTCGCTGTCCTCGCGGCGATAGGGCAGCTCCTTGTCGCCGCTGGGCGTCACCGTCGACTGCGCGAACCCGAGCGGATCGGCGCTCGGCGCGTAGTGCGGCAAGACGACGTCGCGGCGCTTGCCGGCCATCAGCTCGCGCGTCAGGCGCGCGGCGCGATCGGCGGCGGTCAGCGCCTCGGCCGACGCGATCTCGGCGTCCACCCGCTTGCCGCCGAACTCCCCGTCGACGTGATAGCCCTTCGGCGTGCGCGTCAGCTTCAGCTTGTACTGCAGCTCGCCTTCACCCTGACTGGCGATGTGCGTCGCGCTGAGCACGTTGCCGGCGCTGTCGCTGGTCTCGCTCTCGAAGTTGTCGTGGCCTTGGAAATCGAGCGGCGACGCCGGGATCAGCATCGCCGTGTCGACGTAGCTCCACAGCCGCCCGTCGTCCGCGCGCACCAGCTGCGACTGCGAGATGCCGACGATCTTGCCGGCCAGCGTGATGCTCGACAGCTCGCGATAGGCGGGCGAGGTGGCGGCGCCGACGAACGTCCCGGACTGCACGAGCGAGCCCAAGACGTCGTGCAACGTCGCGGCGTAGCCGACCTCGTCGTGCACGCAGATGGCCGAGAACTCGAAGCCGCGCTCGGCGGCGGCCGTCTTGACCTCGCCCCACTGCTTGACGCCGTCGCGCTCGAACGAGTAGATGGTGCGCGTCGACAAGAAGGCGGCGCCGTTGAGCGCGCCGCCGTTGACGTCGGTGATCTGCCGGTGCGGCAGCTTGTTCACGTCGGCGCGCGCCGACAGCGTGCCGGCGGCCAGATCCTGCGTCGGCCCGAGCCGGCAGTAGATGGCCTGCTGCGTGCCGATGGGGACGGTGAGCATGAAGTGCTGCTTGCCCGGCAGCGGCTCCAGCTTGGGCGTGCCCTTGGCCGTCACCGTCAGCTGCAGCTCGCCGTCGCCGGAGCGGATCGCGATCGGCACAAGGCCGGTCGCTTCGCGCGCCAGCATGGCGTTCGCCGTCTCCGTGGCGTCGAGCGCGCCGGGCTTGGCGGGCGTGACTTTGGCGACGGGCGGCGGCGGAGCGTGGCTGCAACCGGCGAGCCCGATGAGGGCCGCGCAGACCAGAGGATGACGCATCTCCAATGTCTAACAGGGCGGCGCCTGAAACGTCGGTGCGCGCCGACACACGTGCGCAACCGCGCGTAAGCCGTGCAAATACGCGTGCGACGGTCGCAGCGGCCGGCCGCTGGTCGCGCTCGCGCGTCGCCGGCCGCTCGGCCGAGCACCGCGATCGACGTAGCGCGCCTACCGTGAATCCTGCACGCCGAGCCGAATCCGACGCTGGCTCGCCGGCGCCCGATTGCGCTTGGTCGGCGACGACTAACATTCGTCATGAAGACGGCAGGCCCGTCGATTGCTTCTGATCTTCGTCATGCGCATGGATGCGAAAGCGAGGTGTCACATGGAGATTCATCGAGCGGCCGTTTGGATCGATCATCGAGAGGCGCACGTCTTTCATGTCGAGCCGGAGACGTTCACGACCTCGCTCGTCAGCGCGCCCGCCCACGTCTTGCGCCATCCGCGCTACGAAGCGCAGCCGCACAATCATCCGCAAGACGAGCACCGCTTCTTCGCCGCCATCGCGCAGTCGCTGGCCGGCGTCGACAGCGTGCTCGTCATGGGCCCGGCGGACGAGAAGCTGCACTTTTGCGACTACGTCAACGCGCACTCGGTGATGTTGACGTTCGGCATCGTCGGCGTGGAGACGGTCGATCACCCGACCGACAGGCAGCTGGCCGCTCATGTCCGCCAATATTTCGGCACGCCGCCGATCTCGCAAGCCGTTCACGACGCGAACGCGCCCCGTCACCAGTGACTGCGCCCGAACGCGAATCCTGCACCGGCGCGCTCGTGTCGCGCTTCGGCTGACGGCGTGACAGTTCGATACCGTAATTCTCCGCGCGGTCGACTTTGTCGCTGCGCGCGTTGCGAGCGAGCGTTACACTTGACGAGGCGGCGCTTGCCGTGTGGCGCCGGTCGGCCGCTGCGATCGATCGGGGCCACACCGAGACGACCGTCGTCGCCGCGCGCATCGGGCAGCTGGGCTCGGTAAAGTAGCGAGGAGCACATGACGGAGTCGGAGCTTCGGAGCATCGACGTCGCCGCGCGCAAGGAGGCCGAGGACGCCTTGCGCATCTCCGAGGCCAAGCTGCGCGGTATCATCGGCATCGCCGCCGAGGCCATCATCTCCATCGACGACGCGCAGCGGATCATCATGTACAACCGCGGCGCCGAGGCGATCTTCGGCTGGACGGCGGCGGAGGCGATGGGGCAGCCGTTGACGCTGCTCATGCCGCTGCGCTTCGGTCGCACCCACGGCCAGCTGGTGCGGCAGTTCGGCGCCGGCGACGTCACGGCGCGGCGCATGGGCGAGCGCATGCCGGCCATCACCTGCGTGCGCAAGGACGGCCGGGAATTTTCCGCACAAGCCGCCATCTCCAAGCTCGACATCGAAGGCGTCCAGCTGTTCACGGTCGTCTTGCGCGACATCACCGAGCAGCTGCAGCGCGAGCGGGCGAGCGAGCTCTTGGCCGGCCTCGGCGCCGCGCTCATGGACACCTTCCTCGATCAAGACGCGACGCTGGCGACGGTGGCGCGCATGATCGTGCCCGAGCTGGCGGACTGCTGCATCGTCGACGTGGTGGCGGCCGGCGAGCGCGCCGAGCGCGTCGAAGTGCGGCACCGCGATCCGAGCCAGGCGGCGCTGTGCGAGCGGCTGCGCGTCCTGACGGCCGATCTCGCCCGCGCTCGCCTCGCCCTGTCGCCGGCGGACGCGCAGCAGCCGCATCTCTTGCCCAGCGTCGCGCCCGCCGATCTCGCCTCGCTCTCGCGCGACCCGCGCTTCGTCGCCGCCATTCACGATCTCGGCCCGCAGTCGCTCATGGTGGTGCCGCTCTTGGCGCACGGCGAGCCGTTGGGCTCGCTGGTGCTCATCTCGACCGACGCCGGCCGGCGCTACGGCGAAGCCGACCTCAGCTTGGCGCAAGAGGTGGCGGCGCGCGCGGCGCTGGCCGTCGAAAATGCGCAGCTGCACGAGAGCGCCCGCCGCGCGCTGCACGACCTGCGCGAGGCCAACGAGGAGATGGTGGGCGCGACGATCCACGCGCTCGAGCTGACCGAGGCGGCCGAAGCGGCGCGCGCGCTCACCGAGGAGCGCGAGCGCGAGCTGCGCCAAGTGGCCGAGTTTCGCGAGCTGTTCATCGGCATCGTGGGCCACGATCTGCGCACGCCGTTGTCGTCGATCACGCTGGCGGCCACGCTCATCCGCCGCCACGCCAAGCTCGACGAGCGCGACGACAAGTCGCTGTCGCGCATCATCCACGGCTCGGAGCGCATGACACGGATGATCTCGCAGCTGCTCGACTTGACGCGGGCGCGCCTCGGCGGCGGCTTCCCGCTCGACGGCAAGCCGACCGATCTGCGCGAGCTCTGTCGCTGCGTCGTCGAAGAGTTCGACCACCCGATCGAGCTCGCCATCGACGGCGACGTCACCGGCGTGTGGGACGCCGATCGGCTCGTCGAGCTGCTGTCGAACATCCTCGGCAACGCCATCGAGCACGCGCAGCCGGGCACTCCGCTCGGTCTGCACGCCTACTCCGAAGGCAACGACGTCGTCATCGAGATCAGCAACGAGGGCAATCCCATCCCCGCCGAGCTATTGCCGACGATCTTCGAGCCCTTTCGGCGCGGCCGGCAGTGCGAGAAGTCGAGCGCCGGCAACCTCGGGCTCGGCCTCTTCATCGCCAAGCAGATCGTGCTCTCGCACGGCGGCACGATCGTGGCGCGATCGGCCGACGGCGTCACCACCTTCGTCATGCGCCTGCCGCGCCAGCTGCCGTCGAGCGCAGCGACGACGCACGGCGACGCGGCGGCGTGCGCGATGACGGCCGACTGAGCGCTGTGCTTTCGCGGTTGAGGACTTAGGACTTATCGCTCGGCGGAGCCGGCTCTTCGATCGTCGGCCAGGCCGCGTGCAGCGTCTCGGTCGTCAGCCGCTCGCCGATGAACGACGTCATCAGCGCCAAGAAGCGCGCGAACAGCGCTTCGACCGTCTCGCGCGACATCGTGGGATCGCCGGCGCGCAAGAGCGCGCGGAAGTCGAACGAGCCGTCGCGCGCCGCGCCATCGGTGAGCGCCGCCAGCTGGCCGCGCACGAGCCGCGCGCTGCGCACGAACAGCGCGCGTACGCCGGCGGAGCCGAGAATGGGGCTCAGCCGCGCCGTGATCTTGTCGTGGACGCGCTCGGCGGCGATCGCGCAGGCGTCGGCGCAGGCCACGGCGGCGCCTTCGTAGACGAGCAGTCGCCGCACCCGATCGACGAGCGCGGCGCTCGGCTGGCTCGTCGTCACGCGGACGGCGCCCATCGGCTCAACCGATCCAATCGAGCCAACGCGACAGTCGCAATTGGTCATGCAGGATGCGCGCGCGAAACTTCAGCTGGTACGCCACGCGCTCGCGATGGCTCTCGCCGAATTCGTAGAGATCGGCCACGACGTCGAGCCACGTCGCCAACAGATCGACCTCGGACACCGTGGCCCGAATCCGTTGTCGCTGCCGGCGCAGATCGTGCGCCAACGCCGTGACCTTGCCGATCGCCCGCAGCGTCGTTGGCGCGACCGGAGGATCGGCGGGCTTTTCCGGCGGGACCGAATGCAGCGCCGCGTAGTCGAGCGGAACCCACTGAGCGTGATGATCGCGGCCCTCTCGCTCGCTCCTCAAGACCTCTAGTTTCATCCGATCGTCCTCGCGGGTTCGAGTTGCGCAACGGAACGCGAATGGGCTCGCCAACGACGGCGGCCGAGCCGGCGCGGTGCCGACGAGACGCGCGCGCAGCGTGCCGAGCAAGACCTTTTGCCCGTCGATCGCGCGCCCACTCCCGTCGCCGCCCGCCCGTCCGCCATTGGCCGACTCCTCGCGCAAATTCACCTTGCCACAACCAGCGCGATTCGGCGCTCAGGTAGAATGCGTATTTGACGAGTGGACGCGCGCGCGGGTTCCGCGACCGTCGATTTCGCAAGCGCGTCGCGCAGCTGGACAGACCGCCGAGCGGCTCGACCGCCACCGCGTGTCGCTACGGCAATCGAACGTTCGGGGTTCTACTTTAGCTGTGCTCGTGGTCGATGACGGCCGCCGGCGCGTCCGGCGCTTCACGCCGTCGCGCTGGCGGCGCCGGCGCGACAGCGGGCGCGATCGGCAGCGTGAACCACACGGTCGTGCCCCGGTCGAGCTCGCTGTCGACGCCAATCTGGCCGCCATGCGCGTCGACGATCGACTTGGCGATGTAGAGGCCGAGACCGCTGCCGCCGCGCCGTCGCTCCTCGCTGCGCCAATAGCGCTCGAAGATGTGGCTCAGCTGCGCCGGCGCGATGCCGGGCCCGCGATCGGTCACGGCCACGCGGGCGACGCCGCGCGCGCCGTCGACGGTCACGGCGATGGTGACGCGCTCGCCGGCGGGCGAAAACTTGAGCGCGTTGCCGAGGAGGTTGGAGAGCACCTGCAGCACGCGATCGCGATCGGCCGAGACCGCCAGCGACGGCTGCGGCGACGGCGGCTCGATCGACAGCCGCTTCTTCTCCGCCAGCGGGCGCAAGAGGTCGAGCGCATCGCCCACGAGCGCGTCCACCGAATGGACGCCGCGCTCGAGCGTCAGGTGACCGGCCTCGATGCGCGCCATCTCCGACAGCTGGCGGATCATCTGCCACATGCGGTCGATGCCGCGTCGAATCGCCTCCAGCTGCTGGCGACCGGCGCGCTGACCGTCGGCTTGCGCGATCTCGAGCAGGTAATCGCAGTTGAGCCGCATGCCATGCAGCGGGTTGTGCAGATCGTGCGAGACCACGGCCACGATGTCCTCGCGCGCGCGGATCGCCTCTTGCGCGCCTTCGTAGAGCTGCGCGTTCTCGAGCGCCATCGCCACCCGCGCCGCGACCTCGTAGCCGAGCTGCAGCTCGGCGGCCGAATAGCCGCGGCTCGACGGCGCCAGCACCAACGTCAAGACGCCGAGCGCGCGCCGGCGCGCGATGAGCGGCAAGAGCAAGAGCGCGCCGCGCTCGGCATAGGCCACGTTCCGCTCGCTCGGCGCCGAGACGCCTAGCACCGCGCGCAGCGTCGCGCCGGTCGCGCCCTCGACCACCAGCGGCGAGCGCGTGCGCAGCACCTCGGCTTGCGGCGTGCGATCGTAGTCGACGAGCGGCTGCGCGCCGAGGCGGCCGAAGCGCTCGCCAGGCTGGCTGTCGCCGACCGCCACCACGTCGATGAACGCGAGGTCGGCCAACAGCGGCACCACCAGCGCCGCCACCGCCGGCAAGCTGGCGCGGTAGTCGAGCGAGGCCCCCAGCCGCTCGCTCACCAACGACAACAGGCGCAGCCGGCGCTCCGAGCTCTTCAGCTCCGAGACGTCGGTCAAGGCCGTCATGCACAGCGTCGCCTTGGCGCCCACTTGGGCGATCGGCGTCGACACCATCTGCACGATGAGGCTGCTGCCGGCGCCGGTCGAGCCGTTCGTCTCGTTCAGGCGCGTGAGCTCGAGCTGGCAGGTGACGCGCTCCTGCTTCGTCAAACAGCGATCGAGATGCGCGTGAAAGCGGCGCACGTCGGTGTTCACGACCGCCGTCAACGGCCGCCCCGCCAGATAGGCGCGATTGGTCCCGAGCAGCCGCGTCGCCTCGAGGTTGGCCTCGCGCACGACGCCCTGCCGATCGAGCGTGCAATAGCCGATCGGCGCCAGGTCGTAGAGGTCGGCGTAGCGGCTGCGGGACTCCTCGAGCTGCTGCTGGGCCTCGCGCAGCTCGCGATTCTGCATCTCGAGCTCGATCTGGTGGACGCGCAGCTCGTGCAGCACCGACTCGGCATCGGCGACGTTGGCGGCCGTCCACGGCTGGCGCTCGAGCGAGCGGATGGCGGCGATGAGCTCGTCCTTGGTCCACTCTTCCAATGCCGGCGGCATCAGCGCACCTCGAAGGACAAGAGGATGAGCTGCGCGTCGTCGCGCAGCCGAGGAATGCGGCTGCCGCCGACCGACAGGGCGCGCTCGCCGCCGTCGGCCCCGCAGTGCACGAGGCGCGCGTCGTGAAAGCTGTCGCCCGTCGCCGCTGCGGTGGCCAAGAGCGCCGTGAGGTCGGACGCGTCCCAGCGACCGCCGGGCACCGCCGAGAGCGGGCCGTTGATCGTCTCCTCGGCGATGACGCCGAACAGGCGATAGAACTGCTCGTTGACCCAGACGATGCGCTGTCGCCCGTCGACGATGGCCAGCGCCTGGTTGATGGGCTCGAGGAAGTTGCTGGCGTAGGCGGCGACGTCCTCGCCCAGGCGCGACGAGCGCTTGCGCACGTCGATGTCGCTCCACACGATGACGGCGCCGTTGATCGAGTTCTCCTGCGTCTTGTAGGGCAGGATGCGCAAGAGGTACCAGCGGCCGTCGGCGCACTGCACCTCCTGCTCCGACAGTCGCAGCGACTCCATGACCTCGTCCGTGAACGCGTCGAGCCGCAGCCCGCCGACGAAGCGCTCGAGCACGCCGATGGGCCGCCCGATGTCGACCGCGCGAACGCCGAGCAGCCGCTCCGCCGCCGCCGTGAAGCGACGAATGCGCAGATCGCGCCCGACGATGACGACCGCGTTCTCGACGCCGGTGAGCACGTTGTGCAGGTCGTCGTTGGTCTGCTGCAGCTCGGCCATGCGATTCTGCAGCTCTTCGTTGACGGTCATCAGCTCTTCGTTGGTCGCCTGAATCTGCTCTTTGGACGTCTCCAGCTCTTCATTCGTGCTCTGCAGCTCCTCGATCGACGACTGCAGCTCTTCGTTCGACGACTCGAGCGCCTCGTTGCTGCCTTGCAAGTCGTCGATGGAGCTTTGCAGGCTCTCTTTGGTCAAGCGCAGCTCGAGCTCGAGGTCCTTGACGCGATGGTCCAGCGCCGGATCGAGCGGCCGAACCGTCGGCGGCAGCGCCTCGGTCGCGTGCGGCTCGTGGAACAGCACGAGCAGACAGCGCGCATTCGTCTCCGGATCGACGACCGTCAGCACCTCCAGCTTGAACTCGCTGCGCGTCTCGCCGTGGCACAAGCGGCTCGTCACGCTCGCCGGCAGGTCGAGATCGAGCGCCTGCTGCGTCGTGCGCCGCAAGTCGGCCTGCAGCTCCGACCGCGCCAGCCGCAAGAGGTTGAGGCTGGCCACGCCCGGCGTCGGCTCGAGATAGCGGCTGGTGCGACCGCGAAAATGCAAGATGTCGAGCGCCTCATTGACGACGACGCCGGCCGGGCCGTAGAGGTCGAGCACTTTGCGATCGGCGAGCGTCGCCAACGTCAGCGCCGGCCGCGCCCGCACCGGCGGCGGCGGCGTGCGCGCGGGCTCGCCGCGCGAGCGAGCCGCGTTCACGTCCAAGAACGCCGGCAGCGCCAGGTGCTTGCAGACGTAGACCTTGTTCTTGGCGTCGACGACCGAGAAGAGCTCGGCCGAGTCGCCCACCGTCTCCGAGCTGCCGAGCAGCAAGAAACCCTGCGGCTGCAACGCGTAATGAAACACACGCAGCACGCGCTGTTGCATCGCCGGCTTCAAGTAGATGAGCAGATTGCGACAGCTCAGGAGGTCGAGCCGCGAGAACGGCGCGTCGCTGGTGACGTCCTGCGTGGAGAAGACGACCATGTCGCGGATGCGGCGGCTGATCTGGAAGTGGCTGTCGGTGCGGACGAAGAAGCGCTGCAGCCGCTCGGGCGAGACGTCGAGCGCGATGTTGTGCGAATAGACGCCGCGCCGCGCCCGCGCGATGGCCGCGGCGTCGATGTCGGTGGCGAAGATCTGGATGCGCACGTCGTGCGGCTCGGCTGCGAAGAGCTCGGCGCAGGCGATGGCCAGCGAATAGGCCTCTTCGCCGGTCGAGCAGGCCGGCGCCCAGATGCGCAGCGCCGAGCCCGGCTGTTTGCGCGCGGCGATCGCCGGCAGCACCTTGCTCTTCAGCGCCTCGAATGGCTCGTGGTCGCGAAAGAAGTTGGTGACGCCGATGAGCAGATCGCGATAGAGCGCGCGCAGCTCGCCGCGATCGGACCGCACCAGCGCCACGTAATCCGCGACGCGCACGAGCTGGTGCAGCGCCATGCGCCGCTCGGCGCGCCGCTCGATCGTGCTCGACTTGTACTGCGTCAGATCGTGACCGAAGGCGTTGCGCAGCTCGGTCAACAGCTCGCGCAGCCCGTTGTCGTCGACGATCGCTTCCTGCTGCCGACTGGCGAGATACGGGTGCCGGCCGATCTCGAGCAGCGCGTGGCCGATCTCGGCGGGGCTGCCGCAGTAGTCGGCCCAGCCGCTGTCGCAGGCCGCGCGCGGCAGCTCGTCGCCGCGCGCCGGCTCCGGCTGCTCCACGAAGGTGATGCCGCCCGCCTCTTTGATCGCCTGCAGGCCGAGCGTGCCGTCGCTGCCGGTGCCCGACAAGACGACGCCGATGGCGCGTTGCCGCTGATCCTCGGCCAGCGCGCGAAAGAAGAGGTCGATGGCGCCGCGGTCGCGCGGCTCCGACAGCTGCAGCTTGCCGAGCGCGATCGACAAGGATGCATTGGGCGGAATGAGATAGACGTGGTGCGCGACGACGCTCGCACCGTCGACCGCCGTCGTCACCGCGAACGGCGTGGCGCGCGCGAGCAGCTGCGCCAGCGCGCGCTCGTCCGCCGGCGACATGTGCTGCACGACGACCACCGCCATCGAGTCGTGCCGCAAGGTCGTGAGCAGCGCCGCCACCGCGTCGAGCCCGCCGGCGGACGCGCCGACGCCGACGATGAACGAGGGCGGCCGCGACGCGCTCGCATCGCCGGCCTCCGCGGTCGCCGCGGCGCCGCTCATCGCGCTTGCTTCGTCGTCGGGCTCGTCGAATCGTTCGGCGATCGCGGGGCCGACAACGCCGCCGGGACCTCGCCGGCGCCGCCGCTCTCGCGGATGAACTGCTGGCGAAAGCCGAACCGCAAGAGCTCGCTCATCGAGTGCACACCGAGCTTGCCGAAGACGTGGGTGCGATGGGTATCGACGGTGCGACGGCTAATCGAGAGCTCCGTGGCGATGCCGTCGTTGCCGTAGCCGCGCACGAGCAGGTCGAAGATCTCGCGCTCGCGGGCCGAGAGCACGGCCAGCGGGCCCGAGGCGTCGAAGGCGCTCGGCTGAGTCTGCAAAAAGCGGTCGATCTGCGCCGCGGAAAGGCCGGCGGCGATGAAGCGCTCGCCGCGCATGACCCGGTCGATGGCGTCGAGCAGCGCCGCGCGGCTGTCGGACTTGAGCGCGAAGCCGCCGGCGCCGCAGGCGAACGCCTCGGCCGCGACGTCGGGATCGGTGTGCATCGTCAAGACGAGGACGCGCTGGCGCAGCCCGCGCCGGCGCATCTCGCGCAACAACGACACCCCGTTGGCGCCCGGCATCGTCAGATCGAGCGTCATGAGGTCGAACTGGAGTGTGTCGAGCAGCGCCGTCGCCTCGCGCACCGTCGACGCCTCGGCGACGACGCGTGCGTCGCCGCGCGATTCGATCACCGTGCGCAGGCCGTCGCGAAAGATCTCGTGATCGTCGACAACCAAGACATTCATGGGCCGCACCTCGCCTCCACCGCCGCCTGTCGCGCTGCCTGGAATGGTTCGGAATCGCCTGCCCGCTCGGCCCGACGCGATGCGTCGACCCTGGCCAGCGCATGATGTCCGCTAGTCCAATTCGCGTCCACCGAATCCGCACACACGCGGATGTGATGTCGGTCACTTCATGGGATGGGCGAGCGCGGCTCGTGCGAAAATTACGCAGACGTCAGGGGTATTTCCGTCACTCTGGCCTTGTCGGCGGTCGGCTACGCCAAACGACGTATTTTTCGGGAAGCGACCGCGAAAGCGAGCGGTCGGCCACCTACTGACTGCTGCGTCATCAGCTCTTCGGCGCCGCTGCCGAACGCGGCGGCGCGCCCAATCGCGAGCAACGCGTGTCTCGCCTATCGCGTCACCGTCGGCAGCCACGCCGCACGCGCGCCAGCACGTAGGCGCGCTCATCGGGCGCGTCTCGCGGGCAGCGACGATGGTGCGGACGACCGCGTGCAAACCGCCCGGCGCGTGACCTGGGCCACGCGACGGGCGGTTTGTGACTAAGGATTCATTGGAGGGGAATCGAGGTCGACTGAAGCGGACGTGCTACGCGCGACGACGGCGGATGATCACGAAGCCGAGCAGTGCCAGCATGAGCGGCAGTGCCGTGGCCGCGTTGCCGCTGTTGGCGCCGCCGAGCGTGCAGCCGCAGCCGTTGCTGCCGCCGCTGCCACCGCCGCCGGCCGCGCCGGTGCCACCGGCCGCGCCGGTGCCGCCGGCCGAGCCACCGCCGCCGCCCGGACCGTTACCGCCGGTGCCGGTCGAGAGGTCCTCCGACTCCGCCAGATCGTCCGTCTGCGCCAGGTCGTGCTGCTCGCCCTGCGCCATGTCCTGCTCGCCCGGCTGCGCCATGTCGTGATCGACGATCGTCATGTCGGCGCCCGGAACCGGCGGCGCCGTCATGTCGGGGACGACCGGCGTGGCCATGTCAGGCCCCGCCGGCGGCGTCGGCTCGGCCGAGATCATGCCGAGCGCCGTGCCGATGGGCGCGCCCATGCCGGTCGGGCCGTCCCAGCCGGTGCCGGCGTTGCACATCTGCTTGTTGGTGGTGGTCGTCGAGCAGTTGAACTGCGACTGCGACGTGCTCGTCGCGCCGTTGCTGCCGCTGGTGACGTCGTAGAAGGCCGAGCCGTGCGCGTAGGGGAAGCCGGGGTCCGACTTGGAGAAGCCGTAGAGCGCGAAGATCGAGGCGACGAGCGGCGAGGCGACGCTGGTGCCCTCCGCGCCGCCCATCTTGCCCTTGTTGTACGTCTGCACGCCCGGGGTGCCGCCGATCGCGGCCACGTCGGACGCGGCGCGGAAGCCGCACGCGGCCGCGGGAACGAACGCGCTCTGGTAGGCGGGCTTGGGGACGATGACGCTGCACGAGCTGCCGCCGTCGGCCCAAGCGGTCTCGGTCGCGCGCGCGCCGGCGGTGGTCAGCGTCACGTTCGTGCCGCCGACGCCGATGACGTAAGCCGAGGTGCTCGGAAAGTCGGGGCCGCCCGGCGATTGCGTCGACGAGCCGATGAGGTTGTCCCAGCCCGCGTCACCGGTGGCGACGAAGATGTTGATGGCCGGGTTGACCTGGAAGTAGGGCTCGCCTTCGGTCGTGCCCGAGCCGTCGGGATCGGGACCGCCCCAGCTGTTGCTGATGACCGAGGCGCCGAGCGCCGCGGCCGTCTGCTGCGCGATGTAGAGGCCGTCGCCCTGGTCGTCGTCGGCCTGGACCAAGAGGATCTTGCAGTTCGGGCACACGGCGCTGGCCATGTCGATGTCGAGCGCGGTCTCGCCGGTCCAATCGTCGTTCTTGGGCGGCGCAGGCGGCAGCGGCGACGCCGCGCCCGTCTGATTGACGATGGTCAAGCAGCCGCTGGCGCTGGTGCACGCCGACAGCCCCATCGCCGAGCGGTAACCCGCCAAGTCGCTCTCGGCGGCGGCGTAGCCGTAGGCGTCGACGATGGCGATGGTCGCGCCCGGCTTGCGCGTCGTGTCGAGCTGGTAGAGCGACGCGATCTGCTGCGCGGTCAACGGATTGGTCGCCTTCGGGCTCAAGTCCGAGATGACCATCGGCTTCTGCTGCGAGTCGACGATCTGGAACGACTTGCAGTGGAACTTGTGCTTGCTGCTGGGGTTGCAGTTTCTCACGACGGAGTAGCCCGCCGGAGCGGCCGGATCCGCGTGCGCCGCGGCCGCGCCGGTCAAGAGGCCGAGCGTGACGGCGACGAGCGCGTGGATGGTGGTCGACGAAGACCGATGACGCCTACTCATGTGCGGGGCTCCTTGGGTGCCGAGGGTTACGACGCCCAGAGCAAGCGCCTTGCCAGCCGATCCCTATAAGAGAAGGCCACGAAAGATGTGCAGTTGTGTGAACTGCAACCTGCAGTCAACGCGGCGGATGGCGACGGCAACGCGCATAGCCACTGCGCCATGGGGAGTAGACACTCAGTCCATGTCTCCGCGAGAGAACGACAAAGTCGCTAGCAACAATGCGTGAAGTGCGTGGACGAACGCGCGGCTGACGGGCGCGAGCTTACGGCGTGCCGTGGAGGATGGTGCCGGCGGCGCCGACGGCGTACCAGTCGGTGGAGCTCGAGGCCCAGATGGCGTAGAGCGTGTTCGTCGTGCCGCTGTTTTGGACGGCCCAGGTGCCGTCGCCGGTCGAGTGCAGGATGACGCCGCTGGCGCCGACGGCGTAGAGGTTCGTCGCGCTGGTGCCGTAGATGCCGTAGAGGTTGGCGGTGGTGACGTTGGTGTTCTGTTGGCTCGTCAGCGTCGTGCCGTCGGAGTGGACGATCGAGCCGAAGTCGCCGACGAAGTAGAGGTCGGTCGCGCTCGTGCCCCACATTGCTTCGACGTTGTTTCCCGTCGGGGTGACGTTGTTCCAGGTGCCGTTGACGTCCTCGGCGATGGCCGCTCGGAAGCCCAAGCTGGGCGACGGACGATAGCCGCCGGCCAAGTAAATGTTGGTCGGCGACGAGCCCCAGATCGTGCGGTAGGCCGAGACGGGCGCGGTCGAGCCGGCGGGCGCCTCGACCGTCAACGCCCACGCGCCCGTCGACGCACGCGCGTAAAAGCCGGCGTTGCCGACGGCAAAGAGGGAGGCGCCGTCGCTCGTGCCCCACAGGCCGAGGAACACGTCGCTGCTGTTCTCGGTCGTGCCCGGAGCGCCGCTCGTCAGATTCAAGATGGCGGACTGGCCGGCGGCGAAGATTTCGCCGTTGGCATTGACGTAGAGCGCGCTCATCGCCTGGCTCAAGTTGTTGGTGCCGACGACTTTGCCGAACGCCAAATGCAAGATGTTGCCGGCCGCCGTGCCGCCGACGACCCAGACGTTGGACGGCGACGAGCCGGCGACGGCGGCGAACGTGTTCTGCGTGCCGGTGTTGGTGACCGCGGTCCACGTCAGCGTGCCGGTGAACTCCGCCATGTCGGCGGTGGCCAGGTCGGGACCGGGCGCGTTGTTGGGCGGCGTCATGTCGGCGCCCGGCGTGGCGCCCGACAAGTCGAAGCCGGTCGACAGATCGGGCGTCGTCGTGGCCACGCAGCCGCTGCGTCCCGACGTCGGATCGTAGGCGTAGCCCGACGCGCAGCTGGCGTTGGCGACGGCGCAGACGTCTTCACCGGGCACGCAAATTCCCGCGCGCTTCGCCGTCGTGCACTGCGCGTTGTTGCCGCAGCGCACGCGCGGCGTCGTGTCCGAGCAGCCGATGAGGCCGATGGCGAGGAGCGCGCCGAACGCCAGCCTCACAAGGCACCGCCGAACGCGAGCGCCGCCGAACCGTTGGTCACCGCCGGCGCCAGCCACGCCGTGCGCCCGTGGTGCTGGCGCGCGGTCAATGCCAACACCACCGCGCCGGCGACGGCTGCAGCCGCGCCGACACCGACGAGCGCGAAGCCGGCCGTGCGAAACGTGTCGCGGTCGGACTGCAGCTGCTGCACCTGCGTCAGCGACGTGGCCGATCCCAGCTGATGGTCGAGATCGTTGCCGTGCACGAGGAGGCCGATCGACACGCCCAGGCCGGCAACACCGACGCCGACCAGCGTCCAGCCGACGGGATTGCGGTACCACGCGTGGTCGACGGATGGGCTCGCCGGCGTCGTCACGACCGGCGTCGGCGTGGTCACGACAGGCGCGGGCGTCGGCGTCACGAGCGGCAGCTCGCTGGCCACTTTGCGCTGAGCCGCCGTCTCCATCTCGCCGATCAAGACGCGCACCTGCTCGGCGTTCGCCGGCGTCTGCGGCGAGGAGTTGAGATAGGCGCGATAGCTCTTGGCCGCCGTGTCGTACTGGCCGAGCTGCCGCTGGCACTGCGCCAAATTGAAGAGGAACGCCGGATCTTGCTTCTCTTCGTAGGCGCGCTGAAACAGCGCCAACGCCTCGGCGAACCGCTGCAAGTTGTAGGCGGTCATGCCTTTGGCGTAGGCGCGCCGCGCCCCTTCGACGTCGGCTTGCGCCACCGCGCCACCCAGCGTGAGGATCATCACCAATAAGATTTTTAAGCGCACACCGATAGCAAACGCAGAGCGCGGAAGACAAGTCAACAGCT
Source organism: uncultured delta proteobacterium (assembly GCA_963785725.1). Lineage (GTDB taxonomy): Bacteria > Myxococcota_A > Polyangia > Palsa-1104 > Palsa-1104 > JAQBQH01. The sequence goes on along the minus strand of CAWAWS010000008.1, from coordinate 36,587 downwards.
CGCGCGCCCGCCGCGCTGCCGTCGCGCCGCGCTGGTTACCGGTTAGAAGATGGCGACCAGGAGCGCGTCGCCGGCGGCGGCGGTCGCGGCGATGTACGCGCGCGACTCGGCCACGAGCTGCTCGAGCGACTGGCGGTCTTCATCATCCAAGCTGCGGATGGCGAAGGGATAGACGTGAGCCAGCGCCGGATCGCGCAGGCGCTGCGCGACGACCTCCGCCGACAGCGCCTCGAGCGCGCGCTGAATCTCGTGGACGGCGTCGGGCGGGAACACGCGCGCCGGGCCATACGAGAATTCGTAGCTGAGATTCTCGCCGTAGCTTTGGTTGCCCAAGAAGCTGAGCGGCCCGTCCACCTCTTCGCTGTGGTCGATGCCGGTCAACAGGAAGTGCACGCCGGCGTAGCGTTTGGCGAAATTGAGGGCGCGCGGCTCGTCGGCCCAGAACCAATGCTCGGTCTTCTCTTCGATCGCTTCTTCGTCCGCGACCCGACACCAATCGAGCTCGGCCGGACTGATTCGAATCATCGCACCATTGACGCTCATCTCGACTCCTCGACGATGTTCGGCGCGCGCGCTCGCAAAGCGACGGCGGCGTCGCGACGCCATGTTTGGTAGGGCCCGCGGCGCCGCGCTCGTCGCAGCAAAAACGTCAGAGGCCGGCGCGGCGCTTCTGCGTGCGCGCCACCTGCGCGACGATCTCGGCGCACAGGTCGGACACGCCCGCGTGCGAGAGCTCGCGGTCGACGACCGTGCCTTCGTTGCGCGTCGTCACCCGCAGCCGATTCTCGCTGCCGAGAATGAGCGTCGCCTTCGTGCTCGCGTGCGGGTCGAGGTGGGCGCCCATTTGATGCAGCTGCTCGCGACAGCGCTGCTCTTTGTCGGGATTGGCGTCGCTGCCGATGACGGCGAGGCTGAACGAGCCGTCGTGCCCGCCGGCGTGCGCCGTGAGCGCGACGGGCGCGGGCGCGACGGCGGCGGCGCCCGGCAGCTCCATGAGGCGCGCGCAGGAAAACTGGCGCTGCGCGGCGCAGCCTTTGGCGTAGGCCTCGCGCGCGCCAGCCTCGTCTTTGCCGGCGCCGATCGCCGACGACAGCATGTTGCCGAGCTGCTCGCAGGCGCTAGTGTCGCCGAGCGCGCAGCCTTGGCGACGGTCGGCGACGGCCGCGTCCAAGGCGCGTGCGCCGCCGCGACCGCTCTCGAGCATCTCGGCGAGCTGCTCGCAGCCGTCGCCGCGCTTCAAGCGACAGGCCTCGGCCGCCGCCTGTCGCCCGCGCTCGGGCGTGGTCAGGCTGGGATCGGCGACCGACTGCGCGGCGACGATGAGACAGGCGGCGGCGACGTGCGCGCCGAAGCAGCGGTCATCGACCGAGGGCGCCGCCGGCTGGGCGGCGCCGTGACAGCCGAGGGCGGCCAAAGTGACCAAGACGAAGCGTCGCGACATGAAGCAGACCTCTTTAACGGCGGCTGACGCGGCTCGTGGGCGTGAGCGTCGCGTGATGGACCTTGAACTGCGGCGGCTGATTGGGATCGCAGCCCGGCTGGAAGCGATCGGCCTCGAAGTGGTACGGCAAGCTGCCGGCGCCGCGATGCTTGACGTCGACGTCGACGCGCACCTCATGCGAGCTGGCGCGCGCCGGCGAGCAGTAGCTCAAGAGGTAGTGCGCGCGCGACAGATCGTCGACGCGCTGGGTGATCTCGGCGAAGGCGCGCGGCATGTCGATGCTGCGCTTCTCGAGGACGGCGCCGTCGCGCGCGAGCGCATGCAGCTCCTCGGCGTCCACGAGCGGCCCGACGCCCACCGCCAGCACGCTGACCTGCTCGCGGACCTTGTCGAGCACCTCGAGCGCTTGCGGCCGCGTCACCCGCTGCGCGTGGTCGGTGCCGTCGGTGAAGATGACGAGCGTGCCCAAACGCAGCGGCTGCGACGAGCGCTCCATCTGCTTCGTCAGCGCGTCGATCGCCTCGACGACCGCGCCGTTGAGGTTGTCCGAAGGATCGGCGGTCTGAAACGTGCGCAGCGCGTCGATGTCGCCTTTGACGACGCCGCCGCCCGCCGCGTAGAGCATGAGCGGCTTGATGCTGGGCGAGCCATCGAAGGCGCAGATGGCCACTTCCTGCGTCTTGGAGATGCGATCGGCGAAGGCCGCCGCCGCCGACACCAGCTCGCTGCGCCGGCTGGACGTCGCGATCGCGCCCGACATGTCGAGCAGGAGGAGCGTGTACTTCGCGGCCGCCGCTTGGTCGGTCAAGATCGTCTGCTTCGACATCTCGAGCGGCACGGGCTTACCGTCTTCGAAGATGTTGAACTGCGTCGCCGGCAGATCGGGCACGCCTTTGCCGTCGTGGTCCGTCACGCGGAAATAGATGGCGACGTTGGACGGCTTGCGCACGCTGGCGTCGACCATCTTGAGCGACAAGCCGCAACCGGCCGTGGCGAGCGCCAAGAGCGGCATTAGACGAATGGCACTACGAAGCAACGAATCCTCCTCGGCAAAAGTAAACGAAGCGATAAGCCAAGAATGAATGCCTATATGAAGAGTCGATTGGCGCGCGACTCACGGACTGACAGTCGCGCGCGCATTGCGGTTGCCATTAACACTGTTCGAGTCCGAATGCCGCAATACGAATTCCCCCGCCGACCGATGTCGTCATAGCATCGTGCACAGCGCGTGTGAATAGCGCGAAGACGTCGGTAAACCTGCGTGAAACCGTCTCATTTTAGAGACAACGGGACTAAGCCAGACTGTAGTTACATTGCATTGCGACTGCTTATGCCAGTCGGCTAAATCGGCGCGCGACAGTGACGTTTCAGTCGCGCTCGCACTGTCATTTCGGCGCGATCGCGCGTTCGAGCGGATCGACGGTGGGATTGCGTGGCCGGCGGCGCGGTGTAATCATCCGTCGGCCGATGCGCTTTTCTGTCGAGCACGCGCTGCCGGGAACGCTGGCGAGCCTCGAGTCGCTGCTCGTGGACCCTTCGACCTACGATCGTCTCGAGCGCGCGCTGCCGGGGTTCGAGCGCATCGAGCTGCTGGCGAGCGCGGAGACCGACGGCGTGCTGCGGCGTCGGGTGCGCTATACGCCGCGCGCGCACGACCGCGTGCCGTCGTTCGGACGGGGCCTGGTGACGCCCGAGATGCTCATCTGGGTGGAAGAGTCCGCTTACGATCGCGTTCGGCAGCGCATCGACTATCGCGTCCATCCCAACCTGCCCGAGCATTGGCGCGAGCGCTTCGACTCGTCGGGCTGCTTCACGTTCCGGCAGGCGGCGAGCGGCGTCGTTCGCACCGTCGCGGGCGAGATCAATGTTCGCGTGCCGCTCGTCGGTGGGCTGGCCGAGCGCGTGTTGGTGCGGGAGGTGCGCGCCGCCTTCGACACCGACGCGAACCTGCTGGCGTCGTGGCTCGCGTAAGCGCGAAGATCAGCCGGCGCGATTCTCGACGGGCGCGGCGGACGGTCGCGCGCGACGCAAGAGCCCCACGTAATACACGACGTAATAAGCGGCGAGGACGACGAAGAGCGCCAGCGTGAGCGGGCTCCGCTGCAGCGCCGGGTTGGACGCGAGGTCGCCCGCGTGGCTCGACGCGGCCTGGAACGTCGTCAGCATGCGCGCGGTCAGGCGACCCAAGAAGAGCGCCATCACGACGAGCTCGGTCCACCGATAGGGCGTGAAGAAGCGGCCTTGGGGCGTGGCTTCGATCTCGGTGCGGGCGAGGCCGAAGCGCGCCAAGCCGGTGCCGACGAGCGCGCCGATTCCGGCGGCGGCGAGCCCTTGCGCCGTCGGCATGGCCAAGAGGAACAGCGCGGCCACGAGCGACAAGAGGCCGACGCGCACGAGCATCCGCGGCGCCGCGATTGGCTGGCGGCGAAAAGCGCGGGACAAGCGACGGTAGAGCACGAAGCCGACGAGCGGAATCGAGACGAGCGTCGGCAGCCAGCGGTCGAGTGAGGTCACTCGGGCAGCATACGCGGGTCGACGCCCGCGCGCGGTGAGCAGGCGCACCGACCGACCGACCGGCCGGCCCGCGCGCGATCGCGACGGGCCGGACCGGCGGTGGCCGAGGGCTACTTGAGCGTGAGGGCGAAGAGGTGAATCTGGCCGCCGGACGAATCCGACGGCAGCGTCACGCTGGTGACCGGCTGCGTCGACGTGAGCGCCGCCGAGAAGGCGAAGACGTACGCCGGCGTGCCCGTGTCTTTGGCGGTGCCGGCGTTGCGGTAGCTGCTGGTGACCGCGACGGTGTTGCCGCCCACGACCGGAAGTCCGCCGCCGCCCCGGGTCCAATCGGTGAAGACGATGGGGATCGCCTGCGTGCTCTTGTCGGCGTAGGTGACCGTGAGGGTGCCGGTCGCGCCCGCGGTGCCGGCGTTGGTGGCGCTGCCGAGGAGGCCGATCGTGGTGTGAACGGCGCTCGGGAAGGCGATGGTCTGGCCGCTGACGGCGACGTTGTCGAGCTGTCCCGACGTCTCGTTGGGCCAGGTGTACGCGATGCCGCCAACGGTGATGGTGGCGCCGGGCGTGGCGCCGCCGGCGGCCAAGGCCTGCGTCGAGTAGGTGTAGCCCTCGCCGTCGAAGTTGGCGACGCCCGAGCCGTCGTCGGAGATGCCGGCGTTGTTGAAGTAGGGCCAGAACGAGCCGGCGGCCGCGACGATGACCGCCAACGCCGCACCCGGCGGCGTCAGGCCCGTCGACGACGTCAGCGAGAACGGGATCATGTAGCGTCCTTCGGTGCCGGGCGCGGTGATCGTGAGCGGGCTCGTCGCCTGCGCGCCGGCGGCGACCGTGAGCTGACCGCTGGTCGGGCTGACCGTGATGCCGGTCGCCGACGTCGACCACGAGACCGTCTGGCTCACGTCCATGCGCGCCGATTGCGCGCCGACGTTCGCCGTCATCGTGCTGCCGGGCGCCATGACCACCGGCCCCACCGGGAACACCGGCACGACGGACGTCGAGGCCGACCCGAACGACGTCGGCGCGTCGGTGCCCCAATTCATGTTGGGCGTGGCGCCCATCGTGAACTCGAGCGTGCCGCCGTTCTCGAGAATCGACGGGTCGAGCTCGGTCTTGGAGCTCGGCTGACCGTTGAGATTGAGCGACTGAATATAGGGGTTCGACTCCGAGGCGCCGTTGGCCAGGAGCAAGATCGAGGCGCCGCTCGGCAGATGAATCTTCACGCCCGGGAACTCCGGCCCGTTGAGCGTGAGGATGCCGCTGCCCGGATGCGCCGGATACAGGCCCATCATCGACCACACGAGCTGCGACGAGAGCGCGCCCAGGTCGTCGTTGTTGTTGATGAACGCGGGCGTGTCCGTATACATCTGCGTGCGCATGCGGTTGACCGCGTCCTGCGTCTTCCAGGGCTCGCCCGTGTAGTTGAACCAGTATTGCGCGCCCATCTCGAACTCGTTGGTCATGAGCGCGCCTTGACCGCTGAAGTCGTCGAGCTTCGTGAAGAAGGCGTCGAGCAGCGGGTTGACGACGGCCGGTCCGCCCATCGCCGTCATCTGCGCCAAGCGATCGTACGACATGATCCAGCGGTACTCCGAGGCGCTGCCTTCGACCATGCCCTGGCCGCTGGTGAGCCCCTCGCCGGCGACGAACGTTCCGTCCGAGAGCTTGGCATTGAACATATTGACCGAGCTGTCGAAGACGTTCTGCCAATTCTGCGACCGCGTGAGCATCAAGCCCGAATTGACGGTGTCGCCGAGCGCGGCGGCGAACTGCGCGAGCGCGAAGTCGGCTTCGCCGTATTCGAGCAGCGTCGCCACCGAGCCGTAGAAGTTGCAGCAGCCGTAAGTGCCGTCATCGGGCAGGTAGCCCTTCATCATGTAGTAATCGAGGCCGGGGCGAATGTTGTTGGCGACCGTCGCCTCTTTGAGCATGACGGCCAGCGCGGTCTTGGTGTCGAAGTTGCGCGCGCCGAAGGCGTAATAGCCGGCGATGATGCCGTCCGACGGATCGCCGACCATGACGTAGCTCTCGCCGTTCTCGAGCGCCCACTTGGGAAGCTGGCCGTTGTTCTGCGCGGCGTCATTGAGCATCGACTGCGCCGAGTCGCTCATGGCTTGCGGGGCGACCGTGGCGCTGAGCTGAACTTGGCTATGGTAAATGTCCCAACCCGAATAGTTGGCGTATTGCGCTTTCTGCGTGCCCGCCACTGAATGGACCTGATTATCGAAGCCCATGTATTGGCCATTCGAGTCACTAAAGACGTTGGGATGAAGCAGTGAGTGGTAGAGCGACGTGTAGAACAGCTCCTGCTCCGCCGTCGTCCCGCCCGAGATCTGCACCTGGCCGAGCGCGTTGTTCCAGGCCGTATGGGCGGCCGTCTTCGTCGCGTCGAAGTCCCACTGCGCGTTGTCCGCGGTCCAGTTGGCTTTGGCGTTGGCGACGCTCACGAACGAGATGGCGACCTTCGCTTGCAGGACCTGCGTCTTCGTCGTGTCGAAGGTCAAGAACACCGCGCTCGGCGATTTGCCGCCCGAAGCCGTAATGATCTGCGACGCCGTAAACGGCTGATCGAAGACGACGTCGAAGTAGACGGTGTATTGATCGCCGGCGCCGCAGAAGTGGCCGCTCGTGGTCGAGCCGGTCACTTCGTTCGTGCCGACGATGGCCGCGCTCGAGCCTTGGCTGCCGTTCTGACTGTTGAGCAGCTCGAACAAGAGGTTCGCGTTGGTCGTCGACGGATAGGTGAAGCGGGCCATGGCGCTGCGCAGCGTCGCCGTGAGCTCGGTCGTGATCGCCGGCGAGCCGCTCTGCACCGAGTAGTAGCCGGCGGTCGCGACTTCACCGGTGTGCGTGAGCGGCTCGACGTGCGTCGTCGGATCGCCGGCCGGCAGCCCGCCGGTCAGCGGCAGGATGGGAATGTCGCCGGCGGCGCCGCAGCCGGGGCCGCTGATGTGCGTCAGGCTGAAGCCGAGGAGCTTGGTGTCGTTGTATTCGTAGCCGCCGCCTTCGCTGCGATCGGGCGACGTGTCCGGGCTCCACTGCACCATGCCGAACGGGACGTCGGCGCCCGGGAACATGTTGCCGCCGGCGGTCGTGCCGATGATCGTGTTGACGTGCGAGGCGGGATCGGCGAGCCAGACCGGCTCGGCCGGGCCGCCGTCGCTGCCGCCGTCGCCGGCGCCGCCGTCGGTCGCGCCGGTGGCGAGGTCGCCGCCGCTGACGGGAGCGCCGCCGCCGCCGGCAGTGCCTCCGCCGGCACCGGCGCTGCCGCCACCGCCACCGTTGCCGCCGCCGCCGTTCGAGCCGCAGCCGCCGAGCGAGGCGGCGAGCGTGAGGCTGGCAATGCCGACGGCGACGCGCCAAGTGCGATGCCGTACGCCAAAGTTCGATGAGCCGCGCATATTCATGTCATCAACCTTTATTCAAAGTCATTCGTTTGCACGACAATGGGGCTCCATTTCGTTCATTCGACTGCAGTCGCGCAGCGCTGCGCGGCCGTTCGAGCGCTGCTCGCCCGTCGGAGCTACGTGGTCGACCAGCGCGCGCGAGCAGCAACACTTCCGCGTCTTAGCATGTGCCGATCGGTGTTCGCGATGTCGTTCCGTGACTTACGCGCAGTGGTGCTAGCGCGTTATGGGAGACCGCGTTTCTTAGTGCGGGGCGGCGTACGGAAACGGAGTCGGCTGTCTCGTTGGCGGGACGTTCGCCGCGGATTCGGCGGCGGCCACGGTCGGGTGTGCGAGCCGGCCGGCGTTCAGGCGCGTCCGGTCGCCTGCGCGACGAGCTCCTCCAGCAGCGCCGTCATCTTCGTCGTCACCGGCGCACCGGCGACGGCCACGCCGTGCCGCTCGGTGAGCGCGCCCGGATCGTCGTAGGCGATCCACGTCTGCCCCGCTTCGTCCTGCCACACCAGCGCCTTGAGCGGCAGATCGATCCCCATCGTCTGCGCCAGCAGCATCAGCCGCGTCCCCACGCGCGCGTCGCCGAAGAGCAAGACCTCGGTCGGCCGCAGCGCCAACCCCGCCTCGCGTGCGCCGGCCGCGTGATCGACGCGACCGAAGATGGTCATGCCCTTGGCGCGAATCGCCTGCTCGAGCCGATCCATCGTCTCTTTGGGCGAACGCTCGCTGGGCGCCGCGCGCAGTCCGGCAATCGTCGTGGTCGTCATGGTCATGAGCCTCGGCACGTGCAGCGCCGTCGCAACCAGCACGGCGGTTGGAGTGGATGACGCCGTGACAGCGTACACCTCGTTCGCGGCGACCGGGCTGCACTGACACGGCCCGTGCGCTGCTGGACGAAGCCTCAGGCCGCCGGCATGTCGACGACGAAGCAGGCGCCCTTGTCGCTGTCGCCGAGGCGAACCTCGCCGCCGTGGGCGCGGGCGATCTTGCGCGCGATGGCCAGGCCGAGGCCGTGACCGGGAATGCCGTAAGCCCCCGGGCTGCGATAGAACGGCTCGAAGACGCGCTCGCGCTCGACGGCGGCGATGCCATGGCCGTCGTCGGCGATGCGCACCTCGACGCGCCGGCCGGAGGGCGCGCGCGCGATCTCGACGCGGACCAGGCCGTTGCGTGGCGAGTGGCGAATGGCGTTCTCGAGGAGATTGCAGAACAGCCGCTCGAGATCGCGCGCGTTGCCCGTCACCGCGCAGGCCTCGTCGTCGATCTCGATCGAGACGCCGCCGCCTTCGGCCTCGGGCGCGACCGCGCGGCGCGCGTGCTCGATGACCTCGTTGAGCCACAAAGGATCGCGCGGCTCGTCGGCGGTGCCGTCGATGCGCGCCAGGCTGAGCAGATTCTCGGCCAAGCCCTTGAGCCGCTGCGCCGACTCGAGCGCGCTGGCGATCGCCAGTCGATAGCCGTCGCTGTCGCGCGCCTTGCGCAGCGCGTGCGAGAGCTCGCCGTTCAGCGTCGTCAACGGCGAGCGCAGCTCGTGGGCGGCGTGCGTGATGAACTCCTCTTGCGTCTGCAGCAGCTTGGCGAGCCGCTCGATCATCTGATTGACGTCGCGGGCCAGCTGCGCCATTTCCGGATCGCTCGCGTCGGGCTGCACGCGCGCCGACAGATCGCCGTCGGCCACGCGCCGGGCGACGCCGGCGACGGCGGCGTGACCCCGCGTCAGCCGGCGCACGATCCACATCGCCAACGCCACCGCCCAGGCGACGGCGACGGCGAAGACGATGATCATGGCGCGCCGCAGGAACGCCGCGTCGCTGTCGAGGTCGAGCCGCGGCGCCGCCAGCATCAACAGATTGCCGGGATGGCCGGGCACGTCCATGAGCACGGCGCGCAGGTGCTCGCGGTGGAACCAGAGATCGAAGCATTCGCCCGGCGGATGGCGTAGGTCGTCGAGCCGCGGGACGCGGCCGTTGAACGTCTCGGTGCTCGACAATAGACGACCGTCGCCGGCGAAGATCGCGCCATATTTCGTCAGCGGGCCGATGTCGTTGCCGTACGGCCCGGGGCCGTCGGAGATCATGAGCGCGGCGCCGTCGCCGCCGTGCGCGGCCTCGCGCGCCTCTTGCCTGGCCTCGGCGCGCAGCGCGACGTCGAGCTGCCGCTGCTGCTCGCCGTTCATCAGCTGCAAGACCGCGAAGAAGGCGCCGCCCAACGTGAGCACGGTGACGCCGCTGACGGCGCCGACGAGGCGACTGCGAAAGCTCATGAGATCCTCCTCGTGCGGCTACTCGTCGTGACGGGTGCGCAGCCGATAGCCGCGCCCGCGCACCGTCTCGATCATCCAGGCGTGCCGGCCGAGCTTGTCGCGCAGCCGGCTCATGTGCACTTCGACGACGTTCGACTCGGGATCGAAGCGAATCGACCACACCTGCGTCAAAAGCTCGGTGCGGGTGACGATCTGCTCCACGCGATGCGCCAAATGCAGCAACAGCGCCAGCTCGCGCGCGGTCAAGTCCAGCGCCTTGCCGTCGAGCAGCACGCGGCGGCCGGCCCGATCGATGGCCAGCGGGCCGACGCTCGACACGGCGTGACCTTGCGCGCGACGCAAGAGCGCGTTGATGCGCGCCAGCAGCTCCTCGATCTCGAACGGCTTGACCAGGTAATCGTCGGCGCCGGCGTCGAGGCCGAGCACGCGCTCGCCCACTTCGTCGCGCGCGGTCAACATGAGGATGGGCACCGTCGAGCCGAAGCGGCGCAGCTGGCGACAGACCTCGAGCCCATCGAGATCGGGGATCATCCAGTCGAGGAGCACGAGGTTGTAATCGCCGGAGCGAACCTGCGTCACCGCGTCGGCGCCGCTGCCGCAGCGGTCCACGGTGTACCCCTCCTCTTTCAGCACGCGTTCCAAGAAGCGCGCCAAACGATCCTCGTCCTCGACTAAGAGCACCCTCACTTTCGCTGAATGCTAGCAGAGGCGATGCAACGCGCCGGTCAACATTACGAATTCGTAATCTTGGCGCAACGTGACATTCGCGGCCCGCACTTAGGCTGAGGCCGTGATTCAAAGCTTAGTCTCCGCAGCGCTGCGTATGCCGTTGGTCGTCGCCGTTCTCGCCTTTGTCGTGCTCGTCGGCGGGCTCTACAGTTATGCGCAGCTCGATATCGAGGCCTATCCCAACCCGGTGCCACCGCTGGTGGAGGTCATTACGCAGCCGCAAGGGCTGAGCGCCGAAGAGATCGAGCGCTACGTGACGATTCCGCTGGAGATCGGGCTCGCGGGAATGCCCGGCCTCGATCACGTGCGCTCGCAGTCGCTGTTCGGGCTCTCCGACGTGAAGTGTTACTTCAAGTGGGGCGTGCAATATAAAGACGCGCGGCAAGAGGTCATCAATCGACTGCAGTTCGTGCAGCTCCCGAGTGGGCTGCAGGCGCAGATTTCGCCGACCAATGCCATCGGCGAAGTGTTTCGTTATGCGGTCGTCGACACGACCAAAGAGCACCGCTATACGCTGCGCGACTTGAAGACGGTCGAGGATTGGATTCTCGATCGGCAGTTCAAGCAGGTCCCCGGCGTCATCGACGTCACCAGCTACGGCGGCGAGACCAAGCAATATCACGTCGAGGTCGATCCTTATCGACTGCGCGGGCAAGGCGTCACGTTGGCGCAGCTCGTTCAGGCGATCGGAAACGCCAATCAAAATGTCGGCGGACAGCGCTTATCGATCGGCGAACAATCGTTCACGGTGCGCGGGCTGGGATTGATTCGCACGCTGCGCGACATCGGCGACATCGTCGTCGCCGAGATGAAAGACCGCTCGGGCAGCAACATTCCCATTCGCGTCCGCGATATCGCCGAGATGGTGCTCGGCTATGCGCCGCGCCTCGGAATCGTCGGCAAATGGGGCTGCATGGGCAAAGTGAGCGAGCCCTGGTACTGCAAATACGACGCGATGCAAGGGAGCAACGCCTGCGAAGAGGTGCGCGTGCTCAATCAAGGGCACGAATGCAAAGATCGCGACGACGCCGACATCGTGCAAGGCATCATTCTCATGCGTTATGGCGCCGAGACGCCGACGACGCTCGACGGCATCTACGACCGCATCGAATACATTCGCAAATACAATTTATTGCCGCCCGGCATCGATATCGAGCCCTATTACGATCGCGGCCGCCTGGTGAAGCTGACGACGCACACTGTGCTCGAGAACCTGCTCGTCGGCATGTTGCTCGTCACCGCGGTCCTGTTCCTGTTTCTCGGCAATACGCGGGCGGCGCTCATTACCGCGCTCAATATTCCGCTGGCGTTGTTGATCGCGTTCATTGGCATGGTGATGACGGGAACGCCGGCCAACCTGATCTCGCTGGGCGCGGTCGACTTCGGCATCGTCATCGACTCGACCGTCATCATGATGGAGAACATCTTTCGCCACTTGGGCACGCACGGTCACGGCGACATGCGCGAGCGCATCGAAGCGGCCGCGGCCGAGGTCGGCGGTCCGATGATGTTCTCGACCGTCATCATCGGCATCGCGTTCCTGCCGCTGTTCACGATGACGGGCGTCTCCGGCGTCATCTTCTCGCCGATGGCGCACACCTATGCGTTCGCCATCGGCGGCGCCATCGTCTTGGCGCTGACGCTGACGCCGACCTTGGCGCGGCGCGCGATGCCGGTCGACACCGAGGAGAAAGAGAGCCGCATCATGCAGCTCTTGCATCGGCTCTATGCGCCGATGTTCGACGCGGCGTTGCGCCGTCCGCGCACGGCGGTGTTGTTGTCGCTCATTCCGATCGTCTTGTGCGCGGCGCTGTTTCCGCTGCTCGGCGGCGAGTTCATGCCCAAGCTGGAAGAGGGCAACTTCTGGATTCGCGCGACCTTGCCGATGTCGATCTCACTCGAACAGTCGGCGAAATACGTCGGCCGTATGCGGCAGATTCTGCGCGCGCACGAAGAGGTGGTCACGGTCGTCTCGCAGCTCGGCCGGCCCGACGACGGCACCGACGTCTCCGGCTTCTTCAACATCGAGCTCTTCGCGCCGCTCAAGCCGTTCGACGAATGGCCGCGCGGCGTCCGCAAAGAGCAGCTCACGGACGAGGTCGCGGCGCAGCTGAAACAGGAGTTCCCCGGCGTCGTCTTCAATTTCTCGCAGTACATCTCCGACAATGTCGAGGAGGCCTTATCGGGCGTCAAAGGCGAGAACTCGGTCAAGATCATCGGCCCCGACTTGCGCCTCAACGAGCGTAAGGGGCAAAACATCGTCGACGTCATGGGGCAGGTCAAAGGCGTCAAAGACCTCGGCCTCTTTCATTCATTGGGACAGCCGAGCATCATGATCGTGCCCGACCGCGCCCGCTGCGCGCGTTATGGGCTCAACGTCGGCGACGTCGAGGCGGTCATTCAAGCGGCCATCGGCGGCCAAGCCGTCACCCAAGTGTACGAAGGCGAAAAGTCCTTCGACCTCACGGTGCGCTGGAAAGAGGCGACGCGCGACACGGTCTCTGCCATTCGTCAGATCACCGTGGCGTCGCCCGACGGCTCGCAGATTCCTTTGGGACAGATCGCCGACATTCGCCAAGAGGATGGTCCCTCGACCATTTATCGCGAAGACGGCATGCGCTATGCGCCGGTCAAATTCTCGGTGCGCGGCCGCGATCTGAAGTCGACCATCGCCGAAGCGCAGCACGAGATCGCCAGTCGCGTTCGACTGCCTTACGACACGCACTTGGAATGGGGCGGCGAGATCAACGAGCTCAAAGAGGCGATGGGCCGCCTCGTTCTCATCATTCCATTGACGCTCTTGATCATCGTCTTTCTCGTGCACAGCGCCGTCAAAACCTGGATTGATACGTTGATTGTCGTCGTCTCCATTCCGGTGGCGTGCACCGGCGGCGTCTTGGCGCTCTTATTGACGCGCATCAACTTCTCGGTCTCCGCCGCCATGGGCTTCATCAGCATCTTCGGTATCGCCATTCAAGACGCCATTCTGGTCGTCACCTATGCACAGCGACAGTGGGCGTTCGGCAAGACGATCGAAGAAGGCGCGCGCATCGCGGCCGAGCAGCGCTTCCGGCCGGTGCTCATGACGACGCTGGTGGCGACGCTCGGGCTCTTGCCGGCGGCGCTCTCCAACGGCATCGGCGCGCAGACGCAGAAGCCGCTGGCGGTCGTCGTCATCGGCGGCTCGCTCATCCTGGCCGTGCTGACGCGCGTGCTGCAGCCGCCGCTGTTGGTGTTGGCGCACAACTGGATCCGCAGCCGCAACCGATCGGCGGTCTCGCGCAACGGCTGACCGCGACGGGCGCGCGCTGACCAGGATCTCGCCACAGTGATTTTGATGGCTCCCCGTCGACGCGCTCGGCGAAGCCGCCATAGACCCGAAATACGATATCGCCGCGCATGCGGCTGAGCTTAGTCGGCTCCGAGCGACGGTGGATTGTGCATCACCGAGCCTGGCGGTATAGAGTTGCCATGCCGGGGCGTCGGCCTCATCGAGCGCCCGCGTTTGGGCACATGCTGCCGCGGACGATGGGCCTCGTCGTCGCCATCTTCGTCGCCGCGACCATCTATTCGCAGCTGCGCCTGACCAGCGATCTCGACGCGCTCGATATTGCCTCCAACGCGGCGCCGAGCATCGCCGAGCTGGCCGAGGCCCGCGCCGAGCTGCGCGGGCTCGGGCGCGCCGCCGACGGCGTCATCGCCGCCGAGGACGAGGCGGCACTGGCGCGCGCGCGCTCGCGCTACCGCGACGAGCGGCGGCAGATCGACGCCGTGCTCGCCGCGTACGAGAAGCTGCCCGACTACTCGGGCGAGCAAGCGCTGTTCGCGCGCGTTCCCACCGAGCTGAAGCAGCTCGACCGGCTCGTCGACCAGCCGACGGCGCGCCCGCTGCCCACGTCGGCGCGCGCAGCCACGCAACAGCGGGTCGACGGCGTTATCGATCAGCTCGAAGCGTCGTTGCGCGAAATCTCCGATCTCAACCGCAGCAAGCTGGAGGCGGGCGCGCACGCCATCGTGACGGGCAGCCGGCGGCGCAACGTCTACGCCTTCGCGCTCGACGGGCTCGCCATCCTCGTCGCGTTCGTCTCGACGCTCTTGGCGGCACGCACGGTGGAGCGCTTCGTCACGACGCTGCGGCGGCGCGCCCGCGAGCTCGATCACCTGGCGATCCAGGTCGGTCACGAGATCGCCACGCCGCTGATGCCGATTCGCGTGGCGCTGCGCATCTTCGAGGAGGAGGGCCACGACGACGGGGTCCGCCGCGACGCGCTGGCGCGGGCGGAGCGCTCGCTCGTGCGCATCGAGCAGAGCATCGAGCGGCTGACGACCTTTGCCAAGGCGGCCATTCCATCCGCCGAGCCCGCGCCGCGCACGCCGCTGTCATCGCCGCTCGCCGCCGCCGCGAGCCGGGCCGGGATCAAAGTCGACGTCGATCCCGGGCTGCACGTCGGGTGCGCCGAGCCGGTGCTGCATGAGCTGCTCGCCGACCTGTTCGGCGGCGGCTTGCCGCCCGGTGTCGTCGCGCTCGACGGCATCGAGGTGCAGACGTCGGCGCGCTACGTGCGCATCTCGGTGCGCTCGGCGCCTGACGGCGATCGGTTCAGCGACCCGTTCGATCCGCAGCTGCAGAATCCCGGCTCGCTCCATCCCGGCATCGACCTGCGCCTGGCGACGGCGCGCCGACGCGTCGAAGCGTGCGGCGGCGCCGTCGGCGTCCATAACGGCAAGCGCGAACGGCGGCTGTGGATCGCGCTGCCGCGCGCTTGACTACACGCCGACCCGCGCCGGGCCGCAATAGCGCTCGACGTAACTGAACAGATCGGCGAGCGCGAACGGCTTCTGCAGCACGCCGGCGACGCCGGTCGGCGCGTGCGTCGCCGAGTGCGCCGACGCGATGACGATGGGAATCGTCGCCATCTGCGGGTCGGCTTTGACGACCGTGAGGAAACCCCAGCCGTCCATGCCCGGCATCACGAGGTCGAGCAGGACGACGCAGGGCGCCTGGCTGACCGACAGCGTATCGAGCGCCTGCTGACCGTCCCTCGCCGTCGCTACCGCGTAGCCGCGCCGCAGCAGCAGGTCGCGGATCGAATCGCAAAAATCCTGATCGTCATCGACTAGAAGCACCATGATCGTCCTCCGTTGCGCGTGAGCCTGCCCACATCACCGTTTTCGTGGCGTGCATCAGGCGCGGCGCGGCGGACGAAACAGCGGATCCAAGGTGCACTTGGTGGCGAGCGGACCGACGGACCATGAGCGCAGCTGCGTCACCGGATCGGGAATGAAGAGCGCGATCCCCGCCGGCAGCGCGGCATCATCCGGGTCATCGTCATCGTCGTCGAGGTCGAAGGGAGCGTCGGCGCCGTCTCCGGTCGCCTCGCGGTGCGCGCTCGTCATTTCCGGCGCCGGCGACGCCGGGCCCTCGGCCGCGGCGACGGGAGCGGCCTGCGCTGCCAACCGCAACGCGAACACCCACGCGACCGCTAGAACGCGCCATACCACGAGGCGAGTATAGGACATGGAGCGGTCACCGCTAGCGTCGCCCTCTCGAACAAAACAGTGTCCCATGAGACACGCGAGAGACAGGCGCCGCAGCGCCGGACGCTGGATCTCGCGACGGATCACGCGCCAAGGGACACTGCTTAGCGGACGGTGGCCAGGCCGGCGAGGATGAGGTCGATCCCGGCGAGGAACTGCGCGCGATCGTCGTGGCCGGCGAGCTGCGTGGCCATCTGCCGGATGAACGGATGGGTCTCGGGGTCGAGCGCGGACCACCGGGCGGCGACGGTCGCGAGAAAGGCGTCGCGGTCGCCGCCGTGCGCCGGATTGCGGGCGGCCGCGGCGTTCTGGCCGGCGACGCCGAGGACGTAATTCACGAGCGCCGACGCGGTGAAGAACAGCGCCCGCTTCGGCACCCGCAGCGCCTGCAGCTGCACGCCGATGCGCTCGAAGATCTGCAGCATCGCCGACTGCCACGGCTCCCGCGCCAGCTGGGCGCCGACCCAGGGGTGCGCGTCGATCGCGTCGAACAGGCCGAGCGCGACGGCGCGGATGGCCTCCGCCGGCGCGGCCTCTTCGCCGACCGCGTTCATGGCCGCCGCGACGACGTCGTCCGTCGTCGCGGCGAGCAGCTCGCCCTTGTTCGCCACGTGCCAGTAGATCGCGCCCGGGCCGGTCGCCAGGCGCGTCGCGAGCGCGCGGAAGGTCAGCCCGCTCTCGCCTTCGGCGTCGAGGAGCTCGATCGCGGCCTCGACGATGCGCTCGCGCGAGAGCGCGTCCGTGCGTCGCTCCGCTCGCCGTGACTTGCGTGCCATGGATCCATCTTGACACATCTGGAACGCCGTTCCAATCTATTGGAACAATGTTCCATAAACGGCTGACCAGCGACTGCCCGGCGGTCTCGCGACGGGATGGAGGGAGACGATGACGACGCAGGTCACGATCATCGGCGCCGGCCTCGGCGGCCTCACCCTCGCCCGCGTCCTGCACGTCCACGGCATCCCGGCCACGATCTACGAGGCGGACGCCTCCGCCGACGCCCGCACCCAGGGCGGCCATGCTCGACATCCACCAGCACAACGGGCAGCTCGCGCTCAAGGCCGCGGGGCTCTACGACCGCTTCCTCGGGCTCATCCACGAGGGCGGCGAGGCGTTGCGCGGGCTCGACCGACACGGCACGGTGCTGCTCGACGAGCCCGACGACGGCAGCGGCGGTCGGCCCGAGGTTCTTCGCGGCGACCTGCGCCGCCTGCTCGTCGACTCGCTGCCGGCGGCGTCGATCGCGTGGGGCAAGAAGCTCACCGCGGTTCGCGCGCTCGGCGAGGGCCGGCACGAGCTGACCTTCGCCGACGGGACGACGGTTCGGACCGACCTCCTCGTCGGCGCGGACGGCGCCTGGTCGAAGGTCCGGCCGCTGCTCTCCGACGCCCAGCCCGAGTACGTCGGCACCTCGTTCATCGAGACGTACCTGTACGACGCCGACGAGCGGCACGCGGCGAGCGCCGCGGCGGTCGGCGGAGGCGCGATGTTCGCGCTCGCCCCGGGCAAGGGGATCCACGCGCACCGCGAGCCGGACGGCGTCCTGCACACCTACGTCGCGCTGCAACGCCCCGCTTCGTGGTTCGCGGCATCGACTTCACCGACGCACCGGCGGCGACGGCGGCGGTCGCGGCCGAGTTCGCGGGCTGGGCGCCGGCGCTCACCGCGCTGATCACCGACGGCGAGACCGCGCCCGTCCCGCGCACGATCCACACGCTGCCGATCGGGCACCGCTGGGACCGCGTGCCCGGCGTGACGCTCCTCGGCGACGCCGCGCACCTGATGCCGCCGTCCGGCGAGGGCGCGAACCTGGCGATGTTCGACGGCGCCGAGCTCGGCAAGGCGATCGCCGCGCACCCCGACGACATCGAAGCGGCGCTCACCGAGTACGAGCAGGCGCTGTTCCCGCGCAGCCAGGCCGAAGCCGCAGAGGCGCACCGCCTGCTCGCTCTCCTCTACGACGACCGCGCCCCGCTCGGCCTCATCGCGTTCTTCACGGGCGCCGCGCACGAATGACGAGACCGCACCGGCGACCGAGTGATAAAATAGCCCACGGCGTGGACCGCGATCACGCGCTGGGGGATGGCGCCGATGATGAAGCAATCGCTCGCCTCCGGTCGCTACGAGCTGCTCCGCAAGCTCGGCTCGGGCGGCATGGGCGTCGTCTACGAGGCGCTCGATCGCGAGACCGACACCCACGTCGCCATCAAGACGCTGCGCGACTTCAGCGCCGATCTGCTCTTTCGCCTCAAGCACGAGTTCCGCGAGCTGGCCGACATCCAGCATCCCAACCTCATCCACTTCGGTGAGCTCTACTGCGACGCCGATCAGTGGTTCTTCACGATGGAGCTGGTGCGCGGCTGCGACTTTCTGACCTACGTGCGCTTGCCGGCGGTGCCGCTGCCCGACGAAGGGCCGACCTTGCCGGTCGTCATTCCCAACGGTCCGGCCGAATCGTTCGCGGCGGCAGCGCGGCCGGCCGCGACCGAGCGCGACCACGCCCGCGGCTACGACGAGGCGCGGCTGCGCGCCGCCGCCCGCCAGCTGGCGCAGGCGATCCACGCGCTCCATCGCACCGGCAGCGTCCACCGCGACATCAAGCCGTCCAACGTCATGGTGCGCGACGACGGCCATGTGGTGCTGCTCGACTTCGGGCTGATGGAGAAGGTGGGCGTCGACACCGGCGCCTTGTGCGGCACGCCGAACTTCATCGCGCCCGAGCAGATCGACGAGCGCAAGGTCGGGCCCGAGGCCGATTGGTACGCCTTCGGCTGCGTGCTGTTTCTGGCGCTCACCGGCGCGTTGCCGTTCGTCGGCCCGCCGCCGGTCGTGGTCGAGGCCAAGCGCACGCGTCCGGCGCCGGCGCCGCATTCGCTCGTCAGCGACGTGCCGCCCGATCTCGATGCGCTGTGCCAGGCGCTGTTGGCGCGCGAGCCGGCCGAGCGGCCGCGCGGCGACGCGGTGCTGCGCGCGCTCGAGGCCGACGACGACGCGAGCGCGACCGCCGACGAGACGTCGAGCAATCTGTCGGCGACGTTCGTCGGTCGCGGCGCCGAGCTGGCCGAGCTGGTCGACGCCTATCGCCGCGTGCAAGCGGGCACGCGCGAGCTGGTCATCGTCGAGGGCGAGCCGGGCGTGGGCAAGAGCCTGCTGGTGCGCCGCTTCCTCGAGCGGCACGTGGCGCTCGACCCGGCGGCGGTGGTCTTGGCCGGGCGCTGCTACGAGCAGGAGGAGGTGCCGTTCAAGGCCTTCGACAGCGTCATCGACGCGCTGGCCGCCTATCTCAACGCGCTCGACGAGACCGAGGCGCTCCCGCTCTTGGGCTTCGACCTGCGCCACCTCGGGACCCTCTTCCCCGTGCTGCGGCTGGTGCCGGCGGTGGCCGCGCAAGAGCCGCTGGGCGCGCAAGAGAACCCGCTGGCGCTGCGTGAGCGCGCGTTCCAAGAGCTGGCGCGGCTCTTGACGGCGCTGTCGGAGCGGCTGCACCTCGTCCTCTTCATCGACGACCTGCAGTGGGCCGATCAGGACAGCCTCGATCTGCTGGCGCACCTGCTCGCGCCCGACGGGCCGCCGTGCATGCTGTTGGCCACGCGTCGCCTCGCGCCCGCCGGCGATCCCGCGAGCGTGAGCGCGCCCACGGCCCGCGACGTGTCGCGCCGCCACATCCGACTCGGCGGCCTGTCGCGTGACGAGGCGGCGGCGCTCGTGGCGCGCCTGGGTCGCGACGGCGACGGCGGCCCGCTCGCCCTCGACGACGTCGATCGCATGCTGAGCGAGGCCGCCGGCCATCCGCTCTTCCTCTCGGAGCTGGCGCGCAGTCGACGACAGCCGAGCCGCGACCAGCGGCCGGGCGCCTCGA
This sequence comes from uncultured delta proteobacterium, assembly GCA_963785725.1. Classification (GTDB taxonomy): domain Bacteria; phylum Myxococcota_A; class Polyangia; order Palsa-1104; family Palsa-1104; genus JAQBQH01. Next base: position 16,845 of record CAWAWS010000008.1, on the reverse strand, counting down.
GCTTGCAAGCGGTCTTGTGGCAGCGGGTCAGCGAGCTCGACGAGACGGCGCGCCGCTTCATGGAGTGCGTGGCCCTCGCCGGCGCGCCGGTCAAGTTCCAGGTCCTGGCGCGCGCCGCCGGGCTCGACGTCGGCGGCGCGCTGCAGCTCATGAGCGCCTTGCGCGTCACGCACCTCATTCGCGTCACGCGACGCGGCAACGCGCGGCTGGTCGAGCCCTATCACGACCGGCTGCGCGAGGCCATCGTCAGCCGCGGCGCCGGCGACGACCGGGAGCGCGCCGGCGCGCACGAGCGCGGCGACGTGGGCCGGCTGGCGCTGCACCTGTCGATCGGACGCAGCCTCTTGGCCGACACGCCCGCCGATGCGCTCGACGACGCGCTGTTCACCATCGTCAGCCACCTGCAGCGCGGCGTCGCGCTGATCGACTCGACCGCCGAGCGTCGCCAGCTGCTCGCGCTCATCCTGCGCGCGGCGCGCAAAGCCAAGCTGGCCACCGCCTTCGCCGCCGCGCTCAAGCACGTCACCGACGGCGCGCCGACGCTGGCCGCGCTCGCCGACGCCGACGATCTGCGCTTCGCCTTCGCCAAGGAGCGCATCGAGCTCTATTACCTCTTGGGCCAAGTCGATGCGGCCAACGCCGCCTTTACGACCGCGCTCGTCCGCGCCCGCGACGACGGCGAGCGCACCGAGCTGTACGCGCTGCGCATGACCGTCCAGCGGCTGCGCGGCGAATTCCGCGACGCCATCGACTCGGCGCGCGCCGGCCTGCAGGCGCTCGGCGTCGCGCTGCCGGCGGCGCCGGGCAAGCTGTCGATCGTCAAGGAGCTGGCGCTGCTCCGCCTGCGCCAAGGCCGGCGCACGCTGGCCGAGCTGGCCGAGCTGCCCATCTCGAACGATCCGCGCACGCGCTGCGCCATGCAGCTTCTGACGGCGCTGGCGCCGGCCGCGTACATGGTCGATCGCACGCTGTTGTCCTTCGTGCTGCTCAAGGTAGCCAGCCTGTCGCTCGAGCACGGCATGGCGGCGGAATCGGCTTATGGCTTCGTCGGCTACGGCATGGTCATGACCGGCGGCTTTCAGCGCTATCGCATGGGCTTCGAGCTGGGCGAGCTGGCCATCCAGCTCAACGAGCGCTTCGGCGGCGGCGACCTCGAGGCCAAGGTGCTCTACATGAGCGGCGCCTTCTTGATCCCGTGGGTGCGGCCGTTCGCGCAGGCCGAGCTCAGGCTGCGCCGCGCCTACGACGCCAGCGTGCGGCTCGGCGATCGCACCTATCGCCTGTTCGTGCTCGGCAACTTGGCCATGATGCTCGAGCTCAGCGCGCCGAACCTCGACGAGCTCTTGCAGGTCGCGCGCACCGCCGCCGAGCTGGCGCGACAGGAGCGCGACGTCGATCTCAGCGCCGCCAACGCCTTGCGGCTCGGCCTCTACGAGTCGCTGCGCCAGCCGCTCGGTCCGGCGACGCGCTCGTTCAGGTTGCCCGATCGCTCCGAAGCCGAGCTGCGCGCCTCGCTCAGCGACGAGCACACGCCGCTGGCGCTGGCCACCTACTTCGGCGGCAAGGCGATCATCGGCTATTACTTCGGCGACTACGCGGCGGCCTATCGCAACATGCTGGAGGCCGATCGGCGCGAGCGCTCGGTGTTCGCCAGCCTGGCGCAGGTCAAGCGCACGTTCTTCCGCGTGCTCATCGCCGCGCAGCGCCTGACCGACGGCGCGACCAACGAGCGCCGGCGGCTGCAGCGCTGGCTGACCGACGGCGTGGCGCAGCTGCGGCGCTGGGCGGCCGAGTGCCCGGAGAACTTCGCGGCGCGCCATCGGCTGGCGCAGGCCGAGGCGGCGCGTGTGGCCGGCCGCGCCGTCGCCGCCGCCGCCGGCTATCAGGCCGCGGTCCTCGTGGCGCGACGCAGCGGCGCCGTCGACGTCGAGGCGCTGGCGCTGGAGCTGGCCGCGCGCCACGCCACGGCGCAAGGCGAGCCGCACACCGCGGCCGACTGCCGGCGCGACGCCATCGCCGCCTACGAGCGCTGGGGCGCGCGAGCCAAGGTCGAGCAGCTGCGCGGCGGCGGCACCACCGCGCCGGCACGCCCGGCGTCCTGAGGCAGCGAACGGCGAATCACAGCGGCACCGCTGACCGACCGCCGTCCGTCGCGGCGGGCCTACGAAAGCGCGGAGCGGCTGCGCGCGTTCGTCAGCGCCACGTTGCCTTGATCGTCATGTGGTCGCCGATGCCGCCGCCGATGATCTTGATCTCGAGCCCCTTGGCGCCGCAGGCCTCGAGCACGCCGCTGGTGCCGCCGATGACGCCTTGCCACATGGGCTCGTCGAAGCCCGTGCAGGCGCTGAAGCTCGCTTCGCCGGCGCCCTCCTGTGCGGTGACGCTGACGACGCCGCCATCGTAGTAGCGCTTCCAGATGCCGGGCGTGCGTTTGATGATGAACTGCGGCGTCAGGATGAACGTCAGGACTTGATAGAGGCCGCGAAAGTCCTCGAGCGTCGATTCGCGCGCGACCTCGCGGATGACGTCCGGTCCGCGTCCGACGGCGCGCATCATCGCCTGCTGGACGCGGGACAGCTCATCGAGCGGATACCAATGTCCGGTGACGATGTTGTCGCGCTGCAGGCGACGCCCGAGCTCGGCCGGCAGGAGCGCGATCACCTTGTCGACCGTCGCCTCCCCATGCAAGCGACGCAGCGCCGCGATGAAGCCACGAAAGCTGTTGCCCTTCACCTGCACCCACCCATCGTAGCCCATCGTCGGCCGCGGCAGCTACTGCGACCACGGCTCGACCAGCGCCGCGTCGCAACCCAGCGACGGTAACGTCAGCGCTGCGGCCGTGAGCCGCGGCGCCGCGCTTCAGAACTGGGCGCCGACGACCGTGAAGCCGAGGCCGAGCGACCAGCTGTCGCGTGCCGTGCCGTTGGGCGTCGGATGATAGCTGCCATCGGCGGCGAAGAGCTGGATGTCGGGCTGCAAGAGCTGCAAGATCAACGAGCTGGTGGAGACCTCGCAGGTGTCGACGAGCTTGTCGTTGGCTTTGGCGCAGCTGCCGTCGGGATTCTGGCAGCCGAGCCCGGCGCAGGCCGGGCTGGGCGAGCCACCCGTGTCGAAGATCTGGGCCAGCTGCTGATCGTGCGCGGTCAACGGGACATCCGACAGCTCGTGCGTCCAATATTCCGCCAGGCTCGGCACCATCTGCAGCTGAACCTCGGTCTCGCGCAGGGCGCCGTCGAGCCCGCTCGTCTGCAGGCCGTTGCCGGGCGGCTCGATCCGGATGAAGGCGGCGGTCATCGTCAACGCCAGCGGCGCATCGCCGACGATGAGCGTAATCGGCAGCGTCACCGGCGTCGCGAGCACGAGCGGGCTGTACGCAATGAAGGTGCCGGCGTAGAGCCCGCCGGCCAAGGTGCCGAGCGGGCCCGCTTGGGCGACGAAGCTGCCGTTGCCGCTGAAGTCGGGTGCGCCGCCGCCCTGTGGCGTGCCGGAATAGACGCGAACCTGCGCGCACGAATCATTACTGAGATTCGGGTCGAACGAGTCGACCGCGAGCAGCATCAGCGATTCGCCCTGGGCGACGTAGCTGTCGCTGGTCGCTTGATCGTCGAAGAGGTTCTCGTCGGCGAAGACGGACTCGAGCGCGCCGAGCTGGTTGTCGCTGCGGCCGTCGCCGTCGAGATCGATGCCGTAGTCGGTCTTCTGCGACGGCACGAGGAAGCGGTTGACGACGAACTCTCGCATGTATGGGCGCACGCCCACCGGGCAGTTGAGATTGCCGGGCGGCGCCAGATCGGCCGGCGGGCGCAGATCCGGCGGCGTCGCCAGATCGACGGTGGCGAGGTCGCTCTTGGTCGCGCCGGCAGCCAGGTCGGCTGCGGCCAGATCGAGCGGGCCGGCGGTGAGGTCGGCGGGCACGGCGAGGTCGGGCGTGCCGGTCGCGGGCGCGAGGAGATCGCGCGCGGCCGCGTCGACGGCCAGATCGGTGGTCGCGACCGGACCGCTGTCCAGGCCGTCGTCGCCACAGCCGACAGGAAGCGCCAGCGCCAGAATGAGAAGTCTCGCTCGCATGAGGGCTCGCATGGCGGTCGTCGCCGACAGCGGGTATACGCCGATCGCCGCCGACTGACGAGTGCGCAAGTCACTCGCGCTCGTGGCCGGCACGACCGTGGCCGCGAGGCTGCGCACCTGCCCGCATTCAGCGCCGGCGCGCCGGCGCGGCCCGATTAGGCCACGGCCGGATCGTCAGCGCACTCACGCACGACAGCGCCGTCATTCCCGGAGCCGGAGCTGATATGATGACCGCGGGAAGCCTTGTGTGATCCGATCGTGCGCGCCGCTGTCGTAGCTCTCGTCGTCGGGGTCGTGGCTGCCGGCCGCGCCGCGGCCGCGCCGTCCGCCGTCGCGGTGGTGGTCGACGTGGCGCCGTCGGCCGGCGACGGCTGGTTCGCCGCCGCGCTCGAGCAGACCATCGCGCGCGAGCTGTCGCGCTTCCATTCGGTCACGCTCGCCGACAAGCTCGACGCGCGCGCCTGTCCCGGCCGCGACCCGCGCTGCCTCGTCGATCGCTACCGCGACGCCGGCGTCGACATCGTCGTGCTCGGCAGCCTGCGCCAGGGGCTCCTCGATTACGACGTCTACGCCACCTGGATGCGCGGCCGCGCCTTCGACGGCAGCCTGGCCGTGGCGCACGTCGACGCGGCCACGCTGCGACGGCACATCGGCGAGCTGGCGCGGCCGATCGTGCAGCGCGGCGGCCTCGTCGACGAGCGGCCGCAGCGCGGCGCGCCAGCGGCGCCCGCAGCCGTCACGGCGACGGCGCCGGCCGGCCATCCGCGGCTGTTGGCGACGCTGCTCGTGGCGCTCATGCTGCTCGTGGCGCTGCCGCCCTTGTGGACGCGCCTGCTCGTCAGCGCGCGCGAGCTGGCGCGGCGCGGCCGGCCGGCGTCGTGGAAGTGGTCGGGCGCGCTCATCGCCGCACTCGGCCTCGTCGCCGTCGCCGTCGTGACGACGGATCTGCCGGCGCGGGCCGTCGCCGCCGTCGCCGACGCCGGCGCGACCGGCGAGCTCGCCGTCGCCATCGCCGCCGGCATGATCTGGGGCGCGTTCGCGCTCATTCACGTCAGCTGGATCCTGTCGCCGATCCATGGCCTCGGTCAGGCGCGCCACGACGCGATCTGGCCGCTGCTGCAGTCGTGGCTCATCCTCGCGTTCTTGCGCGCCTGCCTGCTCGTCGCCTACCTGCCGCTGTTCTGGCTCGCGCTCGTCGCCTGCGACGCGCTCGGCCTGCCGCGGCGCGCGACCTTCATGTTGGCGCTGCCCACCGTCGGGCTCTTCGTCCACTTCTGGCTGCTCACGCTCGTCGACAACGTGGCGGCCTACCTCGACGTCCACCTCGTCATCGGTGCGGCGACGGCGCGCAATCCCTGGCATGCGACCATCAAGCGCTACTTCCGCGGCTACATCCGCCGCAACGGCGTCGACATCGACCCGACCCTGTTCGAGCGCACGCTGTTTCTGCCGAGCGCGCTGCCCGGCGTCGTCAGCTACGGCGGCGGCTTCGCGCGCCCGCGCATCCTCGTCGGCGAGCTGGTGCGTGACGCCGCGCTCGGCCAGCTGCCCGACGAGACCGAGCTGCCCGAGCGCACCGTCAATCAGGAAGAGCTGCCCTTCGGCTTCATCCAGCCGGCCGTCGACGACCGGCGCAAGCGCGGGCGCGACGCCACCTTGCACGAGCGCTCGGCCGAGCAGCGCCGCCACGAGCTGACGGTGGCGCCGGCGCGGCCGCGCGCCGCGGCGCCACGCGTCCTCGGCGAGAATGCGACCTTGCTCGGCTGGGTCATGCCGCAGCCGGCCAGCGACGGCGTGCCGCTCATCGCCGACGGCAACGAAGACTTCGAGATCGTGCGCCAGCTCTTGACCGAGCACTACGCCGCCTTTACCCGCGACGTCGACGACGACGAGATCGACGACAGCGACCCGACGCAGAAGGACTTCTTGTTCGCCGCGCTCTTGCGCGAGCTCGGCCGCTTCCGCAGCCGCGACACGTTTCTGACGACGCTGCGGCTCGGGTTCGCGCTCACGGGACGCAAGGCGTCGCGCCTGCGCCGCTGGCTCGTCGCCGCCACCGTCGACGTCTACGACCGCTTTCTGTCGGGCCCGGCGGCGCGCGTGGCCGACGCCGAGGCGGCGCTCAACCAGGGCCTGCACCCGCTCATTCAGTACCTCGCGTTCCTGCGCGGCGGCGCCGAGCCGTCGCTGACGACGCGCGCCAACGCGCCCGAGCTCATCCAGACGTCGAAGGAGCTGCTCGAGCACATGGATCGCCAGGCCATCCCCACCGTCGAGCGGCAGCTGTTGGCGGCGACGCCGCGCAATCGCCTCTTGTGGCTGTCGCGGCTCTTCCACGCGCCGTTGGCGCGGCGCGCCGATCGCGCGCTCGGCACGGCCGTGGCGCTCGTCTTGGCGGTCGTCGCCGGCGGCGCGCTCTACGTCGCCGTGCGCGACGCCTTCGACTATCACCCCATCTACGTCGAGCGCATGCGGGCTTCCGCGCCGGCGGCAAGGAGCGGCATCCGATGAGCGACCCACGACAGAGCAACAGCCCGTCCGGCTTCTTCGAGGTCATCAACAAGTCGACGCTCGCCGTCAGCAAGAAGGCGGCCGGCGCCGGCGTCGTCGGCCTCGTCGGCATGGGCGCGATCCTGGCGGTGGCGGCGGTCTTCTTCGTCACCGAGAACTTCTTCGTCGCGCTCATGCTGGTGTCGCTGGCGCTGCTCGTCTATGCGACCGGCGCCGAGATCGGCAAGCAGATGCTGTCGACGATGACGGTCTTCTTCTCGTCGCGACACCTGACGCCGAAGGCGGCGCAGCTGCAGCAGACGCTGGCGGCGCTCGAGGAGCGGCTCACCATGCGCCGCGATCGCGACGGCGAGATGCGCGTCGGTCCCGTCGACAAGGGCGCGCGCGTGCCCTTGCCCGACAACCCGCTCGTGCGCGACCTCGTCACCATGCAGGAGCGCGGCAAGAGCTTCGACTACGCCGAGTACGTCGTCTACTCGTACTACGTCGAGTGCCACGAGCTCTACGATCACTCGGGCGCGCACCTCGACTTCGTGGCCGGCGCCATGCCGCTGTTCGGCCTCATGGGCACCGTCCTCGGCCTCATCAGCATGTTCGACAGCCTCGGCGGCGCCGTCACCATCGAGTCGATCGCGCCGCAGCTGGCGCTGGCGCTCAAGTGCACGCTCTACGGCGTCGTCTTCTCGGCCTTCTACAAGATCTCGGCGACGCGCTTCGAGCAGCGACTGAAGGGGCTCGACTACGACTACGACACCTTGTGCCGCGCGCTCAAGGTCGTGTTCGAGAACCAGGCGCTCATCGAGGTCCAGAAGTGATCCGCCGGCGCGAGTCGCGGCAGCGGCGGGCGTTCGACATCTGGCAGATCGTCTACATCGATCTGATGACGAACGTGATGATCTTCTTCGTCGTCTTGTGGGCGGTGCAGTCGCGGCCGCGCAAGAGCGGCCTCTCGGACACCGTCGGCACCGAGACGGTGAAGATGGTGACGCTGCCCGGCGACGTGCTGTTTCCGACGGGAAAGAGCGAGCTCAGCGACGGCGGCCACGAGATCATGTCGAAGCTGTTCAACGACGAGACGCACACGGTGCTCAACTTCGACGTCGGGCCGCTGCAAAAGCGCATGCTGGTCATCCACGGCCACACCGACAACGAAGGGCAGAAGGAGAAGAACCTGCAGCTCGGCTACGAGCGCGCGATGGCGGCCTACCACGAGATCGCCCGTTACGGCAGCGACGTGCCCGATCACGTCGTCATCTGCACGCACGCCGACAACACGCCGGCCATCGAGGTGCCGGCGTTCGGCGGCACGCTGACCACGACCGAGCAGGCGGCGGTGCGCGAGGCGAAGGCCAAGAACCGCCGCATCACCGTCGAGGACAAGCTGGTCAGCCGCGCCAAAGAGTTGCCGTGATCGGCGCCAAGACGCTGGTGACGCTGACGCTGCTCGTCGCCGGTGTCGCCGCCGCCCTCAGCTTCGGGGTGCTCGCGCCCGAGCGGCTCGCCAGCCGCGGCGCCGGCACGCTCTTCTTCGTCGGCTGCTTCGCCGTCGTCGTGGGCACGCTCGTCTTCCGCTTCTGGCGCCTCAACGAGCCGAGCCTGCACTACTTCCGCTTCGCGTCCAAGCGCGACCAGTGGACGGCGGAAGAGGCGCACTTCGTCGGCGGCGACGCGCGGCGCATCACGCTCGGCGACAACCGCGGCGAGGCGTTCGACTTGGGCCCGCGGCTCCATCGCGCCGTCTGCGTGGCCATCGCGCTGCTGCTGGCGCTCGCCTGCATCGACGCGCGCGCGCTCGGGCTGCTCCTCGGTCTCGTGCAGCCGGCCGGCCAGTACGGCGCGACCTGGTGCGCCGATCCGGCGGCGCCGGCGCCGCCGGCCGATCCCAACGTGCCCGGCTGCGCGCTCATGCAGCGCGCCTTCGCGCTCGGCTACGTGAAGTCGCTCGGCCAATGCGCGCCGGCCGAGCGCCGGGCGCAAGCGGCGCCGCCGTGCACGCGACGGCAGCGCGATGAGCCGGCGCTGCACTACGCCTGGCGCCTCCTCGACGGCACGTGGACGAAGCTGACGTCGCGCCCGAGCCCGGCCGAGCCGCACACGCGCGACCTCGGCGCGCGGCTCGACCACGCCGGCGAGCGCGGACGCGCCGAGGCGGAGATGCTGGCGACGGCGCCGCACGCCTCGCACCAGCTGTGGACCAACCTGCCCGATCCCGGCGACGGCGCGTTCCGTGCGGCGAGCTGCGAGCGCTATCGCGCGCTGGCACACCGGCCGGCGCCGACGGGCGAGCGGCAAGCGAGCCTGGTCTTCGAGCACGTTGTCGCGCAGCTGATGTTCGAGAGCCGCTACGAGCCGGCCGCCGCCAGCTGCCGCGAGGTGCACGTGCACTGGGGCGCGGCGCTCGATACGTGCAAGCGGCTGGCCGCCGATCCGCGCGCGCTCCTGGCGTCGACGGACGTCGCCACCGTGCTCGAGCGCGAACGCCTGTCGCGGCAACATCCGAGTGGCGCGTTCATCACCTTCCAGTGCTACTTCGAAGACGCGGCGCAGGCGCTCACGTCGACGCCATTCGACTTCGCCGGCCACCACTTCACCGTCGCCGAGCTGCACGTGCCACCCTCGCCCGCCGGCGCGACGCTGTACACCGATCGCTACGACGCCGTCGCGCGCCTGCTCGCGCCCGGCTTCCACTATGGCGCCCTGCTCAGCGAAGCGGGCCTCGACGCGCGCGCCACCGGCGGCATGCAGGCCGCGTTCGCCGGCCGCGACTATCTTCTGACGCGCCTGTACGGCCTCGACGCGGTCGACATCTACCTCGACCCCGGCTTCATGACGACGCGGCCCGATCTGCTCGAGGTCTATCCCTACGAGCGGCATCTGCGCAATTACGTCGGGCTGTTCCGCGGCCAGTATGCTCGACTGCGAGGGCGGCTGTGAGTCGCGCCGGCGCGCGCCGACGCCGCAACCTGGCGGGCGCGCTCGTCCTCGGCTGCGCGGTCGTCCTCGGCGGCGCGGTCGCCGGCGCCGATGAGCCGTATGGCGCCGCCGCGCGGGTCGCCTACCTCGACGAGGCGCTGGCGGCGCTGCGCGCGACGCCGGCGGAAGCGCTGGCGCAAGCGACCAACTATGCGCAGGTGATGAGCCGCTCGAGCTGCGCGTCCGAGATCGAGCGCTTGAAGCTCGAGTGCCTGATGACCGCGTCGCGCCAATATTGCAAGAAGCGCGGCGGTGAGGCGCAGCGCTGCGCCGTCGACCTCGACGTCATCGTCGCCAAGCTCCTCGGCGACGCCCAGCTCATCCCGACGGAGCAGCGCTACCAGATCATGACCACCGCCAAAGACTACCGGCGCGCGCTGGCCGACGAGAGCCGCCGCCTGGCCGGCGCGCTCGCCGTCGACTTCCGGCTGCGCACGGGTCCTTTGCCGAGCGACGCCGAGCTCGGGCGCGCCATCGATCGTTACTGCCTCGCCGCGAGCGACGACAACGCGATGCCGTGGCAGGCCTGCGCGTCGTCGCTCTTATGGTTCATCGCCACCGAGCCGGCCGGGAGCGGCAAATGAGAAACAGCGCGTTCCTCGATTTCCTCGGCACCGAGGCCAAGCACCTGGAAGAGGCGGGGCTGTTGCGTCGCGAGCCGCTCTTGTCGACGCCGCCCGGACCGACCATCCGCGTCGGCGATCGCGAGCTCACCAACTTCGCGTCCAACGACTACCTCGGGCTGTCGCAGCATCCGGCGGTGAAGCAGGCGGCGATTCGCGCCATCGAGCAATGGGGCGTCGGCGTCGCCTCGCCGCGCATGGCCGCCGGCACGCTGCCCTTGCACGCCGAGCTCGAGCGCGAGCTGGCGGGCTTCTTCGGCACCAGCGACGCGCTCGTCTTCGCCAGCGGCTATCACGCCAACACCGGCCTCTTCGAGTCGCTGCTCTCCGATCGCGACTATCTGTTCTGCGACGAGCTGGTGCGACCCAGCCTGGCCGACGGCATCCGGCTGTGCCGCGCGCGCGTCTACTCCTATCGCAACCAGGACATGGAGCACCTCGAGGACCGCTTGCGGCGCTCGCGCTCGGCCCGCTTCCGCGTCATCGTCACCGACGGCGTCTTCCCGCTGTCGGGGCTGACGGCGAACCTGCGCGACATCTACGGGCTGGCCGCGAAGTACAACGCGCTCGTCGTCGTCGACGACAGCCACGGCGTCGGCATCGTCGGCGAGCGCGGCCGCGGCACGCACGATCAGCTCGGCCTCGGCGATCGCATCGACCTCGTCACCGGCACCTTCGGCGTCGCGCTCGGCGGTGGGGCCGGCGGCTTCGTCGCCGGGCGCAAGGAGCTGGTGACGTGGCTGCGGCAGAAGTCGCGCCCGTATTTGTCGTCGACGGCGCTGCCGCCGGCGTCGGTGGCGGCGGCGCTCACGTCGCTCGGGCTGTTGCGCTCCGAGCCGCAGCTGCGCGAGCAGCTGGCCCTGAACGTCAAGCTGTTCCGCGACGCGCTCGCCGAGCACGGGCTGTGGACCGCCGAAGGCGAGCACCCCGCGGTCATCGTGTTGACCCGCCACGCCGTCGCGGCACAGCGCTTGACCGACTTCCTCTATGGCAAGGGCGTCTTCTGCATCGGCTTTTGCCATCCGGTCGTGCCCGAGGGAGCGGCGCGCATTCGCGCCCAGGTGACGGTGCGCCACTCGCAGAAGGCGCTGTCGCAGGCCGCCGATGCGTTCGCGGAGGGTGCGACGCAGCTCAAGATCGCGCGCACGTTCGACAACCGCTGATCGGACGCCGGCGACAAGCGGGCATTCGCGTCCGCGCCCAGCTGTCCGCGCTGGGAACCGCGCTCCCCAGCGGCGCATCCGAGCGCCACCGCAACCACGCGAAAGCGCGCGCCCGTCAGCGGCCAGGTTCTTGCTGTCGATGGCTTCCGTCATCCATGTCCGCAGTCCCGTTCGTGCGCCTGTTCTTGCCGTTCGTCCCGCCGCCGGCTGCCACCCGGACGGCGTCGTCCTCACCGTCGGCGGACGCGGCACGGTCGCCGATCAGCTGTCGGTGACCGCCCGCTTCGACGGCCGCTCGGTGACCCAGCTGCGCCTCCTTGGTCGCCTCGGCCACGCCGCTCGACTTCCCGATTCAATCTGTTCGCCGACTTCGGCGGCCACGACGGCGCCGGCGGCGTCGACAACACGCCGACGTACGAAGCCTTCTACGCCGACGCCGACCTCGTCGGCATCATGACGCTCGGCCAGTATCCCGACCGCACGCCGCTCATCGCGCCCAACCACGAGTTCACGCTCAGCGCCGCCGAGCAGAGCGGGCTGGTCGCCTATCTGCGCGCGCTCCCGCCCAAAGGCTTCTGACCCGCGCTGCGTGCGCGGCGGCGAGTGGAGGCGCACGGCAGCTGCTATCGTGCAGCCTCGATGCGCCTGCGTAACCTACTCTGGGTCGTCCTAGGCCTGATCACGATCGGCGCCGCTGCTTGCCGCATCTACGACGACTCGGGCACGCCAATCCCCTCCTCCGACTGGAGCTGGCAGTGTCCTGACGGCACTCCCGCGCCCGACGCGGGTTGCCCGCTCGACGGCGGCGTCGACGGCGGCGATGACGACGACACCGCCGCCGTGAAGGCGCAATGACGCGCGGGCTCCTCACGCTCGCGCTCGCGCTCGGCCTCGCGCGTGTCGCCTCGGCCGACAAGACACCGACGCCGACACCGACGCCAACGGCGCAGCCGACGCCAACGCCAACGGCGCAGCCGACGCCGACACCGACGCCGCAGCCGCAGCTTCAGACGACCCCATCAACGCCATCGACGGTGCCGCCAATGCCGCAGCCGGAGACGACGCCAATGGAGACGGCGCCGGGGACGCTCGTTCCGGCGTATCAGTCGAGCGTCATCGGCAGCCGAGACACGCCGAAGACCGGCAGCAGCACCTTCCAGCTCGACGCCGCGACGCTGCGCATGATCCCCGGCGCCGTCGACCGCGAGCTGCCCGAGGCGCTGCGCGTCCTGCCCGGCGTCACCGCCGACGCGCTCGGCCAGAACCACGTGCGCGGCAACTACGAAGACATCAGCTACTGGCTCGACGGCGTTCCGCTGCCGGCCGCGCTGTCGAACCAGCTGTTGACGCTGATCCCGACCGAGCTCATCACGCGCGTCGATTTGACCATCGGCGGCATGCCGGTCGAATACGGCGGCGTCGCCGGCGTCGCAGCGCTGAGCACGCTGCTCCCCGAGCACGGGCAGGTCGGCTACGCCAAGATCACCTACGGCAGCTACGACACCGTGCGCCCGTCGGCGGCCTACGCGGCCGGCTGGGGCCGCTTCAGCCTGCTCGTCGCCGGCAACTACGAGCGCACCGACCGCGGCCTCGACACGCCCGACGCCAATCCCATCGTCCACGACCAGACCGAGAGCGGCGAGGTGTTGGCGCGCGCCGCCTATCGTCTGACGACGCACGATCGCCTGGAAGCGACCTTCGCCTACCGCCAGTCGACGCTGCAGATCCCGCTCGACCCGACGCTGCTGCCGCTCGCCGACGCGCCGCCCGGCGCCGTGCGCGGGCCCGACCAGTATGGCAACGATCCGCCGCGCTACATCCCGCTCGACTCCAACCCGCTCGAGCGCGAGCGCGACCTTCTGGCCACGGTCAGTTATCGTCACAGCGGCGCCCACGGCAATTGGCTGGCCGCCGCCATCGTGCGCGACTCCGAAGGCGACTTGAGCTGCGATCCGACGCGCAGCCTCGGCGCCACCGCCGATCCCGGCACCATCTGCAGCGACATCAACCACGGCGCGCAGAGCTACAACGCCATCCTGCACTATTGGATCTTCCTCGGTCAGCATCACCTGCTCAAAGCCGGGCTGCAGGGCGGCGACGAGGAGAACAGCATCGGCTACAAGCAATACACGCGCGACGACAGCGCGCCCGCCGGCGGTCCCGACCCGTCGCTGACGCTGGGCGGCCGCGATCGCACGCACATCGGCAGCGTGGTCGCCTTCGCGCAAGATCGCTTCACCTGGGGTCGCCTGACGCTGCTCGGCGGCGTGCGCTTCGACCTGCAAGCCATCGCCGTCCCCGCCGAGCGCACCATCACCTTCGACACGCCGTCGGGACGCCTGGGCGCGACCTACGATCTCGGCCGCTTGGTGCGGCTGCACGCCTTCGTCGGCTACTTGTGGCAGCCGCCGTCGCTGGACGCGCCGACGGCGGCGCGCGCGCTCGGCCTCGTGCCGCCCGGCCAGCCGCTCGAGCTCGACGTCCGCCCCGAAGAGACGTGGTCGGCGGAGGTGGGCGTGGCCGTGCGGCCCAAGCCGTGGCTGGAGACGGAAGTGACGCTGTGGGGCCGGCTCATGAACCATCCGCTCGACGACGAGGAGATCGGCAACACCGACCTCAAGGCCGAATACAACTACCGGCGTGGGCGTGGCGGCGGTCTCGAGCTCGAATTCCAGCTCATCCCGACGCGCTGGCTGACGACGTTCGGCAACGTCTCGCTGCAGGCGGTGCAAGGCCAAGGCATCGTCAGCTCGAAGTATCTCTTCAACGCCGACCAGCTGGCGTATGCCGGCTGGCAAGCGTTCGACCACCAGCAGATCGTCACCTTCAATGCCGGCGTCGATCTGCACGATCGCGCGCAGCGCACGCACGTGAGCGCGCTCGTGCAATACGGCAGCGGCTTGCGTACCGGCGAGAGCAACCAGCTGGCGCTGCCGCAGCACGCCACCGTCGACGTCAGCTTGCGCCACCGCTTCGACATCTGGGGCCAACCCGAGGCAGCCGTCGACATCCTCAACCTCGGCGACGAGCTGTGGGCCTATCGCATCGGCACCGCCAGCGTCGTCGGGAGCGCCTATGCGCCGCTGCGCCGCGTCTTCGGCCGCGTCACCTGGCATCTGCCGTAACGGCGGCGGCGGCGGCCGTAGTACATATCGAGCATGGCCAAGACCTGCGCGCTACTCGTTTGCCTCGGCTTGTCGCTCGGTTGCGCGCGTCGTTCGCCGCCCGGGCCGCGCCTGTGGGTCAGCGATCACGCCGGCCGACAGGTGATCGCGGTCGATCCGCGCGCCGCTCAGGTGCTCGACCGCATCGACGTCGGCGCCGAGCCGCGCGGCCTCGCGCTCTTGACCGAGCAGCGACGGCTCTACGTCGCGGTCGCCGACGGCGTGGCCGTCGTCGACCTGCGGCAACGAACGGTGCGTAAGCTGCTCGTCGACGGCAAGCCGGCGGCGTTGGCCGTGTCGCGCGTCGACGGCACGCTTTGGGTCGCGACGGACGGCGCGGGCGAGCTGGTCGCCGTCGACGCCGTCACGGGCGCGCCGCGCGGTCGCGTCGCCGTCGGCGCCAAGCCCGCGGGCGTGGCCGTGCGCCCCGACGGCCAGCTCGTCTTCGTCTCCGTCGCCGGCGCCGACCAGGTGGTCGCCGTCGACGCGCACAGCTTCGCCGTCGTGGCCCGCATCCCCGTCGCCGCCGGCCCGCGCGCCGTCGTCCTCGGCGACGACGGACGCACCGCCTATGTCATGAGCGAGCGCGGCAAAGCGGTCACGGTCTTCGATGCCGCGAGCCTGGCGCCGCTCGGCAACATCGCCGTCACGCAGGACTCGGCCGCGCCCGCCGGCGTGCACCCCTCGGGGGGCGCCCTATCGGCCGACGGCCACACGCTCTACGTCAGCTGCGGCCGCGGCGCCTCCGTCGCCATCCTCGACGTCGCCGCACGACGCCAGCTGCGCAGCATCGACGGCGCCGGCCAAGCGCCGCTCGGCCTGGCGCTCGATCGCGACGGCCGCCACCTCTACAGCGCCAACGGCAGCGGCCACAATCTGTCGATCATCGACGTCGTCAGCGGCAATGTCGACCGCCGCATCGCCGTCGGCGGCGAGCCTTGGGACGTGGTCGTCGCGCCGTAGCGGCTATTGCGTCGGGCAGCTGGCGGTGCCGTCGATCCAGGCGGCGATGAGCGCCGTGGCCTGCGCGTCGACGACGAAGCTGGCGCGCGGACGGCATGCGCCCGACGTTGTCACTCTCGTGCGACGTCGTCCGTCGGGCACCGGGATGTTCATCCGCACCCACAAGGCCGAGCCGGCGTGATTGCCGGGCGCGAATTCCGACGTACTGCGTGGTCGTCATTCCGGGGATGCCGTTCTGTTGGCGTGAGATTGCAGACCTTGGTTTCGTAGAGCGAGAGCGAATAGCGCAAGTCGAAGCCCTGGTCGTTGACGTCGGGGCGATGGCAGAAGCCGCAGTTCGCGCTCAGGTACGAGCGCGCCTCCTGATCGACGGTCGCGCCGGCCGGCGGCCCGGTCGAGCCCCAGCGCCGCGTTGGCGTACGGCTCGACGAGCGGCGTCGCGTAAGGCTTCGCCGGCGCCGTGTCGTCGAAGAGGCCCATCGCGACGAACGTGTCGATCTGGTTGCCGCCGTCGACCGTGCGGTTCATCTGCGTCCGTCTCCGGGCCCATCGTGTCGACGCCGGGCTATGGCAGCCGATGCAGTCGGTGAAGCTCGGGTAGTTCCACGTCACCGTCTGCGCGCCGGTGTTGAACTGACACGGCGGTGCGCGTGTCGGGCACGACGCGTCGCTTCGGTCTGCGCCTCGTTCCAGGCGTAGTTGTAGCCGACCCAGTCGGCTGCCGTTCTGGATGAGCTCGCGGTCGCGCGCGTCGACGTGCATGAAGAGGCGCGTCTCGACGAGCTTGCCGTCGAACGATGAAGTTCTTGATCATGACCGTGCCGACGGGGAAGACCCACTTGCCGGTCTCGGCCGTCGCCATTGGGGATGCCGATCGGCGACACTGCATTCGGCCAGCTGCGTCGGCGTGCGTCGGCCCGCAATTCTTGACGTGAATCGTGCCGCCGTCGGGCAGCACGAAGGCGCGCGACTTGGCCGCATTGTCGGACCACAGCGGGCTGTTGACCTCGTAATAGACTGCGCGTCGGCGGCGAACTGCGTGGGCTCGCGCGTCCATGCAGCCGGTCTGGCTCAGCTTGCAGATGGGCAGCTTGGTCATGACCGGCGCGGCTGCACGACTGCCGGGCGTCGCCGGCGTGATGCACGCGGGCTGCGCCATGTCGCCGCCGGCATCGCCGGCGCCGAGGTCGGCGCTGCTCATGTCGACGCCGACGCCGAGATCGCGCGCCCCGCCGCTGCCGCCACCGCAGCCGACGAAGGCCACGACCAAGGCGACGAGGCCGCGGCTACTTGCCACCGGGCGACCACGAGCAGAGATGACCGAGCGCAGCCACGACGATGCGGTTCTTGACCGCGATCGGCCAGCTCAGATTGGGCACG